>DIUT01000023.1 GCA_002423105.1 Geobacter sp. UBA6151 | reverse complement strand
AAGCTGAGCTTCCCTGCTATCAGGTATGCCATCGTGATCATGTTTTTGGGGTTGCGGTAGCCCCGTGCCCTTGCCTTGGCTGACTGGATCAGGCTGTTGACCCCTTCCAGGAAGCCGGTCGTCAGTCGGTTGTCGAAGTGACTCAGAATACCATCCCAGTGTTCTTTGATAGTTCTGGCCATCTTCTGCATGAGGGCCAATGTGCTTTTAGATGCTTGCTTGTGCCACTGCTGGAGTAACCCGGCAGCCTCCGCCTTACTCCCGGCAAAGTACACGTTCTGCAGATTGAGCTTGTGTATATACGCCTCAACGCTCTTGTGACACTGGTTCTGAACCATGTTGTCCAGTCGGTCCTGCTCTTCTGGACGTAAATCTTCTGGATTCTTTAAGAACAGGTAGCGACTCTGCTTCAGAAATTCAGGAAATTGCCGCGCTTCTTCAGCCCGTACCTTGGCAAGGGCATCATTCATCAGCTTGATGAGATGGAACTTGTCAAAGGTGATGACGGCACTGGGAAGCTGATCCTGGATTCCCTTTATGAATGCCTTGGACATATCTATGGCAGCAGCGGTTATCTGCTCCGGCTTGCCGCCATGGGCCTTCAGGTCACTGACAAACTGCTCAATGGTAGTGTGGTCCTTCCCTTCGGTGCCGAACAGCAGTTTTCTTCTGGAAAGATCGAAGAAGAAGGACAGGTACTTGTGCCCTTTTCTGATGGATGTTTCGTCAACACCAACATGCTTGACTGACGAAAAATCCTCCTTGCTCCGGGCTGCATCAACATAGGCAGTAATAATCCGCCAAAGCCGCTTGTCATTCACGGTGAGAAGACGCGCCATGACGTTAACCGGCATGTCACGGGCCATGGTCATTACCAAGGCTTCAAATAACAGGGTGAAGCCGGAACCGGTCCGAGCCCACGGTACGCTGACCTGCTTCACACCACAGTCTGCGTCCGGGCACTGCACACGAGGCACTCGCGCTTTCAGGTATGCCTCATATTGAAAGAAGTTCAGGTGGCGCCATTCTTTCTCTGTTGTGTCGTACACCGGCGATAACTTGCCGCAGACCGGGCAGGGAAACTGAGCGCCTTTCTGAAAGTCGATAGAAATATCAAGCCGCTTGGATTCTGGGAAAAAGGAAATCTCCTTTACCTCCCAGGGAGAAACAATACCAAGGGCCATACCAAAGAGCTGTTCTGGTTGCATGCAAAACCTCCATTCAATGATGGACGCACTATAGCATGCTTACCCATTCAATTCGACGAAGAGCCGAGCCATATCGTAAACTAGTCCGTTCAAGTAGGCGAAGTTTTTGCCAAGATTAATTTTTCTAGGCCAGGCTTCACTGCCTTGCCCTCACTGGAAGAAGTGGCATACATCCCTCCTCCATCTGGAACCAAATCTTTTGTTGGTGTCATGTAGATTGGTGACAACTGGCTATCGACGGCCCTTATGAGGCTATTATAGGTTCGTACTGTTTCCATAATTGGCTCTTGAAGCTCGTGCCGAGGGTCTGCTGCTATCATCATAGAATCAACGCCCTTTACATGACCTTCCAAGTCAGTAATCCATCGAACACAGAGAGGGTATGAATACATTGTTTCTACAACCATGTGTTGTCTATCCTCAAGACGCCCAACAGGTCTAATCCAACAAAAGAATTCTGACGGGTAATTGATTGATAGAATGAGCAGCACTAGACAGTCAGCAAGTGGAGCTAAAATGTCATCAGGGTTCAGTCGTGTGGTTCTTTCAGTAAAAATATTTGTGTCTAGATGTGCTGCAAGTTTATTACGAACCTTACGGAGGGACCTGTGATTTTTGTTTTTCCTTAGACGCCTGGCAAGCTTCTGGTAGGTGTCGCGATCCTGAGGTGGCCAGGAATACTCTCGAATTTTACGAAACTCTTCGTGGTTTGTTACTGTTAGAAGTTGCAATACAATATCTATCATGCTGCATACTGGCACCGCCATGCGGTTCATTGCGCGTCTTCTGGTGTTTGTGTCAAGAAACTGATTTACATAAAATAGCACATCACGACACGCTTCCGCGCCGAGAATTAACTGTCTCGTGAGATTATTTCCTGGTTGCCAGCGATCCGATATCCCCTCTTCACTAAGAATATCTACTATACCTGGTGTGAATAAGCCGCCACCCGATGCAGCATATATTGGATGTCCAGACAACTTCGGAATAAGATTTTCCATTGCAGCTTCGTCGAAAATCAATTTAAACGCCATTCTAGCACCTCAAAGCGTCGAGCAATTCCTGTTTTATTCCCTTCTGGGTCAATCATCCAACTCGTAATTGACCAGTTCACGCGCGCGCGTGAACTGGTGATCTTCCCAAATGGAACATTTATTCAAACGGCATCCCCATAGCTAACGTCAGCCAGGGAGACTACCGGAATGTCGGCCAACCTTTTGAGTGTTGTGGGGTAACTGCCATTGGCATAATCATTAATGCAATCTACCGCGAAAATCCGAAGTTGCAATCCGAATTTTCATGGTAAACAGCTGCCGTGGTGTCATGCTTCAGACTCCCATAAGCTCCTGATCGGCACGGCAAACAGCCTGTCGCCAAAGGTTACGGTTGATTCTCCATCGTAGAGCACCACACCGGCAGCAAAACGCTCTGCAACCGCCTCCTTCAGCTTGCGCAGCCCCTTGAAATCAGCCGCTGTAACGGTTGCTGAAGCTTTTACCTCTATGCCTGCCAGACGCTGGCCATCTCCTTCAAGTACCATGTCAACCTCAACACCGTCCTTGTCCCGGAAGTGATAGAACGCTACCGGTTCTTCATGCCAGCTTGCCTGACGGCGCAGTTCCTGAAAGACAAAGCTTTCAAGAAGCTGCCCTAAAAGCGTCCGGTCGCTGGTCAGTGTTTCAGCATTCAAACCCAGTAGCGCACAGGCAACGCCGGTATCCCCCAGGTGCAGCTTGGGGGTTTTGATCAGGCGGCTCAAACGGTTGCTGTGCCAGGGGGGCAGCTCTTCCAGCAGAAAGAGACGGGAAAGCAGGGTGACGTACTCACGGATGGTTGGACGACTCAGCTGAAACGGTGCGCTTAGATCAGCCACATTCAGCAACCTGTCGGCTGATTGAAAGAAATATATGCGGCTAAATGAAAACAACTTCAAGGAAATTGCCAACCCTTCCAACCCCAGCGCTTAGGGATATCCCAGCAGGTTCACGCAGAGCTGACTGAGCATGCCGCACTCAACCTTCTCGCTGGAACATTTAGCCAGTGATCATTATTGTGCCGTCAAGGAACGACCTCCCCGTCACAGCAGCAGTCGGCTCCGCACAATCCCCTATCCCACCAGCCACGCCGCCGCGTCCCGGCTGAAAAACTCCTCCAGCGGAATCCCCTGCGCTCCCACAAGCAATACCTTTGCCGCGGGATAACGTTGCCTGAAGCGGGCGAGCCCAGAGCTTCTGCCGCTTCGTCCGCTTTTTACTTCAATGGCCCACACATCCCCACCCCTGGTAACAACAAAATCAACCTCATGATCTCCATCACGCCAGTAGGTAATACCGTATTCCACCGAATTGAGACTGTTGCACAGGTGTGCCCCTACGGCATTTTCCACCAGCCGCCCCCACCAGATCGTGTCCGCCACCGCATCTGCATACGTCCGCACGGACAGGGCGTTTACCAGCGCATTGTTCCATAATATCAGCTTTGGGCTGCTCCCCCGCTTGCGTTGAATCCCCTGGGAGAAAAGCTCCAATCCGCTGATCAGAAATGCCGCCTCCAGCAACTTCAGGTAGTGGGCCAGGGTTGTAGTATTGCCAGCATCATGAAGCTGGCCCAGCATCTTTGTATAGGAGACCGATTGGGCCGGGAGAGTGGCGGCCAGGGCAAACAGGTGACGAAGCAATACCGGCTTGGTGATCCGGGACATCTGGAGTACGTCGCGCGCCAGGACGGTTTCAATCAGGGAATCTGTGATGTAGCGTTTCCAGTCGCTCTCCGGCGTCATAAAGGCAACCGCTCCCGGATACCCGCCAAAGTAGATCCACTGGTGCAGGCTCAGGCCAAAGGCTTCGCGGCACTCGGCATAGCCCCAGTGGGTGCAGCGATGCAGAAAAAAACGTCCGGCCAGGCTTTCAGTCAGTCCTTCCTGCATCATCAACGCCGACGAGCCGAGAATCAGCAGACGGATTTCAGGGCTGGTGTGCCGGTTATCCCACAGCAGCTTGAGGGCTTCACTCCAGCCCCGCACCTTCTGCACCTCGTCGAGTACAAGCAGCACCGGTGAACCCGCAGCCGTTGCGTCGCTTGCTGCCCGGCGCCATTGAGTTTCGATCCAGCCGGAATCAAGGGGAACCGGGCTGTCCGCCGTCGCATAGAGAGTCGGGATGTCAATGGATTCCTGAATCTGGCGGGCAATAGTGGTCTTACCTACCTGACGAGGACCGATCATGACATGAATAACCGGTGAAGGGCGGGAAAACAGGCTCGATAACGAGGATACAAGTGGACGAATATAGCTCATAACCACCTAATACCACTGCTAAAAACAAAGTTCAAGCAATTTTACTCAATGATTGAGCAAAATTACTCAATACCAGTCCCTCCCTCTCAACATGTCGGAGAGTTCTGAGGTGGCCACGCCACTTTCGCGAAAGTTAATCCTGCGAGTATAGCGGCGATGTGCTTCGCCAATTGCGCGAGCTACTTCAGCAAAGACTCCTCAGCTTTTTTCGGTTGTCCGTGCCACGGCGGGTATCTGCGGTTTTCCCTCAGTTGCACACCACGCAATTTCTTCCCTTGCTCTTGGCTTCGTACAATGCCACGTCTGCACGGGCGATGACAGCCTCGATGTCGTCGCAGCCGGTTGCGGTGGTCACGCCGATGCTTACGGTTACCGGAATCGTGGCCGTGCCGTGCTTGGTTTTGATGCCCATTTCCGCAGTACATTTCCTGATCCGTTCGGCGGCAAGCTCGGCGTCCGCTTTGGCGGTCTCGGGCAGTACCATCACGAATTCTTCCCCTCCGAAACGCCCGATCTTGTCGTTTTCCCGTTTCGCCGACAGGCATTCCGCAGCAAACGACTTGAGCACCTGATCGCCGGCCGGGTGTCCCCATTGGTCGTTGATCTTCTTGAAATGATCGATGTCGATCATCAGGAATGACAACGGACGGTTATAGCGCTGCCCCCGCTTGATTTCCTCTTCCAAGGCTTCCAGGATGGTGCGACGGTTATACAAACCGGTTAACGTATCTTCGCGGGAGAGCTTCATCAAGCTGGCTTCCAGCACCTTCCTTTTGGTGATGTCGGTAAACGTCCTGACAAAACCTTTGCCGGGCAACGGGCTGTGGGTCAGCAGACACCAACAAGGTTCGCCATTGATGAGCTGGGGAAATTCGAATTCGAAGGGAGTGGGCTCGTCGAGTTGATAGATTGCATAGTCGAGCATTTGCTGATCTTGCCCGGTTGTATCAGCCCATATTTTCAGGAGATCCCGAAAATCGACGCCCACCTCGACCACGCCGGGTGTGAACTGAAACGCATTCTCAAAAGGGCGGTTGAACGCCATCACAAGATAGTCCGCCCCTACGACCACCATTCCCTGCGGGACGTGATCCAGAACAATATTCAGCACGTCGGTTCGTTCGGGGAATTTGTCTTTGTCAAACAATCTCCTGTGCTCGCCGGATTTCTTTTTCATTGTGTCCTCTGCTTTTCTCGTAGACGGAATGAGTAGAGAGCAGGTTTCACGCTCCCGTTAGGAGTGATTGTTGAGTGCGGTATGTTCAACCAGCTCTGCGTGAATAAAGGCTGAAATCATTGCACGGTAAACCTGTTCCGTAACAGATGGGTTTGCCCCAAGTTCCTGTGAAAGCGCTGTGACCTTGGCAATTACCTGTTCTACACGTTGAGGCGCTTTTACGTCGTCTGTGGTTTTCTTGAACCTTGCCGCTTGGTTAACGTAGGCTCCACGCTCAGACAGAAGACTGACTATTTGCCGGTCAATGCGGTCAATATTTGTACGGACGTCTTCAATAGAATTGCATTCAATTATACTGACCACAACAAACTCCTTTGGAAAACTCTAACTCCTTGTTGGCCAGCCCCTGCGCACATAAAGTACAAGCAAAATTACTCAATCGCCAGTCCAATCCTCATCAACATCCACCAAAACCGGCGCTACGTAACTATATCCGCACACTCTCTATACTGCTCTCTACTGTACCCGGAATATTTGCGGACTCACTCGCTTAACAATCTCAACCTAAAAAGCTTCTTCGCCAGATTGTAGATATCATCTTTGGCTCCATCACGCCGAATACCAACGGCAACAATAACTACAACAATAGTGTTATCTCTGATCTGATATATGATGCGGTAACGTTGCCCAACAACCCTAATACTGCGAAACCCTGCCAATTCACCAAGCAAGGCCTTGCCCTGTTTTTCCGGGTCTTCAGTCAGACGATCAATTACCGCTCCGATTTTCTCACGAATGCGTCTGTCGGAAATGTCCGACAAAAGTTTCAATGCTGTTGGTGTAAGCAAAATCTGCCACTTCACAGGCCAAGCTCCTGTTTGGCATCATCCCAGGAGATGAGTTTGTCGGAATCGATCTCTTGTATGCTCTGACGTAATTGAGCCATCAGTTCTTTATCCCCCATAACCTCCAGCGTCTCCGAAACCGCCTCGTACAATTCCCATGGCAACACAGCTAACACCGGTTTGCCACGGCGAGTGATTTCCAGAACATCAGGCTGTCCGTTGTGGAAAAGTGTTTCTGGAAGGGACGTAAGCTGTTTTCGTGCTTCCATAATTGACAATGTGTGTGACATGGCAACCTCCTTACCTGTCCTTATCTGTACTTATAAAAGTACGTTTAAGCGTTAACACAGTCAAGTGCGATTGTTGTTTGGGATTTTACTTTAGTACAAGCCTGAACGGTGGCGGAGGGTTGAACTCACCCGGCTGAACCTTGACAACTGTTGTTGATGGCTTGTAGCCGTCCGCTTCAATGGATACCGTGTATTCTCCGGCGGGGAGATCGAAAAACGCGAACCCGTTCCTGCTAATAAAATCCTTGGACGCAAGAAAGCTGTTGAGCATCTCCTTGTCGGTCATATCGTCGGAGGGGACGAGCGTTCGAGTAATGCCAGCTCCGGTAAGCCTGATGCTGCTGATTTTGACCTTGTCCGGTAACGACCGGAGAAATCCCCAATAACTGTCGTCGTCCGACGTCGTGGCCGTGATCAGACCGGCTACCATCCCCTGGGGTATCAAGGTGTAGCTGACGTCGGCAATCTTGCCGGCAGTGATGGAAACAGGCACGCTCACCGGTTCGGTTTTGAAGCCCAGGGCGCAGAGACTCGCTTCATACTCGCCAGGCGTGACCGCTCCGGTCTCCTGCCTTTTCAGGAAGGGATCAACCTTGATTTGTGTCTCCTGGTCATCTGATTTTGCGGGAACAAGCACAAGGGACATTTGCAGGGGTTTTGTTACATCGGCAGGGAGAAAATTGTGCCGGACATCTACATAACCACGGGTTGAAGCAAGTGTCTTTTTGAGGTTTGTCTCAGTCGTTGCGGTAATCGCCTTGAACTGCGCAAAGACCTCGGCACTGTTGATGATACTGATATGATCTTCGTTAAAACCCATCACCTTCAGCGCTTCGGCCTGTGCCCTCGGGTCAAGCATGCTTTCCAGTGTCACGGTGTTGTCATTGTTCTGCCGAAAGAGGCTTCCCCCTCCCTTGTGACCAAATAAAAGGTAGTATCTGATCGTATCGGGGAGTTTTGTGGCAAAAACAGTGCGGATGAACTCACTGTCAGGCGCCATGTCTTTCCAGCTGGGAATTACGGCAACCGGGTTTTGAGCACCTGTTTTTGCCCATGATTCTCCGCCCCACGGCGTGGAGATGGAGACAAAAAGTTTCACGGCCCGGTTGTGCTGATCCTTCTCGATCAGGGCGGATCGGGACACCAGCCCCCCCATGCTGTGCGCCACAACAAATAACTGGTCGAAGTTATATTTCCGATCAAGGTCATAGAGCTTCTTGCGCAGAAACAACGACATTGTTTGCAGTCTGGCGCCGGACGGATAGGAAAAGATCCACGGCTGATAGCGGGAACGGTCTATGTTCTTGATAAAATACCGCCAGTCCTGCGGGGAACCGGCAGCACCATGGACCAACAGTACCGGTATTTTTTTCCGGTCGTACGGTTCGAGAAAATAAATATTACAGCCAGTGAGCCTGAAAGAATCCAGCGGAGCCCAGAATCCAATGTTCCCCTGTTCCGCCGAGAAGGCCGGATCATCGAGATCAGCCAACGCACCCGCTGAGGTGGACTGTTTTCTCTTGCCGCCTGAATAGGCAAGCAAGGTGTCGGCCAGTGAGGGCACATGCCGGTCGCGACTATCGGAGAGTTTAAGGTCAAGCCCCCACTCGACCCCTCCCGGTTGAGGAGTTACGTACTCCGGCTTTTCATAGTGCCCTGCCCACTCCCCATGATCATAGGCCAGATTGCCATTGCTGTCCTCGAAGGCAAAAATGCGATAACGCCCCTGTCGAACCAGCAGTTCGTAAGGCCCCGGTTCGTTCAACACGGCATAATCCCCGATGATGACCTTATCGCCTTCGGTTGCATAAGCGATAACAATGATGGGCTTGTTTAACGGGGAATGGCTGACAATTTCACCAAAAAGCAGGCAGGAGTCTTTTGAAAACTGGACATCTTTCCGCAGGTTGACGATCGCACAGCCACCAAGAAACCAGAGGCTCATAAACAGCAGTAATGCAACGTTCAATCGGCGCATTGACTCGTCTCCTGAAGGTGCGGTCCTCTATACTTGCCTGCCCTGCTCAGATGTCTGACGCCACATAGAGGCTGAAACGCTCCATTATACCCTTCAGGTCGTTGGACATGGCTGTCAGGTCTTTGCCGATGTCATTCATCTGCTTGATCGATTCAAACGATTGATGCGTCCCCTCCTGGATGTCGCGCAACGCCAAGACCACCTGACTGCTGGCAATCTGTTGCTGTTGGGTTGACAGGGAGATTTGCTTCGCCGCTTCGCTGGTGGCTACTGATCCGTCCACCACATCATTAAACATCTGCATGATCCGCCCCGAGTACTCTACCCCCTCACGAATGATATTGGCCCCTTTTTCAGACGTGATCACCAGACGGTTAACCGCCTCAATAATCTCCGTTATCTTCGACTCGGTGTTAGCGGCAGATTCCACCACACTATCAGCCAGCCGCCGGATTTCCACCGCCACGACCCCGAACCGTTTACCCGCTTCACCGGCGCTGGCCGCTTCCAAAGCGGCATTAAAGGCAATCAACTTGGTTTGGTTGGCAATGTTGCCGATGATCTCCATGATCCTGGTGATATCTTTCGACTTGCGTCCCAGCGCCACAATCTCTTGCAGGCTGGTTTCATTGTCGCTGGCTATGGCATTCATTTTCTCGAGAAGAACCTCAACTTCCAAAGCGGCACGGGTTGAACCCTGCATGTTCTGGTCAGCAATACCCACCACTTCATGGCTGTGATTGGCGATCAGGCTTGCAGTGGAAGAAAACTCCTCCATGGTGGTTGATATCTCAGTCACTGAACTGGAGAGCTGGCTTGAAAAACCGGCTTGCTGATCGACACTGGTGGACAACAGACCGGCAAAGGAATGAACCTTGCCGGTCACGACGCAGATAGACGCAATACCATCCCGTACTGACAGAAAACAACCGATGTTGAGATAGACGCCCAACAGAAAGGCAACGAAACAGATGGACAGATAGAGGTACATCCGCGATTTGAACGTTTGAATGCGCGCAATCAGGAGCCCGTCCAGGCTCGGCGCCACAACATCAACTGACTTGAAAACAGCATCAAGTGTGGCGCTTGCGCTCTTGGACATACTTTGGCTGAGCGCAGCAGACGGTGCATTGACGCCGCCGCCGTAGGCGGTCACGGCTTTCAGATAGGCATCGGCAAAGGTGCTCAGATCTTGCAGCGGACCTTGCAGCGGCTGAGTAAGCGCCGGATTCTTGGCACATGCAGCGCGGATATTCTTGTTAATCGCCTCAACCAGCGTCCTGGCCTGGCCGGAAAGCACAACCAATTCGGTTCTGTCGTCAGCGGTAAGCGCCTCTGAACCGGAGTGCGAGACAATGACATCAATGCGTCCCAGAACATCGGCCAGCGGAGGAAGCTTGGTGATCAGGGTATCCATGAGATAATAGCTGTCGATATCCGGATCAAGGGTAAGGTTGGAATTGTCAGCCACCAGCACAATCATGGCCAGCAGGTCGTTGACGAGCGCCGAATGCGCCTCGAATGTCTTCCGCGGGGTTGCTTCTTTCAGCCCACTCACTGTGGCCATCTTGGCCTTCAGTGCCGTAAGCGACTCTTTCGTGGCCAGCACCCCTCCCTGACTCGCTTCAACCCGGTCAAGTTCAGCCAGTACTTGATCCGGAGCAGCAGGCGCTTTGCCCTGCAGAACCACCCGGCGGTTGTGCAAAAGATGCTGCAACGTATTCTTGAGTGGAGTAGCGTACTGAACGCCGAACTGCTCTTTCGCGCCAAACGCTACCTGATCCCGTATATTGGTGATAAGGAAATAAGCCAGAAGGATGATGGGAATGCAGAAGAAAAAGCCGGATACGAGCATCTTGCCTGAATAGGTCAGGCGCTTCATCAAAAAGGTGGCGGGCTTGAACAACATTATTTTTACCTCCGTAAGGTCATTGACGTCTTTTTGCACTGGCGGTAGCTATTGCATCTACCTTGCAGAATCATCTGGTCGTCGTTGACCACAATCCCCCTGGTTTTACGGATACAGGGCAATCGTTTATACAAAGGAGAAAAATTAGTGATTACAGCATATTAACAGATGTTTCGTCCTCTTGGTGTCTGTCGGACGTGGCACTATATCAATCAATAATCGGTCATGGAAGACAAAACTAGTGATACTACAAAATGCAGTTACTGACCACCTTATGATTGATCGATTCCGGTGCACGCACCGGTCAGCATCAGCGAAGCGATACCGTGAACCACCAGCTTGCCGTGCTGGTTGGATACCACCACCCGCACGCTGGCGGTGCGGCGGCCGATATGCAGCAGTTCGGAGCGGGCGGTCAGCCGGTCCCCCACACTGGCGGGGCGGACATAGACGACGTTCAGGCTGGTGGTGGTGCAGGGAGTGCCGGAGGGGAGCAGCGGGCGAGGAAAGAAGGCGGCGGTATCCACCAGGGTGGCCAGCAAGCCGCCATGGGCGCCACCGAAGTAGTTGCGGTGACAATCGTCCACCGTGACCTCCATCACGGCGTGGCAGTCGCCGATCTCCAGCAGCCTGATCCCCAGGGTTTGCAAGAGGGGGATGGTGCCGACGGTCTCCAATGTGGCAGCCTTAATGGTCATGAAAGCTCCGTATTACACTCACTATCGTCTCCACCGACGGGCGATCCGCCGGTCCCGTGCCCACATGGTGCAGGCGGATGATGCCGTCCGGGTCCACCAGTACATCACCGCCCCGCTGATGGATGTCGTTGGTGGGCCGGTGCAGCTTCTGTCCCTTTAACAGTTCCTGTAGATAGACTCGCCAGCTTTTCGGTCCCCACAGATCCCAGAAAGAAGCCTTCAACATGCCGTACGCGTGGTACAGCTCCCGTCCGGCATCGATTAAGAGCGGCCAGTTGAGGCCGGTCTCCTCCATGTAGGAACGGGCAAAGAAATCGTTCTCAAAGGTGACGATCACCACCTTGACCTTCAAGTTGTTCAGCTCCGCTTCATGATCACGCAACTGCGTGATGTGCGCCCGGCAGGGCAGTCAGCCAAGGTGGCGGTGGAACATCAGCAAAAGCCAGCTTCCCCGGTACTCTTCAAGGCAATGTTCACCCTCGGCGGTATCTTTCAGAACAAAAGGAAACGCCTGCTGTCCACTCAGGTCTTTCATGACGATCTCCCGTAATCAGTTCTGCGTCAGTCAGCATATGGCCCCTACCGGGCAGCGGTTGCGGCATGCGCCGCAGTGGATGCACTCCGTATCACCCACATCACGACCCGCTGCAATGGCATCCATCACCTGCACTTCCATCGGACAGACCAGGGTGCAAACGCCGCACTGCACACAGTCTACCGCTGTCGGCCGCATTCGCAAGCGACGGAAGGCGGTCGGCACTTTCATGATCAGCGCCACCGGACAGATAATCTTGCAGAAGGCCCGACGGTCTTTAAACCAGAACGCCAGTGGCACCGCCAGCAGATAATAGACGCCGTTACCCGCGAACATCCAGAGCATTTCCTGTTTGCGAAAATACTGCTGCCGCACGTCAAAGCCCGCTGCCAGTATCAGGGCCAGCGGCAGGCCGATGGAGAGAGCCAGAGCCAGATAACGCAACGACTTCAACCGCTTCGGTGTTCTGCCCGCCTCCGGCAGGGGCAACCATTCGAGGATGGCAGCGGTCCAACAGCCCCAGGAACAGAAGCCCTGCCCCCAGACAAGCGGTCCAAACACCTTGGCCACGGCATAATGGATCACCCCCTTGCCGAAAAAGCCGATGGAAAGCAACAGGACAATCCCTTCAAGTTGCAGGTTTTCATTGTTGGCAATGGGTACAAACAGCAGCAGGGCCGGAACGTTCAGCAACAGGGCGATGCGCCGTCCGATCCCTTTGCGGTTGCGGGCCAGTCTGCGATCGATCAGGATACCCACGGAAATGGCAGAGCCGATCCAGGGGAAAAGCACCAGGAATCCCCACCAGCGGAAGATGGCGTATAACAGCAGCGCAACGCCGATGCCGATAAGGCCGGGAATAGCGGCGCTACGCGGGCTGGTATCGGTGGCTGTTCTCATATACCGGGCTTTCTTCAACAAAGATGGAGTCTGCGAACAGTTGCCGCTTGCGGTAGTATAACCGCCTTTGCGGCCGATGCAACCGTTCAGCACGCCCTGTCGTTTTTCACCGCCCCGAAGGCGGCAAAGCAGAAGTTCTTGTGCAGCAGTTCCACCCGGCTGAAGCCTGCGCGGCGCAGCAGATCCAGTTGCCAGGTCACCGGCCGGGGGCTGTCCTCCTGCTGGATGTAGTCCACCACTTTATCCCTGTAAGCGTCGCCCCCCAGTCCGCAGAGGTACGCTTCATAGCGCTGCCACATCATCTGCTGCACCGGCCCGGTTTCATGAGCCACCAGATCAGTAATCCAGACGCTGCCCCCCGACGCGGTCAGGCGGTAAAGCTTGCTGAAGGCGGTTTCCCAATCAGTATCATCTCGCAGATGGTGCAGCACTGCCGCGGCCAGGATCACGTCATATCCCTGTTCCGGCAGGTCAACCCTGCGGAAGTCTCCCTGAAATATCCTGACCGTGCCGCGGGTGGCCAGTCGCACCCGTTCATTGGCCCGTTCCAGCATCGGCAGGCTCAGATCCAGCAGATCGCAGTCAAAGGGGGCCGCTGCGAGCTGCAACAGCTTGAGGGTGTTGTTGCCCGCGCCGCAGCCGATATCCAACGCCCGGCGGATCGGCGAACTGGACGCCACCGCGGCGTGAGTGATCAGCTCCATGGCCAGCGGCGCATCAATGGTTGCGCTCTGGCCGGTTTCAAGATTGGAAAATCGCTCCACGTCGGCATCGAACCGTTTGCGGATATCCTCAACCGTTGACTTGCCGTCATAATTCATCCAGTCCATGGCTACCGCTCCTTCCTGCCCGCGAAAACGCCGATGGGCACGGTGTAACGCACCAGGCCATTCTGGTGGCGGGCGTTGATTCCCAGGCTGTCCCTGCCGATATCGGCAATGACCCTCTCTCGCAGCCGTTCCCGGTCACCCGGCGCCGGGAAGGAGGCGGCAAGCTGCGCCTCCAGTTCCAGCTCCACGCCGTATTCCGCCTGTTTGCAGTCAGCCAGGCCGGAACTGCGGAACAGCGCCGCAAACTCCTCCGTGGTCAGGGCATGGGTGTGGGAGGGGTCGCGCATCAGCTCCATCTGGTCGTAGGCTGCAACCTTTGTCGAGTCCATAGCCACATCCGCCACCAGCACCCGACCGCCGGGGTAGCAGACTCGGATCATCTCCGCCAGCATCGCCTGCGGCACCTGAAAATGGTGAAAACTGTAGCGGGTAATCACCAGTGAAAAGCTGTTGTCCGGCCATGGCAGCGGCAGGGCATCTCCCACCAGCCAGTCCAGGTTGGCCAGCCCCTGTTCCTGCTGCCGCTTCCGCGCCTGTTCGATCATGGCCGGGGTGATGTCGATGCCAGTCACCTGTCCGGCATAGGGAGCAAAGGCGCAGGCCACTAGTCCCGGACCGCAGGCCACATCCAGCACGGTGTCGCTTTCACCGGGCTGCGCCATCTTCAGCAACAGCTCCAGGGCATCCAGATGCCTCAACAGGTTGGCAAAGGGAATAGCCTGCCGGGTAAACTGCTCCACAATATGTTTCTGATGGCTACGGTTCATGGGTGCTTCCTCCTTGGTATAAGTAAGGAAACTATACCTTGCCTCTGCCTGGCAATCTTTCTATAGTATGTCAATGAATATCGCAAAACTGACACGACTAGCACCAGTTGTGCTGGGCTACCGGCTAGATGCCGCGCTGCCGGTCATCCCCCTGGCCTTGGAGGTGAGTCCGCAACGGTTGCAGGCACGGCAGGTGGGCTGCGCTGCTGTCCACGCCCATCCACGGGGGCAGTTGATCTACGCCAGCAGCGGCGTGATGCGGGTGATCTGCGGCCGGGACATCTGGGTGGTGCCGCCATCCCAAGCGGTCTGGGTGCCGCCGGACCAGGAACATGAGGTCTACTTTCCCGGCGATGTGGCTCTGCGCAACCTTTTTATTGACCCCACCGCCACCACGGGGTTGCCGTTGCGCTGTACCGTGCTGAGGGTGTCGCCGCTATTGAAAGAGCTGATCCTGAAGGCGGTGCGGATCGGCGAGGAGTACCGACCGGAAGATGCGGGCTGGCGGTTGATGCAAGTGCTGCTGGATGAACTGAGCCAGGCAGAGGAGACGCCACTGCACCTGCCTATGGCACGGGACGGGCGGGTGATGCGGGTGATCGAAGCGCTGCTGGAAAACCCGGAGGACAACCGCGGCCTTGACCACTGGGCCACACTGGCCGGGGCCAGCAGCCGCACCCTGGCCCGTCTGTTTGCGGCGGAAACCGGCCTGACCTTCGGGGTCTGGCGCAAGCGGCTGGTCCTGCAGGAGACGGTCAAGCGGCTGGACCAGGGACAGCAAGTGACGAGAATCGCTTTTGACCTAGGCTATCAGAGCTTGAGCGCCTTTATCGAGATGTTCCGCAAAGAGCTGGGGGCATCACCACGGCAGTATGCGAGGCAGCAGCAGGATGAGTAAGAACAACGGTTAAGGCTTCTGCAACGTATTGTTTCAGCGGAACAGCCAGATGGTGAGCGGCAAGGTGAAAAAGGAGAGGCAGGTCTGCGCGGTGATGATGGTGGCCATGCTGTCGTGGTCCCCGCCCATCTGGCGGGAGAGGATATAGGCCGACGGGGCGGTGGGCACGCTGAAGAGCAGCACCGCCACCCCGGCTGCCATGCCGGAAAGCCCCAGCGCTCCGGCCAACCCCCAGGCGATCAGCGGCTTGCAGACAAACTGCACCGTGCTGCTCACCGCAACCGGTCGCCAGTGCATAGCCAAATTGCCCGCCCGGTAGGCAGCCCCCACCGCCATCAATCCCACCGGAAAGGCGGCCTTTCCCCCCAGCGCCAGAATACCGTCAATGGCCGTCGGCAGTTTCAACCCCAGGATGTTCAACCCCACACCGATAACACAGCCCAGGATGAGCGGATTGCGCGCCAGATCCACGGCCAGCTTGCGCAGATCGGTGCCGCTGCCGTTATCAACAGCCAGCGAAAAGACTGAAACGCACAGCACGTTGATCAGGATGATCATGAAACCGGCCCCGAGAGCCGCCAACAGCAGGCCGTCCCGGCCGTAAAGGTTCTCCGCCAGAGCCAGAGCCACAAAAGTGTTGAAGCGGACGCCCCCCTGAAAGAGTGAGGTGAAAGACGGACCGCCCATGCGCCGGTTTGCAAGCCCCCAGAGCGTCACCAGCAGCGCGCTGGCAACGACCGCCCCTTCCACCGTCAGCAGCAGTTTCTGCCAGGGCAGATCACTGATCTTTTTACCAGCCAGGTTGTGAATCAGCACCGCCGGCATCAGCAGAAAATAGGTCAGTTTTTCGGCGGCGGGCCAGAACTCTTCGGGCAGGAAACCGGTGCGCCGGATGGCAAAACCGGTCAGGATCAGGGCCAGCACGGGGATCAGGGCATCGTGTATAGAGGTCATCGTGCTTTTCTCATGGCTCCAGCTTATTTTCCAGGTTCTTGATCTGCAGGCTGATGGCGGACTGGGTCAGCCCCCAGATGCTTGACGGCCCGGCACCCGACACGCCATGCAAGATGACATAGTTATGGCTTTTGCCCAATGACATATGCATGCCGTTGTTCCGGGAATTGATCCAGTTCCAGATGCAGCACGGTCAACCCGTTCTCCAGCAATGCCGCCAGATTGCCATTCATGCCGATGGAGCTGTAATAAAACTCGTCGTCATGCCAAGTATCGGTGTGGTCGCCCGTCGCATTGCCGAACGAATAAAACACGATGCCGTTCGTCTTCAGCAAACGGCACAGCTTGTCGATAACGGTCCGCTGCATCTGCAACGGCAGATGAAAGATACTGTCCCAAGCAACGATGAAGTCGAATGTTCCGTCCGGTTCCCAGGTGCAGATGTCCTGCAGATGAAACACAGCGTCCGGGTGGTTGCGGGTAGCCAGCCTGATCATCTCTGGCGACACATCAATGCCGGTAACTTCATACCCCTGATCCAGCAAGGCATTGATGACCCTGCCGCCGGCACCACAACCCACATCCAGCGCTGTTCCGCCACCGGCTACGGCGTAACGCATTGCCCGTTCAAGCTGTTGTATACCGTAGGCCGATTCGCGGTGCTGCTCATGCCACCACAGGGCGATCCTGTCGTATTTTTTCCCAAGCTCATGCGGTTCCATGCAAACCCGCTCCCTCTTACTTCAATTATTCTCAAACCTCGCCGATTTCTCTCGCATTTGTTTCAAGCAATACCACCGAGCAAGAATTCGTTGTTCCAGCTCAAAACCCTTAAAACCTTGTGTGGCACTCGCATTACAGCAACCGAGGAGCCGACAACAACCTCCGCACCGCCGCAGCATTTTCCGCACAGACCACCCGGAACGGTTCTGAAATCCGTTCATCCGCCCCCGCCTCTTCCCAGAATTCGCAGGCGGCATCAAGGGCCGAACCCCATTCCCGCTGCGCTCCGGCAACAGCAGCAGGGGGTAAAAACGTGGGGGCTGGCGCTGCTCCATCCTGAGGGCGGTAGAGCATCGGCAGAAGATCATAGGCCGGGGCTAGCTGAAACCTTTTGCCGCCTTCGGTCATAATCAGGGAGACATTGCCGAAATGCTGATCGTTGTTGGCAATCAGGTTGCTGAAGACCGCAAGCCAGCGCAGACGGGAGGCATCCTGCGCCGACAGCCTGCCGTCGTTCTCCATCCGGTTGGCCGCGTTGATCCAGTTGTCCTGATAGCCGTAAAACTCATTATCAACAGCACGCAGGGAAATAATCGGCAGACGGCCGAACAGGCCGGTCCGGTCAAAGCGAAGCACCTCCAGAAACAGACGGCCACCCGCCTCCAGAACGCTGCTGCGGGCTGCCGGAATACCGGCCTGCTGCGCAATCCGCAGGGCATGGTGTTCAGACAGCAGCAGGTCTGCCCAGCGCCTGCCCTCTTCCGTGACCAGCGGCGGCGAAAACTTCACCAGCAGATTTTGAACGGTTCCGTCCCGCTCCAGTGCGGTGGTGAACTTTGGCTGCTCTCCCCCTGCCGATGACCCGACAGGTTGCCCTGCCATGGCCTCCTGCGCCAGGCGGGGATACTCAACCTCCCGCTTTTCCGCAGCCATGGTAGCGCCGGTTGTCTGAACCATGCGGAAATAGCGGTCCAGCGATTCCTGCCCCACCACCAGGTTGCCCATTGTATCTTCGCCCCGGCGGGCAAGGGCAATCAACGCATGATCGTCACGCCAATCCACACTGCGCGGCGGAAGCCCCAGATCCTCATGGCAGTTACGCACAAAGGCTCGCCCGACAAACCCATCCGGATACAGATCTGCCAGAAACCAGGGCAGGCTTTTGAATGCCTGCTCGCGGTCATCAAGGGGCTGCCAGAGAAAATCGGTCTGAGCCACAGCACACAGCCTGCCCAGCAAACGGGCGTTACCGTCGGCGTCAATGGCATGGACCGGAAATGCTCCGCCAAGCCCGCGCACGTCACGCAGCCTGCTGTAGCGCCGTGAGCGCGCCTTGCCAATCACCAACACCCGGTCGCCCAGCTGCGTCAGCAAACGGGAGATCACCGGCTGACTGAAGCCAAAGCGCTGCTGTATCTCCGGCGAGGAATAAATTCCCGTGGCCAGAAAGGCAAGCAACCGTTCCTGATTGTCTCTCGTGCTGTTCCGCATCACCGNNAACTAAGTAATTATGGTGATTTTTTATGAATAGATGTTTTGGATTTTACGAGGTAGACTTGGCTCGTAGGGGCGAAGCAAGGTTCATCTGCTTCGCCCCTACCGGTTGGAATCATCTTGAATGCCAATAGTACGTTGACACCACATGCATTTCCTATGCCCCCAACTTATCCTTGGACTGCTTGCCGGAAATCTGCTCGATTCGCAGACGCCAGACCCTGGTGTGCTGTAAATGCTGCTCCTGAAACGTCCAGGTACGGCCGGAGTAGTGCCGCATGATCTGTTGCAACCCCTGTTCCCGCTCTGCGGCATCGGTCAGCTCTTCCACACTGCCGTAGCCGATAATGCTGTAAAATGAGCAAGTCCAGCCGCAGCCCAGATCAGTATGGGGGACAATGGCCACCTCATGCTCCAACTCGAAGCAGACCCGATTTCCGGCAGCCAGAAAATCGTTCTTGCGGCCTTCAAGGGCGGTGTGAAAGTAGATGGAGCTGCCATCATAACCGAATGACACCGGCACAATGTAGGGGACATTGTCCTTGCACAGCCCCAGCCTGCAGACCTGCGCCTCGTCCATGATTCGCCGGATCAGCTCCGGCTGTTGAATTTCCTTTTCCTTGCGTCGCATAAAGTTCTCCTGCATCAGTCAGGCTGTACAATCTTCTTCAGCTTCAGCGCCTCCATCACGATCTGCTGACGGTAAGCCGCTTCTGCAGGCTTGCTGATATCAATATTCAGAACAAAAAACCAGACATCATTGCCGGTTTCAACATATCCCACGTACCAGCCGACTTGCCGGACATCCTTCTGCCCCATGCCTGCCCAGCCGGTCTTGGCATACAGGCGATAGTCCGGTTTTTCCTCCAACAACATGACCCGGCGCAGCACGTCATAGGATGTGGCCTTGAACGGCAGCTCCCGCTTGTACAGTCTGTGCAGAAACCGCATCTGTTCTGCTGCACTGATCCGCAGATGGCCATTAAGCCAGAAGGTGGTCAGGTCAGGCTGAGGCAGCCCATTACCGTATTGAATTTTCTTCAGCCAGCTCTGATAGCGGACCGTACCGACCCGTTGAGCCAGTTCCTGATAGCACCAGACACAGGAGTTTTTGAAGGCGGCGGACAGGGTTTGGTCACGGTTCCAGGCGGCCAGACCCTTGTCCGCGCCATCCCATTTGAACAGCTCCTGTGCGGTCAGCAGCCCTTCATCAAGAGCGATCAGGGTGTTGGGAATCTTGAAGGTAGAGGCGGGCAGAAACGGCTGCCGGGCGCGGGCTTCGTTATGGCTGAACTGCTTCGTACCCGCCAGGTTGGCGATCAGCAGGGTACCGTTCACCTTACGGTCGTTAAACAGCTTGGCAAGATCAACATCGTCACACAGGGCAGTGGCAACAGAAAGTTGCAGCAGAAACAGGATGAAGAACAGAACGCGGAAGCTCATGGAAACTCCTCACTACGGGTATTAGTAATATCAACTTCCCCTGGACAAGCAGTTTCCGGCCTGCCAGGCGATCACCCGTGCGGCGTTGCGCACCAGGGCACGCTGGCCGCTGTCCTTGGTAAAGGCACCACCTCCCTGTGCCGGATAGTGCCATCGACACTACAGACGGAAATACAGGCAGAAAGGATACATATGAACTTCAAGGGGCAAAGCCGCTGGTTGCCCCGTTTCTCAGTCCCTCAAGACAACAACCCCGCCGGTACCCGGTCCTCGCAGGGGATTCTGACCTGGCATAAACCGCAGGGGGTAGCGCCGGTGCCGTAGGTTGCCGTTGCGTAGGGGGCTGCTGTCTCGCGTATGTAGGTAAAACATGCCTGCTTGTCATGCCCCGTGGTCGTCGTGATGGCGTCGGCCGGGCAGCGGCCGGCGCAAGCGCCGCAGGTTCCCCTGGCATACCAGAGGCACCAGGCATGGTGGTCGTCGCCGTATACCCTCCCGGTCACCGGCAGATCGATACGCGACACCACCGAACCGAAGCGGACCGCCTTGCCCCAGCGGGTGATCAGGGCATCGGAAAGGCCGAAGGTACCGTGGCCTGCCACAAAGGCAACGTGACGTTCCGACCAGTTTGAGGCCAGGCCGAAACGCTCCGATTGTTGGTAGGCGAAGCCGGGGAGCCGTTCCGGTGCCACCGAGGGATAGCGGGCCCTGGTCAGCGTCTCTGCCAGGTGGAGGCGCAGTTCGCAGTTGAATTCCTCGCCGTGGAACCGCGAACGGGCCCAACGTCCGGCTGGCAGGGCCTTCTCCCGGCGTTGGTCGGCCCGGGTTTCCGGCGTCTGCGGCAGCAGCCAGCTGATCACCCGCAACTCCCTGGCAGGCACCGGAGAGTCGGGAAACGCCAGTGCATACGCCTCTTCAGGCGTCCAGAGAAAGGGGCCGATCAGTTCCTTGATACGGTAGAACAGGGGGTCATCTCCCCGTGCAACCGCCACCTGCGGTTCTGCCCAGGCCTTCTCGCCGGTTTCGAGATGCAGGCTGTTGCTGGGGGCAGATGTCCAGAAATCACGAATGACCTTCTCAATGTGCGCAACGGAATTCATGGAGCACCTCTCCACTATTGTGCCATCAAGGCCTTTGCCGCTTCTTCCGCCTGCCGCAGGGTCTGTTCCGGCACCACATCATTATGGCCGGGGCCGATGCCGCAAGCGCGGATCAGGCTGACTTCATTAAATCCCATCCATGTGAGAAACTGCTCGTAACGGGGGAACACGTCGGCAAAGAGCTTTTCATCCGGGTGTCCCTGCACCAGCACAAAGACCAGCTTTTTTGATGAAAGGCGGCTCGGCTTGGGGTTGGTGATGTAATCCGGCACCAAAAACGAATAGGTGCGGTCAATGAATCCTTTAAGCTGCGCGGTGACATCGCCGTAATAGACCGGCGTAGCCAGCACCACCGCATCGGCGGCCTGTACCGCCTCCAGCACCACACGCAGGTCATCGTTCAGCACGCACTCTTCACTGCCGGTTTTGCAGGCACCGCAGGCCTGGCAGCCGCGATAATTGAGGCGGTTCAGTTCAAAGGTGGTTGT
>DIUT01000065.1 GCA_002423105.1 Geobacter sp. UBA6151 | reverse complement strand
TAGGTCGCCGCCAGAATTAATAACACAAAGCCCCGTTACTCATACAAGAGTGACGGGGCTTTGTTGCTTGTATTTACAAATGATCATGATATCTTACTACATACGAAATGTCGTAATCATATGAGTAAGGATTGTTAATGTTACGTTGCCTGATCGTTGATGATGATGAATTAAGCCGTGAACTGCTTGCTACCCAGCTATTGGAATATGCAACATGCGATATGGCAGCCAATGGCAATGAAGGGGTAGAAATGTTCGTTGCCGCGCTGGCAACTGACCATCCCTACCAAGTGATTTTCATGGATATACTGATGCCCGGTCTTGATGGTCATGGAGCTGCTAAAGCAATTCGTAAGATTGAGGCACACCAAGGGATTTTGATTGATCGAGGGGTTGATATCATTATTCTATCATCGCTGGGTACGCCCCATGATGTGATTCAAGCCTATATAGCAGCTCAGTCAGCTGCACATCTGGTCAAGCCGGTCAGACCGGAAAAGTTGTATAAAACATTATTAGCCTTAAATCTTATAGAAAGTTCTACAGCGGATTAGCCAGAAAAGCCTCTGCAAGCACCATATCCTCAGGTGTCGTAATCTTTATGTTACGATAATTTCCCCGTACAATCTTGATATTCCCTCCCATCCGTTCCACCAGTGAGCAGTCATCTGTTCCCAAAAAACGATCCAGTTCTGCCTGAATATGAGCCTTCAGAATCACGTCAAACCTGAAGGTCTGTGGAGTCTGGGCTTGACAGAGGTTTGAGCGGTCTGGGGTGCCGGTTATTATGTCGTCATGCACGGTTTTGATAGTGTCTTTAACCGGCACGGCAACCAGAGCTCCACCAGTGTCACAAGCGGTTTTGTATGAGAGATGCAACAGCTGACTGTCGATAAAGGGACGAACACCATCGTGGATCAATACAATATCCTCAGGCAGGGCGTGTTTAATTAGTTCTGTCAGTCCATTCATTACTGAATGCTGTCTTTCAGAACCACCAGGGACAATGCATAGTACCTTCGTTAAATTATAGCGTTCCACAACTTCGCTGCGGCAATAGGGAATTTCCTGCTCTGGTGTTACCAGAATGATTCCGGCAATCAGGTCGCACTGCTGCAAAACCTGAAGCGTTCTGGCAACAATCGGCATACCATCAAGCAGCAGATACTGCTTGTTAATATCCGCGCCCATACGCTTACCCATACCTGCGGCTGGTACCACTGCAAAAGCACGTGGTTCAAGCATTGCAGACCTCCAAAACCTGATGAAGCGCGTCGGATAAAAGCGCTAGATCGTCATCAGACAACGTGCGAACATCGAGCAGGAAACAGCCGTGCTGGAGGCGGCCGATAACCGGTGGCCTGGTGGAACGCAATGCCGTTTCCAAGTGATGAGCCGGAGTAGCGGGGAGAGATATTTCGATCAGTCGGGTTGGTAGCTTCACCAGTGGAAATGAGCCGCCGCCTGGAGTTGATACGCCATCCCGTAATGTGAGAGTTACCGTTGGTGGCAGAAGAGAGCGCAAACGACGCAGTATCCGGCGTGCTTTTCGGGCAAGCTCTTCAAAAGGTATGGTCAACATGCGCAACGTTGGAATCTGCATCATTGCCTGCTGTTCATTCCGATACAGGCGTAGGGTTGTCTCAAGGGCTGCAATGCTAAGTTTATCGATACGGAGGGCTCGCAACAACGGATGACATTTTATCTGTGAGATCAGTTTTTTCTTGCCGACGATTATACCTGCCTGCGGTCCACCCAGTAGTTTGTCTCCACTGAATGTAACCAGATCAGCGCCATCCCTGATATGTTTCGGGACTGGTGTCTCCCCGTTGATACCGAAGCGGGTAAGGTCCACAAGGCAGCCACTACCTGCATCTATCATGACCGGAATATCTGCTTCGCGGGCGATAGTGACCAGTTCGGCGGTATCAGTCTCCGTTGTAAATCCTACTATGGCAAAATTACTGGTGTGTACCTTCAGTAGCAGGGCGGTCTTATCGGTAATTGCTTGCTGATAGTCTTTTGGATGGGTCCGGTTAGTTGTTCCCACTTCAACCAATGCTGCCCCACTTTGCATCATTACATCCGGAATGCGAAAAGAACCGCCAATTTCCACCAGTTCTCCTCGCGATACAAGTACCTCGCGGTTTGCTGCCAGTGCCGAAAGAGCCAACAGTACCGCAGCTGCATTATTGTTTACCACCAATGCCGCCTCTGCACCGGTTAGTTCACAAAGCAGTTGTTCAACATGAATATAGCGTTCGCCCCGTTCTCCCAGCTCCAGGTTGAACTCAAGGTTGCAGTAGCCACAGGCCGCATTCAGCAGTAAAGCTTCTTTGGCAGCTTCAGGCAGCGGTGAACGGCCAAGATTGGTATGAATTACCACGCCGCTGCCGTTAATGACCCGTTTCAGGCTCGCTGTTGTATGTCGATGTAATTCTTCCTGGATCAATCGGGTGATTTGTTCACGGGAAATATCAATTTCAGGATCATGTTCCAATAACAGACGCAGTGAGTCGAGTGTGGTTCGGGCTGTGTTGCGAAGGGTTGGATGGGGTGTGGATGCAGCCAGGGATTGTACCTCAGGCCACATGAGCAGCTTGTCCATCTTGGGGAGTCTGCTCATTAGGTCTTTACGCTGTTCAGTCATGGAATTTTCCTACAGCACCATTGCCATGGTTACTTGGGCTCCAGGTCCTTCCATCAGAACCCTGCCGCCGTATTCGGCATTCTTGCGCACTAACATTTCGGCAGTTTCGCCATCTCGTGCTTTGAATGCTTCAATAATTTTTTTGTGTTCCTGTACGGAAATCTCCATCCTGCCCGGCAGGGAAAGGGAAGTGAAGCGTAGACGCTGGAAGCGCTCAACCAATCCGCTGTGAATCTCTCGCAATTTTTCGTTGTCGGCCGCTTTGATGAAGAGTGCGTGAAAGTCGTTATGTACCTTGAAAAAATGCTTTATATCGTTCTGTCGGCACAGCTCTTCAAGCCGGTTATTGATCGTTTCCAGTCGCTCAATCTCCTTGTTGCTGAGCCGTTCACAGGCCAGTCTGGCTGCATATCCTTCCAGAATGCTTTTGACAGCGTAAAACTCTTCCACATCCTTTGGCGTGAAGGAACGGATTACTGCCCCCTTGCGAGGAATTACTGTCAGGTACCCTTCCGACTCAAGCTGCCGGAATGCTTCCCGGATTGGCGTGCGGCTGATGCCGAAGCGCTCAGCCATCTCCGGCTCGGAAATGCGACTGCCGGCTTTCATATCGCCGCTGATGATGGCGTCCCTGATTACTTCAAGAATTTTTTCCCGCAGGGTCTGGTGACGTTCTCCGGTTTTTCGCATAGTGCGGTGCTTTTCTCCGAAATGATCTGTAGAATTATCTACTGCACACATTGTATACAGTATGCACAGATTGTCAACGGTATCAATGGTGTTTTCGAGCAGACTGTTGCGTGTTGAGATAGCACACAAGCTGCCCCGGCTGTTGCTAAGCTGCCATCATTACTTGTAATATGTGGGCGCAAATAGTACCCTACAAAGCCAATCTGATACATGCTGATAAGAAGTGGAGAATGCAATGTGTACACATGTGAGCCCAAAACTGATTATACAGAAACCACGTCAGTTCAGTAGGTATAGGCAGGCTGCGAATGCCTAGTCTGTTGTGTGCCCATGTTCCCTGGCTTCGTCTGGCTGAACACCGTTCCTTTATTCTGGAAGAACGGATTAATCCAGAGGTTTACCTCTCTGCCGATGCTCTGGACGCCATGCACTGGAGCGCCATGTCAGACTTTGCCGCCGAACTGGCTGCTAACCAACTTTCATGTACCATCCATGCTCCCTTCATGGATTTAAATCCAGGTTCGGTGGATGTGGCGGTGCGCAAGGTGACGGCACAGCGGGTGGAACAGACGCTGCGTGCCGCAGAGCTACTGGGGGCACGTAGCGTAGTTTTTCATCCTGGCTACAGTCGACTTACCTATGGTTCGGTGCAGGATGCATGGATTAACAGCAGCATAGAATTCTGGAGCGGGTACCTGCAACTTGTCCGGAATATTGGTTGTCGGGTTGCGCTGGAGAACATTTTTGAAGAAGAACCATCCACATTGCGCCGGGTGCTGGACGGGATCAGTGATCCTGTCGTTGGGCATTGTTTTGATTCCGGGCATTTCAACATGTTTGGCAGGGTTTCTCTGGAGAATTGGTTTGCAGAGCTTGGCAGTTTTGTAATTGAAGCTCATCTCCACGACAATCATGGCCATGCCGATGAGCATCTGCCCGTGGGTGACGGACAGATCGACTTCGGGCAGGTTACTGGTTTGTTAAAGCGGTACGCGCCCCAGGCGGTCTGGACACTGGAAGCCCATAGCAGAGAGCGGCTGGTGCGTTCCTTGCGGGCGATTCAGCAATACCTGGAGGGAGAGTAATGTCAAATACGGTTCTGGTTACCGGCGGTTGCGGGTATATCGGCAGTCATGTGGTGCGGCAACTGTCTGAGGCTGGATTGCGGGTGGTGGTGTACGATAATCTGTCAACCGGTTTTCAGAATGCTCTGATTAACGGTGAGGAGTTGATTCAGGCTGATCTGGCTGACCGAGATGCGTTGGAAGAGGCGTTCAGGCACTATCGTTTCAAGACGGTACTGCACTTTGCCGCTGCCATCGTTGCTCCCGAGTCGGTTTCTCAACCCTTGAAATACTATGGCAACAACACGCGCAATACTCTTGGATTGTTAGATAGCTGCGTCCGTTTTGGAGTGGAGCGGTTCATTTTTTCTAGCACTGCTGCCGTCTATGGTTTTCCTGAGGGAGGGGTTGCCTCTGAAGAGACCTCTGTGGCGCCCATCAACCCCTACGGTACTTCCAAGCTGGTGAGTGAATGGATGTTGCGGGATGTAGCAGCGGCCCACGGCCTCAAGTACGTTGCGCTCCGCTATTTCAACGTTGCTGGAGCTGATCCGCAGGCCAGGATGGGACAGCGTACACCTGATGCCACCCATCTGATCAAGATCGCCTGTCAGACCGCTTTGGGCCAACGTCCTCACACTGCCATCTATGGGACGGACTATCCGACACCCGATGGTACCTGTATCCGCGACTATATCCATGTGGAAGATCTGGCCACAGCGCACCTGTCGGCTCTTGACTATCTTCTCAAGGGGGGGGTGGCAACGCTCATGAATGTCGGCTATGGCCGCGGCAGCAGTGTGCGGGAAGTGCTGGCCGTAGTGAAGGAAGTCAGCGGGGTTGATTTCAGCGTGGTTGAGGCGGAACGCCGCCCAGGTGATCCGGCGGCTCTGGTGGCCGGTGCCGACCTGATCGGGCGCTTGACCGGCTGGCGTCCGCGTCACAACGATCTGAAGCAGATTGTGGAGGATGCCTGGCGCTGGGAGTCAAAGCTGGCAGGCAGGTAGTCTGTGGACCTGATTGTTACCCACCTTAATGCCGATTTCGACTGCCTGGGCTCACTGGCTGCCGCAGCACGACTTTATCCCGGCGCACAGCTTTGTTTTCCCGGTTCCCAGGAAAAAAACCTGCGCGATTTCTGTGCTGCCCATGCCGAACTGCTGCCTCCCCTTGTTCGTTCCAAAGATGTTGATATTTCCTCGATTTCCCGCCTGATTATCGTTGACTGCCAACAGGCCTCCAGAATCGGGCGCTTTGCAGATCTGATCGGCCGCCCCGGCCTTCAGGTGCATATCTACGATCATCATCCGGTGACCGGTGACAGTCTCACTTCCTGTGGCGGTGAAATCCGCCCTGCCGGTTCAACCGCTACAATTCTCTGTAACCTGTTGCAGCATCAAGGTATTGTACCGACTCCGGCGGAGGCGACGTTGATGCTGTTGGCCATTCATGAAGATACGGGTCATCTCTCCTTTGTGACCACCATGCCGGAAGACTATCGTGCTGCTGCCTGGCTGCTGCAATGTGGCGGACAGTTGGGACTTTTGGATGAGGTAATGGCTCCTGATCTCACGACGCCCCAGGTGGAGTTGTTGCACGACCTGCTGGCCTCACTCAAAACCACCGAGGTGGCCGGCGTGCGGTTGTCGGTAGCCTATGCTACCCGCTCCTGGTATGTCGGTGATGCCGCTGGTCTGGCCCATCTGATGCTGGATATGGAAAACCTTGACGTGCTGGTTCTGGTATTGGCCATGGGGGACCGGGTTTTTTTGGTGGGACGCAGCCGGGTACCGGAAGTTGATGTGGGAGAGTTATTGCGGAAATTCGGTGGCGGTGGCCATGCGTCAGCAGCGTCGGCGACGGTCAAGGAGCAGTCCCTGGCCAAGGTGCTGGAGCGCTTGGACCAACAGCTGCTACTGGCGGTACGCCCGCGAAAAACCGCAGGCCAGATTATGTCCTCACCAGTTACGACCATAGATGTTACAGCCACTGTTTTCGAAGCGCGGGAGCGGATGGTGCGTTACAATTATAGCGCCATGCCGGTTATGCAGGGGGATGAAGTGCGGGGGATCATCACCCGCAAGGTGGCGGAAAAGAGTGTCTATCATGGCCTTGGGCATGTCCCGATTACGGACCTGATGCACAGCATCTTTCCCCAGGCAGCTGAAGACACTCCCCTGGATGGCCTGATCGAGCAGATGATCGGCGGCGACAGCCGTTTTGTGCCGGTATTCCGCCAGGGAGTATTGGTGGGCGTGGTAACCCGTACCGATCTGCTGCGTCACTTGCATGGTGCCGGGGCGAGAAGCACGGGTACGCTTTATGATCTGGAATCGTTGACACCGGAGCCCACTGAACGGGATCTGCTGCACCAGATGAACCGCCGCTTGCCTGAAGAGAGTATTGAACTGCTGAAATCTCTGGGGCGAACCGGTGACCAGTTGGGGATGGCGGTCTACGGAGTCGGCGGGTTTGTTCGTGATCTGGTGATGGGCATTGACAATATGGATATTGATATCACGGTTGAAGGAGACGGTATCCTGTTTGCCGAGGAGTTTGCCCGCCTGTATGGCGGCAGAGTCCGTCCCCATGCCGCCTTCGGCACGGCGGTGCTGGTCCTGCCATCCGGGGACAAGCTGGACATTGCCAGCACCCGGCTCGAGTTTTACGAATCACCGGGCGTGCTTCCCACTGTAGAGCGGGCTTCGTTGCGGCGCGACCTGCACCGGCGGGATTTCACCATCAACACCCTGGCGGTCTGCCTGAATCCCGGCCGTTTTGGCAGAATGATTGATCATTACGGGGGGCAGAAGGACCTGCAGGACAAGGTGGTGCGGGTGCTGCACAACCTCTCCTTTGTTGAAGATCCCACCCGTTGTTTCCGGGCGGTCCGTTTCGAGCAACGGCTGGGGTTCCGTCTGGAACCGCATACCGAAGGTCTGCTGCGTACTGCCGTGCGCATGGGTTTGGTGGAGCGGGTAGGCGGCAAACGCCTTTTTGGCGAGCTGACCAGTATTCTCAAAGAGCGTGAGCCGTTGCCAGCTGTGCGGCGTATGGCCGCTCTGGGGTTATTGCCATTTATCCATGCTGATCTGCGATTTGGTGAAGAGAGTGAGCGGTTGTTTGTAGAAACGGAACGGGTACTGGCCTGGTATGAACTGCTTTACCTGCCGACGGTGGTGGAATCGTGGACAGTCTATTTTCTGGCCATGACCGATCGTCTGGATAGTTCGCGTTACCGTGACACCTGCCTGCGTTTGGCCATGCCGGGGCGCTGGATTGAACGGCTCTTTGGCCATCGTCACCGGGCAATCAAGCATTTTCAAACGCTTAGGCAGTTGCTGAAATCTGCGGAGAGTATTCCTGGCAGCCGTATCTATGCGCTACTGCGGGACATTCCGGCAGAGTTGCTGCTGTATAGTCTGGCTCGTAGCGGTCAGGAGGAGCTACGGCGACTGGTTTCCCACTACCTGGTACGCCTTGCTACCGTCAAGCCGCTCGTCTCCGGTGACGAGTTGCACCAGATGGGCTTGCCGCCGGGGCCGGAAATGGGACGGATCAAGGAGCGCTTACTGGCGGCACGGCTGGATGGTGAGGTTGCCTCCAGAGATGAAGAACTGGCATTGGCGCGAACATTGGTGGAAGAGTGCATCCGCTGAACATAGCTGTTGTTGGTCGTTTTGCGCCGTCACCCACCGGCCCGCTGCACTCCGGCTCACTGGTTGCGGCGGTGGGGAGCTGGCTGGCGGCAAAACAGCGGGGCGGCAGGTGGTTGTTGCGGTTAGACGACCTGGACCGCCCACGCTGTCGTCAGGAGTTTGAAGACGATATCCTGCGCACCCTGGAGCGGTTTGACCTGCACTGGGACGGTGAAGTCAGCCGCCAGAGCAACCATGAAGAACAGTATGTCGCCGCTTTTGAACAGTTGCGGAAGCTGGATGTCGTCTACCCCTGCGGCTGTAGCCGTGCCGAGATCGCCCGTCTGGCCAGTGCACCCCATCCCGGCGAAGAGATCCCATATCCCGGAACCTGCCGGGAAGGGCTGCTGCCGGGTCGTGAACCCCGCGCCTGGCGGGTGCGAACCAAGGAAAACGTGGTGACCTTTGACGATCTGCGCCATGGGGCAGTGGTGACCGCTCTTGATGAAACCGGTGACTTTATAGTGAAGCGGGTTGAAGGTTTTTTTGCCTACCAGCTGGCCGTAGTGGTTGACGATCATCTGACCGGTGTCAATCAGGTGGTGCGGGGGGATGATCTGCTGGATTCAACACCCCGCCAGGTGTTGCTGCACCAGATGCTGGGCTGGCCGCTGCCGCACTACTGTCATCTGCCGCTGGTGACTGGACCTGATGGCAGAAAACTCAGTAAGCGGGATAATCGGGTGTCGCTGGCTGCCGGTTCAGTGGCAGGGCGGGAATCTGAACTGCTGGTGTGGGCGCTGGGGTTTCTGGGGGTCAAGGTGCCGGAAGCGTATGCCGGAGCGCGTTGCCGGGAACTGCTGGCCTGGGCGGTTGGCCTGCCTCTTCACTTGACATATCTGCATATTCCCGGGCAATTGCAGCAAACTCTGCGTTTGTTGCAATGAATGCATTGACCACCTCCGGATCGAACTTCCTGCCCGACTCCTGCACAATCAGTTCGCTCGCTTTTTCGTGAGAAAATCCTTGCTTGTAGACACGCCTGCTTACCAATGCATCGTACACATCCGCCACTGCCATGAGACGGCCGGCCAACGGGATGTTGTTACCCTGTAAGCCGTGCGGATAGCCACTACCGTCCCAGTGCTCATGGTGCGACTCGATCATCTGTTGCGCGTAGTGCAGAAAATCCTGCCCTTCCGGATGGCCGGTGCCTTCGATGGTTTTAGACAAGGCGGCAGCGCCGATCAGGGTGTGTGTTTTCATGATTGCGTACTCGGCGTCAGTCAGTTGACCCGGTTTTTGGAGAATGGCGTCGGGAATCCCCACTTTGCCGATGTCATGCAGGGGTGCTGACTTGATGATCAGTTCAATCGTATTCTCGTCAAGCGTTGAATATTTTGGAAGCAGTGCCAATTTCCGGATCAGAAGTTCCACATAGTGCTGTGTGCGGAGAATGTGTTTGCCGGTCTCGTTGTCACGGGTCTCGGCAAGTGTGGACATGCTGATGATAATCGTGTCCTGGGCGTCTATCAGGTCGCGGTTGCGTTGTTTTACCTTGCGGGCTTCAATTCCGTATTTCAGCAGGCTTAAGACGGTCATGATGATGATTGGTGTGAGCATGGGTAACAGCGGTGAAAGATGCATCCCTTTCGCGACGAGCAACGTACGTGCCCCCAGGTAACAGCTGCCGCTTGCGGTAATGACCGTCACCAGCGAAAGTCTGAAGCCGGGACGGCTCAAAAGCCAGCTGCTTGCCGCGCCAATCAATAAAATAGCAAACAGTTCTGCGCCCTGTGCCCAGCTGGGACGGCTGATGAATGTGCCGCTCAGGATGTTGTCAATGATGGTGGCGTGGACGTTTAGTCCACTGATAAATTGACCGGATGGCGCCAGATGAAAATCTCCCAGACCCTTGGCCCAGGGGCCGACCAGGGCGATTTTTCCCTTCAGGGTTCCCGGTGCCTGGGCGCCTTGCAGGATGGCTTGGGCAGAAAAATACGGGAAAGATTTTTCATCACTGCGAAAGTCGACCAGAAGATTACCGTGCGCATCAAGAGGAATATGGCGGTCACTCCACACCAGCCAGGTCTCGGCGCCACGCTGCTTGAGGTGGATCGTACGATCCGGGGAGGCGAGCAGCAGCGCTGCCATGGCAAGGGATGGATACGGGGTTCCGTCATAGGTCATAAGCAGCGGTACGCGCCGGAGTGCGCCATCACGGTCGTGAAGGGCGTTGGTAAATCCTTCTGCACGTACCTTCACCGTCAAGGTCGAAATATTGCGGATTATTCCGGAGGGTCTGGGCCAGGCGGCATCGCTACCGGTTGTTTTGTTGACCACCATGCCTTCCGGCAGGACCGGTGCAGATTTGTGTGTTGCTATGCCGCTCTCGGTAAAATTAAAGAAAAAACCGAGGACCGTTGCCCCGTGGGACAAGGCGTCAGCCAACTGCCGTGAATTACTGTCCACGGGGGCTGATTGAGTGAAAGCAGGAACGCGTTGCTTGTCACGCTGCCGTTCGGCAAGGACAATTTCCGGAGAGGTGCGATCCGCTTCAGGCATCAAAAAGTCAAGGGCAACGACGGTTGCTCCAAGTTCATGGAGCCGCTCCACAAGACGCGCCAGCCGGTAGCGGGGCCACGGCCACTGTCCGTAGACCTGGAGACTTTCTTCGTCAATCCCTATCAGAACCGGAACCGAAGATTGGGGCGGTTTTGTGCGCCCGCTCAGCATGATATCGTAGAGGCGCAGTTCTGCCTGATGTATCAAGAGTGGCTGATATATGGAGAGGAACGAGATTGCGAGGGTGAGGCAAAGACCGAAGCCTAGTAACAAGCCACGGCCTTCCCTGAGGGGACGAAGGCGCTGAAAAGTATCACGGGCCATAAAACGGTACCAGGTGTGTGACGGTGAATCGGTCAGTGTACGATAATTTCGACCCTGCGGTTGCGCGGTTCGGCAACACCGTCGGGAGTGAGGACAAGAGGATTTCCTTTGCCATGGGATGAGACCGTTATCAACTCCGGATTGATTCCGTTCTGTTTCAGAAACTCCCTGACCATTGCGGAGCGCTCTTGAGCAAGCTTCTCGTTCAGTTTGACCGATCCGGAGGCGTCGGTATGTCCGCTGATGCGTATGCTGGTGACACCGTGCCGTTTGCATGCAGCTACGATGGTGGCGATGGAGGCACGGGAGTCGGGGGTCAATGCGCTGGAGCCGGTTTCAAAGAAGAGGATGAATTTTTCAGGCGGGAGAGGTTCCACTGCCAATGCTTCGGAAAATGTCGCGGCAATATAGCCGGGATCTGCGGTTGTGACTACAGAGGGCGGAGCGGAGGGACCGGATATTCGTGTCATATCTCCGGTTTTTTCAAGAAGTTGTGTTCCTCCGGCAGTAGCGATTTCTGCCCGGCCAACCTGCCCGTCCGGGTCAGGAACGAGAATGACCGCATGATTGGGAGAGCACGCGGTCATAGCAAGCACCACCAAGCTTAAGGACAGCAGGCCAGACAACACTTTGTTCATACGTGTCCTCATGTAACGTACCGGCGTCGATGCCATACTATTCCTGCACATCGATCAGCAACTTTGTTCCCCTGACGCCAATGGTGGCATTGGGGATAGTCAACTTGACGGCCCCCGGAGAGAGTTTGCCTATCAGGCCTGAAAGATACACAAACGTTCCCTTGGCCATCCGTACGGCCAGAGAAAACTTTTCCTCTTTCGGGTCAAAAACATACTCCTTGATAGCAAGCTCGCTGTTTGGGCCAAGTGAGATCGTCGTGCCGTCAAGCAATACAATGCCAGCGGCGCCAGGCTTCGCAGTGCGGATAAGATCGGAGCGGTAGAGAGCGGTACCGGCAACTCCTGGCAACGGATCTTTTCCCCGTAGGACTGACACGTCTCCATTAACGTTTTTTATCTGGCCGACAGCATCAGGTGACATTGCATCTGCCGGAGAGCCGAATAGTGACAGAAGCAGGACGCCGTACATAAATAGTCTCATTAAGATGACCTCTCCCCTGAAATGGGTGTTCTGCTTAAGTATACTTTTGCCCTCTTTCCTGTCAAGCTTGAGTCGAGATTTCGAGGCTCATCAACACCTGCGCTGGCGGAAATGAAAAAAGCACTTACGAGTTAACGTAAGTGCTTTGAATTTCATGGTGCCCAGAGACGGAGTTGAACCGCCGACACGTGGATTTTCAGTCCACTGCTCTACCGACTGAGCTATCTGGGCAAAAGAGTTACCTTGTATAGGTGATTAACGGTTGTTTGTCAATATAAAATCTTAAAGTGGCAGATCATACGCTGTCGGCGTTTGGCTGTCAGGCAGCAGCAGATGGCGAAATTGGCTGACAAGGCGGAAGGTGATGCCCCACAGTACCGGTTTGGCCGGGTGGAGCAGGATGGCCGGAACCTCAAAAAAACGCCCGTCAAAACAGACGGTTTCAACTACTTGACGTTCTGCGGCAATTAGTTGGTCAAACTCTATCCAGAAGGCGTCTTGGACTTCAGAAGAAAATACCGGCGCTTGCTGACCGTGCAGGCCATAGACAAAGCAGGAAACCCGTACCGGCAGGTTTTGCCCAACAATGTCAGACAGCCGTCCCAGGTAGCTTGCTTCAGATAAATCAATGCCGACTTCTTCAAGAGTTTCCCGTTCGGCTGTGTGGCGCAAGCTGGCATCCTGCGGCTCGGCGCCTCCGCCGGGAAATCCGATGTTCCCTGACCAGGGGTCGTCGGGGTGATGAGCGCGCTGGATGAAAAACAGTTCGAGCCCTGTGCCGTTTTGGCGAAGCATCAGGGCCACAGCGGCCGGTTTCCTGTCGTTTTTTGGGCTCAGTGCTGGTTTTGACCGGTTGAGTCGTTGCAGTATGTTTTCGTAACAAATACCAGTTTGCGGCATGACACTTACCGTATCCTCATGTTCTGTGCACTCTGCAGCATCGCTGTGCAGTCAGGTCTGGGCATCGGAATGCGACATGGTTTTGATAAGCATTGCGCGAATCTGCTCCACGGTGATCGGTTTTGGCAGGTAGTCATCCATGCCGACATCAAGGAACCGTTCGCGATCACCGGTCATTGCATAGGCGGTAAGCGCGATGATTGGTATATGACCGCCCTGTGTCGCTTCATCTGCCCGTATGGCCGCAGTTGCCTGCATACCGTCCATTACGGGCATCTGAATATCCATCAGGATCAGGTCAAATTTTTCTTCCTGCCATGCGGACAGCGCCTGTTTGCCGTTGACGACAAAGCGAACCCGGTGGCCGTCCATCCGTAAAATTGCTTCCATCATCTTGCTGTTTACCGCCGAATCCTCTGCCACCAAGATCTTGAGGTGCCTGATCGGGCTGGCAGACAGTTCTGCGTCGCGGTCTTCCACTGTCCCCGGAACGGTGCTGTACAGCTCGCAGGGGATGATGCAGGTGAAGGTGCTGCCTTCTCCCAGTGTGCTTTCAGCGGAGATAGTCCCGCCCATAATATCTGTCAGCAGTCTTGAAATTGCCAGGCCGAGACCGGTTCCGCCGTATTTGCGGGTCGTGGTCAGGTCTTCCTGTTCGAAGGGGTTGAAAATCGTCTCCAGATTCTGAGGCATGATCCCCTTACCTGAATCACTGACAATGATGGCGAGCGATATTTTGCCGTCATCGCCAGGTTTTCCTTCAAGCCTGAGCCGGATGACGCCATGATCGGTGAACTTGAGCGCATTGGACAGCAGATTGGTGGCGATCTGCTGGATCCGTGCCGGATCGGCAATCAGGTGGTCCGGCAGGTTGTGTGAAAGGGAAACTTCGAATTGCAGTCCCTTTTCCTTGATCATGGCTGCGAACATCCGTTCAAGATGGCGCATTAACATGCGCGGTTCAAAGGGGAGCGGCTTGATGGTCAGCTTGCCTGCTTCAATGCGGGAAAGGTCCAGTACGTCGCTGATGATCTCCAGCAGATTGTTCGCCGCGGTCACGGCGTCACGGGCCAGTTCCTTCATTTCTCCCTGGGGGAGTTGTTCTGCCAGCAGGGAGTTGATGCCAACAATGGCATTCAGCGGGGTGCGGATTTCATGGCTCATGTTGGCCAGGAAAAGACTTTTAGCTTCGTTGGCTGTTTCGGCAGATTGTCGCGCCTGGAGAAGTTTTGTCTCCACTTCCTTCAATTCGGTGATGTCCGTGCCGACACTGAGCATTTCAGATACGGTGCCGCTTTCATCGTGAATGGGGTGATTTGCCCAGGAAATCCAGACCAGTCTGCCATCTTTGGTGATGTTCTGGTTGGTATTGTGCAGGTGGTTTTCCGGGTCGGAAAAAATATTACTCATCGTCTGATACAGAGGGGCTCCGTCAACCTGGCGTTCCGGAACAATGGTGCCGCACACTGACCTGCCCAGCAGCTCCTCAGCCTGAAAATCGAAAAAACGCAGGCCATAGTCATTGATGAAGGTAATGGCGCCGTCCCGCTTCCAACGCAAAATTATGCTGTTTGCGCTCTGTACCAGTTCACGGTATTGTTCTTCGTTTTGCCGCAGTTGGGTCGTACGCCGGTTGACCACTCCCCGCAACCACCAGTTTGAGGCCAGCAAGGCCAGCAGAATGATGGCGGCTGCCATGAGGCCCCATATCAGATACTTCAGAACAAGCCGTTTATCTTCCGGCAGACCGAACCAATTATGTTCTATTGCTTTCAGTTCCTGCGGCGTCATACTGGAAAACCCACGGTTGACCAGGGCCAGTAGCTCCTTGTTGCCCTTGGCAACCGCACGGTGAAGTTGGCCGGTGTAGAGGGGCGGGGTCTTTCTGTAGTGTTCCACAACGTTCATTTTGTTGAGGAAGTAGGAGGCAGCCGGTTGATCCACGGAAAAGACGGTGATTTTTCGTTCAATAGCGGCCTGGATGATCGCTTCGTAGCTGGGGTAGGTGACCAGCGATGTGATGCCCTGCTGATGAAGGAATTCGATGACCGAATCCCCCTCCTTGACCGCCACCAGAAAACCTTTGAGAGACTGAGCATCGCGGATGCCGCTTATTTCGCGATCGTAATAGACCGGAACGTCAATTGTCTGATACGGAGCGGTGAAATCGTAGTGTTTTTGCCGTTCAAGAGTTTTGAAGATGGTGTCGATGACATCGAATTCACCGGCAAGCATTCTGCGTTGGGCTTCGGCCCAACTCATCGCATGTATCTCGACTCGCACCCCTGTTTTCTTTTCCCACAAGCGCCACTGGTCAATCAGAATTCCCTGCGGCCTGCCATCATCAGCCCTGAAGGTAAATGGTGGATAATTGTCATCCATGACCACCCGGATAGTTGCAGGGGCTGCCTGAGCCGCGGCAATCCACAACAGCAGCGTGATAAGACAGAATGTCAGGCGTAATGCTGCCGCTTTCATATGCTATCCGTTTTCTGCGATGGTTTCAGGCCATGCTGGTGCAGTATGGCAAGCTCCAATCCCAGCAACACAATGGTCCAGCTCAGGTAGATCCAGGCCAGCAGGAATGGTAGAAACGCCAAGGCGCCGTAAATGGCGTTATTGCGTACCACGCCGAACTGGAAATGAAAATACCCCCAGTGGGCTGCCTGCCAGGAGAGTCCTGCCACTATGCCGCCAACGGCGGCGGAGCGCAGTGAAACCGTTGTATTGGGTACAAAGCGATACAGCAGTGTCAGGGTCAGGATAATTATGACATAGGGCACAAACCTGAACAAGATCAGTACCGGCTCGCCCAGTAGTGTTTCCTGAATCAGCCAGCGTACCAGCCATTGGCTCTGAACCAGTGATGTCATAGTCATCAGTAACGCCAGCAGTGCCGGCCCCACCAGGGCAATGGCCAGATATTCAGCCAGCAGTTGCCAGAAAGGACGGGTTTCTCTGACTTCGCATATCTGGTTGAAGGCGCCGGTTATGCTGTCCATGATCAGCAGAACCATAGCCAGCAGAAACAGCAACCCGATGACGCCGACGGAAGCGGTGTTGGTGTTCTGGATATATCCCATAAGCCGCACGGCAACATCATGTGAATCTCCGGCAAGTTGGCGCAGGATCAGCGGGGCAAGGCTGCCCTGTAAACCCATCCCTTTGACAATGGAAAAAGCCAGGGCAAGAAAAGGGACCAATGAGAGCAGGGTGGTATAGGTGAGAGCTGATGCCCATAACAGGAGATTGTGGCGGTTTACCCGTTCTACAAGTTCCTTCCCTGTCGCGAGCCAGCCTGTTACAGGTGTTGGCAGGCGGGGCCATGTATGCCGCGGCTCAGCCATTATTCAACCCTCTTTCAACAATTGCAAAGCACAGCATCGGTATTCAGCGGTGAAGGAACCGCGTCTCGCAGAAACTCCAGCAGAGCACGGTTAAAAGTACCGGAACGTTCCAGGTTGACCAAGTGGCCAGCTTCGGGAATGACCATCAGCATGCAACCGGGTATGGCATCGGCAATCATCCTGCTGTGTTCCGGCGGAATGGCTCGGTCCAGTTCAGCACCAATGGCCAGCGCAGGTACGTTGATCCCGGCGAGCAACGGTGTTGCATCTTTGCGTTGCGCCATGGCCCGCAGTCCTGCGGTCAGACCGGCTGTCGGGCTGTTCACCATCCAGCCGTAGACCTCTTCGGCCAGCCGTGGGCGATCGATTCTTGTCTGCGGCGCAAACAGCAGATCAAGAAACGGGTCGGCAACAGCCTGCGGGCCTTGCTGGAGTGCCGCCTGAGCAAGTTGCCGTCTGCGCTGACGCCCGGCTTCATCGTCCGGCAGGCTGCGGGTGACCGCAAAGACAGCGGCGGATATTCGGTGGGGAAAGCGCTCCAGAAGGTTAAGCAGTACGTATCCCCCCATGGACATTCCCACGGCTGCCACCTGTTCAATACCCAGATGGTCAAGCAGCTCTACCAGATCGTCGGCATACTGATCCATGGAGCCGCTATCGGTGCCAGCGTCGCTTTGACCAAAACCGCGCAGGTCTGGGGCAAGAACCCGATAGCCTGCTGCTGTAAGGGCTGTGGCCTGAGGCCGCCAGAGCGTACGGCAGAGGGGAAAACCGTGAATCAGCAGCACCGTCGGGCCGCTGCCTGCGTCATCCCAGGTCAGGTTAATGCCATTGATGAAGGCGCTGCTGGTCAGCATTCTTAAAGAAGCGCCTTGGCTGCATTCAGGACGGCGGTGTAGTCAGGCTCTTGAGTTACTTCAGGAACCTGCTGGATATAGCGGATGGTGTCATCGGCATCAATGACGAAGATGCAGCGGGAGAGCAGCAGCAGTTCCTTGATCAGCACTCCGTAGTTCTGGCCGAAGGAGCGGTCGCGGTAGTCGGAAAGGGTTGTGACCCGGTCGATCCCGGCGGCTCCACACCAGCGCTTTTGTGCAAAGGGAAGGTCAAGACTGATGGTGAGTACCACCATGCTTTCAGGAAGGGCTGCTGCCTCCTGGTTGAAACGGCGTGTCTCGGTGTCGCAGACCGGTGTGTCCAGTGAGGGAACTGCGCTGATGATTCTGATCTTACCCTTGGAGCTTTCGAGAGAAACAGGGACAAGTGTGGTGTCAACCACGCTGAAAGCGGGAGCTTTGTCGCCAACCTTGAGAGCAGGCCCAAGCAGGGTCATCGGATTTCCCTTGAAAGTAATGATGCCGGTGCGTTCGTTCATAGTATCCTCCACTTTCAGATGGCTTTTTATGTTGGTAAAGAATACGTTGGTTTGTCCGGATGTCAAGCCGTTTACGGCTTCTTGACCTGCATCAATGAAAATGTCCGGAAAGGAGTGTAGGGTCTGATTATAAATCAAGAAGGGAGAAACATTCATGAAAACAAAAACAGATACACTTATTGCCCAGGCTGCAACCATGAGCGAACTGGTCGCCTGCCAGCCGGGATCGGTGGTCAGCCGTACCCTGATTGACAAGAAAGTCGGGACCCTGACACTGTTTGCATTTGCCCAGGGACAGGGGCTTTCAGAGCATACCGCCCCCTATGACGCTTTTGTGCAGGTGTTGGAAGGGACCGGCACCATTAGCATTAATGGTGAGGAACAGGTGGTTGAAGCAGGTCAGATGATCATCATGCCGGCCAACGTTCCCCACAGTCTGCGTGCGGATCTGCCGTTCAAGATGCTTTTGGTGATGATCCGGGCCTGATCAATCGGGACAGGCGACGGCGTTCTTCTGCATTACCTTGATTTCGCCGGTATCGACATCGTACATCCAGCCGTGGGTGGTCAGTTTTCCTTCATGGATGGCGCGGCGCACAAAAGGGTATTCCATCAGGTGTTCCAGCTGGAGCCGGACGTTTTCTTCCTCAATCAGTCGACGGCGCTGTTCATCTGAAATGTGCAGGCGCAGGGAGCGCAGTCGCTCGTCCACTCGTTCCAGCGCCTTGTAGGCGTTGTTCAGCCAGATCGGCACATAGCGGTCATCGGGGCTTTCATGCATCAGGGCGTTGATGGCTCCGCAGTTGTAATGACCGCAGATGACCACATCAGGAATGTTCAGGTGATTGATTGAAAACTCCAGAACAGCTGACAGGCTCCAGTCGTTGGTGGCAACGATGTTGCCCACATTGCGCAGGGTGAATACCTCGCCAGCCTTGGTCTGTGTGATTGTGTTGACTGGTACCCGCGAGTCCGAGCAGCCGATCCAGAGCACGGTGGGGCGCTGATTTTTTGCCAGTTCCGCGAAGTACTCTTTTTCCTTTTCAAAGGTGTCCCTGACGAACCGCTTGTTGCCTTCCAGCAGCATCGTGATCATGGCCGACCTCCGATTTATTTAGCGAACCAGCTTTGAGAGTTTTTTAAACGATTCGGTGCCGGCAACCTTCATCCACTGGAACAGCACCGCTTCAGTGCAGGTCAGTACTCCCCCGGCCTGCTGGGTGATCCCCTGTGCGGTCGTCCAGTTCGCTTTTGAACGGCTCATCACGGCATCTCGCACCAGATGTACGCTGTAGCCCGCGTCCAGGAGTTCCAGGGCGGATTGCAGTACGCAGACATGGGTTTCCATGCCGGTGATGACGATCTGGCGGCGTCCTGTTGCGCGGAGTTTTTCCGCGAACTCCTGAGATCCGCAACAACCGAAACTCATCTTTTCAAAACGGGGAGCGTCAGCGGCTTTTGCACGAAGTTCCGGCAGAGTCTCTCCCAGTCCTTTGACGTACTGCTCCGTGATAACCACGGGAATGCCCAGTTCTTGCGCAGCTTCCAGCAGTATGCCGGTGTTGGCGGTAAGCTGGTTCAGTACCTGTTGATCCATGGCCTTGCAGAGCCGTTCCTGCACGTCAATAACCAGCAGCACCGATTGCTCTGCGTCAAGAAAAAAGCGTTCACGTATCGTATTCATAGCTCCTCCTCGCACCTGCCAAATCTTAGATCTGTTGCTGGCATGAGAATATGGTTTTCCACAAGGAGCGGTCAAGCAAAATAACGTTTTACTGAAAAGGGCCGTTCTGGTCCGGCGAGACCTCCTGAATCAGCACAAAAGGTTGCACGATCATCATTGAAAATAACTTGGCCGGTTCGTTATCCCATGTGGCGGACTGTTCGGGTGTTGGTCTGGCAATCAGATGTGATGCCATCCAGGCCTGTACGGTGGCTGTGTCGTCAGCCGTAATCCGCTGTTCAACGTCGGGCAGCTCCAGCGCACTGTCCACCAGAATCAGCACGCCCTTATCGTGATGGTTCCTCAGCCACTGCCATTGGATATTGTCAAACTGTTCCGACGCCTTAAGATACGCTTGAGGTTCCACGGGTTCCTCCGGTAAGTTGTTTTTTTGCCTAACATCAGCATGCTTCGCAGATAAGGACTTGAATGATCCGTCATTTCCGATTAAATGTGAAGCGATAACCTGTACGGCTACATGATCAAGGAGCATACTGTATGGCATTTTCCGGTGATCTGGAACACCTTTCCATAGTTGATGTCATTCAGCTTCTGCATACCAGCCGTAAAAGCGGTTCTCTGGTGCTCACGGGGCGCAAAGGGCAGATCAGCCTTGCCTTTCATGACGGCTATATTGTCGGTGCGAAGCATTGTGACGATGCCACCCGGATCGGTTCTATCCTGACAGAGGCGGGTATTGTCACACAGGAAACAGTGGATAAGGCCCTGGAACTGCAAAAAGCTGTGGGCGCCAGGCGCAAGCCGCTGGTGGCCACCATGGTTGAAAGCGGTCTGGTAAATAAGGATGATGCCTATCGAGGGCTGCAAGCCCTGATCGAAATGACCATTGTTGAGATACTGACCTGGAAAAAAGGGTCGTTTGCACTGATCCTTGAGCCGGTACAGATATGTGATGAGTATCGCTATGCCCCGGAGTTTCTCAAGGAGGACCTGTTTTTGCCCACTGAGCATCTTCTGATGGACGCGCTCAGGATTTATGATGAAAAATGCCGGGATGGCCTGATTTATGATGAAGAGGAAGAGCTTCCCACCCCTTTTGACGATAGTGATTTGCTCCTGCCTCAAGAGCTGTGCGCAGATGATCTGGGATTGGATGATCTGGGTGAGCTCCAGCGCAAGGTGCCGGATGTGCATGCTCCCCTGAAGGACCAGGAACGTCGGACGGGCAGAGCTGTCGGCGGGTTTGAAGAGACATTGCGCCAGAGCACGCTCAGATTACTGCAGGTTGTATCGCTGCCGGAAACAGCCTTGATTCTGCTGGAGACTTTGGCGAAGCTGTTCCCCAGGGTGCTGACGCTGGTGGTGCGGGACAACGGATTGATTGCAGAGCGAAGTATCGGTATTATTTCCCCGCTTATGGACGGTCCCAGTCAGGTGATGGGTTTTCGGGTCTCTGCCCCGCAAGGTTCCTTCATGTCTGATCTGCTTGAAAAAAAGCAGCTTTACTACGGTAAAGCCGATGATGCGGCGTTAAAAACACAGCTGTACGGGATTATCGGTACTCCGAACCATCCGGAGCTTTTCATGATGCCCTTGAACGTGCGCGGCAGGGTTGTATCATTCACCTACGCTGATTTTGGGGACCTGCAGCCGACGCCGGTGCCGGTCGTGGCTTTGGAGGCTTTTGCCAATCAGGCTGCGCTGGCCCTTGAAAACGCACTGTTGCGCAGGCAGCACGCTGAAAAATAGATGAGGGAGGGACTGCCATGGATATGAACCGTCTGAACCAGATTCTGGAGATTGCCTTCCAAAAACGGGTTTCGGACCTGCATTTCGAGGTGGACAATCCGCCGTTCTTCCGTGCCCATGGGCAGTTGATCAGATCAAAACTGCCGCCTTTGACGGCCCAGGATACTGAGTTCATCGCCACAACGGTGCTTGCCCAGAGCAATCGCCCGTTTCCCGATGATCTGAAAGAACTGGATGCCGCATACGCCTTACAGAACGGGGGGCGCTTCAGGGTGAGCATCTTCAAACAGCGGGGGGCTGTGGGGATCGTGATGCGCGTTATTCCACCCACCATAGCGCAGTTTCAGGATCTGAACCTGCCGCCGGTGCTGGGAGATATCTGCCGGGCGCCCAACGGCCTGATCCTGGTAACCGGACCAACCGGCAACGGCAAGTCGACAACCCTGGCCTCCATGCTGCAATTCATCAACAAAAATGACAATTTCAATATCATTACCATCGAAGATCCGGTGGAATTCCTGTTCACATCGGAAAAAAGCTGCATCATCCAGCGTGAAGTGGGGATCGATACCGGCAGCTTCAGTGCAGCTTTGCGGGCAGCCATGCGGATGGACCCGGATGTGATCATGGTGGGAGAGATGCGGGATCTGGAGACCATTGATTCCTGCATCAAGGCGGCAGAGACCGGGCATCTGGTCTTTTCCACCCTGCATACCCAGAGTGCGGCCTCCACCATCAACCGGCTGGTGGGGCATTTCCCGCCAGATTCCCAGGAGGTGATCCGTCAACGGCTTGCCGATATTCTGGTGGCAACAGTTTCATTAAGATTGATAAATGACAAAACCGGTGAGAAAGTGCTGCCCGTGGTGGAGATCATGCGTACTACCACTACAATTCAGGCCTGTATCCGGGAAGGGCGTTTTGACGAGATCGAAAAGCATATAGAGAATGGGCGTAACCAGTACCAGATGCAGTCATTGGACCAGCATCTGGTGCAACTCTGCCAGCAGGAACTGATCACCTTTGAACAGGCAAAGCGTATTACCCGTTCCATGGACCTGGAGCGGAAACTGACCTTTGGCGAGTAAACCGGCCAAAGAAGGAGGACTATCCATGAACAGACCGTGTACGTTGTTGGGCTTTGCTCTCTGTACAGCCTTGTGTGCCGCTATTGTTTCTATTGCAGGCAGTGAAGAGCTGGAACTGCTGACACCACAGGTGTACGATTTGGGGCAGGAGGCTGCACCGCCTAAAAAGGCGCCGAAACCTGCACCGTCAAAACCTGCTCCACAGCCGGAAGTTGACAAGTTTGTTCCATCACCGTCACCGCCCCCCCGTGCCGAGGCTCCGCCTGTTGCACCGCAACCCAGACCGCAGTTGCCACCTGGGCAGGATGATGATCATTACATCCAGCAGGATGACTTTTTTGTGCAACATCATGGTTTGGATAACCGCACCTGGATATGGGTAGAACTGGCAAAGATGGTTGTCGCGCCCAGCGGTAATACCAAGGGTGAAGCGGAGTTCATGAAGATAAAGGATGGCAGGAATTACTGGACCAGCCACTACTGGCGGACCAGGATTGCTGAACAGGGCGAGCTTCGATTGGGGTTGCAAGTGATTGCCTTCAACGACAATCACGCAAATGGTGTGTATAACGCTCCGCTCAAAAAGGATCGTGCCCGTGGCGGCGGTTGGTTCCTGGCTCGTATCACTGACATGTCTGATTTGTACAAAGGGTTTGTTACGGTGTCGGGTAACTACAAGGTCAGTCTGCGTAATCTGCGGATCATCATACGTTAAGGATGATCAGTGGCCGGAAAGAAAAAGTATACGCCATAAAAAAAATAAAAAACAGACTGGAATATAGTCCTGTTTTTGACGATACTATATTTAACGGTTGAGCTCACCGGAAAGCAAAAAGGCACCAGAACGACGCAGCAGGAAAGGTGAGGACGCATCGAAGATATGATCAGCGAACATACTTTTGTAACCACCTGTCCGGAGCCACAAGGTTGCCGGAACCTCCTGTGAAACAGGAAACGTGAAGACCTGGGCCCGCGAAAAATTGCGGGCCTTTCACGTTGTCTGTTTCCGTTGGCAGACGTCTTGAACCGGTATGACTTATTTTGCTGGACGTACGACCTCGATTCCCCGTACCATACAGCTGAAAATTTGAAGACGCTTAAGCGCACAGAAAGGTTTGACATGGCACAGGCACAAAAAGGGGACCGGGTACGGATCAATTTCACCGGTAAACTGGAAGATGGCAGCATTTTCGAGACGACGCTGGAGGATGCGGATTGCTGTAATGATGAAGGCTGCGAGGATGATGATTGCTGCGAAAGCGGTCCGATGGAACTGGTGATCGGTGAAGAGGATTTCTTCCCGACCGTGGAAACTGCCCTGATCGGTATGGTTCCGGGGGAAACCAAAACGGTGCTGGTTCCTGCGGCAGAAGGATTCGGCGAATATGAAACCGAAGCGGTCTTTACCGTGGAAAAGCATTTGCTGCCTGAAGACCTGATTCCGGAGATGGGCATGGAGATGGTGCTGACCGGCGATGATGACGAAGAAGTTGAGGTAACCATTGTTGATGTTACCGAAACCAGTGTAACCTTTGACGCTAACCACCCCCTGGCTGGTGAGGATCTGACCTACGAAGTGGAACTGGTGGAAATTCTATAACCACGCTGAAACACAGAGGCACAGAGAACATGACCAGGTCATGATTTTCTGTGCTCTCTGTGTTTTTGTGTGTAACTGCCTTCAACAATTATGTCCTCCCCTCTATGCTCTTCCAAACTTCCCTGGTCCTCCGGCGCCTTGCCTTTGATGCTGGCGCCGATGCAGGGGCTTACCAACCGTGCGCTACGCTCTCTGTTTGCCCGCTGGGTGCATCCTGATACGCTTTTTACGGAATTCATGCGGGTTGCTCCGGGTGATACCCTTAAGCGGCTTTCCCCATCGGATCTGCGGGAAATCGCCGCAGTTGAACAGGGGATTCCCCTGGTGGTGCAACTGATCGGCCACGGTGTGGAGGCGCTGGTCTCCGCAGCCCGGATTGCCCAGGAGAGCGGGGCTGCTCATATCAACCTCAATCTGGGCTGTCCCTTCGGCAGGATGACCAGCGGGTTGACCGGCGGGGGGATGCTGCGTTGTCCCGAGTTGCTGCAGGAGTTGCTCCCTGCCCTGCGTGAAGTCATCACCGGCAGTTTTTCCATCAAGCTGCGTTCCGGCTACGATGACCCTGCCCAGATATTTTTCCTGTTGCCCCTCTTTGAGTCCGCTGGTGTTGATTTTCTGGTATTGCATCCCCGCACGGTGGTCCAGGAGTATGACGGACAAGCGGACCATGGGGTTACCTGCCGCGTGGTGCGGGAAACCGCTTTGCCGGTAATCGCCAATGGCGATATCCGTACCGCCCGGGATGGCGAACGGGTGCTTGCGCAGACCGGCGCCGCCGGTTTGATGCTGGGCCGGGGGGCGTTGGCCGATCCGCTGTTGTTTCAGCGTTTGCGCGGTATGGTTGCGGAAGAACCGGGGCGTGACGAGCGGGCTGCCATGCTGCGCCAGTATCTGACGGATCTAGTGCAACTGTACCAAACGGTCTTCTGCGGGGAACAGCAGGTGTTGGGCAAGGTTAAAGGGGTGCTGGCCACCATGGATGATCCGGATTTTGCGAAACAGCGTAAAAGCTTGAAAAAATCCCGCACGATACGTCAGTTTGCCGCAGTGCTGGAAGAATTTGGTTAAGGAGTGGACAGATGCCGTCAATCACCGTTGATAAAGAGATGATGGAGCAACTGAAGCGGGTGCTGGATGCGGTGGAGCAGATTTTGCCGAAACCGGTGCCGCGTATTGACTGGGCTGAGGTACATGCCGCCAACTGGCGGCGACGGGGAGGCAGCGGTTTTCTGGAACCGGTGCCGGAGATAGAGTCCATGCATCTGGACGATCTTTTGGGTATTGATGAGCAGAAACAGGTGGTGGAAGGCAATACCCGTCAGTTTCTTGCTGGTCTGCCGGCCAACAACACCCTGCTCTGGGGAACGCGGGGCACCGGCAAATCCTCTCTGGTGCGGGCGCTCCTGCACCGCTATGCGCCAGAGGGATTACGGGTGATCCAGGTGGACAAGGATGATCTTGTGCATCTTCCTGCCATTGTTGACGCCATCAAGGGCCAGCCGTACCGTTTTTTGCTGTTTTCCGACGACGTCTCCTTCGAGACCGGTGAGTCCAGCTACAAGATGTTGAAAAGCGCCCTGGACGGATCAGTCTATGCGCCGCCGGAAAATGTGCTGATCTATGTGACGTCCAACCGCCGCCACCTGTTGCCGGAGTACGAGTCGGATAATCGGGGGGCGATGCTGGTCAACAACGAGATTCACCATGGCGAGGCGGTGGAGGAGAAGATCTCCCTGTCCGGCCGTTTCGGGCTGTGGGTTGGTTTTCATCCCTTTAACCAGGAGCAGTTCCTGGAGGTGGCCCGGCAATGGGTTGAACGGCTTGCCCGGAAGATCGGCGCTGATCTGCGCTGGGATGAGGACGCCCGCAGGGCAGCGATTCTCTGGTGCCGCCAGAAGGGGGACAACAGCGGCAGAATAGCGCTGCAATTTGCCAATCACTGGGTGGGTAGCTGTCAGCTCAGAGAGGAGCAGGGTGGAAACAGAAACATCGTTTAATTTCTGCTTGCATTCCTAAAGGTAGGGGAGTAGAGAATCAGCTTGTATACGGTGTCGTGCTGGTTGACTCTTGGCAAGATTATGCTGGAAAAGGTACCATGACCCTGACCGGAAGCCTTTCTTTTGACGCCTCAAACGTTGTTGTTGCCTCGGCGCTGCTGCTGTTGCTTGCAGGAGTGCCGGGGCTTCTTTGTACCACCGCTGCTGCCGGGCAGCGGCTTGCCGCCGCGCTCTCAGTGCTAGCGGCCCTGGTCGGCATCCCTGCCGCACTTGTCGCCGCATTCAGTCCACCCGGCAGTTGGCTGCTTTTCTGGGGCCTCCCCTTTGGTCCGGCACGTCTCGTCCTTGATCCACTCTCCTGTCTGTTTTTGCTGCCGGTATTTCTGATTGCAGCCTGCGGCGCTCTCTACGTGGTGCGTTACCGGCCCGCCCGGACCGGCTATGACCGTTTTCTGACGGTGCTCTATGCCCTGATGCCCGGTTCCATGGCCTTTATCCTGCTGGCCCGGGACGGCTTGTTCTTTCTGGCTGCCTGGGAAGGGATGGCCTTGTCCGCCGCATTCCTGATGCTGGCCGACCACGAGGAAGCGGCGGTGCGGGAGGCCGGCATCCTCTACCTGCTGGCGACCCACACCGGTACCCTGCTGCTGGTGGCGCTTTTCGGTGTTTTGTATGTTGTCACCGGCTCATTTGCCTTTCCCGCCACCGGTGCGCTGTCGGCAGCAGCGCCAATGGCATCGCTCATTTTTGTGCTTTCCCTGATTGGCTTTGGCGCCAAGGCCGGTCTGATGCCGTTGCATGTCTGGCTTCCGTCAGCCCATGCCAATGCCCCCAGCCATGTCTCGGCCCTGATGTCCGGTGTGGTGCTGAAGATGGGTATGTACGGTATTTTTCGCACGGTTACGCTGTTTGAAAACATTCCGCTCTGGTGGGGGGTACTGGTGTTGGCGCTGGGCACCATCTCGGCGGTGGGCGGCGTGGCCTTTGCTTTAGGACAGCATGATCTGAAGCGTCTGCTTGCCTATCACAGCATCGAGAATATCGGTATCATTGCCATGGGGCTGGGGATCGGCATGGTGGGGCTCAGTACCGGTAATTCCGTGATTGCCCTGATGGGGCTGGCCGGAGGGTTGCTGCATGTCTTGAACCACGCCACCTTCAAAGCGCTCTTGTTTCTCGGAGCCGGGGCGGTTATCCATGCCACCGGCAGCCGCGAGATGGATCGGGCAGGCGGTTTGCTGCGGGTGATGCCACGCACGGCAGCCTTCTTCATGGTGGGGGCGGCGGCCATCTGCGGCCTGCCACCCTTAAACGGTTTTGTCAGTGAGTTGCTGGTCTACCTGGGCCTCTTCCGGCAGGCGATGGGCGGCAGCGGCGTGGCAGCGGTGCTGGCGGTGGTGGCTATTCCGGCGCTGGCCCTGGTGGGCGGACTGGCGGTGGCCTGCTTTGTCAAGGTGGTCGGCGTGGTGTTTCTGGGGGCACCGCGGCAGCCGTTGCAGCAGGATGCCCATGAGCCGGGTTGGCAGATGCTGCTGCCCATGGGACTGTTGGCGCTTTTGTGTGTGCTGATCGGTCTGTTGCCCTTGGCCGTTGCCCCGCTGCTGGAAGTTGCCGTCGGCTGGCATCCGCTGGTGCAAGAGACGCACGGTACACTGGCGACTTCCGCCCCCTTGGGCTGGCTGAGCCTGATGGCGGTCATCCTGCTGGGGTTGTTGGCTCTTTTGACGCTGGTGTACCGCTTTATGCTGCGCCGGGCTCCCTGCGGCACGTCTGAGACCTGGGGGTGTGGCTATCTGGCGCCGACGCCACGCATGCAGTACACGGCCTCTTCCTTTGCCGCTTCACTGGTGAGCCTCTTGGCGCCGGTCTTGCGGCCACACGGTCACCGTCCCGATATCAGCGGGCTTGCCCCCAAGCCGTCCAGTTTTGCCAGCCATGTGCCGGAGGTGGTGTTGGACCTTGTGCTGCTGCCGTTGTTGCGTTGGTCCGAGGAACGCAGTTCGGTGCTGCGGCGTCTGCAGCACGGTCAACTGCACCTGTACATGCTGTATATCTTTGTCGTCCTGCTTGTATTGCTGCTCTGGGCATTGTGAGTTGATCATGATCGACACGCTGATCCATATCCTGCTGCTTCTGATCATGCCGCCGCTGCTGCTGGGGGTGATCAACCGGGTCAAGGCTGTCTTTGCGGGAAGATGTGGTCCTCCCCTGTTGCAGCCTTACTTTGAACTGTGGCGGTTACTGCGCAAAGGCTCGGTCTTTTCAAGCTCCACCAGTTGGGTGTTCCGGGCCGGTCCCCTGGTGAGCCTGGCGGCAACGCTGACAGCAGCGCTGATGATCCCCTTTGGCGGGCATGGTTCCCCCATTTCCTTTGCCGGTGATCTGCTGTTGTTTGCCTACCTTTTTGCCCTTGCCCGTTTCTTCACCACGGTGGCGGCGCTGGATACCGGTTCCAGTTTTGAAGGAATGGGCGCGGCCCGTGAAGTGACCTTTGGCTGTCTGGCGGAGCCGGTGCTGTTTATCGTGTTGGTGGCGCTGGCCCGTGAGAGCGGATTTCTTTCGCTTACAGGCGCGCTGACCTATGCATCCGGCGGCATGTGGCCCAGTGGAGCTGCGCCGCTGATGCTGATGGCGGTTGCCCTGTTCATTCTGTTTCTGGTGGAAAACTGTCGCATCCCCTTTGACGATCCCACCACCCACCTGGAACTGACCATGATCCATGAAGTGATGGTGCTGGATCACAGCGGTCCGGCCTTTGGCGCCATACTGTACGCTGCGTCGCTCAAGCTGTTTGTACTGGGTGCTCTGGTGTTGCATGTGGCGCTGCCCTTCGGTGCGATGCAAGGATGGCTCGGCTGGATCAGTTTCATAGCCTCCATGGTGTTGCTGGCTATTCTGACCGGTGTTGTGGAGTCGGTCATGGCCCGCCTCAAGCTTCTGAAAATTCCGCAGGTGTTGCTGATGGCTCTTTCTCTGGCTGCCTTTGCCCTTCTCCTGACCGTGAGGTAATCCGATGGTTTCATTCCTCAGTAACCATCTGCTGATTCTGGTAATGCTGCTCAACTTTGCCCTGCTTTCCACCGGGCGACTGTCCCTTGCCGTGCGTCTGGCCACGGCGCAGGGAGTGCTGCTGGGGTTGTTGCCGGGCATCCTGCATCCGCTTAACTGGCACCTGATGGTCATTACGGCGGGGATCATCCTGGTCAAGGGAGTGATCATTCCCTGGTTGCTGTTTTCTGCCATACGCGCGGCAGAAATCAAGCGGGAGACCGAGCCCTTCCTGGGCTTTGGAGCTACGCTGGTAATTGGCGCGGCGGTAACTGCCCTGGCCTTTCTGTATGTGCCCCGGCTTCCGCTGCTGGCCGCTCACCAGGGACATCTGTTCGTGCCGGCCTCCATCGCTACACTGCTGACCGGTTTCCTGTTGCTGACCACTCGCCGCAAGGCTATTTCACAAGTGTTGGGCTATCTGATTCTGGAGAACGGCATCTTTATCTTTGGCCTGCTGCTGGCAGAGGCGATGCCGCTGATGGTGGAGGCTGGCGTACTGCTTGACTTGCTGGCCGGAACTTTTGTGATGGGGATCGTTATCGGGCATATCAGCCGTGAATTTTCGTCCCTTGATACTTCACGCCTCTCGGCGTTGCGGGAGAAGTAGCCGATGATGTTTTTGCTGCTCATACTGCCGCTGCTGGGGGCTGTGGCCGCCTGGATGATCCGCTCTGAGCAGCAGCGCCCCTTGCTGCTGCCGCTGCTGGCGGTGCCGCATTTCGGGCTCTCGCTGGTGTTTGCGCTGCAGGCGGACAACCGTATCAGCAACAACTGGATCGATCTCGATCCACTGGGGGCGATCGTACTATTGACGGTCAGTCTGTTGTTCCTGTTCTGCGCCTTCTATGCGGTGGGCTATCTGCGCCGGGACCGGCCGGACCGCTCCAACCGGGTGTTGGTTCCGGCCCTGCTTCTTTGCCTGTCCGCCATGACCCTGGTCTGTTTTTCACGCCATCTGGGGCTGTTGTGGGTCTCGGTGGCAGCCACCACCCTGACCATGGCCCCTCTGATCTATTTCAACCGCAATGCCCGTTCAATCGAAGCCACCTGGAAATACCTGATGATCGGCTCGGTGGGGATCGCCCTGGCGCTTTTGGGCGTCTATTTTCTGGCCTACGCCACTCTGGTGGCCGGTGTTGACGCGACCCTGCATCTGGATGAACTGCTGGCAATCGCTCCTGCCCTGGACAAGGGCTGGCTGAAAGCGGCCTTCATCTTCTTGCTGACCGGATTCGGCGCCAAACTGGGGCTGGCGCCGTTACACACCTGGAAGCCGGATGCCTACGGTGAAGCGCCGGGGCTGGTGGGGGCGCTTTTGGCCGGAGGCCTCACCAGTTGTGGTTTCCTGGCACTGTTGCGCGTCTATCAGGTGATGCTTGCCGCAGGCGGTGATGACGGTTTCTACCGGCAGCCGCTGCTGGTGATGGGGCTTTTTTCCATGGCCCTTGCAGCGGCCTTTTTGGTGCGGCAGGCGGACTTCAAACGTCTTCTGGCTTATTCCAGTGTGGAGCATGTAGGGATTTTGGCCCTGGCCTTGGGGATCGGCAAGGGGGCGTTGATCGGTATGTTGCTGCACCTGATGGGCAACGGCCTGCTCAAAGGGGTGTTGTTTCTCTCCTCCGGTAATCTGCACCGCGCCTTTGCCAGTAAGAGCACGTTGGGGATGCGGGGGGCGCTGCGCCTGCTACCCTGGTCCGGCGGGCTGTTTCTGGCCGGTTTTCTGGCCGTCAGTGCCTTTCCTCCGTCCCTGATTTTTCAGAGTGAATTCATCATAGCGGTTAACGCCTTTCGCCAGGAACACTGGCTGGTCGGCGGTTTGTTCCTGGCTTTACTGGCCATCATCTTTCTGGGGATGGCACCCACGGTTCTGGGAATGGTTCTGGGAACTCCGCCTGCCAGTCTTCCTGACAGCGGTTTTCGTGACCGGTATCAGAATGTGCTCCCACCGGCCTGTTTGCTGCTGGCGGTGCTGCTGCTGGGAAGCTGGATGCCTGGACCGCTGTTTGACCTCCTGCGCCAGGGCGCTGCGCTGTTGGGGGGTGGGCCATGAGCAGGATGCTGATACTGGGCAATCCGGGATCGGCGGCCCTGGCCGACATCCCGTTCGTGAAAATGGATGACTTCATTCAGGAAGTCTATGTTGCCATTGCCGATGGCTGGCGGGCCAGCAGCTACTTTGGGGTTCAGGGTCCAGGGGCCGGGGGCCAGAGTCCAGCCAGATTATATGCGGTGTTGACTGATGACCGTCTGGGTGTGGTGGGGGTTGTTTCCACCGAGGTCGTGGAGCGTTTTACCTCGCTGGCCGGGCTCTGCCCCCAGCTTTCGCTGTTTGAACGGGAGATCGCCGAACAGTGCGGTCTGCTGCCGGATGGTCATCCCTGGCTGAAACCGGTGCGTTTTCCCTCTGGCGGAGCGGGAATTACCGACTACTACCGGGTGGAGGGGCAACAGGTCCATGAAGTGGCCGTGGGACCGGTCCATGCCGGTATCATTGAACCGGGACATTTCCGATTCCAGTGTCACGGCGAAGAGGTCTTCAGTCTGGAGATATCCCTGGGCTATCAGCACCGCGGGGTTGAAGAAGCGCTGATTGGCGGTCCCTCGGCCCGTTCTGTCCCGCTTCTGGAGACCGTGGCGGGTGACACATCCGTCGGCCACCTCTGGGCTCATTGTCTGTTGCTGGAAAATCTGGCCGAACGGACGATCTCCCCCGGGGCTGAAGCGCTGCGGGCTGTTGCTCTGGAACTTGAGCGGCTGGCCAACCACACCGGTGATCTGGGTGCCCTGGCCGGAGATGTGGGCTATCTGCCCACGGCCTCTTTCTGCGGACGGATTCGCGGTGACTTCCTGAATCTGACCGCTGATCTGTGCGGCAATCGCTTCGGGCGGGGGATGCTCTGTCCGGGGGGCGTCGGATTTGGCCTTCATGAAGCGGATATGCTGGGATTTCTTAAGCGTTTGCGGGATGCCCACCGTGATCTGGCCGGTGCTGTTGATCTGCTCTGGCAGACGCCGTCGGTGATGAATCGCTTTGAAGGAACCGGCAAGGTCAGCGCAGAAACTGCCGCAGAACTGGGGCTTGTCGGCCCTGCGGCCCGCGCCTGCGGTCTTTCGCGCGATATCCGGCAGACTCACCCCTTTGGCATATACCGCAAGCACTCGTGCGCGGCGCTGGAACAGGAAGGGCAGGGGGATGTGCTGGCCAGAGCTGTGCAACGCCGACAGGAAGCCGATGAGTCAGTGCGCCTGATTACGGAACTGGTTGAAAACCTGACAGGAGGGCCGGAGCATGCTGCCTTGCCGGAGCGTCTGCCCGGCGGACGCCTGGTTGTTGCCCTGACCGAAGGCTGGCGGGGAGAAATCTGCCACGTCGCGTTGACCGATGCTCTTGGACGCTTTGCCCGTTACAAGATCACGGATCCTTCCTTTCACAATTGGCAAGGGCTGGCCATGGCGTTGCGTGGGGAGCAGATTTCCGACTTCCCGCTTTGCAACAAAAGCTTTAACCTTTCTTACTGCGGATTTGATCTGTAGCAGGCTGTTGAAAAACTCAGGTTGTTCAAAAATAGTCAGATCGTCGCACCCGCAAAAAGCCCCACGGAGGCGTAGCAGCGCTACGCCGCACACGAGGGCTTTTGAGGACGGCGGCGAGATGGCTGTTTTTCAACAACCTTTCAGGAGCACTTGATGCTGCAATCCATCATTGAGCGGATACGTCAGGGACACCGTACCCAGGCTTTTCCCGAAGAGCCGCCCCGGCTTCCGGTGCGCTTTCGCGGCATGCCGCGGCTTGAGCCGGGACGTTGTCCTGCCGGATGCCGGACCTGTGCCGATGTTTGCCCGGTCAATGCCATAACCCCCGGTGACCGTGGACTTTCCATCGACCTTGGCCTTTGTCTTTTCTGCCCGGCCTGTGTGGCCGCCTGCCCGCATCAGGCCATCTTTTTTACTCAGGAGTATCGTCTGGCAGCACGTAACAGGGATGACCTGCTGCTGCGCGCCGGGGAGCCGATGCGCCGGGCAGAGCCGTTGTCGGGCCAGCTCAGATCACTGTTCGGCAGGTCTTTCAAGCTGCGTCAGGTCAGCGCTGGCGGATGCAATGCCTGCGAAGCCGATACTAACGTGCTGAATACCCTGGCTTGGGATCTGGGGCGATTCGGCATACAGTTCGTAGCCTCTCCCCGGCATGCCGACGGTATTCTGGTGACCGGCCCGGTCAGCGAAAACATGCGGGAGGCGCTGTTGAAGACCCTGGAAGGGGTGCCGAAGCCCAGGGTGGTAATCGCCTGCGGCGCCTGCGCCATCGGCGGCGGGCCGTTCAGGGACCATGCCCAGGTTCATAACGGGGCCGATGCGCTGATCCCGGTTGATCTCTATATTCCCGGCTGTCCTCCCCACCCGGCGACCATCATGGATGGCCTGTTGCGCCTGATCGGGCGTATTGACTGAGCAAACAGTAAAAAAGATGTGCATCCAAGCGGAACTTTGCTAGACTTTCTCCTGTCAATTTATCAGTGAATTCAGGAGTACCCATGTTACGTAAAGCCCAGATAGCCGATGTGAAGGGAATCCAGAAGCTGCTTGCCGTCTATGCCAGCAAGGGAGATATGCTGTCCCGCTCGTTGTCAGAATTGTATGAGTCGTTGCGTGATTTCTACGTGGACGTTGACGAAAACGGACGTTTGCTGGGGGCATCGGCCCTGCATATCGTCTGGGAAGACCTGGCTGAGGTGCGTTCCGTGGCTGTTGCCGAAGATACCGGGCGCAAAGGGATCGGCAGCACGCTGGTCAATGCCTGTATTGCCGAGGCGCGGGAACTGGGGCTGAAGCGGGTGTTCTGTCTGACCTACAAGCCGGAGTTTTTTGGCAAGCTGGGATTCAGGCTGGTGGACAAAGCGACACTGCCCCACAAGGTATGGGGAGACTGTATCAAGTGCCCCAAATTCCCCGACTGCGATGAAAATGCCATGATTCTGGATCTGTAACCCATCAAGTAGTTGTGGTTATTGTTAGCTATTCAGTATGATCCTGAGCCCATCTCTGCTGCAAGTCGCTCTTTCAGTCAGGTCTTACAGTTCTATTCTGAACTCAGCCCCCACGTCAGTGTTCTGTACCGTCAGCTTTCCGCCCATGTTGCGTTCAATCAGGGTGCGGGCCATGTACAGGCCGATACCGGTGCCGCTGGCCGGTCCTTTGGTGGTAAAATACGGGTCAAAGATGTGCGGTATGATTTCGGGGGCAATGCCGCCACCATTGTCCTTGACAGAGAGCACTGAGTGGTTTTCCTGCCGTTGTATGTGAAGCTCGATCAGGGGAGCGCTGACCGAGCGTTCCAGCAGGATATCCATGGCGTTATAAAGGATATTGACCAGACACTGGGCATATTCGTTGGGATAGCCGGTCGCTCGAATATCCCGGTCCCCCTGTACCGTTACCTGGATATTGCCGGACTTCAGGGCTGGTCCGGTCAGTCCTATGCAGCGTTCCGCCACACTTCTGACGTCAAATTCCCGCAATTCCTGATCCTTACGATAGAATTTTCTGAAGTCGTCGATGGTCTGTGACATATATTTGAGAATATCCATCACTTCGCTGATATCCTTATCCATCTCTTCTGCGGTCAGTTCGCCGCTTTTATGCAGAAACTGCATGGCCTGAATATAGGCTGCGATGTTGTTCAACGGTTGCCGCCACTGGTGGGCAATGCTGGTCAGCAACTCTCCCATGGCGGCCAGGCGGTTTTGATGCATCAACAGATCGTCCTTCTGGCGCAGTTCCGCGACTGATGTGGCGATCCGCTCCTCCAACGAGTTGTTGAGGGCTTCAAGGGCTTCCTGGGCTTTCTGGCGCCCGGCTATTTCCTCTTCCAGCTCCCTGTTGGCGACGGCCAGGTCGGCGGTGCGTTCCGCAACCCGCAGTTCGAGGGTTTCATTGGCCTCCTGCAAGCGGTTGGTCAGCTCCCGTATATGCAGGTGTATGGCAATGCGGGCCAGCAGTTCCTCCCGCTGGAACGGCTTGGTAATATAATCCACCGCGCCCCCCGCAAGACCTTTGACCTTGTGCTCTGTTTCCGCCAACGCTGTCATGAAGATTACCGGGATATCCTTCGTGGTTTCCTGTAACTTCAGGCGGTGGCAGGTTTCAAATCCGTCGATGCCTGGCATCATGATATCCAGCAATATCAGGTCCGGCTGGGCGTACACGGCGCGCTCCACAGCGCTTTCGCCGTCCTCGGCAGCAAGCAGGGTGTACTCGCACTCCATAAGGCTGTCCCGCACCACAGACAGGTTGTTGGGGTCATCGTCAACCATCAGGATGACCGGTTTGCGCGTTTCGTTGCCGGATTGGTTGCTGCGTGGATATGTACTCATGCATCATCTCCCCTGTGTTGCTCCACCAGTGCCAGAATGGCCCTGGATTTGAAACTTCTGGCCAGTTCCAGCAGTGTGTCGGCGAAGCAGGTATAGCTGATTTCTTTCTCTTTCAGTGCAGTTGCCCATTGTTCGATCTTCAGCATGTCCCCGAGTCTGGCCAGTTCATACAGTTCGTCCAGTTCATGGGCAGGCGGAGAGGTCAGCGGTTCAGCCTGTTTCTGAGCTGCGACATTGCTGTGCGTGTCCGGTATGACATTATCGGACAGCTCCCAGACAATGCCCAGCAGGCTGCCGATCTTCTCCAGCAGCAGTTCGATCCTGATCGGTTTTTCGACAAAGTCGTCGCACAGGGTGACAAACTGTTCCTTGTAGGTGCTTGCCGTCACTGTGGCCGATGTGCCGATGATTCGTACGGTGGCCAGCCGGGAATCGGCGCGCATGCGCTGTGCCGTTTCCACTCCTTCCATTTCCGGCATGACAAGGTCCATCAACACCAGATCCGGCCGATGTTCCAAGGCCAGTTGCAGCGCTTCCCTGCCATGTTGGGCCGTATCCAGATCAAAGCCCAGCGGTTCCAGCAGGGAAAGCAGCATGGAGGTGTTGCCGATGATGTCGTCAACCACCAGTATTCTCCTGCGTGCTCCCTGATAACCGGTGATGCGGCATACTGACTGCTCCGGATCGATCCCGTAACCGCTGATTGAGGGTAAGGCAAGTTCAAAGCTGAAGATACTTCCTTTGCCCGGTTCACTTTCCACGGTCAGGCTGCCTCCCATAAGATCCAACAGCCGCCGGGTTATATTGAGCCCCAGGCCGGTCCCTTCACGGGCCTGGGCAACGATTTCCAGTTGTATGAACGGTTCAAAGATGCTTTCCAGTTTGTTGGCGGGAATGCCGATGCCGGTATCAGCCACCTCACAGCGGAAACGGTCCGTTCCGTCGTGACCGTAGCCGACACGCAGGGTGACGCTGCCTCTGCGGGTATACTTGACGGCATTTGAAAGCAGGTTCAGCATGATCTGGCGCAGTTTGCGCTCATCCCCCTGCACATAGACCGGCAGTGATGCGTCGGCTTTATATTCAAAGCGCAGCTCCTTTTCCTCGGCCTGCAGCCTGGTCAGGTTGAAAACCTGGCGCACCAGGGCATGCAGATCAAAGGCGTTTGCTTCAACCTCCATCCGGTTCGCCTCGATCTTGCCTACGTCCAGAATGTCGTTGATCAGGTTGAGCAGATGCTCGCCGCTGCTGCGCATGATTGTCAGTTGCTGGCGCTGGGCCTCGGTCAGGTTGTCCTGACGCCGCAGAATCTGGGCATACCCCAGAATGGCATTAAGCGGGGTGCGCAGTTCATGGCTCATGCGGGAAAGAAACTCGCTTTTGGCCCGGTTGGCGCTTTCAGCCTGCTCCTTGGCAACGGTCAACTGGGCGGTCCGTTCAGTCACCAGTTCTTCAAGCCGGTTGCGGTGCTGTGCCAATTCACTTTCCGTCTGTTTGCGTTCGGTGATGTCTTCGGAAATGCCCAGCAGAAAACGCGGGATACCGTTGTGATCCGCAATCGGAATCTTCTTGGAGTGCAGTATCCGTTCGCCTTTGGTGGCGGTCAGGAGTGACTCTTCGGGAATATCCAGAAGCTCTCCGCTGCTGAGAGCCGTCCGGTCCTTTGCAACAAAAAGGTCGGCCTGCTCCTTCGGGAAAAGTTCGTGGCTGCTTTTTCCGTAAAGTTCTTCCCTGTTGTAGCCCAGAAGTTCTTCACCTGCCTTGTTGAATCGCACAAAGCGGAGTTCCTCCGCATCCTTGACAAAAATCATGTGCGGAATGTTCTCGATGATATTGTTAAGAAACTCCTCGCGCTCCCGGATGGCATGGCTCATCCGGTTGAATTCAGCTGTCAGCTTGCCGATTTCGCTGTCGGGAGAGGTGACCGCCACTTCGGGGTGTTCTCCGGCTCTGACATCCTTTACTGCTGAAATCAGGGCATGCAGGGGGCGGGTGGCCAGCGAGATGAACAAATAGGCCAGGGCTACTCCGGCAATGGTAAACACCACGGCCAGAATGCTGCTGCGCAGCAAAATACCACGCTCCGATCTGACCATGACCTCACGGGAAAGACCGATGCGTACCCAGCCGACATGTTCCCGAAGTTGCGGAGCATCCTGGGCTTCCAGAAGAAACAGCTCTTCACTGGCGCGCACCGAGACAACCGGTGCAATGAATTCGTACAGATCGTCATGCTTCAGGAACTGTACGGCCGTTCCATCGGTGGTTTTCAGGCGGTTATCCAGGGGGCGGGGTTTGCCTTCATGCAGCAGTGTGTCAAACTGTTTATTAAAAAAGGTTACGAACGTCACATCCTTGATTTCCATGATGGAGCGCGCAGCCTGCTGCAGCTGTTCCGGATTTTCCGAGAGCACGGCGATTTCGGCGTTTCTGGCGCTGATGGAGGCGATGGTTTCCCCTTTGTTGATGATTTCGGTCTGCAGAATTCTCCGTTCCGTCGAAACGGACTCAAGGGTGTAGACCAGCGAAATCATAACAACAACAGGAACAAGAAACAGCACAGCCTGCCCTCTGAAAGTTAGCGGCATTATGTTCCGCAGACGGCTCATGAATGCGCTGTTGCTCATGGGTAGACCTTTCTGGCTTTTTTCAGCAGTTCGGCAGGTATGGTGATCTCCATTTTTCTGGCTGTATTGCTGTTGATGAACAGATTGAATTTGCCGGGAGGCGAATGCGGCAGTTCGCTGGCGTCATTGCCGTTGAGAATGCTTTGTACTTTTTCACCGATCTGCCTGCTGACGGTCTTTGGTTCAAAAACCAGCGCAAAAAGTGAACCTTGTCTGACATTTGCTTCCGAGATGCCCAACAGCGGGATGTTGTTTCTGAAGGAGAAGGCAAAGATGCTTTCCATGGCGGAGCTGGTCAACAGGTTGGCATCCGGCAGCAACAGTAACGCCTGGAAGTCGGACAGGCGGGAGATGGTATGTACCAGATCGATGGCGTTGTCGACTTGATAGGTTGTTACCTGGGGCATGCCGCCTGTTGCCAGTGAGCGGACTACAGCCGGGCTGCCAGCAACCGCAACTTTGCCGATGGCCGGGAAATAGCGCCTGATGGTGGTGATGTATTCACTGGCCGGGGGGGCCATGTAGACGCCGGTTATGTTGCTTCTGTTGCTTCTGGGAGGTGAGACCACCAGTCCGTAGACCACGGATATCTCAGGCGGCAGATGCATGGCTTCGGTAACGGCGCTGTTGCCCAGGGCGACGACCACCTGAGCCCGTTCCTGCTCTACAATTGTCGCAAGCCTGCCCCTAGCGCTTGCGATGGGGTATTCGCCGATGGTGGTCCGCAGAGCTGAGCGTATGCCATTTGCCACATCGGCCACGAAGGGATAGTTCAGATCACCGACAATCAGCACCCGTGCGGCATGGACCGGCGAGGAGGCCAGCAGCAGACTGAACATCAGCAGCGCTGTCAGCATGGAATAAAAGATAGTGCGAGTGGGTCGTTTATTCAGCACGTCGGCTCCCGGGGCTGCTGTTGAGGCGGTGTCAACCATTTTTCCAGCATCTGTTTCAGCAGATCCTGCCTCACCGGTTTGCTTAAGTAATCGTTCATGCCTGCCTTCAGGCAACGGTCTCTGTCACCCTGCATGGCGTTGGCGGTCATGGCGATGATCGGCACTGTGGGGTCGAGCACGTTTGTTGTGGCGTTTCTGATGGCCGACGTGGTTTCAAATCCATCCATTTCCGGCATCTGGCAGTCCATGAGCACTAGATGGTACGGTGTGCGCGAAAGCGCTTCAAGCGCCTCCCGGCCGTTTGCCACAGCATCTGTCTGATAGCCCAGTTTTTTCAGCACCCCAAGCGCAACCGCCTGGTTCACCGGATTGTCTTCTGCCAGCAGGATTCTTGCAGTGCTGTGGCTGACTTCATTGTCTGAAGGCTGCCGGTTTGCACCGTTGTCATCCGTGCCGGAAATTTTTAAGCAATCTGCCGGTTCAGCCGTTGCTGCTACCTGCCTGAAGCGGGCGGTGAACCAGAAGGTCGAGCCGTGGCCTGCTTTGCTTTCGACACCGATATCACCCCCCATGAGCTGGCAAAGCTGTTTGCAGATGGCCAGCCCCAGGCCGGTTCCGCCATACTTTCTGGTGGTGGAGCCGTCTGCCTGGGTGAACGGCTCAAATATCGCGTCAATACGGTCTGTTGCGATGCCGATGCCGGTGTCCGTGACCTTGAATCTGATCTGCAACGGTTCAGCGCCGGACGCAAACAGTTCGGCGCTGACTGCAACATCCCCCGTCCCGGTGAATTTTATTGCATTGCCCACCAGGTTCATCAGTATCTGCCGCAACCTGCCAGGGTCGCCGATAACCTCCCGGGGAACTGCCGGATCAACCCGCGTGGTGAGTTCGAGTCCTTTTTTAACTGCCTTCGGAGCCACAATTTCCAGAGTCTCTTCAACCGTGGCCCGAAGATCAAAGGGCATCTCTTCAAGCGTAAGGTGGCGCGCTTCTATCTTTGAAAAATCAAGGATATCGTTGATTAATTCCAGCAGATTTTCACCGCAGTTCTGGACAATCCGGGCATATTTTTGCTGCTCTTCGTCAAGCCGGGTATCCAGCAGCAATTCTGTCATTCCGATAACCCCGTTCATGGGGGTGCGGATTTCATGGCTCATTGCGGCGAGAAATTCGCTCTTGGCCAGGGTTGCTGATTCTGCCAACTCCTTGGCAGAACGCAACGATTCCTCCATCTGCTTGCGATCGGTGATATCCGAATAGCCGGCAACATAGTGGGTGACCCGCCCGTCGGTATCACAGACGCGGCTTATGGAGGCCCATACAATCCACAGCTTGCCGTCTTTGCGGCAGTTATGGATCTCCCCCTCCCAAAAACCGGTCTGCTTCAGCGCGCTCCACATCTGACGGTAAAAAGCCCTGTCGTGCAGACCGGTGGAAAACAGGGAGGGCGTCTTGCCCAGAAGTTCTTCCGGGGTATAGCCGGTGACGCGGCTCAATGCCGGATTTACCAGCACAATCCTGGCTTTGGCATCTGTCGCAAGCACTGCCTCGGCCACCGTATCAAACACTGTTGAGGCAAATCGTTCATATTCGCGTCGCTCTGTCTCGATCCGCTCCGCCTGGACACGGCGCTGACGGCGGTATAAAAGCATTGACGCCACAACGATCAGCAGCAGAGACGGCAGAACAACCAGCAGTAGCCGTTTTTTTTCATTTTCCCACTGGGCCAGGGCACGATTACGGTCTGTCTGGGTAACGATGACCAACGGGTAGAGACGTGAGGCCCGGTAGGAGACAAGGCTTGGCGAATATCCTGAGTCAACCCGCTCAAATTTTCCAAACTCTCGCTCTTCCAGATGCGAGATAAAAGCCTTGTTGCGGGATGGATCGCCCAGCAGCTTTTTGTTACCGGTAAAAAGCAGGGGTGTTCCGTCATAGCGCAGCAGTTCAACCTGATCTTCCCCAGAGCCCAGCATTTGCCGGTAATAATTTATGAAATAGTCGGGGTTGAGGGTTGCAATCATGGTATGCGGAACCCCTTTTCGCTCAAAAGTCCGTATCAGGGGGATGAAACCGAGATTGTCCGGCGTAACCGGAGACGCGTCAAGCAGTTCATGGCCATCAGCAAAATCGCGCCCAAGCCACGGCTTTCCTATGCGCAGAAATCCGGCAGCTTCGTTCATGACCGGTCTGTAGCCTTCGGACAGATGACGTTCGTTATTCCGGGGATTGGAACTGGCAATGATCGTTCCGCTGCTGTCAACCAGTGACAGGGAGCGTAGGTAGGGCATGTTCAGCAACGATGCCTTGAAACCTTTCTCCATGGCTTCAGGTGGTTTTCCCGGAGTGATCTCGTTAATCTGGTTGGTGAGGGTGCTGTCAATGAAGTTGCAGCTTTGCGTCAGATGATCTTCAAAGGTCCGCGCATACATCGCCCCAAGGGTAAAGTGGGTTTCAATGGCATCTTCGTGCAGGCGATGCAGGGTATAAACGGTGCTGATCAGAATGCCGAGTACAAAACAGGTCATCAGTCCGATAAAGCCGTAATGCCGGACAGATGATACCTGCTTGATTATTGGTGCGGATCCGAAATCGTTCATTACTCAGAGATCACAATCGTTTCGAGTTTGTGCCGTCTGGCGGCTGTCATCAGGCGTCCGTCACGCTTGATATCCTCCACAAAACGTTCGACGCGGGCGTGCCATTTTGCATCGCCGGGCTTCACAGCGTAGGCATAGGAAGTCAGGTGGTACGGCGTCGGCGATGACAACAAACGTGCCCAGTCGGTTGTGGCAAGCATGCGCTGGCTGTAAGGGTAATCGGTCATGAACAGATCCGCGCGTCCTGATTCCACTTCCTGTTCCCGTGCAAAGGGGGTGTCGGCAACCAGTAATGATGCCTTTTTCAGTTTTTCCCGCATCACCGGCTCGTGATAGGTGCCCTTTGCCACTGCAACGACAATGCCGTTACGATCAATATCAGCCCATTCTTTTATGCGCCGGTTGCTCTTTGTGGTAATGGCATAGATATCGCTGCGCAAGGTTGGTTTGGTAAAGCGCAGTTTTTCTGCCCGCGCAGCCGTAATGCCAATGGCGAACATCGCGACATCACAGCTGCCGTTTGAAATATCAGCAATCAACCGGGAGAATGAACTGTCCACAAACACCGGCTTTACTCCGGAGCCGAGATCGTGTGCGAATTCATGGGCCAGATCAATATCAATGCCTGTAAGCTGTAGTGTTTTGGGGTTGCGATAGGTAATACCATAGTAATCCGGCCAGATGCAGACCAGCAGTTTTTGGGAAGCACGTACGCGAGCTTCGGTTGTGCCTGCCTGGGCCGGAAGCGTTGCGGAAGACAGCAGTATATAAACAAGTCCGGCCAGTACAATAAAGCACTTCATTGTTGTCTCCTGGTAACCTTGTTGTTCATGCAAGATTTCGTGGCTAAAATTTGTATGATGCGGTCACAAAGGCCGAGATTCCTTCACGGGGGAAATCGCCGGGAACCTTCGGCCCTGTTCTGGCCAGGTTAACATTTCCCCCGGAGCTGTCCGGGTCCCGATGGCGCTGGTCAAAGATGTTACGTACCGTGGCCTGAATTTCCAGGGTCTTGTAGAAGTTTTTCAGGGTTACGGCCAGGTCCACCGTGGCAAATGCCGGAACATCGGGGCGTGTATCACCGGTGTCGCGCGGGCGTGGCCCGGTCCAGAGTACGTCGGTGTGCAGGTTCAGATATTTGGTCAGGGCATAGTTGATGCTACCTGAGGCGCGGTGGGAAGGCACATAGGGCAGCCGTCTGTCGGTTGTAGCGTCACGGGGGTCCTGCCAGGTATAGGCCAGTTTCCAATACAGGTCCGCTCCATAGGCGCCGTTTGCTCCCAGTTCTATACCCTGAGTTTCGGTTTTGCCGATATTGGCGTTGATGGCTGGCTGACCTGCCGTGGTTGATGGTCGCCAGCCGATTTGATCATGGATGGTGCTGTAAAAATAGTTCAGATTGGCGGCAAAAAAGCGGTTGAGGCGCCAGGCCAGGCTGGCTTCATAGGTCTGGATTTTTTCCGGCTTGAGGTCGGGGTTGCCGATCAGGGCCGAGTTGTTGATATTGTAAAGTTCCACAAAGTTGGGCGCCCGGAAGGCCTGGCCGTAGAGCAGTTTCAGGTCGGCGTTTTCCAGAAAACTCCAGACCAGCCCCACCCTGGGGTTGATGGTGTCGCCGAAGTCGCTGTAATGGTCGTAGCGCAGGCCGGTTGTCAGGTTCAGGTCGTAGGGCAGTTGCCATTCGTCCTGTAGATAGGCTGCAAGAATCTGGCGGGTGGCGTTTTTATTCCAGTTGGCCACCTCCTGAACGGAACTCAGTGGAGCGCCGGTCAATGGGTTGAAGTTGGCCAGCTGCCTGGTGTCGTATTGCCGCATCTCTTCAAACGAGACCCCGGCAATCAGGTGGTTTCCCTCAAAGATATCCCAATCCACCTGCAGTTCGCCGCCCATGGAGCGATCCTTGACCAGCGGTTTGCCGATCATCCCGTCGGGAAACAACCCGCGAAAACCATTGGGATAGATCTTCATGTTGGGGTCCTGCTCGTAATAGTCATAGCTGAACTTCATGTTTGCTGAAAACGTGTCGGACAGACGCAGGTTGTAGGCCAGTTCTCCCCAGTAGTTGTCAACCTGGGTTTTGCTGGAATCATCGGTAAGGGCCGAGACGATGCCCACGTTCATGCCCTGCTTTTTGGTGAGATACTGACCGCGAAAAGAGAAATCGCCGTAGCCGATTTTCACAAAAGCTTCAGTTTGTTTCTCGCTCAGGTCGGCTGGAGCAGGCGCCCTGGAGGCAAAGGGTGAACCGCTCAGCGTGTCGGCTCCGACCATCAGCTTGGGGCCGTTGGTCTGGTAATGGTCCAGGCTGCCGGAAATGGTCAGCTTGTCACCGATCAGCTTGCCACCGGTCAGGTTTGCCTTATAGGTATCGGATGTACCGCCGCCGGTTTTTAGCTCCAGGCCGTTAATCTCCTCGGCATTACGGGTGATGATGTTGATGGTGGCCACAAAGGCGTTGCTGCCGTACAGTGCCGAGCCAGGCCCCCGCACCACCTCGATTTGCCTGACATTCTCCATCGGAAGCATACCGATGACACGATACAAGGCGCTGCCATTGATGTTCCTGTTCAGGGAGTGGCCATCGATCATGACCAGGATCTTCTCACTGGTTGCGGTTCTGATGCCGCGTACTTCCACCATCATGGCATTGAACTCATTGATGGAGATGCCGAAGCCCGGCACCGTTTTCAGCACGTCCAGCAGGTTGCGGGCGCCCATGTTTCTGATTTCGTCAGCGGTAATGATGGTGGCGATGGCCGGGGCTTTGCGCAAGGTGGTGGGGCGTTTGGTGGCGGTGACCAGATCCTGTTCTTCCATGAAGAGCAGCAGATCCTTTTCGGTTGATCCGTTGGCGGCTATCAACAAGGGAGGTTCAGCAGGGCTACCATCTGCCCCCCATGCTGCGTGCAGGGTCAGACAACTGGTGACTGCAACACATGAAGCCAAAATCCGGGTTTTCATGGCGCCCTCTTTTCTTAAAACAGGGGTATATATTGTATATTCCATTACACCACCCACATTCAGGTGTAAAGTTTTTCAAGAGAGGCAATCCTTGAATGAATCGGGGGTGTTTCTTCCGGATCAATAATAACATCCAGCACGGTGGGTATTTTATCAGCTATGATTCCATCCAGCAGTTCTTTGGTAAGTTCAGCGGGCTTGGTGATTCTTATGCCCCGTGCTCCAAGAGCCGTTGCCAGTTGCGCAAAATCCACCGGCTTGAAGCGGGAAGGTATCCCCTCGGGAATTGCGGCCAATTTTCGTCCATGGTAGACCATGCCGAGCATGGAGTTGTTCATGACCACCCAGATGACCGGGATATTGTAGTTGACGGCGGTGGCTACTTCCATGCCATTCATCAGAAAAGCGCCGTCACCTACCAGAGCGACGACCGGCCTGTCGCCGGCAGCCAGTTTGGCGCCCACCGACGCGGCTGTGGCAAAGCCCATGGAGGCAAAACCCAAGCCGACATAGAACGAATAAGGCCGGGTGATGGTCAGGTAATGGATGGCCCAGGCCATGCTGTTGCCATTATCCACAAAATAGATGGTATCCTCCGGCAGGCAGCCCGCAAGATCCCTGATGACATTCCGAGGACTGTAGAGTGCCTGTTTTTTTGAGGTTTTAGGTTTTGTTCTCTCTCTGATCGACTGTATCTCGCGGCGTCTGGTGTCGCTTGCTGCCTGTCGGCTCTTGTGCATTCTGAGCAGGGCATGGATAAGTTCATGGAGGACTGTTTTGGCGTCACCCACAATCCCCACGTCCACGTAATAGTTCTTGCCGATTTCATTGCAATCGATGTCGATCTGAATCAATGACTGCATGGGACGCAAGCGATTGTCCCAACCGGATGTGACAAATTCATTGAAACTTGTACCCACCGCCAGCATGACGTCAATATCACGTTGCAGGATATACTCCCGTGAAACCGGCGACCCGGCAAATCCCAGCACTCCCAGTGAGAGGGGATGGGCCTCACTCAGAATTCCCTTGGCTTTGGGTGAGGTGGCAACTGGAATGTCCATCAGCTCTGCCAGTTCCAGCAATCGTTCATCAGCCTGGGAGAGGACCGTGCCCCATCCGGCTATGATGACCGGATTTTTTGCATGCAGAAGCAGCCGCGCCGCTTCCTGGACACCATCCCGGTCAAAGCCCATGGCCTGCGTGATACTGCAGCGGTCCCAGCTGTCTTCGACGTCGCGTTTCATGATATCGGCGGGAAGATTCAGGTGTACGGGGCCTTTTCTGCCGGTCAAGGCCAGTCTGCGCGCCTTGGCAATCATTTCTCCGGCCTTTTTCTCGTTGATGACGATGTCGCTGTATTTGGTAATCTGCCGGAACATGCTGACGATACCAAAGCTTTGAATGGCAAATTCCTGAATAGCCCCCTTGCCGAACAATGACGTGGATACCTGGCCGGTCAGGGCGATTACCGGGATCGAATCGCCATTGGCGGAGGCGATGCCGGTGAGCATATTGGTAGCGCCTGGTCCGGCCGTGCTGCAACAAACTGCAATGCTGCCGCTCACCCTGGCGTATCCGTCGGCCATGAATGCCGCGCCCTGTTCGTGCTTGGCGACGATCACCTTGATCATACTTTTGTATAAGGCGGTGTTAAGCGGTTCAATGGCCCCGCCGGGGACGCCGAAAATATACTCCACACCATGCTTTTCAAGGGAATTGACAATTATTTCCGCAGCATTCATTCTCTTCTCCTGTGTGATGGAATCAGCGGCAGAGCCAACCGGCAGGGCAGAAATATGTTTTTGATTGTGTCAGCAAAATGGATAATATATGAAAAATTTGATGTAAAATAACAGCAGCAATTGCAGATTTAAATTGTTTTATTTAACTGTGGTATCCGGATGCGCTATTTTGCACTGTTATAGTGGAGATACTATGGAAGAGCTGCAAAAGCAGGAACAGGTACATACCCGCATCTGGCTGGAAGAGCCCGAGCCTGATAATCCGTTTGCTGCCCGTACAGCATGGTGTTGCGGCTATGATGTCTTCGGCGGGATGCTCGGGCAGGCGCGTTGGGTGGAGATGCTGTACCTGCTGTTTCGGGGCGAGGCGCCTTCTGCCCGGCAAGCGGATATTCTGGAGGCGCTGGCGGTGGCGCTGGCCAACCCCGGACCGCGCGATTCCTCGGTGCATGCGGCCATGTGCGGCGGCATCGGAGGGTCTACGGCGGCAGCCTGTCTGATGGCAGCCCTGGCAGTGGGAGCGGGACAGCTGTCAGGCGGACGGGAGATTTTTCTGGCCATGGAGGCTTGGGAGCACTGTAGTACGGAGCTTGACGTCTGGCGGCGCTGGTTTGTTAAACCTGCCGACGCTATCGGCTCCATCTGGCCGACACCGGAACATCCTCCCGGATTTGACCCCCATGGCGCCAGCACGTCCATGCCTGTTCGACAGACATTGCGCTGCCTGACGGAACTCAGTGATGGTTTCAGGCTTTCGTGGTTGGAGAAAAACCGGACAGAACTTGAAAGCATGGCCGGGTGTCCGCTGGCTCTGAGTGGTGTGGCTGCTGCCGCCATGGTTGATCTGGACTTCTCGGCTGAACAGGGAGAGATGTTGTATCTGTTGTTGCGTTTACCCGGCGCTGCCGCCCATGCCTTGGAACAAAAGCAGAACAGCTATGCACAATTTCCGTTTTTTCGGTTGGAACTGGACAATGAACCGGTTGGGAGGAGTTTGTGAAAGGGCCGACTTTGTTGCGGCAAAACGCGGATCGGTTGAAAACGGCTATGGGCGGCTGTTTTCCCGGTAGCCATGCGGTTTTTCGGGGACATGACCTACATGCCGACCTGAAAGAGCTGGACTGGATTGAACTCTACGTTTTCGGCATCACCGGACGCCGCTTTACCGCGGAGCAACTGCGCCTGTTGCATGCCATGTGGGTTTATACCAGCTACCCCGATGCCCGTATCTGGAACAACCGGGTGGCCGCTCTTGCCGGCAGCGCGCGCAGTACGCCGACGCTCGGCTTGTCAGCGGCCCTTGCCGTTACAGAAGCGAAAATCTACGGGGGGTATCCTTCTGTCCGGGCCATTGATTTTTTTCTGCGGACGCGGCAACGCCTGGAACAGGGCGAGTTGCTTGAAGAGATCGTTCGTACGGAGCTACAGGATCAGCGTATCTATGGCTATGGTCGGCCGATCAGTTCAATTGACGAACGGTTGCCGTGGCTGCTTGCCCTTACACGGGAACTCGGGTTTGATCAAGGACGATATCTGCTGCTGGCGCAGGAGGTTGAGCGTATTCTCTTGACGTCCAACAAAATACTGTTGATGAACTATGCTGGGCTGATGGCGGCCCTGGCTGCCGATCTGGGGTTTTCGCTCAAGGAGTTCCACCTGTTTCGCTTTCCGACAACATTAGCCGGAATGCCGCCCTGTTATCTGGAAAATGCGGAGCGTCAGGAAGGAACACTCTTTCCGCTTTCTTGTGCTCATATCCGCTATGAAGGCCCTCAGAAGCGAGCTTGGCCGCCCTGCCGGGAATATCGGGAATGACGAGGGAATGTGTCCACGGGTATGACTTGGTTGGAAAAAGAGGTGACTATAAAACAATTCTGAACTCGGCCCCTTCCCGTGTGTTGCAGGCGCTCAATTCTCCGCCCATGTTCATTTCTATGATCGTCCTGGCCATGTACAGGCCGATACCGGTGCCGCTGGCCGGCCCCTTGGTGGTAACATACGGATCAAAGATGTGCGGCATGATTTCGGGGGCGATGCCACCACCATTGTCCCGTACTGTCAGAACCGAGCGTCCTTCCTCCCGCCGGATGGCGATCTCGATCTTTGGCTGCGGTACACTTCGTTCAATCAGCGCATCACGGGCATTATTGATGATGTTCATCAGCGCCTGGGCATATTCGTTGGGATAACCGATAGCCCGCACATCAGCTTGCGCAGTAATGGAAACCTGTATGTTCTTGTCATCCAGTGCTGATCTGAGCAGGTTTATGGTCTTTTCGACTGTTTTCTGAACTACAAACTCAAGCTTTGAGCGATCCTGGCTGAAGAAGCTCCTGAAATCATCAATGGTGCGGGACATGCGCAGCAGGATGTCCATCACGTCCTTGATGTCACGTTCCATTTCATCCTGAGTAAGCTCCCCTATCTTATTCAGATACAGCATGTTCTGAATGTAGGCGGAGATGTTGTTGAGCGGCTGGCGCCAATGGTGAGCGATGCTGCTTAAAAGCTCGCCCATGGCTGCCTGGCGGCTCTGCTGGATCAGCAGTTCATCTTTTTTGCGCAGATCGCTGATGGCGGCAGTGATCCGCTCCTCAAGGGTTGTGTTCAGCCGTTCCAATGTCTCGTGCATTTTCTGGCGTTCCGCAATCTCTTCTTCAAGCTGGATGGTGCTGTCATGCAGGGCTTCTTCGCTCCTGATCCGCTCGGAAATCTCCCGTTGCAGCTCAAGGTTGGCCTTTGTCAGCTGTTTTGTGCGCTGTTGTACGCGATTCTCGAGCTCGTCATGCCATGATTGCAACTGATCAAGCATCCGGTTGAAGGAGCGGGCCAGTTCGACGATTTCCGATTGACCCTCAACGGCTGACCGGGCGTCCAGCCGACCGGACATGATGCTGCGGGAAGTGGCCACCATACGGCGCAGGGGGCTGCTTAAGCGATGGGATATCACAGCAGTCATCAGGATGGTGATGAAAAGTCCCGTCCCGCCCAGCACAAGATAGAGCATGCGATGGTGGCGCAGCGGAACAAGCACCTCACTGCGATCCTTTTCCACCGAAAGCCCCCAGGCGACATCAGGGGTGATCTGGATATGGCGGTAGGCTGCCAGCACCTCCTGCCCATGGTAATCGATCCCGGTGATGGTTCCTTCTCCTCCGGCTGTTGAAAGTTCGGCCTGCGCTGAACGGTTAACGGTCAGCAGCGGAATGACCGGTGTGCCATCGGCCTGTGCAAAGCGGGTGCTGGTCAGAAAACGTCGCTCTCCATCCAGCAGCAGTAACTCGCCGCTTTTGCCCAGCACCGCTTCTGTCTGATTTTCCAGCAACGGTTTCAACAGCATGTCCAGGTCGCACTCAATGACAACCAGCGCGTGGGGACTGCCGTCATCGGAGTGATCCTGGGCAACCTGGCGAATGATATGCAGCCGTGAACTTTTTTGATCCGGAGTGGGTACGAGATGAATACTTTCGTCCATGCCAGGGGTTGCGGCAAGTTGCAGTTGAGCGTTGGAGAGAATGGAACCGTTATAGTCGGGAGACAGAACGGCTATTAGCGGATGGCCTGTCTGTGGCTGCAGGATTCTGATCGCCTCCACCTGGTAGGTGGTGCGTATCTGTTCCAGCCAGTGGGAAAGCAACTGTCGCACCGCTGGATCGTGATGAAAATTTCCGCCATGAATTGAAGGCAGCTCGGCAATGATCTTTGCATTATTGCGGCGCCCTTTCAGCCAGCTCAGGATGATCTGTTTGCGAGAATCGGCCAGGCTGGAAAGTATTTCAAACTCATTGCCGATGGTGCTGCGAATGCTGCCTTCAAAGCGCGTAAAGGGGATGCCGTACAGCAGGCCAAGCTGAATCGTCACCAGTGACAGGCTGAAGAGCAGGCTGAAGGCCAGCACCATCTGCAGCCTGATGCTGCGATACCAGGAAACCTTGTGCTGCTTGTCGGTGGCAGGGTCAGAGATCATAATCATATCGCTTCAGTGCGTACTTCTGGTTGTTGCGCACCACCTGGTCAACAAGGTTACGGTTGAAGATAGTGTGGACCTGTTCCCAGCGGGCATCTTTGGGCAGACGGCCGATTGAGGCAAGGAAACCGAATTCTTCACGGAGTGTTGAAGCGCTGTTGGTGCTTACCAGCTTGCTGATGCGGGGCGAATAGTTGATGGCGGCAAGATCGGCTGCTGCTGTGCGGCGGATTTCGTCAACCGTTGTTTGTGGAGGTTTGCCGGTGAGGGCGGTCATACCGGCCAGATTCCAACCGGCCGCCTGGGTCAGGTTGCGCTCCTGTTTCAGCCAAGTCATGGAGCGCACCAGTGCTGCCACGAGCTGGTGGGTGACTGCAGGCTCCTGCTCCGCATACCGGCGCAGCACCACCAGATAGGCCAGGCTGGCCTGCCTGCCGATGACGCCAAACAGATCAGGATGACGGCTAATGGCCAAGGTAGGAATCGGTTCCCAGGCGGCAAAGGCGTCAATTCTCCCCTCGCGCAGGGCATCAGGCATCTCATTGACCTCCATGGTGACCAGTCGGATGTCCTTCTCCGTCAGGCCGACACTGGCAAGAGTTTTGAGCAGGGCAAAATGACCGGATGAAGCAAATACCGTTGCTATCCGTTTGCCTTTCAGCTCCCTCGCAGTTTGTCCCCGCAGGCCAACAACGGTTGAGTAGTTTTGCTTCATCTGGCCGATTACCTGAATGGAGATGGTGGTGGCGATTTCAAGGGTCGCCATGTCTCCGACGGTGGTGAACTGTATCTCGCCCTTTTTTAATGCAGCCATGACATCACTGCCCTTAAAGACCGGCATAAAGCGCATGGTCACTCCCCGGGCTGACAGGGCCTGTTTCAAGAGCCGGTCCCGCTTGACCGTTTCCAGGACAATGCCGCCGGGGCTGGCAAAGGGCTGGTAGGCGATGGTTACTTCGTTGTTTTGAGCTGTTTTGGCGGAGGCGCCAGGGCAAGACAACAATATATTCAGCACGATGGTGCAGCATAGAAGCATGAGTGTGGTCATGGCATGACTCCGGCAGCGTAGTCAAAACGATTAAGGTGGTAGCGGGCCGGTTGTGCGGCAATGCCGCGTAATACCTCAGGCTTCAGGCTGCTGCGGAGCGTCTCCCAGGTGGCCTGCGGCGGCAGTTGGTTTTGCGCTTTCATAAAATTAAACAGGCGTCTTAACGGGCTGGCGCCGCCGCCGGAATCGTTCAAAAGCGGTGTGCCCGGCACATCAAGCAGGTCCTGTGCCGTAATCCTGGCCACATCAGGGGCGGAGAGGAGAGGCGGCTTGCCGGTGAAAGAGGCTATGCCATCCACGGTCCAGCGGCTTGCCAGGGCAAGGTTGGCTGTATCTTTCTTCATCCAGCGTACTGCGCGCAGGATGGCTGCGGACAGCTCGTGCGCCGCTGCCGGGTGGCGTTCCAGCAGACGGCGGGAAAGCACAAAATACGAGTAGCTTGTCTGCCGGTATATCTGGCTGAAGCGTCCCGGATGGTTGGCAAGTAGCGCCGAGGGGGTCGGCTCCCAGGCGGCAAAAGCGTCAATCTTTCCCTGAAGCAGAGCATCAGGCAGCTCGTTTACCTCCATAAAAAACAGGTGCAGATCCCTGTCGCTCAAGCCAATGGCAGCCAGCCCCTGCAGCAGCGCGTAATGGCTGGTTGCCCCCTGGACAGAACCCACTCGCTTGTTGCGCAGGCCTGACATCCGGGCGCCAAGCGGCGCAACAACTGCCGAGTAGCTCTGTTTGACCATGCCCACTATTGCCAGCTTCCCATTCACCGATGATTCAACGACAGGGTTGTCGGAAAAACAGAGGGCATCAATTTTGTCCTGCTGAATCAGGGCGGCTGCTTCCTTGCCTTTGGTCAGGGGGAGAAAGCGCAGGGTTGTTCTGGTTTTGGCCAGATTACTTGATAAAATCCGGTCCCGCTTGAGTATTTCTGCAAGAACGGCCACCGGAACAGCCATCGGAAAGTAGGCATAGGTCAACTCGTGGTGAGCAGGGGGGGCTGGTTTTGCGCTCGCGGTGACAGGGGGGGTGAGGCAAAAAAACAGCAGCAAAAGGAAGCTGATACGGTAGTAGGCGTAACGGGTCATGGCATGCATCCTTGAACTGGAGTTGTCTGCCGCTGAATATCTGATGCATTGTAGCCGGTAATCCCCGGTTGTCAACCGCAGTACATCGGCAGGAAAATAACATCGTGCTTGACGGAAACCAAATCGAAGTTAGTATGAAAAAATGTTCCGTCTTCGATTTACCGGCATACTGATTGGTGGCGGTTTGCTGCTGACAGGTCTCCTGATCTGGTTTGCTGCGGCCAATTACCGTAATGCAGAGCCTGTGGCCCAGTCTATCCTGCGGGGGCTCTCCTTTGCGCTTGGGCAGGCAATCGAGTCAATGGTTAAGCGTGATCCCTCCCTGAATTCCCTTTCCAACTTCAAAACCCATGATATCGCCTATTTTTGTTTGATCGACAAGCAAGGGGTGATCCGTTTTCACAGTAACCCTGATTTGATTGGAGAGCGGATTCAGGATACACGGTATGCAGCGGTTGCCGTGGAGCCAATTGTAACTGAGGAACGGACCAGGCTGGGAACCGGTGAGCTGATTTTTGAAACGCACCAGCAACTGCACGTTGCAGAAGGAATGCTGATCCTGCGTCTGGCTTTGCACACCTGGCAGGCTGATCAGATCATCCACCGTGCCAGAACCGGCGCCGCTATGATTCTGGCGCTTCTGGCCTTTGCCTGGGGATTGGGCCTGTGGGCGCTGCGTCTGCAACGGCTGGAGATGCGAAGACAAGAGACCCTGGCGCGTCGTGAGCATCTTGCCGGCCTGGGAGAGTTGGGGGCGGTGCTGGCCCATGAGGTGCGTACCCCTCTGGCTGGTATCAAGGGCTATGCCCAGCTGTTGCTGGAGAAGGCCGAAGATGACCGTACCCGCCGTTTCACCGGGACGATTGTGGAGGAAGTGGTACGACTGGAGGGGTTGGTGAATGATCTGCTGGTCTATGCACGGCAGGAGAGCGGAGCTGATGGCAGGGTTGTTGTAGGAGAAGCGGTAAAGTCTGCCTGGGAGTTGTTGGCCGAACAGGCGCAGCAGCAGGGAGTTGTTTTACGGACAGAAGGGGAGACCTCCATGCAGGTTACCTGTTCTCCCGACCAATTGCGGCAGGTGCTGTTGAACCTCTGTGGCAACGCCCTGAGCGTCCAGCCTGCGGGCGGTGACGTGCAGATAACGGTGCGGCCTGATGGTCAGATGATCAGGATAACAGTGGCGGACCGTGGCCCCGGTTTCACGGAAGAGGCGTTGCAGCGCTGCTTCGATCCGTTCTACACCACCCGCCCCAGCGGTAGCGGTCTGGGGTTGGCGGTTTGCCGGAAAATTGTGGAGGGGTGTGGAGGACATATAATGGTGCAGAACAGAGTTGACGGAGGGGCCGAGCTGGTTTTCCGGCTGCCTGCGGCACCGGATAAGGACGTACTATGAGTAACCATGTTCACCTGTTGCTGGTGGAGGATGATCCCACATTCCGTTCGCTTTTGGCGACGATTCTGGAAGATGAAGGGTATCTGCTGCATGAACTGGATGATGGCAGTCAAGCCTTGCAGACGCTGCGGCGTCAGTCGTTCGATCTGGTGCTGTGCGACCTGCGTCTGCCTGGCCTGAATGGGCTGGAGCTGTTTCGTAAGGCTACAAAAGAAGGAGTTGCACCCCCCTTTATCCTGCTGACCGCTTTCGGCACGGTGGAAGAAGCGGTGGCGGCCATGAAAGAAGGGGTTGTCGATTTTCTGACCAAACCGCTGAAAGATCCGGATACGCTGCGGGTGCTGGTGCGGCGAGTGCTTGAAGCCAACCGGCGCGAGCGGGTGCTGACGGTGCTTCGTGAACAGGAAACAGCCGGTTTGCCACCCGATGAGGTGCTGTTTGCCGGGGCAGCCATGCAGGGGGTGCGGCGTTTGATTGGCGAGGTGGCTCCTGCGATGGCTACGGTTCTTTTGAGTGGTGAATCAGGTACCGGGAAGGAGTTGGCGGCACGAACCATCCACCTGTCCAGTCAGCGGCGGGAGGGACCGTTCATCGCACTCAACTGTGCGGCAATTCCGGAAAACCTGCTGGAAAGCGAACTATTCGGCCATGAAAAGGGAGCCTTTACCGGAGCGACCCAGGTCCGTGTCGGCAAGTTTGAGCTGGCCAGCGGTGGGACCATCTTTCTTGACGAAATCGGCGAACTGCCGTTGGCGCTTCAGGCCAAATTTTTAAGAGTGCTCCAGGAGCGTTGTTTTGAGCGGGTTGGCGGCAGCCGTGAGATTAGGACCGATGTGCGGGTTATTGCCGCAACGAACCGGGAGCTGACCGATGAGGTGAGGGAGCGGCGTTTCCGGGAAGACCTCTACTACCGTCTGAATGTTTTTCCGATTCATCTACCCCCCTTGCGGGAGCGGCTGGATGGTATTGCAACGCTTGCCACGTACCTGCTCCAGCGTTCTGCCATCCAGAGCGGTCGTAGCGTGCAGGGGATAGAGCCGACTGCTCTGGGCAGTCTTGCGGGCTACAGCTGGCCCGGAAATATCCGTGAGTTGCAGAATGTGCTGGAACGGGCAGTGATCCTTTGTAAAGACAAGGTTGTGCTGGCCGATCTGCCTGAGTTTATCAGGCGGCCTGCACCTGTAGCCGCAGGCACCACACAGGACGGCACCCTGCGTGACCGGGAGCGCAGCGAAATACTTGAAATGCTGGCACGCTGTGGTAATAACCGCCGTCTGGCTGCCGAAAAACTGGGTATTTCCCGTAGGACATTGCAATATCGCCTGAAAGAGTACGGTCTTGTTGAATCGTGACAGGCGTGCAAAGCTAGCACCACAAGGTGCAAAAATTGCACTTTATGGGGCGCGGAGCCAGACTTTGACTTGTAAAAAATTATTTAATAATAGGTATTTATGGCGTGAGCGGCGAGTTGGCACGTTTACTGTAATCCTGAAGAACATCGAGTGGTGATCTCGAAATAATCTTCAAGGAGAACAGCGATGAAAACAGATGGTTTGTTGACAATGGCGGTGATAGCAGCGGTGGTGCTGGCCTTTGGGGGCGAGTCCTTCGCCCGTGGCGGTAACGGCGGAAGGGGTGGCGGTGCAGGCGCTTCCGGACAAGGTGTTCACTACGGGACAGCGTCCCAGGGCACAGGTACCCAGGTCCGTCCCGAAGGTTCCCAACGGCGTGACGGCACGTTTCTAACGAGCGGCACAACAGCCAGTGGAGCCACAGTCAGGCCAGGTCAAGGACGCGGTGTGATGGATGGTACCGGTATTAATGCGCCAGTTCAGCCAACAACTCCGGCAGCTCAGTAAGGTCAATCAGTAGGGGCAATTCATGAATTGCCCCTACCTACAATCGATATACAGGAGACAATGAGCATGAAAAAGTTATTTCTCGCGTGTGCTATGACCGCCGTTCTGACAGGTTGCGGCAGCAGCGGCGACACAACGGCAACTTCAGCAACGCCTGCTGTTACAACTGCTTCTGTCAGCGGCTATGTGGCTGATGGTTATTTGCGGAATGCCGAGATTTTTCTGGACAAGAATGGGAATTTTCAGTGGGACGAAGGGGAGCCGAAAACAACATCCGGTCCTGGCGGCTATTATGCGCTTACCGGATTTGATCCGGCACTGATGCAATATCCCGTGGTGGCACGGGCAATACCGGGGACGACCATTGATGAAGACAATCTGAATCAGCCGATTGCCAATGGCTACCTCTTGTGTGCTCCGGCAGGAAGCACCGGTTTTGTCAGCCCCATTTCAACACTGGTGCAAGAAAAGATGGCCGCCAATCCAGGTATGACCCTGGTCGATGCGACGGCTCAAGTACGGACTGAGCTGGGGTTGCCGGAGCGGCTGAATATTATGGCAGATTATGTGGCAGGCTCCCGGCCCGGACAAGTTGATCAAGCCACCTATCAGACGCTGCATACCATGGCGCAACAGATGGTGGGACTGATGGCCAGCCAGTCGTCACAGGTCATGAATGGTGCCGGTGTTGATGTCGTACGTTACCGGGCAATGGTAAACGGCATGAATGCAAATCTTGCGGGTATCTCGCAGAATGCGACCACCAATGCCGGTATGCAGAGCACCTTTATGACCACCATGCGCAATAACATGCAAAACTATCTGGTATCACAGACAACAACCGCTACAAACGCTGTGGTTCCCTACAGCAGATGGAGTTACTGATCTGTAAGGAGCAAATAAGTGACGTTCAATCAAACAGAAAGAACCAGAAAACGATCATGAAAACCAAGGAGAAATCACAATGAAATCCATGAACATGAACAAGTCGGCAGGTATGTACGCAGCACCATCAGCAGACTGCACACTAGCGGGGCCGACGCAGGTACAGACCGGATTGTTGGGCGGCGGTTTTGGTCAGCAGTCAGGTGGATTTGCCCTGCAACGGGCAGGTTTGGGGCAACAAGGAAGTGCAAACAATGATTGCCTGGTGTTGACCACCCTTGCTGATGGTTCACTAAGCCTGACTGCCGAGTCTGCAGCAGGGCTGATCTACATGATTGAAGAAGAGAAAATGGCTCGGGATCTGTACGATGCCTTTGCAGAGCAGACCGGCAGTGTGGTGTTTGACAGGATTTCAAATTCAGAACAGAAGCATTTTGACAGCTTGCTGCTGGTTGCCCAAAAGGCCGGGATTGATGTGTCGGCCGTAACGTCAAACGCTGCCGGTATCTTCACCAATGCCTCAATTCAAAGCATGTATAATGACTTGTTTGCACAGGGCAGTATTTCCCTGGATGCTGCCTACGAGGTTGGTGTGCTGGTTGAGCAGGCTGATATAGCTGATCTGCAGCAGTACAGCGCTGATGCCTCAATCGGGATTGTCGGGACCGTGTACGCCCATCTGGAAGCAGGATCTGAGCATCATCTGGCAGCCTTCAGTCAGTACGCAGCCCTGGTGTAATGTAGATAATCGGTGACATTGTGAAAACAACAGGTCGTGGAAATAGTCGGTATGTACTTTTTGTAGTACTGACCCTTATCCTCCTGCAGAGTCCGGCCCAGGCGTTCTGGGGATTCGGTTCCGCGCAGGCAACGGATAAAAGCGGCTTAAATCTGGAACAGGGCTATGACCGCAACACGGTGGTGACCATTACTGGCCGTGTTGCGGCTCTGCCTGACCCTTCCGCTGATCCGGTAACGGTTGAGTTGGTGGCTGGCAGTGAACGTATGGTGGTGGTGTTGGGGCCTCGCTGGTATCTGCAGGATGATAATCTGGACTGGAAGGTTGGCGACACGCTGACGGTGCGCGGTTCTCGCGCCCAGGGCAGGGATGGCCGCAGCTACCTGCTGAGTCAGTGGGTGAACCTGCCTGGTGGCGGCCAGCTGATGTTGCGCTCCGATGCCGGGCGTCCCGGCTGGTCAGGGGGACGGAGCGGTACCTCCATGGGCAGCGGAATGGGCGGCAGCGGGCAGATGATGCCACGCGGCGGCACGGGTAATATGGGCGGACGCCAAGGGCGTTGATTGAACTATACGGCAGATGAGGATCAACGAATGGAATTTTTGAAGCTGAAAAGAAACGGCCTGATTGTTCATGGTCTGGTGGTGTGTCTGGCGTTGCTGTCGGGTGCGGAGGTGGTGTGCGCTTCGGAAGACGAACACCGTCTGAGCCCTGGAGTTGCTCTGGCGCTGGGGATCGGAGCGGAAGTGACCTATGGTAACTATGGCAACAATGCCGAAGCCACGGTGGTGACCATGCCGCTGTTGGTTGCGTTGAATCCGTTGCCTGAGCTGGATATGACCCTGGAACTGCCACTTGCCTATCTTTCAAGCCGTAGTGCCAGCGGGATTGTCGTTACACAATCCGGCGGCACAGGGTTTCGTCGGGGAACGCCCAGAAACGGCTCCATGAATACGTCGGCATCCGGCATAACAACCATGACCACCACCGATGGTGGCACAAGCAGTGCGGCCGGACTTGGAGACATCAGCCTCACGGCAGGCTATGCCATTGTGCAGGATAGTGAGCAGACCCCCAGGATTCGTCCCATGGTCTACCTGAAAGCGCCATCAGGGGACAAAAACAATGGTCTGGGAACCGGGACATTCGAGGGAGGGGCGGGATTGTCGCTTTCCAAATGGCTGGGTAACGTGCAGCTGTTTGGTGATGCGTCCTATATCTTGCAGAACAGTACCAACGACTATCAGGGGCGTAACTACGCTTCCTATAGCGCTGGAGCTGGCGTGCAGGCCACGGACCGGCTGTTTGTCTCATTGTATGCCAAAGGCTCGTCGGCGCGGATAACCGGCGGTACCGCACCGTTGGAGGGACGGCTGAAGTTGAATTTTCTGCAATCGCGACGGGTGGTATGGGAACTGTACGGTCTGGCCGGTTTTACGGATGCCAGTCCCGCAGTCGGCGGGGGTTTTATGGCGATGTACCAGTTCTAAGAGCTGGTAATACCAAACGCTTCGGTCAAATGTAATACATCATCCGCTGATCCTGCTCTTTCTGGACGCCCATTGCAGCTGCCCGCTCACAGAGGGTGGCAAGGGACATGGAACCGAAAAGCCCATCCAGAAGGTCGCTGGCTTCCTTCCAGACGGTCTGGGTTACGCATTGTCCTTCAAAGGGACAGTTGCTTTTATGGCGCTTGCTCTTCTTGCCCTCGCCGACGCATTCCACCATCAACACATCCTGCTCAGTGGCTTTGATGATCTCCAGTACTGAAATCCGGTCCGGTGTGCGGGCCAGGGAATAGCCGCCCTGCGGACCGCGTTTGCTGTTCAGGATGCCGGCGCGCTTCAGGTTCTGGAATATCTGCTCCAGATAGCGGGGAGATATCTGCTGGCGGCGGGAGATGTCCTGTACCTGAACCGGCTGATCGTCGTTATTGTAAGCCATGTCAAACAATGCTCGCAAGCCGTAGCGGCTTTTGGTGGAAAGGCGCATCTGTTTCTCCTTATTCCAATTCCAACTCAAGGCGATATCTTTGTTGGCTCGTCTTCGGCTCCTCGACGTACTTCGTGTATGCCTGCGTCGCCGAATTCCTCGCCGCCTTGATCTCATCATTGATTTGAAATTGGATTACATTACCTGTCATTTTCAGGGGATGTGGGTGAGATATAGGGTAGTGCAGCAGTGGTGTCAAGAACTTTGGTGCACGTTTAACAGCAGTGTCATGCGACATCACCGGTTTTTGAGCACAAGTCAGGGGGCATGGGCCACGCTGACGGCAAAGACATCGGCAGCACCGGCTTTCAGCAACGTGCCGGCGCATTCCCGCAAGGTGCTGCCGGTGGTGACCACGTCATCGACCAATAGCACGCGTTTACCTGCAATTGCCGCAGGATTGGTGACGCTGAAGGCTCCCTTCAGGTTGTGGAGCCGGTTGTTGCGGTCCAGTTCCACCTGCGGGGTGGTCCAGCGGGTACGGATCAGTGCCTGCCGTAGCAGCGGAATATGCCATGCACTGGAGAGGACCTCTCCCAGCAGCACGGCCTGGTTGAAACCGCGCATCCGCAGCCGCTTTTTATGCAGCGGCACCGGTAACAGGATGTCCGGTGCGCACTGTGCCGCATAGAAGGCCAACTGCTGTGCAGTCAGCAGGCCCAGGGGGCGGCGCAGATGTGATCTGCCGCTGTACTTGAAGGCATGGATCAGGTCGCGGCACGAGCCTTCGTAGGCCAGCGCTGCCCGTGCTGCGCTGTAGTGCGGCGGATCGGTCAGGCAGCTTCCGCAGGGGTGATCGTTACCCACTCCGCTAAAAGGAACGCCGCAGATGCTACAGACGGGAGAGGAGATGAACGGCAATCTGCTGTAGCAGTCATTGCAGATGTGCAGCGCGCCGCTGCGGTCAATGACGGTGCGGCAGATATGGCAGCGGGGCGGCAGAAGCAGGTCCAGCAGCGCGCTGCCCAGATTGCGGAAAAGCTGCATCGCTACAGTCCCAGATCGGCGTTGACCACCAGCACCTGCAGATCCGTAAAGCGGGGCTTGCGGTCGATGATGGTGGTAACGCGGCAGAGGCGGTCCGGCGAATTGCAGTTGCTGCAAAAACCGGTGGTGGCGCAGGGGGTGTTGAAATTCAGGCGCTTGGCATTGGGCGGGGTTGCCCATTGCTTCACCCGCATGACCGCTTCTTCCACAGTGCCATCCACCAGCTTGTTGCGTCCGGCCACCACAATCACCTTGTGAGGACCAAAAAACATGGCGGACACCCGATTGCCGGTGGCATCGATATTGATCAGTTCGCCGCGTATGGTTAAAGCGTTGGTGCCGGACAGATACAGGTCGGCGGTCAGTCCCCGGCGCATCACCGCCATCTTTTCGTCCCTGGACAACCCGGGGCTTGCGTGATTAAGAATCTCTTTTCCCTGTTCTTTCAGCAGCTGTTCGACTCCCATCCCGGCAATGGTCATGGAGCCGCCAAAGGCAACGGTTACGGCTTCCGCCGCTTCATTGAGAATATGCTGGCGTGCTTCATCGACGGTAACACAGTACTTCGCGGTAAAGCCGTTTTTGCCCAGTGACTCAACAGTTCTGAGGCATTTCTGCTGCCAGGTCCAGGTGGTCAGGTCGGTGGTTGTGTTCATCCGGTAATCTCCTTGTTGTCCGGTAGTTCAATTCTGAAGCAGGTTCCCATACCCGGTTTGCTGGTCACCGATATGACGCCTTTGTGGGCCTCAACCAGCTCTTTCACGATGGCGAGCCCCAGTCCGAGGCCGCCTTCACTGCCTTTGTAAAAGCGCTCGAAAATGTGGGGAAGCTGGTCTTCCGGAATTCCCTCGCCGGTATCGGCAACCGTGATGGCTACGCTGTCTGCGGATTCGGACAGGCCCGCTATCCGCAGCAGCCCGCCATCCGGCATGGCCCGCAGGGCATTTGAGATCAGATTGATGATGATACGGGTGAAAAGATCCGGATCGATCCGTACTGAAATTCCTCTGTCTCCTTCCACGGCGATCTGCACCCGTTGTTCTTCGGCCTGCCGGGTAAAGCGCGAAAGCACTTCACCGAGAAAAGGGAGAAGCGGCACCTCCCGGAGTTGCAGGGTGAAAAAAGCGGCCTGGGCGCGGGTCAGCTCGTCAACGCCGTCCAGAATGCCGGTCAGGCGGCTCGTTTCGTCATGCAGTGATTGCAGGGCATCCTTTGATGTGGGCAGCAGGCCGTCCAGCATCCCTTCCAGTTCTCCCCGTATGACCATCAGTGGTGTGCGCAGTTCGTGGGCTGCATTGGAAACCAGCTGCTTGCGCATACGTTCCTGTTGCTCCAGGGCGTCTGCCATCTGGTTGAAGGCCGCAGCCAGACGTCCGATTTCGTCATGTCCCGCCGTCTGTACCCGTCTGGCAGCATTTCCTGCGGCTATGCCTTCCGCCGCCGCTGTCAGTTCCTGCAGCGGTCGGGCCAGGCGGCGAGCTGCAATAACGCTGAGTATAATGGCAATAAGTCCAAGTCCCAAGACAGAATATGTCAGAAATTTGTTTGACGAGCTGATGAAGAACTGCTCACGGGGAGGGCGGGGAAACCTGACATCCAGGTGGCCGATCTCCTCGCCGCCCATAAACAGGGGATAGGAATGGAATTCCCCCGGTTCCGCAGTTTGCTCCTGCTGGGCAAGGGATGCGGCAACTCGCTGCTGCATACTGTCCGGTATCATGGACAGCGCCTGTCGGGTGTCCAGCACCGGGTTTCCCTCCGCATCAAAGAGGCGTGTCTCGAAACCCATCAATCGTGCCCAGACCAGATCGTCTGCAATCTGTTTTGACTGCCACTTCAACTGCTGCTGATAGCGTCCTTCAAGGACCGCCTGAATCTGGTAGAGGCGGTCTATCATTCTTCCCTCACCAAATGCCCGGAAATCACGCACCAGCAGATTGCGCACCAGTACGGCAGAAGAGAGGGTGATGACGATAACCGCCAGCAGCAGCAGCATCAGTTTCTTCTGCAGATTAAACTGCATCGCGCACTCCGGCGAACAGGTAGCCGATGCCGTAGACGGTTTTTATGTACTCCGGATTCCGGCTGTCACGTTCAATCTTCTGGCGCAGGTTTTTTATGTGGGCATCCACACTGCGTTCATACCCTTCAAACTGATACCCAAGCGCCTTTGACACCAGTTCGTCACGGCTCCAGGTGCGGCCCGGAACCGAGGCCAGGGTAAAGAGCACCTTGAATTCAGTGGGGGTCAGGACGCAGAGCTCATTGTGGCAGGTGACGGTGTGACGCTTGCCGTCCAGCAGCAGATCTGCGGCGTTAAATGAAAGCGGACGGTCTCCGTTGCCGGAATTGTCATAGCGCTTGAGTACGGATTTGACCCGGTAGACCAGCTCCCGTGGCGAGGCCGGTTTAACCACGTAATCGTCAGCGCCCAGGGCAAACCCGGTAATCCGTTCCTCTTCAGATGATTTTGCCGTCAGCATGATAACCGGGAACTCCCCCAGTTCCTTCAACTCCTGGCAGAGCTCTTCACCCGGCCTGTCCGGCAGCCCAAGATCAAGGATGACGGCCAGCGGCAGTTCCTGTAGTGCTTTTTCAAGTGCAGCGCTTGCGGTTTCAGCATGCACGACGCGGAAGTCCGCCACTTCAAGGTAGGCCTTGATGATGCGGGCGATCTTCAGATCGTCTTCAACTATCAGGATGGGAGGTTGCATGGCTGGAAGTATAGCACAGGCTAACGGTGATGGAAGTGAAGATACAATCAGCGAATGGAGCGTATCCGACCGGTGCGGCGGTCGATAACGACCAATTCTATTGGTCTGCCCTCAGAGTTGGTGATCTCTGCAAAGAAGACATGCCTGCGCTCTTCAACCCTTCTGATCTGTGCCGGATCGATATCGAAGAAGCGGCTTAACCGTTCACGGGCAGCATCGATGCTGAGTACCGGTTGGCGGGCGCCGTACTGGTCGGCATGGCCTTTGGGACAGTAAGCGCCAAAGGGAGTTCTGCCACCCGGTCCCATACCCCGTCCCATACCGGGACCGCGGGGTCCGCCGTCTTTGCGGTACTCGTCTCTGCGATCATCAGGCCATTGCGCAGAAACCGGAACAACGAGTGCTAGCAGCAGCAAGGCGGAGAGCAGGTATGTGAAGAGTTTTTTTGTCATGGCGATGATCCAGCTTCCCTCCCGGTAAAGGGAGGGAAGGGGTAGGTTACAAGCCGCTTACGTTATTTTGCTGTTTCCGGTGTGGGTTGCGTTGCGCCAGGTCCCATACCCATGCAGGGCCCCATGCCGTGGCCCATACCGCGTCCGCCTTTTTTACCGCCCTTGCGCCCGGTCTGGATACCGGCCTTCTGGCGGGCCTCAGTCATCTTCTGGTGTAGCGCCTGAAGCTCTCCCTGCAACGTGGCGATCTTCTCGTTATCAGGCTTTTCCTTGATCCATTCCTTTTGTATCGCCATATGTTTGGCGTGCATCTCTTCCTTCAGCGGCAGGGTGTCGGCTACAAACTTCTTGTACTTGGCGGTCTGCTCAGGGGTGGCTGTTGCGTTAGGTCCGCAGCCTGGTCCCATTCCCATACCCGGCCCCATTCCCGGTCCTCCCATGCCACCCCTGGCAAAAGCGGATCCGGTAAAGGCCAGCGCTGCAACAACGGTTAATGCAAGAATTGATTTTCTCATGATCTGTCTCCTTTTGGTTTGGTTGGTCTACAACCGTTTATTGATGGTGCTACCTTACCAAACCAATGAGAAGGGGTTATGAAGAGATTGTGAACAATTATGAAGATTGTGCGTTGTGCACGGCATGGCGCACCAGTTCGGCCAGACAGCGGATAAATGCCGGTGAACTGTTCAGGGATTCAATGCGCCGGAAGTCGGTGATCCCCAGCTTCCGGGCCTCTCCAGCATATTCAATGTCGATCTCGTGCAGGGTCTCGATATGATCCGAAACAAAGGAAAGGGGGGCCACCAGCAGGTCAGTGCAGCCGCTGTGGGCCAGTTCTTTCAGCTTGTCATCCGTTGACGGCTCCAGCCATTTCACCGGTCCGGCCCGTGACTGAAAAGCCAGATGATGGCTGACGTCGCTGAAACGTTCCATCACCAGGCGCACCGTGGTCCGGATATGGTCCAGATAGGGATCACCCTCGTTAATGAACGATTGGGGCAGGGAGTGGGCTGAAAAAAGCAGTTGAACCTTTGTACGGTCCGGGAACGCCGCCAGTCCGGCTTCGATCTTCTCCGCCAGTGCTGCGATGTACAGCGGGTGGTCAAAAAAGTGGGGGATGCGGATCAGTTCGTAGTCCCCCTTGAAGCGGGATAGTTGGCGGGTCAGCTCATTAAAGCTGGAACCGCTGGTGGCGCGGGAATAGTGGGGGTAGAGCGAGAGGGCCACAATTTTTGCCGGATTGGCGGCAAAAACCTGGGTCAGGGTCTCCTCCGTAAAGGGGTGCCAGTAGCGCATTGCCGTTGAGCAGGCAAAACCATAGCCCAGCTCTGCCTCTAGCGCAGCAGCCTGGGCCTCGGTCAGTTCACGGATGGGAGATTTTCCGCCGATCTCGCGGTACTTCTCCACAACTACCGGAGTCCGCTTCCTGACGATCATGCGGGCGATGAACGGTTGCAGCCAGGCCGGACCGATTTTAATGATTTCGCGGTCAGAAAACAGATTCAACAGAAAGGGCCGGACCGCTTCAAGCGAGTCAGGTCCGCCCATTTGCAGCAGGATAACGGCAGTGTGGGGCATTACACGCTCCTTGCCTGAACGATCTTTGATGCGGTTGTCATCGTAACGTATATGGCTTATAACGTATAGACTCTTTCTGTACAGCTCTCCAGAGGTGCGCCATGTCTGAAACTGCCTTGCAGTACGATGCTGAAAGATTTGTTGTGATTGTTGCCGAATCATTCAAACGCCACGGTTTTAAGGTGGTACAGCCTCCTGCGGGGAGCCGCAGCCACGATCTTGAGCTGGTCAAGGGGGACCATAAATATGCTGTTGTTCTGAAGAATCATAAAGCCAAGTGCAATGTGGCCCAGTTAGAGAAGTTTCTGGATTTTCTCGATGCTCCCGGTTCAGAGCGTTTTGAAGCAGGCTGGTTCATCTCCACCAGCGGCTTCAGTAAACCAGCCATTACCCATGCCGAGACGCTGCAATCCCCACGTTTGGTGCTCTGGACCCATCTGGGCAAAGAGATGCATCGCACCTATCCGCCAATACTGACGTCAACGCCGCACCAAGCGCAGCATTCCCGGATTGCCCGGCAGAAATACTTCGGTATTTTTACCTGCAAAGGGGGAGTGGGCAAGACCACCATTGCCGCGCATCTTGCCGGAGCTTTTGCGCTGATGGGCTATGACGTGGTGCTGCTTGATCTTGATCCTGAAAAGAACCTGCGCAAGCTGTTCATGCACGGTCCGGGGGATGAAGCACCGTCGCTCTACGTGCCGTCCAAGTCCAAGGGGCAGCCGGGTTCCACCATCACTGTGTTGAATCATGATGAATGGGAACCATCCCACTACCGCGACATGCAGATCATTATCTGTGACTGCTCGCCAGTGCTGGAGCAAAACCCGAGCTCACTGGTTGAGCTATTTGACTACTGTGTTGTGCCCACTACCCTGACGCCGCTGGGAATCGCGAAAAACGCCGATGTCATCACCCGCACCTTCCGCCACATACGGCAGATGAACAAGCACGCCGGTCTTTTTGCCCTGATTAACGGCTATGACCCCTCCGAAGCGCTGGCAAAAAAGAACGAAAAGCTCCTTAAACATCTTTCCAGTCATTTGAGCGCCTACATTCGCACCGATCCCTTAAGCCGCTTTATTCATCCTGAAGATGCCGTCATACGCTTCAGCACCACCCTGCAATATTGGGGATTTCATCTGATAGACGGTTCAAAACCGACACTGGCTTTTTCGGAGCAACGGGGTAAAAACCATCCGCGCACTGATTTTCTGCAACTGGCTGATTATCTGGAAGGGCATACGGAGATTGAAGAGTTGCGCAAGGGGTAGGTTTTAGGCACTCAGCAATTATTGCCCGAACATGCAAGCAGATGTATAGTGAAATCCGTGACTGGATTAAAGGGAGGTATTATATCTATGCAACCTATCCGACAAATAATTAATGATGCTCCATCTATGTTTCCACTACCGGTAGAGCTTCACCACAAAAGGCTTGAGATAATCATCTGGCCACTTTCCGAACAAGCAGCACCGGCACTGAGATCATTCAAGTCTTTACTCATGAAAATGCCTAATGTTGGAAACGACACCGACTTTGCCCGCCAGCGAGATTTTGGACGCGGAGGCGAATCATGGGTTTTTTGATTGACACAAACGTGCTTTCGGAACTTCGCAAAGGTTCAAAGATGGATAAGAACGTGCGAGAGTGGTTTGGTGCGGTTCCATCTGAGGACATCTATATCTCGACTCTCGTTGTAGGAGAAATCCGTCACGGGATAGAATTATTGCGCCGCCGTGATCCTAAAGCAGCGGTTCGACTGGACACGTGGCTTGCCGAGGTGCAACAGGATACTGGCGACCGGATTTTGCCAATTACCAATGAGATTTCCGAGCAGTGGGGGCGTTTTGGTATTCCTGATCCGGTTTCCGTTATTGACGGTCTAATGGCTGCTACAGCAGTGGTTCATAGCCATATATTAGTGACACGCAATGTTCGTGATATTGAGCAAACTGGTGTGAACTTCATCAATCCCTTCAACCCAGCAGTAAACTGAATAATCTGTTTAAATCCTTCATTTTTTGGCCAGCCAGACCATCAGCATGGTGCCGCCGATCACCACGGAGAGCATGCCGTTTTTGGCGTGCCGCAACATCACCTCATGACCGGCATCCGGCGGGACGGACAGCAGGTGGTAGCCCCAGGCGATCAGGGCGATACCGGCAATCAGCAGGGCTGGTTTGGCTAGCTGTCGCAGCATCAGGCAGATACCGGCATCATGGATAGGGATGCACAAACGGGTAGTTGGCTGAATCAGGTATGTAGCTGGATATTGATTGCAGCGTCACCGTGGAACCGCCGCGGGTGACGTAAAAACCGTCTTTGGCAATAACGTAGCCGGTGAAAGCGTCACCGCCAAAGGATACGGAACCGTTCGGGGCGAAGATGACACCACTGATGACATCGTTACCTGAGCCTACTGTTACATTGCCTTTGCTGGCGATGATGACATTGGAAGCGGAGCCGGTTGCAGAATAATTGCCGGTTGAAAATATCTTTACGTTGTTTGTCAGCGCTCCGTTGGTGATGTAGCCGTTGCCGGTGTACCATGCGTCGGCCTTGAGGGGAGGTATGACTGTGGTTGGCATGGTCACGGGAATTGCGACAACCGGCAGGCCGGTGTCCTGAATGCATTTGGCGAGAATGCCCGTGTCGAACCAGGCCGGTGAGCTGAGCGTACCCTTGTAATATACTTTTGTGCCGCTACTCAAGGAAGGGGTCCAGTCAAGTTCCAGGTTGCCGCCGACATAGGCGTTTTTATACAGTGTGGCGCTTTTCAGGTACAGGTTGCCGTTGGTGTACATATCACCATGTATGATGCCGTTGTTTATCGTGATGTTTCCCAGAGCCTTGATGACAGTGGAGTTGTCGCTGCTCAATCCCAGCAAGGGACTGCCGTTCATGGTGATATTGCCTTTTACGTAGATGAATTTGCCGTATATTTCAGAGGAACCGCTCATATCCAGGTCCCCTTCGATGTAAATTGTTCCGGGCACCGTTTTGGAGCCAAGGGTTTGACTGCCACCCAGGGTCACATTTCCGCTGATGTAGGCGTTGGTGATGCCGATGTCAGCACCGCCGTTAATGTCGGTTTTTACCAGGTTTCCGGTAAGAACGATGGTGGCGTTTTCACCGCTTACGCTGTTGCCGCTGAAGGAAAGTGTTGAACCATGAATAAATTCCTGGTCTATGCCGGGAGGAGGGGTGCCGCCGCATACGCCGCCGACAATGACCGTCAGGGTATAGTTGCGTTGGGTGGTGTTGCCTTGGGAGTCCCTGAGCACAATCGTTGCCGTGTAGTTGCCGGGGTTCGCTGAATAGAGAATGGCAGTTTGCGGAGAGGTGGCAAAAGCTTCCCAGACACCCACCGGTACTGCCGAACAGTCAGGCGCGGTAATGGCGTTGTTGACGGCGAATCCTGCGGTGGTCAAATTGTTGTTGATGCACCAGCGATAGGGCGGCACGCCGCCATCGGCGAAAAGTGTGGCAATCCCTGCATCCTCGCAGCCGTTGGGCAGCTCATTGTTCACAATCCGCAAGCGTCCGCCGGTCTTGCCGAAGCAGCCAGCCTTGGCTTTCAGTTCATCAAGACTGATGGAGCGGGAGAGGTCAGTGGCCGACAGATCTGGAGCGGCGGCGAATGCCTGGGATGCTGCGGGGGTTGATTCCGTGGAGTGGTCGTCGCCGCCGCTGATGATGACAAAGGCAACGCCGTTGAAGGTTACCGCTGTCCTGCCGCAGAGACCACCGCTTGCCGCGACCGTCAGGTTGCCGTCGTAGGCGTAAACCAGCGGCCTGCCCCAGGCATCGTTAGGGTTGGGCAAAATAGTCCCCACCTCAGCGGCAGTGGGCAGCCGTCCGTTGGTGGTGGACCAGCTGATAATCGCATCAACCGCGCTGTTGATAGTGGTCTTGGTGTCGTTGATCTTGCCCCGCTGCACCAGCGGCCCCATCATCTTGACTCCGGCGGTGGTCAGTGCGCCCACCAGCATCAGCAGGATGATGACATTCAGTAACGACATGCCGGAACGGGAACGCAGAAGACATTTCATGGGAGTGTACCCCTCATAATAACAAGCGATCTATGGCGGCGACAATTTCTGTGCGATATGGCTGTGCCGATGTGACAGGGCGTCCGAGAATGGATCTGAGAACAGAGGTTATTTCAGCGGGGGAGAGATAATACTCGCATCCGTTTACAACTATAACCGGATTCAGCACCGTAGCACCGGAAAAATAATTCTTGCACACAAGAGGTACCACGACGCAGGTTGCAAGAGTCTCGACAAAACGGCCCTGTATCTCAACAAGGTACGGCACCTGTTTTGCTGTTTTTGTTCCAGGATTCCGGTATACGTCAAACTGTGCCATCAGAGCAACAGTCCGATCTCATCGGAAACGAGCCCACGCTCTTCTATCATTCTGTTGTATGATTCGAAGGAAGCCTTGCTTTCTTCTTTCCATTGCATCAGTTCACGTTCGGCAAGAAAGGTGATCATGGATTGTTCAAAAAGTGCCGAAAGGTTGCCTTTTTCTTTACGGACAAGATCAACCAGTTCACTGTTTGCACTAAGGTTTACGTGCCGCTTTGGGGCACAGCAATTATAGGTAAGTTGCATGGTCGCCTCCTTGAAGCCGTCAGTATTTTCATAAGTACGTTAGTGCGCATAGATGCCGGGTGTCAACGTAAAAACTTCGACCTCAGCAGACACATTGATGTGCGTGCTCTACCTGGCATAGCCTAAAATTAAGGCATTTGTAATTCCTTCCAGAACTCTGGCGCATGTCGCAGCAGTGTCGCATACCATCCGTAAACCCTTGCCCCGTGCCCCACACCTCATGATCCTGCCCCTGTTGGCACAGCCTCTGCAACAACAGCATCAGAGGCGGCACCGATGCCGTCCGCTGCGAGGTTGCCATGGCAAAACCTGATTACTACGATGTTGAAGACTGTGCCACCCATGAAAAGGGGGCACCCAAGTTCTGCAAGAAGTCCGAGCCGGGCGAGGGGACCGAGCGGTCCTGCGCCTACGACGGTGCACGGGTGGTGCTGATGCCGGTTACCGATGTGATCCATCTGGTGCATGGTCCGATTGCCTGCGCTGGCAACTCCTGGGACAATCGCGGAGCGCGCTCTTCCGCTTCACAACTGTACCGCCGGGGATTTACCACTGAGATGCTGCAGAACGACGTGATTTTTGGCGGCGAAAAGAAGCTCTACAAGTCGATTCTGGAACTGGTGCAGCGCTATCCCGAGGCGCGGGCGGTTTTTGTCTACGCTACCTGTGTGACCGCCATGACCGGTGATGATGTCGAGGCGGTCTGCACGGCGGCGGCCAAAAAGGTTGCCATTCCGGTGATTCCGGTGAACACCCCCGGTTTCATCGGCGACAAGAATATTGGCAACCGTCTGGCCGGTGAAATCCTGTTCAAGTATGTCATCGGTACGGCGGAGCCGCCGGAGCTGGGGGAGTACCCCATCAATCTGATCGGCGAATACAACATCGCCGGTGATCTGTGGGGGATGCTGCCACTGTTTGACCGGCTGGGGATCCAGGTACTTTCCTGCTTTAGCGGTGATGCCCGTTTTGAGGAGCTGCGCTATGCCCACCGGGCAAAGTTGAATATCATCATCTGTTCCAAGTCGCTGACCAATCTGGCCAAGAAGATGCAAAAAAATTACGGCATGCCCTACCTGGAGGAGTCGTTCTACGGCATGACCGATACCGCCAAGGCGTTACGCGATATCGCCCGTGAGTTGGATGACGCCGTGGGCGGGTTGGAAAAGCGGGTGATGCAAGACCGGGTGGAGCGCTTGCTAGATGATGAGGAACAGCTCTGCCGGGAGCGGCTCGCTCCCTACCGCGCGCGTCTGGAGGGAAAGCGGGCGGTGTTGTTCACCGGCGGGGTCAAAACCTGGTCCATGGTTAACGCCCTGCGGGAGTTGGGGGTGGAGATACTGGCCGCCGGCACCCAGAACTCCACTCTGGAGGATTTTTACCGGATGAAGGGGTTGATGCACAAGGATGCCCGGATTATCGAAGACACCTCCACCGCCGGGCTCCTGGAGGTGATGAAGGAGAAAATGCCGGACCTGATTGTGGCAGGCGGCAAGACCAAGTTTCTGGCGCTGAAGACCAAGACCCCTTTCCTGGACATCAACCATGGCCGCAGCCATCCCTATGCCGGGTACGAGGGGATGGTGACCTTTGCCAAGCAACTGGACCTGACCGTGAACAACCCGATCTGGCCGGTGTTGAACGCTTCCGCGCCCTGGGAGGAGAGGGGTGCAGCGCTTGCTGATGCGGCCCGCAGCCATGCCGTTGATTTTCTGAATCAGCCGATGCCTGCCGCAGACTCCATGCTTCTGGAAGGGAAGCTGAAATATGCCACGGTCAACCCGCAGAAAAACTCTCCGGCCCTGGGGGCAACCCTGGCCTATCTGGGGATTGACGGCATGCTGGGGCTGTTGCACGGCGCGCAGGGCTGTTCCACCTTTATCCGCCTGCAACTGTCGCGGCATTTCAAGGAATCCATCGCCCTGAACGCCACGGCCATGAGTGAGGACAGCGCCATCTTCGGCGGCTGGGAGAATCTCAAGCAAGGGATCACCAGGGTGATAGAAAAGTTTCATCCACGGGTGGTGGGGGTGATGACCACCGGGTTGACCGAGACCATGGGTGATGATGTGCATTCCGCCATCCACCAGTTCAGGGAGGAACATCCTGAACATGACACGGTGCCGGTGGTCTGGGCCTCAACCCCGGACTATTGCGGCTCGATGCAGGAGGGGTATGCCGCCACGGTGGAGGCGATACTTGCCACCCTCCCCCTGTTCCCCTCCCATCAAGGGAGGGGAGACCTCCAAGCTCCCTCTCCTCTGGTGGGAGAGGGTTGGGGTGAGGGGGAGTGGACCATACCCGGTCAGGTGAACCTGCTGCCCGGCGCACAGTTGACCCCGGCTGATGTGGAGGAGTTGAAAGAGATCATCGAATCCTTCGGCCTGACTGTGCTCTGTATCCCGGACATTTCCAATGCGCTGGACGGCCATATTGATGACGAAGTGTCGCCGCTGTCCGTGGGCGGAATTGCGGTGGAGGATATCCGTGGGGCAGGGCGCAGCATGGCGACCCTGTATGTGGGGGATTCGCTGTCCAAGGCTGCCCTGCTGCTGGAAGAGCGGTTCGGGATTCCTTGTTACGGTTTCGCCTCGGTCAGTGGATTGGCTGAAACAGACCGCTTTGTGGCGGCGCTGTCCGTTATCAGCGGCAGGGTGATACCGGAAAAGCAGCGCCGCTGGCGCAGCAGGCTGATGGACGCCATGGTAGATAGCCACTACCAGTTTGGCAACAAGAGGATTGCCCTGGCTTTGGAGGCGGATCATCTGAAGGCAATGACCTGCTTCCTGGCCGGAATGGGGTGCGAGATTCAGGTGGCCATTGCCGCCACCCGCACCCGTGGTCTGGACAAGCTGCCCTGCGGGAATATCTTTGTGGGGGATCTGGAAGATCTTGAATCAGCGGCGGCAGGGGCGGACCTGCTGGTGGCCAACTCCAACGGTCGTCAGGCTGCGGCAAAGCTGGGGATCAAGGCCCACCTGCGGACTGGTCTGCCGGTGTTCGACCGCCTGGGAGCGCACCAGAAGGTCTGGGTGGGGTATCGCGGAAGTATGAATCTGGTGTTCGAAGTGGCCAATCTGTTTCAGGCCAATGCCAAAGAGGCCCAAAAGCTGGCGCACAATTAGAGAGTCAGGCGCAACTCCACCCCCCAGGGAGCCGGTTTTTCACCCTCCTGAGTCAGCACCCACAACGTGGGAAACTCCATCTGCTCCGGTGCCGGTCCGATGCCGTCGGTCAGGTAAATCACGGCGGCAGGCCGGGGGTGGAGGGTGCGGGCGTAGTCGAAGATCGGCCGCAGATCGGTGAATCCGCCGCCATCGTAGCGTTGGGCCACGAAGGATGCGCCGCTTAAGCGTTCGATCCGCTGTATCCTGCTGTTGGCGTACAGCACCGTGATGCTGCATTCCCGGCCCCGGGCCAGGTTGAGCAGTTCTGCGGCAAAGGCCTCGCGCAGCAGGGCGATATTGGTGGAATCGCTGACATCTACTCCCACCAGCAGGTGCAGACGCCGTTTTTTGCGGACACCCGGGGTCTGGTGGGAAAAGCGGCGGTGCTCCCGCATCCAGGTGCTGCTGCGCCCGGTGCGCCCGGCGGTGGCGATGAACTGCCGCAAAATCTGCCGCCAGGGGATCGGTGTCGGCTGTAGCAGGCTGTTGACAACGGCCCGTATGTCGCCGGGGAGGTCACCATCACTGCCGCGCAGGGCGTCCCGCGCCATGCTGCGCACCATCTCCTCCGCCAGGATCAACGGGGTGCTGTCCGCGTCCTGCCAGGGAGTGTGGTCGTCGATGGTGTCAGCCTGACGCAGGCTGTCGGCGCTGCCCACTCCCGTTGCACCGCTGTTGTCGCGATCTGCCGATCCGAAGCCGCTTCCCTCCAGGTTGCCCAGGTCAAAAGGGGGTACGATCAGGTCATAATACTCTTCGGCGGAGAGGTCCGCTTCCAGGTGGTAATCAAGGGGATGGAGAGCACCGGGGGGCAGCCCGGCAATGCTGGGGTTGATGGCCAGATCGCAGGCCACATCCCAGTCATGGCGATTGCGCTCCCGCCGCCGCACCGGATGCAGATGCAGCAGATGTTTCAACAGATGCTCCAGCAGTGCTTCCTGCTGCTCGGGAGGCAGGGAGGCGAACCGTTCATCGGCTACCGACAGCAGCGGTATGCCGTCCCGGACGGTGATTGCGGCGCTTTTTCTGTTGTCTCGGCATGGTTCCCTGCGTAGTTGCAACAGCAGGTGGCCGTAGAACGGTTTCTGCTTCAACAGGCGGATAATGGTGTTCTCAAGACTGTGCATGGGACTAAGGTAGCGGATGTGACAGGCGCTGTAAAACTCTTTCCTGTCATCGGTTGATGTGCTATTAGATTGCATCTATTTCTGGTACAGGAGGCGTATATGTCAGACGAGAATTGCCCGAGGGTAATGCTGGAAACCAGCAAAGGTAATATCACCATTGAACTGAACAAGGAAAAAGCGCCGATTACGGTGAAAAACTTTCTGGGATATGTGAAGGACGGCTTTTACGATGGTCTGATATTTCACCGGGTTATCAAGGATTTCATGGTTCAGGGGGGCGGGTTGGATGCCGAGATGCAGCAGAAAAAGCCCAAGTTTGCCATCAAGAATGAAGCGCAGAACGGCCTGAAAAACGTGCGTGGCTCCGTGGCCATGGCCCGCACCGCCCTGGTGGATTCGGCAACATCGCAGTTTTTCATCAACACCGTTGACAATCCGTTTCTGGACAACAAGGGCAAACGTCAGGATGATTTCGGCTACTGCGTTTTCGGTAACGTGGTGGAGGGGATGGAGGTGGTGGACGAAATACGTCAGGTGAAAACCGGTACGGTTCACGGCCATGGCGATGTGCCACTGGAGCCGATCACCATCATTTCTGCAAAAATACTTGAGTAAATGTAGCTGATGTTGTGAAAACGCCCGTCAGTCGATCGCTCTGACGGGCGTTTTTTTGTAGGTTTTTGAGACTACTCCCTCACAAACGTATTCATGTCCGAATCGTTCACCATGCCCATAACATGGGCATACTCGGCTTCGATCAAGTCATAGTGCCCCTGGGTTTCCTTGACGACCCGCGCGAAGATGCTCTTCACCATCGGATCAACCACACCGGCCGCCAATTGCGTGTATTGACCGATACAGTCCTTCTCCTCAATCAGGGCCAGCTCCAGCGCTTTCTGTTCACCCATGTCCTCGCTGATGGCCTTTTCCAGCTTCATGTAGGTCGGGTTCTTCGTGTCTACCGGCGAGGCAAGATAGGTTGTAAGATCGCCAAACTCTCCCCCCTTGTAATGATCAAAGAAGTGTTTGACATGGGTTGCTTCTTCAGCGGCCAATAGTTCAAAAACCTTTTTTGCCCGTTCGTTTTTTGCAATCGAAGCGGCCCGGGCGTAAAAATCCATGCTGTCTTTTTCGGCCTTGATGGCCAGTTTCAAGGCATCTTCCAGTGAATATTCTCTGCCCATAGTTGTGTCCTCCTGTGTGTGTTGTAGTAAATGTGTGGTCACAAGTATAACCGGCAAAATGGTCTGGTCAACTGTCAAAAGTAATCAGCCACGGAAAGCCAACTCATGGTAGATCGATTCCATCCGGTTACACATGCCCTGCATGGAAAACAGCTCCAATGCGCGCGTGCGTCCGGCTTTGCCCAGCTGCTGCCGCAGCTCCGCATTTTCCAGCAAAAGTGCCAGCTTTTCAGCCAGGGCTGTTGCGTCACCCGGCGGCGTCAGCAGGCCGGTGACACCATCGGCAATCGCTTCGTCAATACCGGGGGCATTGCTGCCGATGGTCGGTTTTTGCAGCAGGGCGGCTTCCACCAGCACCAGCCCCAGCCCTTCTTTGGCAACAGAAGGCAGCACCACGATATCCATGGCGTTCATGACGGATATGACATCGCTGCGGAATCCCAGCAGGCAGACCCGGTCGGCAATGTCCAGCTCGGCAGCCATCCGGCGCAGAGTATCGTACATCTCTCCCTCTCCGGCCAGCAGGCAGACCAACTGCGGAAAACGTTCTTTAAGCAGGGCTACGGCTTGCAGCAGGTGTTCCTGCCCTTTTTTGGCTGACAGGTGGGCGACGCAACCCACAACCGGCTGGTCAGGCAGTAGTCCCAGCATCCGCCGGGCGTCACTGCTGCTGATAACGCCGTCCAGCCGGGTTGCTTCAATGCCGTTGTAAACCACCCGTACCCGGGCCTCCGCCGCCCCCTGGTTCACGATATGTTGTTTCACCCCGGCGGAGCAGGTGACCGATAACGTGCTGAAGCGGTAGTATAACCAGGTGTTCAGGGCATGAACGTGGGCCAGGGTGGGAATGTGGGCCAGATGGCCGGCCAGGCCGCCCCAGAGGCTGGCGCTGGAAAGGTGGGTATGGATGACATCGGCGCCGAACTCTTTGGCGATACGAGCAATGGTGAACGGAGCCAGCAGGTTCAGTTTGCCGGAAATGGCGGGGGTTTGTACCGCAATGCCCAGTTTTTTTGCTTCGTCAGGCATGCCGCCATCCGGTTTGCAAAGCAGGAGTACCCGATGGCCGCGACGCTGCATGTCGGCGCAGAGCGTCAGGCAGATCCGCTCGGCCCCTGAATAGCGCCGCTGCGTAATAACCTGGAGAATGGAGAGCTTGTCATTCATTGGGGAGTCCGATCATCATGGCCAGTAAAATTCCGGTCTGCGGCTGTAGCGGTGTGACTTCTGACAAGCTGCCCACGGCAACAACCACGACGGTGGTCAGGCAGATAAAACCTTGCCACCTGTTTCGGCAGGGCCAGGCGCGTCTGATAACGGCCCCAAAAAGCCAGAGATGGAGAGCAATGCCGACAACACCATAGCTTGCTGCAATATACAGATAAAAACTGTGAGGGTTTTTCACCGTTCCGGACAGGTCCCAGTGCGGAAAAATACGTTGCATGGCGGTCTGGTAGCCGTCAACGCCCGCGCCAAGAATCGGATAATCCCGGAATGTTTGCAAAGCGCCTTGCCAGAGTGCCAGTCTGATACCGATGGAGGTCACCGGCGCCGGGTTTCGTTCAATCATATGTGTCCGGGCCTCACTGATCGCCAGCTGAATCCGTTGCTGCACAACCGGGGATAGCAGCAGGCCGGACAGCAGCAGGCCGGTCAGGGCCAAGGCCCATTTCCGGTGTACGCCGACCAGATTGATTGCCATGAACGGAGCAAGGGCCAGAAATGCCAGATGGCCACTGCGTCCCTTCAACAGGGCGAGAGCGAGCAGATTCAATGCCATGAGCGCCAGCAACCCTGCTTTTTGCCGGGTGTCGGCAGATTCGCGGAACAGGAATGAAATCCAGGCGGTGGCGAGCACCAGCAGCAGGGAATAGGTGATGTAGCCCTTGAACAGGAAATAGGCGGTGACCTTTGGCGAGGTGACGGCCCCAAGCTGCATCAGGAAGAATACCAGCGTCACCAGTTCGACGCCGGCGATGAAAGCAATGGCCAGATGTGCCGGTTTTACGGCACGCAACGTTATGCAGGCCATGCCCAGACTGAACAGCCAGAAGTGGGTGCGTTGCAGATACGGGTAGAGACCGGGAGCGGGATTGATGGCCCAGAGCAGGCTTACCCAGGGGAGCAGCATGACCAGCATGACCGGCAACAGCCAGTATCGTTCTTCCCGCCACCAGTCCCGGTTTTTACGCCAGGCACCGGAAAAGAGCCACACGCCCAGCATACAGCCGGAGGAGAGAGCGGCGGGGGCGGTTCCGGATGGCAGCAGGAACAGTGTCAACAGCGCCGTGGCAGCCAGCAACCGTTCACGGGGCAGCAGGCTGTCCGAAGGCGCTGGAGTGTCTGACGGGCAGAGGAGCATGGTTGTCAATGCTCCTTATTTCCGGTACAGCTCCGGGTTGAGGGCCGGATCGTTGTACATCTTGAACTGTTTGTACGGCTTCATCCGCTTATTGCCTGCCAGATAGTCTGCCAGCAGTTGAGCGAGGGCCACATACAGATCATGGCGTTGCAGCCTGAGTACGGCAAGCTTGTGCAGGGAGCGCTGGCGATGTTCGGCGTCGATGTCGTCACGCTGGCTGTCCTCAGCCATATGATAGACCTTTAGCGACATGATCGAGATGCGGTCCACGATGCTGCCCGGAGTTTCGGAGTTGATGGTTTCGGTTGCCGGTTCTGTAACGGTTTTTGATAACTCCGCCAGAATCGCCTCATCCAGTTTTTCGATCTGATCGTTCCGTTGCTGGTTCAGGCGGTCGATGGCCCTCTTGACCGCTGCGATGGCGCTGTCGTCCACATCGGTGCGGCGCGCCTTGTCTTCCTCATGCCACAGCAGATGGTTTCTCCAGGCCAGTTCCAGCGCCAGCGGGTTGATTATCCCCTCCAGTACGTCAAAGTCCGAAGCGTCGTGGTGCCACCGGTCAACGGCACAATCAAAGGCTGCCTCAAGGTTTTCAAGTTTCAGGGTTTTCAACATTATCGTGCTTCCTCTCTCTATAGTACGGAAATGACGGCCTCCATCAGTGCGTCAACGGTAATACTGCGGCTGCACTGGTCATTGTGTTCGCAATGGGTCAGAAGACATCCTGCGCAGGGCATGGTGGCTTGTACGGCACGGTGCTGCGGGCCTGCCGGGGCATAGAGATCCGCTTTGGTGGCACGGTAGAGTGAAACCGTGGGTCTGCCCATGGCACCGGCCAGATATACCGGCCCGGTATCGCCGCCGATTACCAGATCAACATGTTTGATGAGTGGTATCAGCTCCTTGATCTTGAACCAGGGCAGGAGGCGCACTGAGCTACCCACCTCGCTGACGATCCGCTCTCCCAGCTCTTTTTCTGCCGGGCTGCCCCAGTTTATCAGCAGAGTCGCCGCAGGATAATCTGCCAGAATACGTCGTCCAAGTTCTATCCAGCCTTCGGCATACCACAGCTTGGTCTCCCAGGTGGTGCCGATCTGCAACAGTATCTTTCTGCCTTGCGGCAGACCGGAGAGATAGGCGGTTGCAGTTGCTTCATCTTCAGGGGCTGGCACTATTGTCGAGGTAATGGACATATCCCGGTAGTCATGTTTGAAAGGGGCGCTTACCAGGCGCAGGTAACGTCCGGCAGCCCGATTGTCTTCATCCCTGAACGGAACGCGGGTGGTGGTGAAGAGCAGGTTCAGGCGTTCCTGTACAGCACTGGCGGAAAAACCGATCCGCTGCCGCGCGCCGGTCAGCCAGGCAACCAGGCCGCTCTTCAGGTTGCCTTGCAGGTCAAATACCAGATCATACTGCGCGTCCCGTAACGCTGTACGCAAAAACGCCACCTCGTGCCGGGTCTGCCGCGTAAAAGGCGCTTTGCGCCAGGCTTTGGTCCTGATGACATGTATCCGGTCAAGCAAGGGGTTGTACGCCACCAGTGGCAGGAACGGTTCTTCCACCACCCAGTCGATACTTGCTTCGGGAGCTACCTGGCGCAGGTAGTCCAGTACCGGCAGAGCGTGGATGACATCGCCCAGTGATGATGTTTTGATAATCAGGATGCGCATTGGTCGTTACCCTTGAATAATCTTTTCAAAGGAATGCGAACATATTCCTTGAACAGTCTGTTCACCTGCTTCTTATGGCGGTACCAGGATACACCGGCCAGATCGTAAAAGCGGTTTTCCTCTGCACTCCAGGCTTGCGGCGGCAGGCTGGCACTAAAGCCGCCTTCATAGTAGTTGACCATGATCCGGTCGACGAAGCGGCTCTGTTTCAGTCCGTAGCGCCGCAGCAACTGCCAGGTCATTACGCGGTCGGCCATGATCCTGAAGCTTGTATCAAAGGGAAAGATGGTTTCCCGGCGGTACAGTACCGCCTGGTGGCACAACGGCATTCCTTTGAGAAAACGGTAGCGGCTTTTCAGGCGCTTGCCCTTGATGTAGCTCAACGTGCCGTCCGGATGAAGCATTCTGGCTTTGCCGTATACCATGACCGTTTCGTCCGTTACACCGCCCAGCAGTTCCTCCGGATCGACCAGCAGTTCGTCACCGGCGTTGAGGAACAGCAGATAATCTCCGTGGGCCAGCAGGATACTCTTGTTCATGGCGTCATAGATGCCGTGGTCTGTTTCGCTGTGCAGCTGGTCAATCAGCGCCGACTGTTCTGCTGCAACCTGCAGGGTGTCGTCGGATGAAGCGCCATCAATAATCAGATATTCGCTGCGCTGCCCCTTGCAGCGGGCCACGCTTGCCAGCGTACGGCGCAGGGCAGCGGCGTCGTTACGCACCACGGTAATGATGCTGACCAGCGGCTTCATGGTTCAGTGCCGCCAAGAGCGTCCTTGCTGATGCCGCAAGAGCAGCGATAATTGCCGGAACGCATTGATTCCTGCAACAGGCGGTCATTTTCTGTCAGACTGTCCCGGCTATTTTCCTGATGCCACAGATGAAAAACCATGGCAGCAAACGGGGCTTCGCGTCTGCGGAGACCGAAAGCGAATAAGCGGGCCACAATCTCGGAATCCTCCCGTCCCCACCCGACAATCTGCTCATTGTAGCCATTTACCGCCAGTGCGTCTGCACGGTACATGGCCATGTTGCAGCCCCGTAGTCCCATGACGCCTTGTCTCTCACGCACAAGCCAGGGGAGGCGCAGCAGATGATGCGCTCCCGACAGACTGCCGCTTAAACACTGCTTGCAGGCTGCAAGGGCTCCTGTCCAGCAGAAATCCGGCGACAGCTCTTTCCCTACCAGCATCCGTTTGCCGGTGACGAAACAGCCGGGCTGCATGATGCGCCGGTGATCTTCCACAAACTGTGGATGGGGAATGCAGTCGCCGTCGGAAAAAATCAGGTAATCAGAAGCAGCAGTGGCAATGGCGCGATTGCGGATCTCGGCCAGCCTGAAGCCGCGGTCTTCATGCCAGACATGGCGGACCTGAAACGGTGCAATTGCTGCGAATTCGGCTATGACCTGTGCCGTTTCACTTGTTGAACCATCATCGGCAATCAGGAGTTCATCGGGTAAGCAGCGCTGTTTGGCATAGCCCTCCAACACCCGCTGCAAATAGCCGGGAGCGTTGTAGGTTGAAATGATGACCGCCAGCGACGGTTTCTTCATTTACTGTTCCTCATTCAATTCTGCAAGTTTCATAACGCGGTAAAAGACTCCAACAGCGCCGGAAACCGCAATCAACAGTCCGGCGCGGCCATCAAGGAAGCCCCGTTTCAGGAAATAGCTTTTGATAAATGTCGCCAATGCTTTGATGATGGCGCGCGGGGCGCTACCCTGCTTTCCGGCGGCCTGCATCTGCACGGCGCCGGGTATGGCGTAGCGCCGCGCTTTCTCAAGAAAATCCTCTGGCCCGTGAAAGGAGCGGTGCTCAATGGTCCCGGAAAATGAGCCGACCGGTCCTGCAACTTCAACCGATTCGTGCACGATGCGGTTATTGAACTGACCGGCGTCTTTCCTGAAAAGCCTGATGATCTCGTCCGGCCACCAGCCGGAATGTCTGATCCAGTGCCCGCGGTACAGGTTTTTACGGCCTATGCGGTATCCGGCGTATCGGGGAGAACTGTGCAGTTCCCGTAGAATTTCCTCTTTTAGCTCAGGACTAACGGTTTCATCGGCGTCTAGAGAGAGGATCCACTGGTGTGTGGCCTGGGCAACAGCAAAATTCTTTTGCGGTCCGTATCCCAGCCAGTCCTGATGCATGAAGCGCACCTTGGCAAAGCTGCGGCAAATCTCTTCGGTCCGGTCACTGCTGCCGGAATCCACCACTATGATCTCTTCGGCCCAGGCAACACTTGCCAGACAGGCGGCAATCACTTTTTCTTCGTTGAGGGTGATGATGGTGACGGAAATCTTCATGGCGTAGCCCATAATGCGCTAATTGGCATGGCAACGAGATTTGTACCGAATGAAATCTGCTCCCTGCCGTCGTACAGCACAATGCCCCGGACAAATTTATCGCCGGAAGCTTCGGCCAGGGATGTAAGGCCGTTGAAATCATGCCCTATCACAGTTTTTGCTGACTTTATCTCAATGCCGACAACACGCCCTGCCCTGTCTTCCAAAACAACATCAACTTCCTGACCTGTTTGTGTGCGGTAATGCAGCATGGCAGGATTTATGCTGCTCCAGGCGATCTGTTTTTTTAGTTCCATGATGACAAAATTCTCGATGAGAGCGCCACATAACCGGCTGTTAACCAGCCGGTCCGCATTGATCTCAAGCAGTGAAGCCAGTAGCCCTGAATCGTTCAACACAAGTTTTGATGTCTTGACCAGCCGTTTTCCCAGGTTTGAGTGCCAGGCGGGAAGATGTTCAATCAGGAAAATGGTCTCAAAAAGCGTCATGTATCGTTTCAATGTGCTTTGTGGAAGGCCTGCTGTTCTTGAAAGTTCCGCATAATTCACAAGTGCTGTTGCTCTGGTCGCAAGTATGGAAAGAAGACGCGGCATTGCGGTCAGGCCTTCAATGTTTGCAAGATCACGTACATCCCGCTGCAAGATGGTTGTGATGTACGAAGAGAACCAGGCCAGGCGCCTTGATTCCGTGCTCCGTGTTGCCGCTTCTGGATATCCCCCCCTGAGCGCCAGATCGATCAGACTTATTTCAGGATATGCGGGGCATGTGACAATAGGTATCTTGTTGGAAAAAACCATGTCAATAAAGCATTCTTTGATTCCGGAAAACTCGCCCTGTGATAACGGTAACAAGGTAAAGATTTCCATTCTGCCAACCAATGATTCGGAGAGCCGCGGCAAGAGCAGCACGTTTGCCGAACCGGTTAGCAGATAGCGCCCAGGGGTGCGATTCCGGTCAACATCCGCCTTGATTGCCAAGAAAAGTTCCGGTGCCCGCTGGATTTCGTCAATTGCCGCCGCTTCCCCCAATCCGGAAATAAATCCCTCCGGATCGTGTTTTGCCGCTGCAAGTGTCGTCGCATCATCAAGGGTGACATAGCGGTTAATCTGTTTTTCGTTGAGAAGTGATTTCGCCAGGGTGCTTTTGCCGGTCTGTCTGGCGCCGTTCACCATGATCACCGGGGTGTCTGACAGAGTTTCAATAATTTGGCGGGTAATATTTCGCGTGAACATGGCTGAATATTAACCATCTAGTGGTTGAAAATCAACCATTAATCGGTTGGCTACGGTGCTGTGGTCTCAGCAAATACGCAACGGTAGACGTCGAGCGTTGTCTGCGCCGTTGCGTTCCAGCTGAATCCGGCTGCTCGCTTCAGGCCCTGTTCCCGAAGTGTCGCACGACGTGCTTCATCGGACCAGGTGGCTTGGATTGCCCGCACCATATCATCGGCAGAGGATGGATCGAAATATTCCGCCGCATCACCGGACACTTCAGGTAGGGAGGCGACGTTAGAACAAGCCACCGGACAGCCGCAGGCCATGGCTTCCAGCACCGGCATGCCGAACCCTTCAAACAGTGACGGAAATACCAGCAGGCGGGCCATGCTGTAAATACGGGGGAGTTGTTCGTAGGGCAGATACCCCAGAATATGTACTCTGTCGGCAATGCCAAGGCGCCGGAGTTCTTCCTTGAGCGCTTCCCTGCTTCTGACTGCCACACCGGTCAGCACGAGATCACCGTCAAAATTGTGCAGCTCAATCAGCATCCGCAACGTTTCAAAAAGTGTGCTGTGATTTTTGTGTGCCCAGGTTGCTGCCGGAAAGTACAGGAATGGCCGGGTAAGGCCCAGTTCTATTCGGAGCGGCGTGAGTTCATCCGCAGGGCAGGGGCGATATTCCGGGGCTACACCGAGCGGCACTGCCGTAATCCTGTCCCGCGGCACACCATAACACTGGTGGACCGTCTCCGCGGTAAATGATGATACCGCAATGAGATGCACTGCTTCGCGGGCCGCCCTGGAGTAGGCGGCATCACGTCCCTGCACCTCCCGTGGTTTGAAAAAACGGGGAAGGTAGTGATGCTGCAGATCATGAAACGTGACGATGACCGGTGTTTTTAAGCGGCTGCTGCGTACAGCGGTAAACGGGTTATGCAGCAGATCCAGTCCCAGCCGATCAACGGCGACCTGGATCAGGTCAATGCCGGAAACCTTGCGTACCAGGCTGCGGGCGAGTCGGCTGAGGGATTTCTTGCGGTTGGCAAACACCTTGAAAGTGACATGGTCTGCCAGATCGGCAAAATAACCGGCGTTTCCATCGTGGCAGATCAAGGTATAGCTGTTCTCGTGATCAATGGCGACCAGATGTTGTATCAGGTTGCGCACGTAGGTTTCCACGCCGCCCATGCGGCCCGGACTGAAATCTACGAGAAGTATGCCGATTTTCATCTTTATTTTCCTTGTCTGTTTGCGCCAAACGGACTAGCTCAACAGGAGCTGGTTATGGTCAGCCATGGTTTTTGAAGCCAGTTTTTTTTTCATGCAACGATTCAGTAGCCAGTCAGTCCGCGAAGAGAGTGCCAGCTTCAGCATGGCTGGGTGCAGCTTCCGGTCGGTCATGATATGTACATTTTTATGCGAAAATAAGGTCAAGCCCAGCCTGTCTGCCAGATAGGAAAGGGTTTTGCGCTGGTAAAACGCTATGTGCTGGCCGGTTGCGAAGCTGTAATACCACCAGTTTTCAGGTTGTGGCGGCTTCCCTTCAAAGAGCTCCGTTGACAGGATAATGGTACGTGTATTGGCGGCATGCAGTGCATTGTCAATAAAATCAAGGGGGTTTCTAAGATGCTCAAGCACCTCAAAAGCTGTTACCGCTTCGTAGGTTGTCGTGCCGGAAAACTCTGCTTCAAAACCTCTGGCATGAATATTTTCAGTATAGGGATCATGCCAGAAGAAGTCGTAACCTTTGTCGCGCATCAGTCTGACCAGCAGCCCGTAGCCACCGGCAATATCGGCGTAGCTTGCCTGCGTCGTAAAGGCGAGGAACAACAGTTTTGACAGCTGGCCGGAAATTTTGATGTTCCGTTGCAGTATACCGGTATCGGCAAGGGCGATTGAAGAAGCGTAGGCCTCCTCAAGCCAGTATGGTTGCTCGGTCTGCAGCAGACCGCAGGTGGTGCACAGATAATAGCGGCAATCGTATTTTTTCAGGATGCGGTGCGTGAAAAGCGGTTCCGTGGCATCTGAGCAAAGTGTGCAGGGCATGTTCATTTTTTTGCACCTGAAATGCGATGCAAGACGCTTCCCATTTTACTTCGTATCCACGTTTTTAAGAGTTTGCGCGCCATACGAACTGGCCGGATATTCAGAACCGAGCGCTCATAACGGCTGTCTGCTTCGATGCACACTTGTACTGTATCAGGGTGAAGCAGTGGAAAAGTTATTTCTTCGGCCTTCATGTCCAAAAGCCATGCTTCAGCATGCTTGGTATGGGTGGCATCTGCACTAAAGCCAATGTTTTTTACCAGATTGCGTGCCGGCAGTATGGAAACACCGCCATGTTGCCAGATGGCGCAGGTCCATTGGTAGTCCCAGGTGTCAACCCGGCCCGCAGCAACATCGGAGAGTGTTCTCAGCCAGAAAGAACGTGCAGCCCAGGACTCGGGAAAGACGTTTTTCAGTTTGCCGGTGGCGGCAAAAGCAGACCAGTTCTTCATTTCAACATCATAGCGGTTCCAGGCGCGTCGCCAGGAAGCCCATCCCCAGACGTGGGTGTTGCGGGAAAAATAGGCCTCTTCCGCAGAATATGTGAGG
>DIUT01000015.1 GCA_002423105.1 Geobacter sp. UBA6151 | reverse complement strand
ATTAATTTCATGATCTATCGCCAGATTCAGACCGAGCCGACGTTCAAAGATTTTGCCGTCAAGAACATTGAACAAATCGAGTGGTTGTATTCGACTCTCGGCGACGAAAAATCCAGGGAGACGTTTAAGGGTTTCCTGGCTGGTAGGGTAACGGCAGACTATCACTGCTACGATCGTATATTTGTTGGTGAAAGCTATTTCGTTGATGACATCATTACACTTGGTGCTGAAGAAGCTTTTGTTGACTGCGGGGCCTATATCGGCGATACCATTGAAGATTTTATAAAAAAGGTCATATCGTACCAAAGGATCTATGCTTTTGAACCGGATGCTGTAAACCGTGAAATTCTGTATCATTACATACGTGAACATGACCTGCTTAATATTGAGGTTGATGGACGTGCGGTTTGGAATGAGAGTGCGACTTTAACTTTTGATACTACTGAAGATACCCTTTCACGCGTCAGTTCAGGTGGTAAGATATCAGTGCCGGCTGTTCCCCTCGATCTGGCGGTAACGGGTCGGATAACTTATATAAAAATGGATATTGAAGGTGCTGAGTATGAAGCTCTTGAGGGCGCTCGCTCAATCATCACCAGGTATCGGCCCAAATTAGCAATTTGCGTATATCACAAGTATCAGGATGTTATCAGGGTTCCGAAGCTTATTGATAGCATGGTACCCGGTGGTTATCGTTTTTATCTCCGCCACCATGCGCCTTATGGCGCTGAACTCATTCTGTATGCAATTCCAGTTGAACTCTCCGCGCAATAAGAGACAAAACTCTCCAGAGTGTGAAAAAAGACAAGAGGTGAGTTGATGAGTTACAAGATTCACATGGCAGGACGTGACGATCCGAGAACACTTTTACAAATTGACAGGCTGTATAAATGGCAACATGGAAAGGAATTTTCTCCTGCCACGGTTGAAATAAGCCCCACAAACGCCTGCAACCAGAAGTGCAGCTATTGTTATGCATGGCGGGAATCGACTGCACGACATGCGTTATGCGACGACATCCTTGTTAATAGCCTTGACCAGCTTGCTGATGCTGGGGTCGGAGGTGTAATTTTCCAGGGGACCGGTGAGCCACTTCTCCACAAGGCATTACCTTCAGCTATTAGGAGGGGGGCCGAACGAAGCCTCCCGATGCAGCTGTCAACGAACGGGGTATTGCTGAGCGGAAAACTCCAAGATGAAATTCTACAGCACTTGTTTTATCTAAGGATCAGCGTGGTAGATAGCGATCCGGCATTGTATGCTGAACAACACGGATGCCCAGAGAACCAGTGGCAGACCCTAGTTGCTAATCTTGAAAGAACAATGGCTATTAGGGCTCAGAGGGGATTCTCCTTCGGCTGTTCGGCAACTGTTTACCTATCAGATAATAACTTGGGCAGCTTGTACGAGTCTGTCAAACTCTGCAAGGAACTCGGCATTGATTTTGTGTATGTAACGGAAGCGCTTCACACATCCTATTCTCCTTCCGGGAAAAAAGATCAATCCTCGAAGTTATTACCAATAGAGCAAATAGAGCAAGAAACCGGCAAAATTCTCTCACTTATTGATGAAAACTTTTTTGTTAAAATCAAGTTTCAGGCTACTGATGAGATTCTAGCTGGCCGCAACAAGGAATCATGGGTTGACAACTATTGTCAAGGCATCAAATTCTATACCCTCATAGATTGTGACGGAGAGGTCTATCCCTGTTGGAGATGCTGGGGAGATAAAAAGTACAGCTTCGGTAGCCTTTATGAAAAGTCTTTTACCGATATATGGCAAGGCGAAAAACGAAAAGAGATCGAAAAATTGATTATGGCAACCCCTCCTGATGGAGACCAATGTTCCGTATGTACAATCTGCCTGTTAAACAACATGCTGAGCAAGGTAACTAATTCAACAAAATGGGTGAATTTTTTATGAAAAAAAATGTCTACATTGAGCAGCAACCTGGCGAGACGCAATGTCCTTGGCACAAGGATCACCAGCATTCCGGTAAAATTTACAAAGGTGACGAGATCTTTACCAGCAACGTCTGTCCCGTAATGTGGCACACGCTGTATCCGTATTTTTTGGGTGCCTTGTTCGGAGCGAAGTATCCTTACAATGAGCACGGCGATTGCCACGTCTGCTGTCCTGCGGAAAAAGGTGTTGATGTGCTTGTTAAGATGAGACCGAATGACGGCCATTTTGAGGAAGGCGTACCGCTTGATTGGCGGGATGTGATCCATGCCGAAGTCGTAAAGGTCAATGGGGTATGTGATTACAACCATAAGGTGGGAGACAGGTTTGTGTTTCCGACCTGCATGAAGACTCGCTTTGCCTGCCCTGCTGGTATCAACAACCTTTTCCCTTTCCTTCCGATTGATATCCCCAAGTGCATAAACTTGAAGCGCCTTAGATGTCCTGATTGGATGGAAAATATCTACTATGCCATCGGTGAAGAGGAAAAATGAAACCTACTGCCCTATTTTCGTTGAATGATACATCTCACGCGGAACAGTTTGCCGAACAGTTGATCCAATTGGGCTGGAACATCATCGCCTCCAGTGAAACTGTCGAGCTGCTGAGAAAGAACGGTCTGCAGGTAGAGGACATTGCCGATTTTACCGGCACGAAAGAGAATTACGGGTTCCCACCAACCTTACATGCAAAAGTAGAGTATGCCCTCACAACCGACAACCCCCCTCGCATAGATCTTGTGTATGTTATCCCCTACCCGCTTTCAGACGGGAATGACGTCGGAGGTAGAACACTTTTGGCACTTGCAGTAAAAGGTGAGCGCACAGCGGTCATGAATATAGAGGACATGAAAAAAGTAGTCTCTGAGCTTTCTGAAACCGGGGTAGTGTCAGAGAATACTAGCCTAGATCTTGCCGACAAAGCCTGCTTCGAAATTGCAAAACATTATCTCTCCCTTGCAGGCAAGAGAGAGAAATTTGACGCTGTTTCAGGGCAACACTCTTATGACCTGATGAACGGCGAGAACCCTTATCAAGTTCCAGCATCTGTCTTCATATCGGATAAACAAGATGACCTGCTTTCCCTGAAAAATCTCAAGCAAATATCTGGGGAGCTCCCTTGCTTTACCAATATGGCGGATGCCGATTGTATTTTACAAACTTTATGTTTGGCAGCAGAGGCTTTTTCATTGAATACCGGTTCGACCCCTTATTTGTGTGTGGCTGCCAAGCACGGAAATGCCTGTGGGGTGGGTGTGAGCCGCACATCGTGCATGGAAGCTGTTGAAAAAGCGCTCTGGGGCAATCCGGTTGCAATATGGGGGGGGGAAGTCATAACTAATTTCCCAATTGACGAGCAATTAGGGTCCGCCTTGTTCAAAAGCGCCCAAAGGGAGCATCGACTGGGCAATGGCTTCTGGATGCTTGATGTGGTGATCGCACCTTCATTCACTTCAGAAGCTGTTTCAGTTCTGGGCAAGCGTAAAGAGCGCAAACTGTTCGCAAACCAATCACTTGTTTCGCCATTGAGTATAAAATCTGGATTTTTGTACCGTCATATGCGTGGTGGCTTTCTTAAACAACCTGCTGCATCGTATGTGCTGAACCTCAAGGAAAGCCAACTGGTCGGGCAGATCTTTTCTGAAAAGGAAGTCATGTCGCTTATCGTGGCTTGGGCTGTAGCTTTCAGCTCCAACCATGGCGGCAATGAAGTAGCTTTGGCTAAAGATGGTGCACTATTAAGCGTGGGTGGTGGACCTTCAACTGTTGAAGCCGCAAGAGTTGCAGTAATGAGGTTGTCAGATTGTGGACATGAGGCAAAGGGATCTGCCTTTGCGGCAGATGCTTTTTTCCCGTTTACTGACGCGCCATCCATACTCGCTGATGCCGGGATATTAACCGGTTGTGTGCCTGGTGGGGGTAAACATGAAACCGCTGTTAAGAGCTATTTCCAAGACCGCGGAGTATCAATAGCATATCTGCCCGAGCAATTCAGGGGTTTTTGCAGGCATTAAATTCATCATTGAACGCTCAATCCATTTGAAACGTTGAAAAGCCAATATTATTTATGAGCAAATTAGATTTTAATTATCTATTGGAACAAAAAACTCAATTAATTGATCAATTTATGTATTATGATTGTGCTTATTTTAACGCATTGCATATTGAGATATGTTCTTATTGCAATTTAAAATGCAGTCATTGTCCTCGAACAATATTAAACTATGATTCCAAAAACAGGTTCATGGATTTTGCAGTATTTAAAAATATAATTAATTCAGTATCTAAAAATGGTGTAAATTTACATATACAAGGACTTGGGGAACCTACCATGCATCCTCAATTCCTAGACTTTATTGAATATTCTAGTTTTTGCCCTAATATTTCAAATATTGCCATAACATCTAATTGCTTATACAAAAACTCTAATGATTATAATTTGTATTTTGACAAGGGACTTACACAACTTGTAATATCGTTGGATTCTTTACATCAGGATAAAGTAAACATTCTTAGGGCAGGTACAAATGCAGGTAAATTATTGGATAATATTTCAGCTATTTCTGCTAAGCATAGTCACAAATTGGCAATAAATACTATAATTAACCGAATAAATTACCACGAACTGGATAACATAGCCGCTTTTTTAATTAACAACAACATTCGCCGCTGGTCGATAGAACATGAACTAATAGTAAGTAATGATGCCAGCTCAACAAAACACAACTATTTAAATTTTGATTCAAATAACAAGCAATCATTAAACTTGGCTGAGTTAAAGGATTTGTCTGTTATAATAAACGCCAAATATTCAAAGTACTTTGATTTGACTACTAATTTTTATACACATCCTACAAAAAAAAATAGATGCACAATGCCTTGGGATATATTGCATATAAGCGCAAGAGGTTATATTGTCCCATGCTGTATGTATTTTATTGATTCATATATGAATTTTGGCAGCATAACAGACATTGATATCAATGAAATATGGCTTAATGATCATTTTCAACATTTTAGAAACACCATGTATAATAGTAAACCTTGCATTTGCACTAAATGCCCTCTTTATTAGGATTGCCTCAAATGACAGAAACACAGAAAAAATTTACACAAAAGGTAGAAAGTTTTGTTTCTACAATGGATTTAACTTTATTATCAAACAAATTTCATTCGCTCATAGAAAATAAAGTATTCATTTATGGCGCTGGTAATATGGGAACAGCAACTTGCCAGTTGTTGCAAAAAGTAGGAATCAACGTTGCAGCTTTTTTTGATCGATGCGGTGGTAACGCTGCCACCCATTTGAACAAACGAGTATTTAAAATAGAAGAGCATGAAATTGCAGCGTATGATAGAAAAAAAGATATTATTGTAATTGCCTTTATTTGTTCGTCAGAACAGTTACAGACCATAAAAAGGCAACTGATTGAATCTGGATATGAAAACATAATTAGTTTTTACGATATTTACGGTTTGTTGATTACAAATAAACTGACTACGGCGGAAAGAACTGATATGTCAAGTATCGCCATGAACCAAGTAATCAAAACAGCTGGTTTATGGGATGATAGTAGTAGCAGAAACATATATCATAATTATCTAAAGGCTGTACTATCGGCAAATCCGGGCCTGTTTTCAGCGATGATTGAGCAGCCTCAGTATTTTGTCAATGACATACCTTTTAAAATGGGCTACTCACGATTTGTTGATTGTGGAGCCTTTGATGGTGACACTGCTCTAAGCTTAAGCATGCAGAAAGGGAAAGCTCAGTCTATAGCCTGTTTTGAGCCTGACAGCCAAAATTTTATAAAGTTATGCTCCAATCTGAGGAAGCAAAGAGTTGCTGCGGAACAGATATTATTCCCATGTGGTGTATGGGAAATGAGCGAAATGCTACGTTTCCGGTCCGGGGTGCAAAGTACCAGCGGTATTTCCGAAGCGGGCGACACCTATATTCAATGCGTCGCCATAGACGATGTGATTCCGGATTTCAACCCGACGTTTATTAAAATGGATGTTGAGGGTGCAGAGTATGAGGCGCTACTTGGCGCGCAAAAGACCATTCAAGGCTCGGCTCCAGATCTTGCCATTAGCGTTTATCATCGAATTGAACACATGTGGGAAATTCCTCTTCTGGTGCAGAGCATAAATCCCAACTATAAATTTTACCTGCGGAGCCATGGATCTCACAACGTCGAAACCATCATGTATGCAACCCAGAAGTAATATCCTTGTGCGTGATTGAAAGGAGACAGCATTTGTCTCAACGGCCCTGTCCTATTTGCTTAAGCACATCATTTGAACCCATATTCGACGCCGTTATAGATGACTTCGAGGGGACTGTTTTTGACAAGAGGGTCTTGGTCGGGTGCTGCCAGCAATGCGGCTTTGCTTACAACATTCCTGATTTCACCTCCTCATGTCTTGAGACCCATTATCAGACCGAAGCCTTGTATCAGACAGAGACGGGATTCGGGGTTGGTGGCACAACTCCGGCTGATGTTACGAGGTACGAGCGTTATTATCGTTTGCTCGAACCTTTCCTAGCCAATCGTGATGTGGCGGTAGTTGATATCGGTTGCTCCAAGGGAGGTTTCCTCGCCTCTTTGCGTGACAAAGGCCTGAGTAACCTTCGTGGCATCGAGCTTGATCCAATCTGTGCAGAGTATGCACGCACGACACACGGTCTGGAGATTCTGAGCGGTTCAGCCAATTCGGTCCCTTTGTCTGACGGCGAGGCTGATGTCCTCGTGTACAGTCACGTCCTAGAGCATCTAGACGATCCGGACCAAGTTCTCAGGGAGACAAAACGGGTTCTCAAAGAGGACGGTATCGTCTTCATCGAAGTCCCTGATGCCCTACATTATGCCGATGCGAAGATGTTCGACTACTTTCATTGGTTCGGGATGAGGGAACACATCAACCACTTCGACGCTGCCCATCTCTCGAGGCTTCTGGAGAATGTCGGATTTGAGACACTCTTGAGCAACGAGGCGATAGTCAGCCCTTATGAATCAGAGCTCACTCCGAATTCCCGGCATGCCTTTCCCATGCTTGCCGGAATTTTCAGAAAATCTAAGGGGAAACCTTCTGAAATGACTTTCAACCAAGGTGTCCTCCGCAACGCCCTGGACCGTTATATCGCTTCAGAGACTGGCATCATCGAATCAAACAAGGACAAGCTCACGCACCTGATCGAATCCGGAAAACCGATTTACGTGTGGGGGATCGCACTTGAGTTTTTCTGCCTCTACAGCTTCGGGGAGCTGAAACGATGCAACATCCAAGCCCTTGTGGATAAGAGCGCCTTTAAGCAAGGCAAAACCGTTAACGGCTTGCAGATCGTATCCCCGGAAACACTTTGTTCCGTGTCGCCTGATGCGGCTGTCATAATAACCTCCTCGTTTCATGCCGACGCGATGCTAAGGTATCTAAAGGAGATTGCCTTTGCAGGAGATGTCGTTGTCTTCAGGTGAGTAAAAATGAAAGCAAAACAACCGACAAATGAGATGGTGGCGGCTCTTTCCCAAAAGCCAACAGAGGATGGCATTACTCGTCTTTCCGGTCGTCCGCTCCTCATTTACGGTGCCGGAAACTACGGCCGCATTATCCACTGGTTGCTGACGCAGAACGGCATTCCTTCCGATTCCATCCGCGGTTTCCTGGACGCGGCAGCAACGGAAGGCAAGATGCTGCTCGGCCTCCCGGTTCGCCGCCCGGAGGACCCCGCAGTTGCCGAGCAGTTGCAGAAAGAGGCAGAGGTTGTCATCTCGATCTACTGCAGCCTGGAGGAGCAGAACAGGATTGCCGATCACTTGCGCCGGCTCGGGTACCGGAACGTCCGCTCCTGCTACGAGACCGCAATTTCATTCCATACCGCCAACGACCCGGCAACCCGTATCGCGGGCACCGGATACCTTCAGGCAAACGTCGAAAATATCGTGACTGGCTATGAATACTGGGATGACGATCTGAGCAGGGAGACGTACCTCAACCATTTCCTGGGGTACGCCCGTTGCGACATCAACAGCTTCCTGTTCGAGACCGGCCACAAACAGTATTTCCCTCCACTCCCCCTGAGGGGTAAGGGGCACGGGCGGTTCATCGATTGCGGGGCGTTCGACGGGGATACGGTCCGTGACCTCCATGCCGACTCGGGAAAGGTCGAGAGCCTTGCTCTCTTTGAACCGTGCGAACAGAATTTCGACAGGCTCAGTTGTTTCGTGAGGAAAAAGGAACATCACCTCGCCGGGCAGGTGTATCTCTATCCGTGCGGGGTCTGGAACAAGACCTCTCAGCTTCGGTTCAACAGCGAGGCGGCAGCGGCAAGCTCGGTTACAGACAGCGGTGACGGCTTCATCCAGTGCGTCGCACTCGACGATGCGCTGCACGGATTCGGGCCGACGTGCATCAAGATGGACGTCGAAGGCGCCGAACCGATGGCGCTCCGGGGTGCGGAAATGATGATTCGGAAACACAAGCCGGACCTTGCCATCAGCGTATACCATGCGCTTTCCCACTTCTGGGAGTTGCCGACGCTAGTCCGCCAGTGGGTTCCCGAATACCGGCTCTACCTGCGGACATACGCCGCTGCCGGGTATGAGACCGTCATGTATGCTGTGACCGGAGATTGACCATGGAAGGTGATGCCATTACAGCGGTAACGGTTTCCGGTGCAGGCCATCAGCGCAGTGAACTGGGTACGTGTCTTCCCCTTGCTACCCCTTTTGCCCTGCACATCTTCCCCTCCCATTACTGCAACCTGAAATGCAGCTACTGTCTGCACAGCCTTGCACCGGAGAAGATCCGGGAGATGGGATTCCGGAAGACGCAGATGGATTTCGACCTCTTCATCAAGGTCATAGATGACGCCGCACGGTTTACCACTCGCTTCAAGGTCCTGATTCTGGCCGGATGGGGAGAGCCTTTGACCCACCCCCGGATTGCGGACATGGTGCGATACGCAAAGGCTAAGAACTTTGTCGACCGCATTGAGATCGTCAGCAACGGCGTGCTGCTTACCCCCAGCCTCTCGGAGAGCCTTATAGACGCCGGGCTGGACCGGATGCGCATATCCATCCAGGGGCTAGATTCGGCACGATGCCGCGAGGTTGCCGGCGTTGACGTGGACTTCGAGGCCTTGGTCAACAACATCGCCTATTTCTACGCGCACCGCAGGGGGGCGAAGATATTTCTCAAGACCGTCGATGCCGCACTGCCGAACGAAGAGGATCGGGCAACGTTTCACAAGATCTTCGGGACAATCAGCGACGAGATCGCCATCGAACAGGTGATCCCCGTGATCTGCGAGATTGACCATTCAAGGTTCAACAGTGACTTCAACCGGCGCCACTGCGGCGGGGAAGCGGTCCAGGTCTCGGTCTGCCCGTTCCCGTTCTACATGACGGTGGTCCACCCGGACGGCAGCTACGCCCCGTGCTGTTCTCCCGACCGGCCGATGGATTTCGGCAACATCCGTAACACATCCATAGACGAGGTATGGCGCGGAGAGCAGTTGAAACGATTCCGTATCCGTCACCTCAAAGGCGATCGCGGTGGGTCTCCTGTCTGTCGTGTCTGTCCCCGGCCGCAGTACGACATTCAGCAGGGCGACAATCTCGATTCATACGTGGACCTGTTGATGCCCCTCTTCAACACCGATGAAAGGACAAACCCATGAGTGCCGATATCAAGCCCGGCTTTAATTACGACAGAAAGAAGCTCGCCGACATTATTCCCCTCAGGACACCGTTCACCTTTCTCCTGGCGCCGTCTCACATCTGCAATCTCCGGTGTTCTTACTGCTCCCAGGGGAAAAAACGCGAAGAGCTCATTAAAAAAGGGTTCGAATTCAAGCTGATGGATTACGACATCTTCCTTAGGTTTGCAGAGCAGTTGAAACAGTTTCCCGACAGGCTCAAGCTGGTCTTTATTTCCGGCATGGGTGAACCTTTGGTGCACAAACGTCTTCCAGAAATGATTGCACACCTCAGGGATCTCGATGTGGCAGAACGTCTGGAGATCTTCACGAACGGTCTTCTTCTCACAAAAGAGCTTTCAGTAGCACTTGCCGATGCCGGTCTTACAAAACTCCGAGTTTCTCTTCAAGGTTTGAACTCCCGGAAGTACAAAGAGGTCGCCGGAGCAGATGTTGACTTCGATGAACTGCGCGAAAAGCTCGCCTATTTCTACTCGGTCAGAAAACAATGCAAGCTGTACGTTAAAGTAATCGATAGTGCCTTGGAACCGGGGGAAGAAGAGCTGTTCTATGACATGTTCCGGGACGTGAGCGATGAGATGTATGTCGAGCGCTTTGTCCCTTACCAGTTGACAATGGGAGACTACAATGACGAAGCCAGTGTCTCCACAACTGTCTACGGAGACAAGCTCCTCGACGCTGATGTCTGCCCCGAACCTTTCTTCAACTGGCAGATTGACCTCGATGGCAACATCTATCCATGCTGCCCCCTTGGCTTGCCGAAGTCCTTTTCTGTCGGAAATGTCAACGAATCGACTATTGTTGAGATGTGGAACGGAGAAAAGGCACGGCAGTTGAGACTTCAATTGCTGAGCAAACAACGTTCGGATCATTCTGTGTGCAGTCATTGCCAATGCTTCCTGTCGAAACTGACCCCGGCAGACCGACTCGACGATGATGCCGACAGACTGATTCCCCTATTCGAAAAACCGTAAGGAGTTAAGCAAGATGAAAGCTGAAATAAAGCCGATCGCTGACCTTAATCGCGTCAGGCTGGCCGATGCCGTCCCATTGGACACCCCGTTTGCTCTCTATCTCTTTCATACGAACGTATGCAATTTCAAGTGCACCTATTGCGCGCACAGTCTCGGCAAGGAGGGGATGAAGCGGGAATACGATTTTGTCCCCGAGGCCATGCCGATGGATGTATTCGACCGTACCCTCGAGCAGATGAAGGCGTTTCCGCGGAAATTCAAGTTTGTCTCCTTCACTGGCCAGGGTGAGCCGCTCACCAACAAACATCTACCCGGACTAGTTGCGCGCATGAAAAAGGCAAATGTTGCTGAGATGACGGAAGCGATCACCAACGGCGCCCTGCTTACCCGGGAAATGAGCACTGCACTTATCGATGCAGGGCTCGACCGAATGAAGATATCGATTCAGGGGGTAACTTCACAGGCTTACAAGTCTGTTACCGGCGTAAAGGTTGACTTTGACAAGTTCGTAGATCAAGTCCGTTTTCTTTATGAGCGAAAAGGAAAGATGCAGCTCTTCGTGAAGGTCATGGACGAATCCCTTGCTCCGGGCGAAGATGAAAAGTTTTACGAAATCTTCGGTAACATAACCGACCGCATGTACATCGAGACATGTCGGCCGGTCTATCCCGGTGTCGATTACGAGGCAAAAACCGAGGAGGTCACTATGGATCGTTTCGGGCGGCCGCATGAAAAACGTCTTGTCTGTCCTCTCTGTTTCTTCCACCTTGCGATCTGGCCCAACGGCGATGTGGTCCCCTGCGACACGATTCTAAAGCCCCTCGTGCTGGGCAACGTCAAGGATGACCTGCTGATAAACATGTGGAACGGACCCGCCCACCGGGAATTCTGCGCCATGCAACTGCGCAAGGAGCGCATGTCCGCCAATGCCCAGTGCGCCCGCTGCATCGCGCCGGACGATGTCTGCCATCCGGAAGATGCCCTTGACTCTGATGCGGAGCGTATCCTTGCAGCGCACTACCTGCCAGGCTGCAATTCCTGACTTGGAAAACAGTCTATGAACGTTCTTGTTACCGGTGCAACCGGATTTATTGGCCGCCATGTCGTAAGCGCACTCCTTAAAAAGGGTCACGCGGTGACGGCGGTCGCACGGAACCGGAAAAACGCGGAAACTTTTGCATGGTTTAAAGATGTCACGTTCATCGCGTGTGACATCCACGCTCCTGTTACAGACCCGGCCTTGGTTCTCGGTCTCCCCGATATGGTGATCCACCTGGTCTGGCCGAGCCTGGCCGACTACAAGTCGTTGGCCCATATAGAAGAAACGCTTCCCGCCGATTACCGGTTTCTAAATGCGCTACTCCTTGCCGGGGTGAAGCAAATTGTCGTCGCCGGTACCTGCTTCGAATACGGCTTGCAGTGCGGGTGTCTGGAGGAAGACAGGCCGAACTGTCCTGTAATTCCATATGCAATCGCCAAGGACAGCCTGCGCAGATTCCTGGAAGCCCGTCAGCAGAGCCGTCCATTTTGCCTCCAGTGGGCCAGGATATTCTACCCATACGGTGACGGACAGAAATCAAACAGCCTCCTTGCCCAGCTCAATGCAGCCATTGATCGAGGAGAAAAGGTTTTCCACATGTCAGGGGGAGAGCAGTTGCGAGACTACCTGCCGGTAGAGGATGTTGCTGCCCATCTTGTGAGGCTTGCAGAGACTCCATCGTTCGACGGCATCCTGAATATCTGCAGTGGAAAACCCGTTTCAGTACGACGACTCGTAGAAGAGCATCTTGTAAAGCGGAATTCTTCTATTCATTTGAACCTGGGGCACTACCCGTACCCTGAGCATGAACCGATGGCTTTCTGGGGAAGCACTGAAAAATTAAGGGCTTTGGAAAATACCACTGATAGGGTTTCGTCTTGAAATTACTAATCCAGATTAAATCGATGAGACAAATCTGCTAATGGAAAATCGGCGAACCGAAGTATTGCATATCACTGCCCATTTGGGTGGCGGCGTCGGGAAAGCGCTCAGTGGGCTCACATTGAACACCCCTTGCAACTCACCTGTCCGCCATACCATTATCTGCCTGGAGAGGCCGGAAAAAAGCCAGTTCAGCGAAAAGATCAAAGCAGCCGGATGTGATGTTATTGTTTGCCCAAGCCACGTGGAACTCTGTAGTCTGATCGAAGGGGCTGATATAGTTCAGCTCGAATGGTGGAATCATCCCGCAACCATCGGCATGCTCTGTAGCGCCCCATTGCCGCCAATGAGGCTTGTTCTCTGGTGCCACATCTCAGGCCTGCACAATCCGATAATTCCCTGTCGCCTAATGGAGGCCGCCCATAAATGCCTGTTCACCTCCCCCTGTTCGTATGAGGCATCTGAAGTTACAAGCCTGCTGCCGTTTTGTCGTAACCGTTTCGACGTCGTGCACAGTTCCGGAGGCTTCGACGGCCTGACACCTCCGCCGCGCGACCCCAGCGCCCCGCTTGTCGCCGGGTACCTTGGAAGCCTCAATTTCGCCAAGCTGCATCCACGGTACGTCGATTTTCTGGCTGCTGTTGCGATTCCGGAGTTTAGTGTGCGGATGATAGGTGACGCCACCAACAAGGAGATCCTGGAGAGGCAGTGCCAGCAGGCGGGTCGAAGGGGTATGCTCGAGTTTTACGGTTACCGTACGGACATCGCATCTGAACTGGCGTCAATAAATGTCCTCGCCTATCTTCTCAATCCCAGACATTACGGTACGTCCGAGAACGCCCTCCTTGAGGCGATGGCCATGGGCGTTATCCCAATCGTTCTGGACAATCCGGCAGAACGCAGCCTTGTCACAGATCGTGAGACAGGGCTTATTGTCGCTTCTCCAAGGGAATTCGCCGATGCGGTTGCCTGGCTTCAAGATCATCCGGACGCACGACAGCGGATCGGCCAGCAGGCCGCAGCTTCTGTCCGCGACCGTTTTTCGACTGAACGGATGACGTCCGCCTTTGAGCGTCACTATTCATCACTTCTTGCCGAGAATAAGACCCCGATCCCCTTTCGGGAGGTTTTCGGCATCACGCCGGCCGAGTGGTTCCTCTCCTGCCAGAAAGATCAGGATGCCTTTTTGACGGAGGGCGCCATTGGAACGATCGACGACCTCTCGCTTCCCGGGCTTCTCGAACGGACCAAAGGGTCGATATTCCACTTCAGGCAGCATTTTCCGGAAGATGCAAGGCTTTCGCAATGGGCGATGCGGCTGGAGTCATTTGCGTGATCTGCGGGCGAGGAAAGGAGAAAACCATGTTTGGTATCGATGGTAAAAAAATACTGATAACCGGCGGTCTTGGCATGATCGGAAGTACGATCGCGCGCATGCTGGTCGATAACGGCGCCATCGTAACCATTCTCGATGCCTGCATTGAGCCGTTTGGCGCCAATCTTTTCAACGTAGACGATATTAAGGAAAAGGTATCTATAAACTTCAGCGACATCAGGGACAAGGAATCGCTTAAAATTCTCGTCCGGGACAAAGACATCATTTTCAGCCTTGCTGGACAGGTCAGCCATAATGACAGCATCAGCAATCCCCACCTGGATGCCGACATAAACTATATTGGCCACTTGAATGTTCTGGAAGCGGTTCGCAGATATAATTCCGAGGCCGTCGTCGTATATTCCGGGTCGCGTCTACAGTTCGGCACCGTTCAGTATAACCCAGTTGATGAAGAACACCCTCTCAACCCGCGCACGCCGTATGCCCTGAACAAAACAGCCGCTGAAAACCTCTATAAGTACTACCATGAGCTTTACGGAACGCGTTGCGTCATTTTCAGAATCGCAAATCCGTATGGCCCTCGCGGCCAGATGAAGCACAGCAAATACACCATCATCAACTGGTTCATCCGCCAGGCAATGGCAAACGAGACCATCACGGTGTTCGGGGATGGCGAGCAGATCCGCGATTACATCTATGTGGATGATCTTGCCGAGGCTTTCATCCTGTCGGCCCTTACTCCCGCTTGCCATGGGCAGATCTTCAACATAGGCAGCGGCGTTGCAACCAGATTCAAGGATATGGTGGAGGCCATCATCGGGATTGTCGGCAGGGGGTGCGTTAAGACGGTACCCTGGCCGGATAACTATATAAACGTCGAAACCGGCGACTATATCACCGACATCTCCAAACTACGCGGGGCAATCCCCTGGATGCCAAAGACAGATTTGGAAAGCGGCATACTGGCGACCTATGATTATTACAGCGAGTTTTCACGATATTACTACTGAGTGCCAACCACAAACTACTAACGGCCCAGGAGGCCTTGCAATGATCCAACATCTCCTTCCGCCAGTCGGGATCTACATACCGACTTACAACAGGGCTGATCTCTTGAGAAATTGCCTCGCGGCACTTCAGCGGCAGAACATGCCGAAGGAGATGCTACAGATCTATATTTCCGACAATGCTTCCCAAGACAATACTCCCGATGTGGTAAATTCGTTCAGGGATTTGAACATTAAGTACCATCGTCAATCAGAGAACATCGGCCATGTGGCAAACATGTATTTTCTCGCCAATTTGATTAGCAACAAATACATCATGATGGTATGTGATGATGACTGGCTGGACGATGGTTACCTGAGGAGGGCTTACGAGTTTCTTGAACGAAATGAAGACGTTGTCATGCATTCTGCGGCGGCTGCCTATCACGACGACTCGACCGGCAATATCATCTCAATCATGAGGCCGATGCTCTGCGACGCCTCTCCTGATACTCATGTCACGGATGTAAGTTGGTCAAACGAAGAGTTTATCTCAATGTGCGCCGTGCAGACTCCTGTTTTCAGCGGGTGTTCTCTGACAAGAACCGTCGCATTCCATGATGCCATACTCGACGATGACGATTTTTACTACTCAAAGGAGAAGATTGTCTATGCCAAGTTGCTCAAATTCGGCTCGGTATATTTCGATAACAGGGTCGGAACCCATGTCAGATGCCACAAAGCAAATCTGACCAATAGCTTTGACTGTAACGCACGCGAGGAAGAATTCAGGGCATCGACCCAGCGAGTTATAGAGCTGGCATTTGAACAGGAAATCGATGTTCCAGCCTTTTGGCACCGGAAGCTTGCTGAATCGTCTACCGAGCAGCGTTCGCTTTTCTTGAAAAAACTGGAGCGGGGCTTCACCCAGCAGGAGATTGCGTCCATAATATCCGGCAACGAACATGCTTTTAGTGACATCAAGCAAAAAACCGCCGCCAAAATCAACACAAAGGCATTTACGCCCTCTGCAAACAAGATACTGGCCATATGCACTCCGAACCTCGGAGCTATTTCGGAAACCTTCATCAAACAGCATATACAACTATTGGCACCACAAAGAACTGTCATTGTCACCGGAATTATTTATGATTCCTCATGGTTGGAAGCGCCACTCTTGCAAGTACCATACGGAGGGACCCCTTTTGCCAGATTCGACCTTCACACAGAAGAAATGATATGTGAGTTTTTTGCCTATCATCATGTAACTCATATCTTGTGTGAGTTCGGTTGTGTTGGAACTGAAATCGTGGAACTCAACCATCGCAGGCTAAAGCTTCCTCTGTTCGTGCATTTTTTCGGGGCCGATGCCTCAAGGATGTTACGTTATCCAGACATGGTTAGCTATTATCGTTGGATGGGACTGCATGTGGATAAGGTATTTACAATCGCGCACACTATGACGAAGCGATTATCGTCAATAGGAATACCTGACGACAAATTGCATTGTATACCGTTGGGAGTTGATATCCCTCCAGCCATATCGTCTTCGCCGGACAATTCCCCCTGCCGTTTTATCTGTGTCGCTCGCCTGGTGCCCAAGAAGGGAATACCGTATCTTCTCCAGGCGTTTGCACTCGCCCGTGTGCTTGCGCCAGAAATAACGCTCGATCTCATAGGCGGCGGCACGGCGCCAAACGAAACAGGGCCCCAAAAACAAACCATCGAATCCATAATTCAATCTTTGGAGCTTGGCAGCAGTGTGCGTCTGCATGGTGGCAAGCCGATCGAGTACGTACACCAAATGTTCAAGCAGAGCTCTGTTTATGTTCAACACTCTATAACCGATCCAGAAACTGGCGATGCCGAGGGGCTGCCGATTGCAATTTTACAGGCGTCCGCTGCAGGCCTGCCCATAATTGCAACCCGTCATGAAGGAATTATTGATGAAGTTGAGCATGAAGTTACAGGATTTTTAGTGTATGAATTTGACGTTGAATCCATGGCAGCATACATGGCTTTACTTGCGCGCGATCCGGTCTCAAGAAAAAAGATGGGCTTTGCAGCACACCATAAGGTTAAAGCAGAGTTTAATGTACAAACTACAATTCCAAACCTTAGAAAAGCAATAGGTTTTGATTGAGCATAAGCGAGGGACTACTAAAAATGGACGATTCAGATTCTTTTTCCTGCCTACAGTGCTGGTGTCATGGGCCGCTGGTGAACTCAGTTCATCCCGCATATCATGTCTGTTCTGTGTGCGGGACCCTCGTTTCAAAAATCCCGACAACGAGCGAAGGCCTGGAGAAGTTCTACAGCCTCAACAGCTACTGGCATAAATTGGTAAAACACAAAATGTATCCGCCGATAGAGGTTAGGGCAGTCAGCGATTTTGGCGATCGTATCCCTTATTGGCTCAGTCTTGTCAGTTGCTATTCACAAGACCCGAAGTCCATGCTGGAAATCGGCTGCGCCCATGGCGGTTTCCTGGCCCTCTGCCGACAGCAGGGGATCGAAACAGTTGTGGGAATTGAAGTAGACGAGGAGACCTGTCGTTTTGCCAGAGAGCATTTTAAACTCCCCTGCGTTATCAGCGGTCTTTTTCCGAACGTCAATCTCCCTTTGCAACGCTTCGATCTTATCGTCAGTTTCGATGTAATCCAACACTTCAGCAATCCCCTGGAAGACATGGCTGCCATAGCCCGGCTGCTATCTCCAGACGGGACCTTCATCTTTCAGACTCCCTGCTACTGCGGCGAAGATGCCTCGTGGCGGCAGTTCAAACCCGAAGAGCATTTATACCTCTTCAATGCTGACACAGTAAAAGAGCTGTTCAAGCGTGCCGATCTGGAAATTACCGAGATCTTGCCCGGCTTTTTCCCCGGTGATATGTTCCTTATCGGTAAAAAAACCAAAGACGCTGCTTCTGTCCACAACCCAGACACAACTCCCTGCAAATCATGGCAAAAAATTAAAGCAAGTGGTGGCGCGAGCACTCTGAATATCGTTTTCTTTACACACTATACTGCGCTTTTGGGAGCGAATCGCTCTTTACTTACACTTGTTGAAGGGTTGGCACTGTTAGGGCATCGCATTACCGTATTCTGCCCTCAGCATGGAGCACTCGTCGATTATCTTTCCAGAATAGACGTAACATATCATATTGTTCCTTTTCCCTTGTTGTTTACCAACAACACCAACAGGAGTATCAGTGTTACAATACCGCCTACTGAAAGGCTGAAGACTACACTCTATTGTGCAACAGTAATAGCCGATTACTGTAAGTCCATTGACATAGATATTGTTTATACAAACAGCTCTGTCATGGACATCGGTCTCCTTGTTGCACTTTTAATTGGCAGGCCTCATATTTGGCATATAAGGGAATTTGGTGATCTAGATTACAATCTGATACCAGACGTTGGTGACAAAGTTTTTTCAAAATTATTGAAATTGTCGCAAGGTATGGTTTTTATTTCCGAAGCAATTTCAAATTATTATAAAGAACAATACGATGTGCATGGGAAGGTTATTTATAATGGTATTTATTCGGAAGCAGAGCTATATAGTTTTTCTGCGCTAAAAAACAAGGTGTGTACAGATGACACCGCTATTAGATTTGCATTAGCTGGCTATATTCACCCCAAAAAAGGCTACGCAACGGCGATACAAGCGTTCGCCCAGGTTATTAAGGATTATCCCGATGCAATTCTAATTGTCGCTGGTGACGGGCAAACAGCGTGGCTTGAAGAAATTATCAGGCATTATAATGTTCAAAGCAATGTACAACTAGTCGGTTTTGTAGAAAACATATCAAATATTTTTTTGAATGCCGATGTGATGCTGATGTGCTCTGAGAATGAGGCATTCGGCAGGGTCACAATTGAAGCAATGGCGTGTGGTGCGCTGGTCATTGGTCGAAATTCCGGCGCAACTTCCGAAATAATCGCCGACGGCCATAATGGCTTACTCTATGATGGGACCGTTGTGGATTTGACAGCAAAGATGAAATATATTGCTGGTAACCGATACCGTCTGAATGAGCTATCAGAGAATGGAAGAAATACGGTTCGCAACAGATTTTTATCTAAACAGTACATTGATAACATCGCTGAGTATATTCAGCATGTATCGCAGGGGCACAAAGAAAATTATCCTGAACAACCGAATGGCCACGGTAATTTGAATACCTACGAAAGAGATCTTTACGAAATATATTTGACATCGACTGAAAGAGATTCTCCCGAATCATCCTTTAAGGAAACCATTGCTCGCTCAGGTATTCAGAAAAAATTACTTCCTAAAATTACTATCATCACCCCCTCGCTCAATCAAGCCGAGTACCTTGAAGAATGCATTGAATCCGTCTTGGAACAGGGATATCCAAATCTTGAGTATGTCATCATGGATGGCGGCAGCACAGACGGTTCAGTAGAGATCATAAAAAAATATGAAAAACATCTTACCTACTGGCAGTCGTGTCCCGATGGCGGCCTATATCAAGCTGTTACCGAGGGATTTCGCCGCACCAGCGGCGAAATCATGGCTTGGATCAACTCTGATGACAAATACCATCCGTTGGCCTTTACCAAGGTAGCAGCTGTTTTTTCAAACAATCCCGATATTGACTGGCTGACCGGACGTAAAAGTTTTTGGGATGCGTCTGGCAATCTCAGCAAAGTTGAGCAGCGGCTCGGTATCTTTTCACGGAAGAAATTTTTGGCAGGGGATTTCGATAAACCATACATCCAGCAGGAAAGCACCTTCTGGCGTCGAAGCCTATGGGAAGCAGCAGGAGGATGCCTGGCGCCGGATGCCAGGCTTGCTGGAGACCTGGAATTGTGGCTACGCTTTTTTCGGCATGCGCAGTTGCATACTGTTGATACCCTTCTGGGGGGGTACAGGTTTTATGGTGATCAGCGAGGCGTTACACTTGCAGACCAGTACTATCAGGAATCTTTGACATTTTTTGCACAAGAGAAAAAATCCCTGGAATTAGGCCAATCCACAAGTTATTTTCCCGCAATCCCCAAGGTTTTGTCAGTAGAGAAGCAAGAACTCGCGGCGCTGCCTGGTAGCCATGCCTACCCGAATCATGTCAGATGCTGGGCTGAATATACTGAAGACCTGTTGCTATGCACAAACAATATGATTACGGAACGGCGCTATAGCCTTGCACCATTTTGGCTCCATGAGATTGAATTGTTTTGTTTACTTAAGCCACGGGCCGCATGCTTGTTGAGATCAGCGATTGAAGCCCTTGGGCAGGGGTGGAAGCAGCTTGAAAGTACCTGTTACAAGGCTTCTGCTCATGAACAGGCAGGCAGGGCCGATACCGCTGCAACACTGTATCGTGAGGGGTATGATCTGGACCCCGGGCATGCCCCGGCAGTGGCAGGCCTGCTGCGCTGCCTTCAGCAGTGCGGGAACAGCTGTGAGGCACTGGGGCTACTGCCGTCAATCCTGTCACTACATGCGCATGATGGAGATGTGGTTGCCGTGGCCGTAACAATATTGTCCGGGTATGGTGCGCTGGAACAGGCGTTGGGGGTCTGCCAGGAGTTTGTGTCAGTTAATCCGCATGACGAGCGAATCCTCCAACTACTTGAACATATTTTGCAAAAAGAGGATTGATGCTCATGCAGCCGGATGTATCTGTTATCATCTCAGCATACAATTCTGAGGCATTTATGGCTGAATGCCTGAGTGACCTGGTAGCCCAGACCATTGCCCACCGTATTGAAATAATTGTCGTTGATGCCGCATCACCACAACATGAAGGAGCCATCGTTCGCAACTTCATGCGTCACTATGATACTATCCGCTATATTAGGACGGATACGAGAATTGGCATTTATGCCGCATGGAATCTGGCTATCCGCCATGCAACCGGCCGCTATGTCATGCCATTCAGCACCAATGACCGCCTAGCAAAGAACGCCTGTGAACTACTCTCAACAGCTCTGGACCAGCACTCTGATGTGATGCTGGTCTATGGCGACACCTGGCTGACCTTGCATCCACACCAAACCTTTGAACAGCATGATCGTTGCGGCGCGTTTCAATGGCCCAACTATTCATTCGAGTATCTGCTGCAGAACTGCTGTGTCGGCCCCCACCCCATGTGGCGCAGGGAAGTGCATGAGCATATCGGCTATTTTGATGAGAACTATGTTGCAATTGGTGATCAGGAGATGTGGCTGCGCATTGCCGAGCGCTTTCCACTGCTGCATATACCGGAGGCAACCGGCCTTTACTGGTATGCCGAGGATGGCGTGGGAAATCAGCGGCAGATTGCCGACCCGGAAATCGCTGCAATCCAATCACACTACCAGCAGCGGCATCGACAAAGGCTAGAACGTATTGCACATATACTGGCAATGAAATAATGCTTTCATTTTATTCCTGAACAGCGATCTATTTTCTTGCATATTCCTGTGATTTCACTAGAATTGGCGGCCAGTTTATGCAGATAAGGAGATACCATGACCAGCTCTGTTGTGCCCTACAATCAGTATGAAGCGATGAACGCCTATCAGCGGCTTCGCGCTTGCCTCACGTCTGAATCCACCGACTCTGCTCTTGCAGAAATCAGGACTTTTTTAAAGATATTTCCAGATGTGGCGCTGGCTCACAATGATCTGGGGGTGCTGTATCATCGAGCAGGCGACAGCCTGCTGGCCCTTGCCCATTACGAAAAGGCCAACCGTTTGCAGCCCAATAATCCAACAATCATAAAAAACCTGGCAGAGTTCTATTTTGTCGCTCTTAACTGGACTGACGACGCCATTGCCATGCTGACCGGTTTGCTGGAAGTATACCCCGACGACTTTGAAATTCTGACTGCGCTGGGCACCATCAGCAAGCAGGTTGGCCGCCCGGATGAAGCCCGGATCTTCTATCGCAAAGCCCTGGAAAGTGATCCCGGCAATCAGACACTGCGTTCCATGCTGGCTGAGCTTGATGGCCCTGTTTCCGCTGCTGAATACCGCTCCGCACCGGTTGAGCAATCCAGCAGCAGCATACCAGCCTTTACTCTGGCCCAACACCAGCCCACTGAAGATTCAGAAGCACAGAACCTGCTGGAGTTACTTCAGCAAAACCCTCGAAACGGAATCGCCCATAACAACCTGGGACTGCTCAGGTTTCGCCAGGGGCGTTTTGATGAGGCTGCTGCCTGCTATGAAAAAGCACGGCAATGTGACCCTCTCAATGCGCTGTTCCAAAAAAACCTGGCGGACCTGTACTATACTGAGCTGGGCAAAACCGATGAAGCGATCGAGATATATACGCAACTGTTGAAAGCCCACCCCAAGGATACGGAGTTGCTCACCAGCCTTGCCATTATCTCCAGGGCAAATCAATTGACTGAACAGGCCCGGGTTTTTATTAAACGTGTCCTTGAACTGGAACCATGGAATAGTGATGCCCGGGACTTTTTAGCCGGTTTGTAGGCATAATGCACAACAAAAGCCAGTCAAATATTGACAAAACAGGGGCGCAAACCCCTGTTTTGTTTTCTGTCATCATCGTCACTTACAACTCCGCTGCGACAATTATCCCCTGCCTTACATCAATTGCCACGTCGCCTGACCCCAGCATTGAAATAGTCGTCATTGATAATGCTTCACGGGATGCCACCATAGCCCGGGTCCGGTCCGTACAGGCCGCTGCGGCCTGTTCCCTGCGACTGATCGAAAACAGTACGAATCGAGGTTTCACGGCCGCCTCCAACCAAGGACTGCGTGCAACCTCCGCACCGTATGTTGTCTTTCTCAACCCTGATACCGTCGTGCCGCCACACACGTTGCCCCGTCTGCACAACCATCTGGCTGATCCGGCAGTGGCTGCCGTGGGGCCGCTTTCCAACTTTGCCGCTGCCCGCCAATCGGTTGCCATGCATTGGCAGGGCACCTTGCCGGAAGCTGCATCGCCGGAACAAGCCGCTGAATTTCTCCATGCAACAAACCGTGGCAGGGCTGAAGAATCGAAGTTGTTGATCGGTTTCTGCCTTATGGTGCGCAGGCAACTGTTGCAGGAGCTGGGCGGGCTGGATGAACGGCTTTTTCTGGGGGCGGATGACCTGGAACTGTCGTGGCGCTTACGCAGCCACCGCTACCAGCTTCTGATAGCCGCTGATTGTTTTGTCTATCACGAAGGGCAGCACAGCTTTAAGACTGAAACCGCAGACAGGACCGGACAACTGGTGCAGGAAAGCCATAACGCCCTTTATCGGATTCTTGAGGAAAGCTATGGAGCCGGCAGAGTCCCAGGACCTGAAGAGCTCTGGGATATCGACTGGTTCACACCACAGGACGCACGTTTCAATCCGCTTGTGCGCGCTCATCAGGTACTGTGCCTGCCACGGGGAACAGCACTTGAAGAACCGTTGGTTTCAATCATTATTCTGACCTGGAACCAGCTTGAGTACACCAAGGAATGCCTTGAAGCCATAGCGCTGCACACGCCCGGCCCGTATGAGCTGATTATCGTTGATAATGGCTCGGACGATGGCACGGTGCCGTGGTTGCAGGAACAGGCCCGTTCCGATACGCGGCTGCGGCTGACACTTAACCGGGAGAACCGCGGTTTTGCGGCAGGGTGCAACCAGGGGCTTGACATGGCACAAGGTGACTGGCTGCTGCTGCTCAACAATGATGTGGTGGTAACTGCCAACTGGCTTGAAGGTTTGCTGGAATGTCACCGGACGAATCCCCATGCCGGCATTGTCGGCCCGCTGACCAATAATGCCAGCGGCATACAGGCTATTGGCCCAATTCCGTACACTGATGCAAAGGGCCTGGAGCGTTTTGCCCGAGAGTTGAGGAGGGATAACCGTCATCGCCGCATTTTCTCACGCCGCCTGGTCGGTTTCTGCATGGTATTCAAGCGGACATTGTACCAGCAGATCGGTGGCCTTGATGAACAGTTCGGCACCGGTAATTACGAAGATGACGACTTTTGCCTGCGTTCGACCATCGCAGGATACCGCAACATTGTCGCGGCTGACACCTATGTGCATCACCACGGCAGCATCTCCTTTCAAGGCGGTGGTGTCAATTACCGGGCCGCACTTTCCGGCAACTGGGCTCTTTTCCGCGACAAGTGGTCGGCGCCGGTTTCAGACCCGGTCTACGGGCAGCAGATTGCCGCATGCCGCGCACGGGAAGAAGCTGAAAAGCTGCTGCTGAACCAGAAATACGATGAGGCGCTCACCATTCTGACAAAAGCACACCGGGATTTCCCGGCAGACGCCGTGCTTCTCCAGCTTTGCGCACGTGTGTCAGCTATGGCCGGACGGCTATCGGAAGCTGCACATTTGGGAGACCGTCCGGCAGAGGTTCATTGTCTGCTGGACAAGCACCAGACGGCTCGTGCGGAGCAGGTGCTGTTTACGTTGTTCACGGAAGAACCGGGCTGTGGCGAGGCGCATCTGCTGCTCTCCGGCATGATGCGCGACATTGGCGAGATACAGTATGCCGATGCGCTGCTTGTCCATGGATTCAGACTCAGTCCCGCTGTCGTGGCAGAATACCTGGTGCGGCAGGCGGACAGGCACTGCGTTGTACCGCACAATCTAGTAACTGATGCCGCCCGCCTTAATCCCGGCAGCAGAGCTGTGGCCGCATTACGTGTTCTGAGCACCGATAATGCGCAGCAACAGCTTGAGGCTGCAGAGCAGTACATCCGTAATTTTGGTATTGACCGGGAGATTCTTGAAATCGGCCTGTCGGCGCGCCGTACTGCCGGACCTCACTGTAAAGCCGAATATGAGATACCTCGCGTCACTCTTTGCATGATTGTCAAGGATGAAGAACGCCATCTGGCCGACTGCCTTGCTTCATGCCGGCCGCTGCTTAGCCAGATTGTGGTGGTGGATACCGGTTCAAAGGACAGAAGCTGTCAGATAGCCGAGCTTTTCGGCGCACTGGTACTGCACTACCAGTGGCGCAACGACTTTTCGGCTGCCAGAAACCACGGCCTTGCGGTGGCGACCGGCGACTGGATTCTGATTATGGACGCTGATGAGCGCCTGTCAATCCGTGACTATGCCGGCTTTTGTCAGGCACTTCGTCAGGCGGAACACTGTGCTTTTGCCGTCACAACCCGCAACTACTGTGCCGAGCGGATAAGCGATGGCTTTATGGCCCTTGACGGCAGTTATCCCGAAGAAGAAGCCGGCATTGGCTGGACCGCCAGTGACAAGATCCGGCTCTTCCCCAACGGCTACGGCATCAGGTTTGAAGGAGTCGTGCATGAACTGGTTGAAGGGTCGGTATCCCGCGCCGGTTTGGCTGTAAAACAGCATCCGGTGCCGGTCCATCACTACGGAGGGCTTGAAACAGCACGACTGGAACGCAAGAAGGAAGAGTATTACCAGCTTGGCCTGCGCAAACTGGCGGCAGGCGAGCAGACCCCCAAAGCGCTCTACGAACTGGCGGTGCAGGCAGGAGAATTGGGGAAATATGCTGAGGCAATAGAGAGCTGGCTTCTGTTTCTGCAACAGGAGCCAGCATATGCTCCCGCCTGGTTTAATCTGGGGTATGTGTGCCTGCGGGACGGACATATTCCTGAAGCGCTTGCAGCAAGCGAGCGGGCGCTTACGTTGCAAGCTGACTATCCGGCGGCCAGGGTAAACCGCGCCATCTGCCGTTTTCTGTTGCAGCCGGACGATGGACAACTGGAACTGCTCACACGGGAATTACAGGAAATGCCGGATCAAACAGCGCTGCGGGTTTTGTTCTTAATGGCGCAGTGTCTTGCCGGCGCCCCGGAACAAGGCATTACAGGATTACGGCTGCTGAGCCAGAGCGGTCACAACCCGCAGCCATTTATGTCGGAACTGTGCGGACTGCTCATCAAGGAAGGAAAAATCGCGGAGGCGCGGTTGATTGAACTGGTCTCAATTGCCGTTGGCGGTAGTGTTGACCAGGCTGGACAGTAGCTGTTGCTCGTGATCGATAAGCTTCTTTGCGCTTTTCATTGCCTGATAATAATCATGGCTGACCACACGTGAACCGATCTCTTCCAGGAGTTTTGCCGTGCTGGGGGCTGCCACCAGAATCTGCCGGGTTAGATCCCAGTAGGCGTTATGATAGGTTACCAGGTTTTCATTGTCCACATACATAAGCTGCACAAGAAAATAAAGACGCCGCGCCGGAGAAGTTGCGGCGTCTTCTTTCATGATATCTTTCTCACGTAGAATTGCAGCGGTATTTTCAACATGAAATTCAGATGCCTTGTCACCATTGCGTATGACTGCGTGGCCGACCAACATCTTCTCATTCGGCTTTAGTCTGATTTTGAGTGACATGACTATCCCTTGAACAGCGACTGGGTAACTGCAGAGCTGAGTGTTGCAAGAGATTGGGCTGATCTGCCCAGGCCGCTGGCTGCATCCCTCACTGCAGAATCCTGGCTGTCTGTCTGCAATGCCGGAACAGCCCCAGGCTGAAGCTGCCCATTTTCACCCAAAACAGATTTCCACACGTCCTTCACCTGTTCATACACCGGCACAGGTGGTGGCGGCACCATCATCTTCATGATTTCCTGCCGAATGGATGCATAGCTCATAAGAATCTCCTGACGTTCCTTGCTGTCCATGGGAAACGGCGGGAAATTCTTCATGATGGTGTTCAGGGTGGTCGTCAGCTTTTCAATATTGTCGGCCTGTTGATTAATGACCTCGTTGGTCTGGCGCACAGCTTTTATCTGCTGGTTCATGCGGGTGTGCATCTGCTCAATGGCACGCACCGTGTCGACATTTTTCAAGGTTACGGTGGAAGTTATCTGTACACGGTCGCTGGTAGCAGCTATGCCTTGGGCAGCAGACGCGGCACTGCTTTCTGCACTGGCCTCTGACTGCGCTGCTTCAGTGTTACTCTGCTGGGCCTGCTGCTGCTGTTGAACCGCTGCCTGTTGCGCTGCAGCATAATAACCGGTGCTATCCACGCCTCCGATCTTGTTCAGTTCCATTTGGCGCCTCCTCTGGCCGTCGAAGTTTGAAAAAAAGGGGGAGACCAGACAGTCTCCCCCTCAATTCACTCTCATTCCACTGTTCAGAAAACCTTTAGAACAGTCTCAGAACGGCCTGAGCTGCCTGGGAAGCCATGCTCAGTGAGGAGATACCAAGGTTCTGGCGGGTCTGCAGCATCAGCATGTTGGCCCCTTCTTCGTTGGTGTCAGCCAAGGTCAGGTTGTCAGCACCGATCTGCAGGGTGTTGATCATGCTGTCGGTGAACTCCTGACGGGTGGTGACAACGCTCAGGCTAGCGGAAAGCGCCGAAGCTTGAGTACGCAGAGTCGAAAGCGCTGACTCAAGCTTGCCTGCGTCAGTCGCGATCTGTGACGTTGAAGACCATGCTGTGTTCGTTGTGCTGGACAGATTCAGGCCCGAAGCTGTAGCAACGAAGCCGGTAATCCCCAAGGTTGCTGCGCCGGTACGCTGACCGAATTCAACGGTCTGTGAACCGTTGGTCAGGAAGTTGGTGCCCTTGTAGCCGGAGTCACTGGCCAACTGGTTGATCTGGGACAGCAAGGTGTTGAAGGTGTTGGCGTAGGCCGACTGCTCCAGCGTGTTGGTGGTTGCCATTGCAGAAGTGGCTACACCCTGTGCCGAGTTGATCAGGTTCTGGATGCCCTTGATACCGGCGTTTGCAGCATTCAGCATCTGCACCGACTCGCTCATGCCATCCTTGCGGATGTTCAGGTCTCCAGCGCGCTGCAGGTGGCCCTGTGCAGCAAAATAGTTAGTCGGGTTGTCAAGAGGGGTGTTGACCTTCTTGCCGGTGGCCAGCCTGTTCTGGGTAATGCTGGTCTGCTTGCCGGTCTCCTGCAGAGACAGAAGGTTCTGCCTCATTCCTGACGTCAATGAAATATCTCCGATTGCCATGGTACTTCTCCTTTCTTGGTTGTGCTGCTCGCTCTTCTGAGCGAGCTTGCAATATGTTGTGATACACCTTACTCTCTTTTTCGGAATTGTTCGATAAAATCTTTAAGAAATATTTAAATGAAAATGAGAGAAACTGTGGATACTGAACAAATGCTGGATCAGGCTGAAAAATTACTTCTGCATGGGGCAGAAGAAGAGGCTATGATTCTCTGCCGTACAGTGCTACATGCCAGCCCCTGCCATGTTGAAGCCCTGTACCTGCTGGGAGTAGCAGCCGTACATAAACAGCAGTGGGGAAACGCCATTGACTGTTTCCGGAAGGCCTGCGCCTGTGCTGAAGGGTTGCCCGTTCTACTGAACAATCTGGGATTGGCTTTGCTGGAAGGTTCCCGGCAAACAGCCCCAGTAGCTGGAGCAACCCTGGTGGAAGCCGCAACCTGCCTGCAACAGGCTCTAACATTGCAGCCAGACTACCTGAACGCTTGGGAAAATCTGGGCCTGGTGCGCCGCGCCGAGGGCAAACTGGATGAGGCCAAACGCTGTATGGAGCAGGGACTTGCCGTTGACCCTGGCGCTGTGTCACTCTGGCTGCAACTGGCAGCCCTGCATGTGGCCACCTATCACTTTGATCTGGCGGCTTTTTGTTATCGCAAGGCATTGCAACTCACACCGGAAGATCCCGCCGAGGTATTGAACCGCCTGGCAACCGTACAGGTTTATCTCGGAGAAACCGTCAAAGCCCTGGAGACTTTTTCCCGTGCAATAACAGAGGCCAAAATTCCGGAGCAGAAACGCTCGTACACCCAAAACCGCCTGTTTACCCTCCATTATCCGTTTGAAATTACCCCCGAGCAGATAGCTGTTGAGCACAGCCAGTGGGGCAAATATTTTTTCAAGCCTGCAAGGCAGCAACTGTTTCACAACTCCCCGCTGCCGGAACGCCGTCTGCGTATCGGCTATGTCTCTCCCGACTTCAGAATGAACGCAGTATCGTTCTTTATCCAGCCGATTCTGGCAGCCCACAACCCGGCGCAGGTTGAGGTTTATTGTTATGCCAATGTAGAAAAGCCTGACATTGTAACTACCCAGCTACAGAACCATCCGGTGATCTGGCGTGATATTTACGCTCTTGACGATCAGGAGGTTTTTCAGCAAATACAGAATGACAGGATTGATATCCTGGTTGAGCTTGCCGGCCATGGCGCCAATAACCGGCTTGCCCTTTTCGGCCTGCGCCCGGCGCCGGTTCAGGTCACCTGGATCGGCTATCCGGACACAACCGGCCTGCCAGCCATGGACTACCGGATCAGTGACAGCATCGCCGATCCGCCGGGCATGACGGAACAGTTCCACACCGAGCAGTTGCTGCGCCTTGATCCCTGTTTTCTCTGCTACCGTCCCGGCGATGACTTTCCGCAACAGGCCGCCTGTCCGCCGGTTGTCAATCAGGGAGTCATAACCTTCGGCACCATGAGCAACTTCAGCAAAATCAACCACGTCATGCTTGAGCTCTGGGCTGACATCATGTCCGCCACCCCCGGTTCCCGGCTGGTGCTGCGTTATCGCGGCGGCGAACACGAGCGGGTCCGCCGGGAGCTGGCTGCCGTGCTGCATACCCGTGGCATAGCTGATCAGCGGCTGATACTATTGGGGCACGCCACCTCGGTGGTGCAGCAACTGGAAGGGTACCACCAGATTGATATCGCCCTTGACACCTTCCCCTATAACGGCACCACCACAACCTGCGAAGCGCTGTTCATGGGGGCGCCGGTGGTCACTCTGGCAGGACGCTCCCATGTTTCCAGAGTCGGAGCCAGCCTGTTACAGGCAGTGGGACTGGCTGACCTTGTCTGCAATTCAATGGAGGACTACCAAGCAACCATCCTGGACCTTGCGGCTGATATTCCGCGTCTGGCCACTATGCGGCAAACGCTACGCCAACAGTTGCTGAACAGCCCGCTCTGCGATAATCGTGGCACGGCAGCCAGGGTAGAGCAGCTATACCGGCAGATCTGGAGACACTGGTGCCGGACACAGGAAAGCCCCCCATGACCATACTGCGTAACGACGCTGCCACCGCTTTGCAAGAAGCAGCGGCTCACCTGGCCTCAGGCAATCATGATGAGGCGCTACGGATTTTACGGCTGCTGATTGCGCAACAGCACCTGCACAATGCAGCATTTACCATCTTTGCCGACCTGTGCACCCTGTTGCGACAATGGGAGTTTTTGTCAGACAGCTGCCAACAGCGCCTGCACTATCTGCCGAATGACACGGAAACCTGCTGCCGCTATGCCCAGGCGGAGCTGGGACGGCAACGTTACCTGCAGGCCATTGCGCTTTTGGAGGATGTTGTCAAGAGAGCACCGGAACACGCCGCAGCCTGGCATGAGCTGGGCAGAGTGCTGAAGCGGCTGGCACGTGTCGATGAGGCATGCACCTGCTTCCAACGGGCGGCGACAGCAGCCCCGGACAACCGTATATTTCAGGACAGTTTCCTTTTCACGCAACTGTTTTCAGACACCTGCCCGCCCGCAGACATTGCTGCTGCCCACCGTGCATGGGGGGCAAACTTTCCGCCAATTCCTGTTCCTGCTACCCCATGGAAGCCCACTGGCCGCATAACCGTGGGCTATCTGTCGCCGGATTTTCGTGAACATTCTGTTGCTTCATTCATTGAGCCGGTGCTGCGCCACCATGACCGGCATCGCTTCAGGATCATCTGTTACCAGTGCGGTCCGGAACAGGACGGGACGACACAACGGCTCTGTTCCCTGGTTGAGCAGTGGCGAAACATTACTGATCTGGATGATAGTGTCGCTTGTGACCTGATTATTCAGGATGGCGTAACACTGCTCGTGGATCTTGCCGGTCACACCGCCTGGAATCGGCTGCCGCTGCTGGCATTACGGCCGGCTCCGCTGCAGATGACCTGGATCGGCTACCCCCATTCCACCGGCCTGACGCAGATTGATTATCGCATAACCGATACCGTTGCCGATCCCCCCGAAACAGCAGAATCACTACATACCGAGCATCTGGCCCGTTTGCCGGGCTGTTTTCTCTGTTACGCTCCACCGAGAGATGCACCGCAACCGACAAGCAAGCCGCCGGTGCAGGAAAGCGGCCTCCTCACCTTTGGCTGTTTTAACAACCTCGCCAAAATCACCCCCACGCTTCTTGACTGCTGGAGGAGATTGTTGGAGCAGATACCGCAGTCGCGGCTGCTGCTGAAAGGGGAAGCCTTTGATGATCCGGCGGCACGCTCGGCACTGCTGAAACAGTTCGCTTTACCGGAAAACAGGGTGCTGACCTGTGGCTGGACCCCGGACCGGACTTCCCATCTGTCGCTGTACAATCAGGTGGATATCGCCCTGGACACCTGGCCCTATAACGGCACCACAACCACCTGTGAAGCGCTCTGGATGGGCGTGCCGGTTATAACGCTGGCTGGCACACACCATGCTTCACGGGTGGGTGCCAGCCTTCTTGCATCTGTTGGACTGGAGTTTTGCGTGTGCCATTCAGCGGAAGAGTACATCCAGCGGGCACTACAGCTTGCCGGTAACCTGCCGCTGCTCCGGATGTTGCGTTCAGATTTACGGGCTCTGCTTTCCGCATCACCGTTGCTGGATGGCATAGGTTTTACGCGGAAGCTGGAGTTTTTGTATGATGAGATTGTTTCAGCAGACTCTGACCGATAGCATGAAAACTGCGGGCTGCCACGCTCCATGAAAGCGTTGACATGTCCACAACCGCCTGTAAGCCCTTTGTGCGTAAAGCTGCCCTGTTCCGATAGGCAAACTCCAGCAGTTCAACCATCTCATCAACATCAGGTTCAAACCAGAATCCCTCGCTGGCATGACGGTAGTGCCGCACGTTGTAGCGGGTCAGGGGAAAAGCGTTCTCTGAAGTAATCACATCATTATGCCCGGTCATATCGCTGGCAACCACCGTCCTGCCGCAGGCCATGTACTCGCACATCACCATGTTGTTGCCCCCTTCGCAACGGTTGGGGAACAGGCCGATATCCGAAGCCAGATAGACCTCGCGCATCAGGCTGTTGTCCAGCGGTGGATGCAGGGCAACCCGTTCAAGGGGTATGCCGTTGGCAACCAGGGTTTCGCGCAGCAGTTCCAGGCACTCTCCATCACGGTGCAGATAGGGGATAACATTGGAAAGCTCCATGGTGGCCATGGAGAACGGCCACTGGTTGTGCCATGCGCAGGAAAGCAACACATCAGCATGATGTTCCATAAATATGCGCATGGCGGCAATGACCAGATCCTGTCCCTTGCGCACCTCAAATTTTCCCCCGGAAAAGACAACAAACTGTTCCGCTGCGCTTGCCTTGGGTCCGGGATAGAAGTTGTCCCGATCCACCCCCTGAAGAATGGTGGTACAGTTTTTCACACCGGCGCTGCGTAACTGGTATTCACACCAGCTGGAACCGGTGACGATCATGTCCCAGCGCTGCCCTGCCGCCCGGGCGAATGGCTGCACTGACAGCGCGTCCTCGAAAAAGCAGTACCCGATATTAATGCGATCCCAGACATCTTGATCAAAGGGCTGCAAATCATGCCCTTTCATGCAGTGCAGGGTCACCCCATCAAGTTGAGGCAGCTTCGCAATTTCACGGCTCAGATACTCTCCGGCAATCCCCCAGCCATGGGCTCTTCCGCGCGGCATGGAAACATTCATTGTATTTCTCCGTTACAATCAAGCCTTGGGTAGGCAGTTGCCCAGCAAATCCCTGGACAACCCTGAGAGATGCAACTCAAGCTGGAAGCCTGGATGCAGTTCTTTGCAGAAATGCAGGTAGGCAAGCGCCTCTTCCGGCAGACCCAGCCGGGTCAGGACAAATGCGGCAAGAGCCTGCAACTGGGGAAGTTCCGGAGCGAGGGCGGCAAACTGATGTGCGGCGGCAGCCGTTGACGTGCTGTCGGCCTGAAGCGCCGCAAACAGAAACTGTTGGGCATAGGACACAAATCTGCTGCCCAACACCTCCGGATGTTTAAACGCCTGTTCACGCCATTTGCCAAAAAACAGCAACCGGTTGCGCTTCAGAATCGCCCCGGCTGTCTCACTGCGCCCGAGACAGCCGATTTCCCTGCGTGCGGCAATGGAGCCGCTCCAGTGGTGCGTATAGGCTGTGGCCTGAGTAATCCAGCTCTTCAGGCCAAGCTGTCTGATCTGCAATCCCAGATCCCACTCTTCAAAATAACAGGGGGTGAAGGCTTCTTCAAATTTCAGGCCGCCCGGCCCGAACAGTTCCCGTTTTATGGCAAACAAAAACCCCGAAACAGCATCCACCTCCACCGGCCCGTGAAAACTGCCCTTGTCAAAATAGAGGTAGTCTCTGGCAAGGGGATAGTTGACAAAAGAACCCTGGGGGCCGACACAGGCTGCCTTTTCCAGGGTATCAAGACCGTTTTCCATGGTTTCAACGGTCACTGCTTCGAGGTGCAGATCTGCGTTGAGAATAAAAACATTGGGAGTTGTCGCCATACTGATCCCGACATTCCAGGCCCGCGCTACACCGATGTTTTCCGACATGATTGCCGAACGGGTAACCCTGGGGTGTCCTTTCATATCCTCTGCAACAGCCGGATCATTGAAAACAACGATGACATCCCCTTTAATCTGCTGTAAGTCATGCAAAAGCGTCCTGATATTGAACTCACTGGCTGGGGAGTAATCCAGCACCGGAATCACAAAACTGCGGCTCTGTTCACTGACGTTGATATAGGTTGCCCGAGCACCACCAAAAAGCGGTTCAACACCGGCCAGAGAACGCTCCCTCAGTTCAGCGGCAGTGCAGGTCTCCGCTTTGGCGCCGGATACCACCGCAAGCAGATCCTGCATACGGTGGAGGTAGGTGTGGGCATTATGGACGATCCGGCAGCCACGGGCAGCGATCTGCTCCCGCAATTCATCGTTGTCCAGATAGAATTTTGCGGTCTCAATCAGGGTGGTGTCATGGTAGCAGACGTACTCTTCCCCATCACGGAACAGGTCCGATTGACCACTGCCCGACGCCATGTCTGAAAGCAGCATGGAGCCGGAGCAGAGCGCCTCGAAAAAGCGCATGTTGAGGTCATTTCTGGCAAAGGTGTTGAAAACAATCTTTGATGCAGCAAAGACTTCCGCCATCTCATGCCAGAAGCATCGAGTACGGTACAGGTTGACTTCGGCGCCAAGCTTGTCAAGTAGCTGCTGCCGCCTGGGATTAAAGGCCAGCGCCCCGACAAATCCTATATCATATTGTTTCTGTTTTGATTTACCGCCATGAACGTCCGGGTCACAACCAAGCGGAAGCCAGTATGCATTGCGGTTGACTTGCCTGAGTGCAGGAACATATTCCCGCTGGGCTGTGAAAACATAATCAAACTGTTGGCACCAGGCAAGGTGATGCTCCAGATTCAGGTGGCTGTCAATCAGGCAGCAGACCTTGGGACAGCGTAACGCAGCTAAATTACGCGGCTCATGACCGCCTACTGATTCGACCCAAATATACAGGTCAGGCTGCTGGTCTGCCGCTGTTGTTGACAGAATTTCCGCCATATCCGGGGTAAATCCGGTGGGGATCATCTGGTCGTACAACGGCAGCTTCATATTCTCGAGCTTCCAGGTGGTAATCAGCTCTTCCGGAAAACGGGGGCCGATGGTGGTGACCGTTGCAAGTTGCCGGAGCGCCCGCTCCAGATACACGGCGGTGGTGACAGGATAGGCTACATAGGAAAGCCAGATATTCATGTGAGTGCCTTTGCAAGTGATAGTTTTTATTTTCCGGCAACAAGCTGGCCATTGTGCTGATTGAACAGCTGTTGGTAAACAGTGCCCAGAACATAACGCGCACGTGCTGTTGTTGTATGGTATTTCACGTAATGATGGTGGCCATTGACAGCAATCCTGGCTGCCTCATCAGGATGCTTCGTATAATAGTCCAGCTTGGATTCCAGTTCAGACATGTTTTCAAAAAATACTGCCGATATTCCGTCTTCAAAATTGTTCGGTATGATTATTGGAGGATTTTCCGCCAATAGCATGACGCCATTGGCCGGAATTTCCCAATAGCGCACAGTATCAAAACCGACTCCGAAGAAACTCAGGCCGATCAGACTTGAGCGAAGTCTTTCCCGGTAGGTATCCTGATCAAAACGGGTCTGCATATCACAGCCGGTTATGCGTTCCAGCTGCTGTACATAAAGTGAGCGCAGACCAAACTCATTCCTGCCGGCCCAAAATGGCGCATCGGATGCTCGCTGGTCAACCGGTAAACCGGCACAACTCAAGGTCTCAGGATAGCCGAACGGCAACGGATAGGTTCGCGTCCCATAATCGACACCATCAAGCATCTCACGCTTGAAAACCAGCGCCACCTCCGAACGATCAAGATACTCCAGTACGGTATGTAATGGCGTATAGCAATCATCCCATGCATCATACAGAACAACCGGCAGGTGTGGTGCGGCATTCACCAGTCGGCGAACTTCCTGCTGGTGGATCATACCCAAAAGATCAGAGAACAGTATGAAATCGAACCCGCCTGTCTGCAACTGAACCACCAGATCATCAACAGACAGAGGTTCTCCCGGATAGTTGAACACGCAAGGGTAGCTGTTTGCCGTATCAACCTCGCGCCCATGCAACGTAGGTTTCCAGGGGTAATCCACGACATTTTCATGCCCCAATAGCGTACACAAACCATGGTAAAGAGTGTCCTGACCATAGTCACTGGTGCCGTGGGTAATAAACAAGATGCGTGGCCGCCATTCCATCTGCCAATCGGCCAAAGCCTGTTCAAGTCTACAAGCCTTTGCAGGAGTCAGCATCCGGTGCCGCAACAGTTGCAACAGATGCCGGGTTGTCTCATCAGGGCACACATGATCAATGGAGCTTAAGGTGCGGATCGCCATGTCATCACGCCCGATGTGCGACCAGAACCGGCTGTGAACATGGTAGCTCTCTTTCAGCAAGGGAGAAACCGTTGTTACCTGCGCAAACTCGCGGCGTTCCTTGCTGAAAAATGCGTGGCTGGGCAGTTGCCCATGAAGCTGCTGCTGCCATTTCAAATAGAGACGCTGTTTCTCCAGCGCCAGCAGAGCCTGGGTAGTATTACTGGTGATCAGCGATTCAGGTATATCTTTTAACGGCGCAATCGCAAGATCGGGCCTGCCTTGATCAACAATCCTCCTAGCATGCTGGACAGGATTATATGTTTTCAACACTAAAACGATACCCCACACCTGAAGCGGATCATCGGATGCCGTTAATGCTCCCTGTTGATATCTGATCCAACTTTGATCCGAGAGAAACAGATCCCATTGGCTCATCGTCAGCGGAGATTTATCAGCACCTGCATACAGGACTGTCACTCTTCCATCAGGATTTACTGCGGTTCGCATTTTTTCAAGCGCTGACAGCAGCCTGGCCGGATCCCACGAACCAAAGGAAAGAATGGCAGCATCAACCCCGCCCCTTACAAGGTCAACATCTACATCAGCCCCGCAACCCTCAGAAACGCACACAGTTTCAGGCCCTTCATCGTAGATAGCAGACAAAGACAGGGGCAATGAACCACTTCGTAAAAGTCGTCGGACAAAGGGGGGTACAATCTGGCTATGTGCAAGAAGGGTAGACACCATAAGCTGATTTGCTTTCCTGCCAAAGAGCTTTTGCGAGGGCATCAAAATTTAATTGCGTAATATGCACTACTACCACAATCATCTATGATTCTTATGAGATCCGGTTTGATCCCAATATCGGCAAAATATTCGTCAACAGCCTTTTTTGCTCCAGCCCAACAACCATAGTCATCAATAATAAGAACACCTCCCTTCTTCAACAACGGATACAGGTGTACTAACTCGTGAAGAGTTGATTGGTACCAGTCCGTATCAAGCCGAAGAATCGCAATGTGCCCTGGCAAGGTATTAGGCATTGTCTCTTCAACCTTTCCCTTAACGTAACTAATTTTACTCTCCGGATAGGTGGTACGACGTAAATTTGATACTACATCGTGCAATGGAGCATATGCCCAGATGTGATCTTCCAGATCTTTTCCATGTATCGCCAACAATTCAGCAGCAGAAGTTCCATTCTCAAGCCTCACATCGTACTCACATGGGGGAGACATTCCCTCAAAAGTGTCGTACAAATACAACTCTCGTTCAGAAGATCCATGCAGTAACAATGCACACGCTGCAGCCATTGAGCATCCGCCTCGCCATACACCACATTCCACAAATGCACCTGAAATATTATTTTTAATAATATAATCAACGGCATTTACTACATTCGCCACACGTTGTGCCGTGGTCATAGTATATGGTTTTACAAAATCGATTATTCTCCATGTTTGCTCTGATATCTGCTTCTGAAGCATTTTTGGCAAAAATTCCTGAATCTGCTCACCTTCAGATTTAAACAAGTGTGGTGCAAATAGCTTGTGTTTATCATTTTCGGCAGCACTAACATATATGGTGTCAAGATCAGGATAGAGCCCTCCGCAGGAAAATTCTTCCATGGAATGAATGATCCTATTAGGGTATTTTAAAGCATATTCCTCATCCTTCAAAAAAATGCATACATAGTCACTGTAGTTTGTGTAGTGTTCCAAAACCGTAGCCCCAAAACCGTTTCTTTTTCCCCATTTGGCCAAGGCATTGCCACTGTCCGGGAAAAATCTGTAACAGTCAACCGGGCTCCTATGGAAGGACCATGATGAAGGCACATTAAGGTAAAACAGTCCTTCAGGCTTGAGAACTCGCAAAACTTCTAGAAACAACAGCCAGAACATCTCAGAGTGCTCAAAACAGGAGGAGCTGACAACGACGTCTATGCTGTTTTCATGGAAAGGCAGACTATATGGGTCATCCAGGATAACGTCCACTCCACATGCTGCAACGCAGTCTACACCTATGTAGTGAGCATAGGGTGGACAGACCGATCGCAGTGAACCATTCACATCTTGTGCGCCAATATCAACAACAAGTACCCCTGGATTCTTGACGTAGTTCTCAAAAAATAGTCGACCATTTTTCAACGCAGTTGGATGCATCACAGCTCCTATTTTGACTTAGGTATTCATATCACAATGGGTACATGGACTTTTTTTCAGATCAAAAGTGATCAGGTGTTGTCTCCAGCGTACATATTCCATGCTTGTCCATTCAACAAAGATGTTGCTTGTGTCTGTTAGTTTTCCCAACACATACTGTTTATGTTTCTCCAGTTGTGGATGAATATTGCAGCATGGTAGAAGAGTGCCATCATAATCGATCTGCAATTGCACAAATGGCATGAGACAAGGCTCCATCCTAAAGAAGCCTTTGTTGCCGATCGCTCCACCTCTGTCGTAGGCTCGCATTGCGCCATTATTCTTTTTTGCCCAAAAATCAACAATCTGATAATCAATTTTCATTCCACTATAACTGGCTACTGCGCGGCAAGAATGATCATCCGGGTTCTCAACCAAATCAAAACAAATATTCAATGCACTTACTCGTTGAGCCAGCATTTCTTTATATTCATCAAATAATGAGAACTGATTTTTTAGGTGGAGAGTTGCATGGATTGTGTCAACTCCAAAATCGGCAAGCATGGTAACAAGAAATTTGTCAAGATAATCACCATTTGTGTATACTAATATTTTAGCTTGAGGCAGGAGTTCTCTTATTTGCGAAATTCTGAGTAATGCATTATATTTATTGGCAAGAGGTTCATTATACCTATGTATAGTAAAATTCCTCGAGTAGTTTATTTTGCAAAGTTGTTTTAAAATGTTATCAAAAAGAGAGTCAGACATAAGATGTTCTGTCGAATATCTATCAACTAAATAGTTAGGGCAGTATCTGCACCTTCTATTGCAATAACTAGATATTGCCAGCTCTATACAATTGACTGATTCTTTAAATAAAGCCTCAGCTAAATTCGAGCTCAAATCAGGCTGGAAATGTTCATTACGCAAAGTCAGCATATTCTATTGCTTGCTAGCAGAGATGGGACATTATGCACTTTCTTTTCCCAAAATCTGTATTCTGGTCTCAGTGGGGCGGTGGCGAAAAGCTTCTTTCCCGTCTTGTCTATTACATAAAATGGACTGACCTTACCGATGGTCATGCAGGTTAAGTGGAGAACTGAAATTTCTTCATAGGGGGGATTTGGTGTCACAAACCTGTTGGTTGAAAGAGAATAAAAAGGTGTAGCATTGCTGATAAGCCAGTTGCAGGTACTTGGCAGACGAGCGAAATCAAGATTGTGGAAATACAATGCTATGTTAAACGCGTGCTGCTCTACAGTCCTGCACTTACTGCCTGATTCCAGCCCGTGCTGTAAATATTTTTGCCATAGTGACCAATGCGCAGCTTCTTTTCTGAGACCGATTACTCCCGAATTTATCTGCGGTTTTAACTTTAACATCTCAGCCACATCATCACCGAACGATTCCCTGTAAGAGTTAAACTCCGCATTCCACGCACCCGGATTAACGGTAAACTTTTCATAAGATCTGTCAATCTCAGGTATACCACAGCTTTCATAGTTATCCAGCGTTTCATTGATAGTGAGAACTGATGCTGGAGTTTGCACCCACGTATCGGCATCGAGCCAGATAATCTTGTCGTATTCGGCAAAATAGTCGCTCAAAAAGGGCCGTGCCACCATCCCTTTGAATCCCGGTTCATGATCTTGAAAATATTTTCGTGCCGGAAAGTCCATGTTCCAGATGGCGTCCTTTACGAAAACCTTTGCCTGTTCGATTAATAGCCGTTGCTCTCTGGTCATGCCGAGATCAAGAACCCCAACATCAAAGCCATCAAGTTCAGGATGAACCCGAACCGAGCGTATTAAATCAAGCCCCAAGTCGAAATACCTACAGTCAAAAGCTGCAACAATTATAGTTTTCATGTCATGTAGCCTCTTACGCCAAATTGGCTTACGTTATTTGCCATAAACAGTATACGGCGCCTCGAGGCAGTGTGAAATATGGCTGCCATGCCGCAGATACCGTTGAAACCCCGGTGGAATCTGCATAAAACTGCAACCATTGGCATACAGTATAAAGCTGGCCAGACGCTCACAAATCTCCGCCACATTTTTTAGATTATTGTGAATATGGGGGATACCGTCTGCCTGTCGCCAAATGTCAACTGCCCGTCGGGTGAACAGGCCAGCGACTCCCTGTGTAAAAACAGGCGGCATCGGCTCAAGATAGCGGCCATATCCCAATATCCTGCTGACAATCTCGAAATGTTCCACCAGTTTGTCCGTGCTGCAATCCAGCAGGTTGCCAAAAACATCAATATCAGGATTGTTGTTAGCAAGGGTCAAGAGGTTTTCAAGCCACTCCTCATCTTCAAACCAATGGTCATCATGCAGCAGAATACAATAATCATAGCTACTGGTCGGCACCATGCGCAGCAAAGCATCAAAAGCGGCAAGATCAAAACCAAGATTGTGGCGGCTGAGAAAATAGTCCGGTTTGAAGGCGCGAATATAAGCACTAAGGTCATTAGACGAACCGTTGCAGACAACGGCAAGATCAAAGCGGTGCCGGTTTAATTTGAATGGATGGTTGAAACAGTAGCGCGCCAGATTGCGCCAAGTAGCCTCTGAAGTAACGACACAGACAATGGAATGGTTGGTTTTAGGCAGCACGTAGATCACCGCAGACAATACGCGACAGAATTTTGATGACTTGACTTGGCATTTTCAGGCGCGCTGGTTCTAAACACATAATGTGGATATATTTGTTCAGAGTTGAGGTTGTCTCTCCTGATGACAAGGTCTTCAACAACCTCTGTGGCGCCTATGCAACTTGAAATCGTGGCATCATCGAAGACCAGATAGCCATTATGAACCATATACGGTTTGACATATTCATAGGCTGTTCTGACTGATGACAGAATATCACAGTCTATATGGGCTAACGCGACTTTGCCGATTTGCTTGAGAACACCTTCTGCTGTATGCTCAAAATATCCTTTACAGATTTTCAGATTTTTTACGCCTGTCTTTTCGACATACTCCAACAAATCATCATAGCTGGTATCTGCAAAATCCCCTTTGTTATGGGCATCTATATTTTTATCTGTTTCAGGCATTCCTTCAAAACTGTCCAACGCGTATACTTGGGTTCCCGGCAGGATTTTGTCGGCAACGTAAGCCATAAAAATAGCATTTCCACCGAGGTAAGAGCCAAATTCAATTATGTGTCCGGAATCAATCCTGGGTAAAAAGAACCTGACAATAAGATACAAATTCATTCTGTTCTGTTCAGATATGATGGTCCTTCCTTCAGCAAGTTTTGAGGCCTCACAATAGAGCGGGTCTCGTAAAATTTTTTCTCTTAAATCAGTGAACTGCAACCCCCAACCGCGCTGATATCCCTCATAGACATTCCGGCCTTTTCTAAATCCTTTGGTTACACAATCAATCCTTGGGAGATACTCATGTTCCTCCACTTCGTTTTGCATCTGCCGCAGATAAAACCGGTAATGCTCCGAGGCCGGAAACAGAGCCAGCGCCTTTTTCAAAAGCGTTATCGCCTTGGAGCGATCTCCTGCTTTGTTGTAGGTGCAGGCCAGCAGAAACGTTTCATCGGCCAAGGCTTCCAGTGCGGTAAACGGCTGAACAGATGCATGCCATTCAGGCAGTGTGCAGCTTTCATACATCTGACTTACACCCGTGGCATAGTGGTTTGAAGGCTCGCCATCCGTATATGCAGGCTCCGCAAGCAGTGCCTCAAAAATAGTGTTATGGACCTGTTGATCGCCGGTGCCGCAGATTCTATCTTTCAGGACAAGCGGACTGATCTTCATGCGGTTAAATTCTGCAATAACATCAGCCGCAGATGCCTTATGCAGGTGTGACGACAGGTTGGTTGACAAATTCACCAGTGATTGCCTGTTGCTTCTGTTCCTTGTTCTTCTGGTGATCACTTCATCCAGGTCAAACAGTCTCCAGTGGGCTCCTTGCAACATGTCAGCAGGCATTACGCTTACCTTGTGTTCAGTCATGACGTCCACATTGGGGGTCAACCAACTCATGTGCTGCCCGTTCAATACCACCGCGTGGTTTCCCACCCCCCAGACCATATCAAGACCTGCTCTGGCAACAACCGGCTTGATGTTGCAATTTGCAATTGTCGGGTCTCCATGCTGGCGTTGACAGATGGCTGGCCTGACTGCATCCAGACTCGCATCGTCTTCATGTTGATACACTTGCCATAACGTTGCAAAATAGAGGTTCTTATCTTTTGTAATAATGTGATTTTTTACAGAATCCGTCAGACAGTTGCAGGCTATGAATTCATCTGAATCCACAACGATAACGTAATCGGCATCTGTTATTGATCGGTGTTTCTCGTTTATTTTTCGTGATTTTATCAGATCATCCATCATGTCCGGAAAGGTGAATCGCTCAATGGAGACATTGGGATAACGCGCGGCAACTTCTTCGGTGGAGTCATCGGTATCTGCATCAAGCAGGATGTGAATTTTATCTACCCATGCATAATGCTTAAGAAAAAACGGGGCAAGAAACGCCTCATTATACCAAACGGTAATTAATTGAATATTCACTGCCCCTCCTGTGTCATGTGCATGACACACTGTATCGCCTGTAACAGTTCCTGCTCTTGGCGTACGGCCGTATACTGTGCAGCCGTGGCCCGAGCCGATTCGACAAGCCGTTGTGTCTCCCCGCTGTTGTTCTTCAGTAGCCGGGCGGCCCATGCCAGATTGCGGGCACAACCGACCAGATCGTCCTCTTCGCACCAATAGCCGTTATCCGGCCTCGCATACTCCCTGCCACCGTAACCGCAAAACCCCACAACGACGCAGCCACTGGCCATCGCCTCCAGAGGAGGGAGCCCAAATCCTTCCAGCCTGCTGAGGGAGAGGAACAACGCCGAATCAGCGAAAACCTCTGCCACGCTTGTCTCTGGAAGTTGTTCCATGGCTACCCATTCCAAAGTGAACTCCGATCCAATGAGACGGGTACAAGTCTGCCGGATGAATTCGGCTTCCATGGGACGCTTGCGCGGCATATAGGCCACTTGCAGTTTTTTCGGTCGCGGAACGAACAAAACCGGCTGGAGAGCACAATGGACCACCGGGACTTCGGCCCATCCCAAAACGGAACTGACGAAATTAGCGACAACTTCCGAACTGGCTATGACGCCTGATATCCCCAACGACTGCCAGGAGTCGTGACTCCCGAGGCCGTCGAACACGAATAGGTAGCTCTGGCAGAAGACAATCTTGCGCACTGCTGCTGATTTAAATAATTCCAGAAAAAACCGATGGTCCTCCGGGATGACGACAAGATCATCCGGAAACAACCTGAACTGCTGGTCACAATAGAGCACCGGCACCTCTTCCTGAAACCATGGAGGCCTGAAGCCCGGCTGCCGATGGACGACATATGCATTGAACCCGTTGCGAACCAGATGACGGACATGGCTGTAGATAACCCTGACCCCTCCGGACGGGTTTGGATTGTCGTGGTTCAGGTAAAGGATACGTCCATTAGAACTGGCACCAGTAGTCATCGGTTGTAATCCAAGTGACTTAACCGCACATACTGTGATGAATTACTCAATATATACCTCTTCGATATCAATGATTTTTAGGGCTTACCAAACATCAGGTCTGTAGAAGCAAGCCATTCTGCATTGTCTTTTGCAGCCAGCCTTCTAATCCGATCTGTATCTTCCTCAAGCAGTAAAAAGCCCATCTGCGTGATGTGCTGTACCCAATAATCTGTAGTCTGCAAGTTTACATGATGATGTCCACCTTGACCTGGTTGGGCATGAGTCATTAATACATATTTACCGCACAGCATCGACCGCAGGATATTGTGCAGAAAAATCTGGTCCACATGCTCTACAAATTCAACCAGATAAACCAGATCAACTTTTGTGACGAGGGGTGCAACTGTCAAGTCTTGTTTAATAACGGGATAGACTGCATTGACACAATTGCCATCCAAACCGTCTACCGCAATGACACTGCAACCCTTGTTAAAAAAATAAGGCTGCTATGCCCAAGCCCTGCACCTATATCTAAAACCGATTTAACCGCAAAACGATTGATTACGTAATCCCAGGCAGATGGGGCATAGCTGTTCGGGTCACCGCAGGTAAGATTGCCGCCCAAATGCGGTTGCTCCTCATCATGAATATAGTAATACGGCATCGATGAACTCCTTGGTTTTATTTGGATTTTCCCGAGCAAGATATCAAAGACACCGTTTCACACGGTTCTGAATGAGTGACTCAAAGGCATGAACAACATCACTATTCTCATCGGTGTATCCGGCTGCTTTCTTCAGGCCGTCCCGTAATGTTGCACGCAGTTGCGGATCGCTGGCCAGCGCCGCAGCCAGCAGGACATAGTCATCTCTGTTCGTTGCAATGGTTGCTGTCATGCCGATCTGCCGCAAAAGCCCGGCTGCCAGCCGCTGGCGCATGAAGCGGCCTTCAAGGGTGACAACCGGTAATCCCCGATGCAGAGCCTGCCAAGCGGTGGTGTAACCGGAAAAAGCCGGAGTGTCCAAGTAGACATCCATGCTGTCAAGCAGTCCCAGAAACTGCTCCCCCGACAACCAGTCAATAATCCGGATATACGTTGCTGCATTGAGCCCATACGCGGCAAATGCATCTTGAAAGCGCTCCTCAAGCCGCGCCTCATCCCAGGAAGCCTTGCTGTCGCGGACAAACCAGAGCCGGCAGGGAAGGGCGCTTAAAGCAATACGCGGATAGAGGCTGTCAAAAGACGGATCAAACTTTGCCGCCTGCTGACAGATAAGAAAGCGGGTAATACTACGGTCGGCAGGAATATCCAAGCTTTCCGGATCAGGCAAGACAGCCGCGACTGGGGGCAGCACGCTACAGGCACCGACGCCGGGCAGCCGTACCAGACGCTCACTGTAATCAACATCAGCATCAGGTCGTTCAAGCAACTCGCCAGAGCAATACAGATCAATGGTGGGCAGTCCACTAGTGATGGGGTGGCCCCATCCGGCAATCTGTAATGGGGCCAGACGCAGCGTTGCCAGTTGAACGGTGGTCACGTCCATGGCGATTTCCGGATAGAAGATGCAATCCGGCTGGTCATGCAGTGCCTGCTGCACCCAATTCGTCAAGCCGTGGTGATACTGATCCATCAGCGCCATTGCCGTTGCCGCCTCAGCAGTAACATACGGCGTGGTGTTATACAGGATTGTTTCAAACCGGTCGCGGTCTATATGCTTCAACAATCCATGCAACAGCACATTCCAAACCGAATGATTACTGATCTGGCCGGAAACGATCACAAGACGTATCCGGTTGTGAGCAGGCCGGTTTGGGGCCTGAACGGGTTGAAACCGTTCGGCGAACCAAGCTGCCCGGGCCTTGCAGGCAATAGCCCCATAGTATTTCAGCGCAGCAGTATGATCACCTAGTCGGTAGGCCAGTGCAAACGGTTGTACAACACCGATGCATGCCCCCAAGGCTGGCCAATCTTCTGGTTTGGTTCCCTGTTCCAGTTCGGCAAGCGCTTGCATAACAGTCTGATCTGTCTGTTCTGGAACGGTATCAGGTTGCAACGGGGGCAACAGCAGCGCACATTTCAGGCGGCATTCCTGCAAATCCGGCTTAAGCGCAAGCGCTTGCCGATAGGCGGCAACGGCCTCATCATGGCGTCCCTGCCCAGCCAGCAAACTGCCAAGGCTGCTCCAGGTGGCGGCAGTATCAGGCTTAAGCACAATCGCATTTCGGTATGCAACCTCGGCATCCGGGATTCGGCCCAGTCCTTTCAGGGCAATCCCCTGATTGGCGTATGCCTCTGCCAGTCTCGGAGCCAATTGTAGCGCCTGCGTACAGGCTTGCAATGCTTCTTTGTAACGCCCCACCCCATTTAAACTGACACTGAGATTATTGAACGCATGAAAATTAAACGGACTACAAGCTATGGCTTGCCGGTATGTTGCAATTGCCTCTTCAGGCCTGCCCTGGTCGTGCAGCGTATCAGCAAGGGTGCAGAGCAGTTCAGGGGACTCCGGCTTAAACTCCAGTGCCTTGCGGCAGAATGCTTCAGCCTTGTCTGGATAGCCTTGCTCGTTCAGCAGACTCCCAAGGTTTGCGTACACCTCAGCAGAATCAGTGTGTGAATTGCCTATCTCGTCAAGGATTTTAATGACAGAGGCATGGTTTCCGCTTCGGATATACTGCAGAAAAGTGGCGAACAATTTTAATGTCCTTGGGTGTGTGAACAAAAACTAATCATGATCGCTTGAAATGCGATGCTTTTCCAGGATCTGGTCACAATTTGAATTGGCCCAACAGTATGGACACCCCTGTAAAAAATTTGATAGTTCCATACGTGCAAAAGAGGTCATCAAGGATATTCATGGCTGCCTGCCAAACAACCCTGGTTCATGCAAACAAGGGGTGCTAAGTGTTCTTCAAGGAGCTCTACGGCATCTTTATCGGCCACATTCAGCAACAGGCATCTCTCGCTGTAGGATTCAGGCAACTGTATATCTGAAAAGCTGCTCACGATTGTATCAAATTGTTGTTCCAGAACGCGGGATGCCGGATTTAAGCCTGTCACCATGGCAAGTCCTGCCGGTGTCGCCGGAAACGTAATAATATTCAGGTCCGGGCGGATCTTTTTCAGGCAGGGCAACACTTTCCATACATCGCCGCACCAGAACATTGTCTTACGCTGTTTTTCCGCAACCACCGGATTCACCGGCAGACAATCATGTATGAACACCACTGACGATGGGCCTGCCAGTCTTTCAAGCTGAATAAAATCCTTCAACGCCTGCTCAAAGGTATGATCTCCGTCAATGAAGGCCATATCAAATGATTGATACCCCAGCAGGGAATGCACATCCAGTGCATCGAAAAAGCAGTCGCTGGTCATGGCAAACAACAACGGCTCGACTTCCGGGGAATGGAAGAACAACCCGTCACAATTTGCCGCTGAGGGATCAATCCCTATGGCAAATGTTCCTGCTCGCGTTAAAGCCAGGGATTTACCTAATGCAACACCGATTTCAATGTATCTCGCCGGTTTCACTATCATATGGGCACAATGCAACAGATAATAGTAGTCGTAGGGACAGTTCAAAAGTTCATCCACATCACACATGGCGCGACAGGACTCAACATCGTCAAAATCAGGGAAATCACGACGCAATTCATCACAGAGCTTCCGCGCCTCTGTAAACTTTCGCAGCTTCCTCAAGAGATCGGCTGACAATAACCGGCTGTATTGCGTATGGCATCCCAGGGTATCGGCATACGCAAGCACCATACACGCAGCCTCATACTGTCCCTGGTGTTTAAATTTTAGAGAATGCACTATCAGCGAGTCAACCATCTGTGTCTGTGCACTGGCAAGTTCCGCAAGGATTTCAAAAAAATTGAACCCCCAATACTGCCGGTAAAAACCGACAGCATCGCAAATACTCTGAATCAGGATATTGTTCAGGTATGGCTCCGTACTCAGATAGGGCACCGAATTTTTATAATGCCCTGTTGCCATACGGACCTTGTTCATCAAATTTGAATAAAGATAGTTCATGATTTCACCAAGGTATCCTTTTGGTGTAAAAAACTTCATTGCCACTAATGACCGCTATGACAGCAGTTTTTGGCATTACCGTTTACCTGTACCAACAGCTTCATTTGAAACAGCAAAGTACCCCCAATAGCTGTCAGTACGGCCACTTGGGGTGTCCAGAAAAAAATCAACTGTCCCGGCAATGGAAAAACCGGTACGCTCCAGCAAAGAGCTCCACATGACTTTACCCAGTATGCTGTAGTGGTTGGGGTTCCGTTCATGAAGCAGGGTGTCAGGAGCCGGTACTTCCATATACAAAATACCGCCCGGGCGCAGAACCCTTCTGAATTCCGTCAAGGTGTAGAGCGGCATGAAACTGTGTTCAATGACATGGCGTGCCCAGACCAAGTCAAATGAGCCATCATCAAACTCAAGAAACGACTGGTCCATGACTCTGACGTCAAAACCAAGCTCCTTGCAAATTGAGGCATCAGTGGCGTTAAGGGTAACTCCGATTGGCTTATGCCCACGCTCGTGAAAAGGTTTCAGAGCTACCCCCTGACCGCAACCAATATCAAGGATCTGCGCATGCGGAGGAAGTGCAAAATTGTTGAACAAATGATTCAATGCATCCCGCGTGATGTCTATATGGCATTTTGACGGTACTTCCGGGTAGGTCTCGGTAGCAATCCGGTCGAGAAAACTGAGAAAGCGGGCCATTGAACGGGTAGTAATCTGCATTATAACTCCTTGTTGTTTAAGAGATCTGTGGTTTCAAGCACTCCAAGCAACGCGCATACCAGCTGTTCCACCACCTCATCCCAGTTATTCTCAGGAGCGGTCTGACGGAAAAGCCGCATCGAAGGATACCACGGTGTACTGTCGCTTGCCAGCCCCCAACGCCAGTCCGGGGCAAAGGGAAGCAATAACCAGACAGGCCGCCCGGTTGCGCCTGCCAGATGGGCAACCGCCGTGTCAACGGTGATAATCAGGTCCAGTTCAGTCATAAGGGCTGCGGTATCATGAAAATCAGTGATGGAACCGGTCAGATCAATCAATGGGACACTACCTTCCGAAGTTTTCAGTTGTTTTTTTCCGGGGCCGAACTGCAGGGAAAACCACTGAATTTCCGGCAGACTGAATAATGGAGTCAAGCTTGATAACGGGCAGGAACGAAAACGGTCGTTGACATGTTCATTGCGTCCCTTCCAGCAAAGCCCTATGCGCAAGCCCTGCCTGGGGCCAATGGTCCTCTGCCAGTATCTGCGCCGTTCAGGATCAGCAAAAAGGTAGGGTACGTTGTCCGGTATCGTCTCCAAAGTTGTCTTCAACAAACCAGGAACACTCATCAGAGGAATCTGCAGATCAGCATCCGGCACTTGACCGACTCTGCTCACAACCGTAGCATTACAGTCAAGGGAACGTGCCAGAGAAAGCAGGCTGTCATCCTGCACTTCGAGAATGATGTTCGCGCCCATTTGCACAAGCACTGGAACGAAACGCAGAAACTGAATTGTATCACCGTAACCTTGTTCGGCATGGACCAGCAGTCTCTTGCCATCAAGCGGCTCACCCTGCCAGCGGGGGAGTGTTGCATGACGCTGCGGTACTGGTGGTTGTTTGCTGAAGCGAGCCTCGAAGCTGTTCCAGCCGCGTTCATAATCACCAAGCAGCAACTGGAGCAGGGAGAGGTTCCAGCGCGCGGTTGGATAGTCAGGCCGCAGCCGCAACGCCTGTCGGAAGCAGGTGTATGCGGAATCCAGCTCTCCCAGAGCCTGATGCAGGAGCCCCAGATTCTGCCAGGCTTCAGGGTAGGAGGGACAGATATTAACCGCATGCAGCAGCGCTGTGCACCCCTCCCGTGTTGCCCCTTGACCGTGCAGGGCCACTCCCAGATTGAGCCATGATTCAACCGTGGCATCCGGATGTTCTGTTGCAGAGCGGAAACAGTCCAGAGCTTCAGACTCCAGACCGGCTGCCGCCAGTTGATGCCCGCGACGGGTCAGCAGTTCTTCCCGTAGCGAGGCGGTAACCCGCGCCACCACCCCATCCCAGTATCCCGGCTCCCGCTGACGGAAGAGCCGCATACCGGGATACCAGATGCTCTCATCCGATTCCAATGGGTACCAGCGCCAATCCGGCGCATGGAGCAGCATGACCCAGCAGGGCAGATCCAGGGCGCCGGCAAGGTGGGCAACCGAGGTATCCACGGTTATAACGAGATCGAGGCAACTCATAAGAGCCGCTGTATCGGCAAAATCATGCAGGTAACAGGAAACATCATGCACTGCCGACAGGGTTTCAGGCAGCGGTTCCGGTTGCAGGCCAACAAAGGAACAGCCGTGCAGCTCCAGTAACGGCGCAAGCTGCTCCGGCACAAGCGAACGGCGGTATCCGCTTTTGTTAAGATTACGCCCCTGCCAGGCAATACCGATCTTAAGGCCGGTGAGATTGCGCAACCGTTCCTGCCAGGCGGCGCGGAGCGTCTGATCGGCAACCAGATAGGGAACTGTCTGCAAGGGTATAGGCTGAACAGCCAGAAGGCGATCCGGCAGGCTCAGCAGCAGGGTCTGGTAATCAGTGACCGGCAACGATTCGCCATGGGCTATGACGGAGGTGATCTCCGGCATGGCTTGCAACAGTCTAACCATCGATGCGGGAACCGTGGCATACACCTCAAGGCCTGTGCTGGCCAGCAAAGGGATATAGCGGACAAACTGCAACAGGTCGCCATAGCCCTGTTCGGCATGGATCAGGATGGATGTGCCCTGGAAGCGTTCGCCAGGGGCAATGCGCTGCAACTCCGGGAAGGGGGGCAGCGTTTCGGTAATAGAGCGCCGCCGCCATTCAAACTCCTGCCACCCTTGCTGCCAGTTACCATAAGCAAGGTAGCAAAATGCCAGGTTAATATGCGAGTCCGGCATATCGGGCTCAAGCTCGATTGCACGGACAAGATGGGGGATTGCCTCCTGGTGCCGGTTCAGAAAAATCAAACAGCCGCCTGCCCTGACGCAGGCGAGGACGTTATCCGGTTCCTGCCGGAGAATTGCAGCGTACTGCTCCAACGCATCCAACCACTGCTCTTGTTCCCTGCTGCTGTCTCCTGCCGCCATGAGCTGATCAATGGTCAATCTCTGGGTAGCCTGACTGACAATGTGCTCTTTGCATACAGCAACCTCATCAAGCCGTCCGAGCCGTTCCAGACAGGGGAGCGCCTCTTCATATGGCTGTTGATCGTCAGGACGAATCAAAGTTGCCTCGTAAAACCGCTCAACCGCTGCATGGTCCCGGCCGCTGGTTGCATATAAACGGCCTAACTGGAGATAGGCGTCAAAGCAACGATGATCATACTGTGTCGCCAGAATGAAGGCCGCTTCAGCATCATTCACAAGTCCCTGAGCGGCTGCCGTCAATCCGGTCTGCACGTAGTAAGCCGGGGAGCGCCGAAATGCATCTGCCGCTTCTGATGAAAACCGGCGTGCCGGTAATGCCCGGTAACTTCCGTAACGCCGTAACAACTCATTCCATAAACGCCCTGGAAGAGCTTCTGGCGAAAACCATTGCTCCCAAGCCTTACGCGCCTCACGGCAACGGGATAGGGGGTCTTCATCTCCCATGCCTGAGAGCCATTCTAGCAACAGCTGACCTGCACTGTCTGACCGGTCCGGCGGGATGCGCAGCACAAAACGATGATATGGAATAGAATCCTCAAAAGGCAAGGGAGTATCAGAAATCAACACCGGCAAGCGTCCCAGTGCCAGCGCCTCAAAGAAACGGATGGAGTTGCTGCCGTCGCCCGCTGGACAGAGAACACAGAGCGAACGGGAACAGATATCCAGATAACGCTGTCGGCGTTCTGCCCGCTGTTCAGCCGATTGATGCCCATGAAATGCTGTGGTTGTCTCAATGAATATGGCTAGACGAGATTCCCGGGCAAGACCCGCAAGGAGCGGAGCCCGTTGCTTGCGATGCCCTAAATAGCCGACAAATGAAGCGTGGTATCGTATTTTACCGGTATCACAATGCAGGTACTCAACAAAATCCTCTGTCTGATAACCAAGCGGGATACTGCCGCAATCCCGGAAGTGTGGATCAATACTCGCACGAAACCACCAGGCTGTCGTAAGGTACGCTACTCTACTGTCATGATCCGTAAAAAAAACATGACTGTCTTCCCGCTGCTTAAAGCTTGGCAACTGTGTAATAAAATCCCACATACCGCTAATGGTTGCCCATTCGGTGAGATTTTCCAGGTAATAGGGAAATACAAACAGATCAGCTTGTTGTATGTCGTCTGCCAAGACGGCTGGACATTCTGACACCGGCAGACTGACAGTCTGTAATAGGGGGACCAGACGTTTACCAAGATGTTCCGGCTCCTGAAAATCTCTGTCCGGTTGATAGATATAAAACCTGGGTACTGCCAGACTACACAGCTCTTCAGCAACCTGGTTCACCAGTTCCGGCCAGCCTAATCCCGGCTTCTGCCGGAAAAGCCGCATGGTCGGATACCAGGGAGAATCCGTACGGTCTGCCATCCAGCGCCAGTCAACGGTGTCGGGCAGCATCAGCCAGACCACTTTACCCAGCGCGCCAGCCAGATGAGCAACTGCAGTATCAATGGTGATAACAAGGTCAAGACAGGAAATAAGCGCTGCGGAATCGGCAAAGTCTTTGATGTCCGCTGTAAGATCGATAAGCGGAAGTTCTGGAGGTGCCGGTGTTCCGCCAAGCTGCAAACTGAACAGTGATATCCCCGGAATATCCCCCAGACATGACAACAGTTCCGGCGGACAGCTACGCCTGCGGTTACGCAAGGTTTGCCGCCCTGACCAGCACAAACCAATCCTGATGCCATTAACATCCGGCATTCTTTCACGCCAGACTTTCAAATGCTCCCGAGAGGCTGTCAGGTACGGAGCAGTACCCTGCAATTGCTCTGGTGACAGGCCAAGCAGATGGGGAAGAGACATCAGCGGAACACGGCAGACACAGGATTCCGGCACTGGCTCCAGCGGCCCGGATGAGCTGGTGACGCCGCGTGCCGATGCCAGTAGGCTGACCAATGCATCATGCTGGCAAGCGACATGAACCACCCCGCCACGTTCAGCAACTGTTGCTGCAAAGCGAACAAACTGGATCGTGTCGCCAAATGCCTGTTCCCCTTGCAACAAGACACCCGCACCATGCAGACTGGAACCATCCCAGAGCGGCAGTTCACTTTGTGGGAGCAACACCGGAGAATGTTTGTGGAAACGGTATTCAAACTCTTCCCAGCCGCGCCGCCACGACCCCTGGGCAATCAGAGAGCAGGACAGATTCCAGTGCCCGTCCATGTAATCAGGCGCCCTCCTGATAAGCTCTTCCAACACGGCAACTGATTCATCAACAGCACCTGTGACCAGCAACAGTGCTCCGAGATTATTGCGGGCGTGCAGATGGTCCGGATCCAGCATAAGGGCTTGCCTGTAGCAGGGTTCTGCTTCATGGTCCATTTCAATACATTGATACACAATGCCGAGCGAATTCCAGGTGCGCACTGCGGAAGGCGCAACGAGAAGCGCATCTTTAAAGGCATTAATCGCTTTCTCAAACTGCTCTTCCTGTTGATACAGCTCTCCCAGAGTATGCAGTGCATCGGCAAAATCAGGACGCTGGACAAGCGCATCAGCTACATGCCGATGTGCCGATACAAGATCAAGTTGTTCCTGAGCAAGTATCGCCAGATTGTGATGTGCCTCTGGAAAGATCGGCTGTAACCGCAATGCCGCCTCATAACAGGAGCGCGCCTTGTCGCTGTTGCCCAGCTGCTTAAACGTGTTGCCCATATTGTACTGAATTATTGACGAGTCTGGCAGATGTTCAAGGGCGGCTTGATAGAAATAAAGCGCCGCTTCAGAATCTCCACGGCTCTCGGCCAGCACACCCAAATTAGACAATAGGGCTGCGCTGTCCGGCAAAAGCAAAGAAAGCTCCTGTTGAATCTGCATAATCACTGGCCGCCAGTTACGGGGGGAAGGTTGCCTGAACAGACGCATAGACGGGTACCAGGGAGAATCGGATCGTTCCAGCAACCAGCGCCAGTCAGGTACAAACGGAAGCAGCAACCAGGTTGGTTTACCCAATGTTCCCGCCAGGTGAGCAATAGATGTATCAATAGTGATAACGAGATCAAGTGTGGAGATCAGCGCGGCAGTGTGGTGAAAATCTTGCAGCTGCCCGGAGAAATCGAGTAGGCGGGGATCTCGCAACTCAAAACCCTGAGCCGTCTCTTTCTGAAGACTGACAAAGGTGATGCCCGGCATGTCAAGTAGTAGGGAAAACAGTTGGGAAGGGCAGCTGCGTTTACGGTTAAGCGGCTGATCCATGCGCCCAGACCAGGCAAGCCCTACCCGCATCTGCCGATCTGATGGCAACAGCGCTGCCATTTCTTCAACCCGCTCTGCAGCAGGAGTGATGCTGACCAGCTCCGGTATGGTGTCAAGCGTAGTACCAAACTGCCGTGGCAGGCTCATTACCGGAATCTGCAGATCAAGCTCAGGCAGGACACCCCCACGGGGTATGACCCCCTCAACTGCCGACAGCCGCTCAAAATAACTGACAAGGGGTTCTGAAACTTCAATCCACACCTTATGGCCAAGCCTTACAAACAGAGGGATGTAGCGCAGCATCTGCAAGGCATCCCCGTATCCTTGTTCTGCACATATAAGTATCCTGCTGCCTTCAATAAGTGGACCATCAGGAAATGGAAGGCCGGGGTGCTGACGTGGCACAGGGTTGGCCAGGCAGTCAAAGCGGAATTCGTAACCCTCCCAGCCCTGGGGCATTGCCCCGGTCAGTAAAAGCAAGCAACCATGGATAAAATAGGAATCTGGTATACCTGGCCAATGCTGGGTAATGTGGGCTGTAAGCTGTAAAGCCTCATGAAATTGACCTTGTTCCTGTAAGGCTATCGCCAGATTGAGCGCTGCCTCAAAAAGCTCAGGCTCATATCCAACGGCCTGACGGAAGGCTTGTTCTGCACCTTCATAGCATTCAAGCTGACTTCTGATAATACCCAGGTTATAAGATGCCCTGGAAAGAAACGGGTATTTCTCCAAAAGCTCCCGGTATAATAACTCAGCTTCTGCGTACTCCTCCTTGGCATGCGCATGCATCGCTCGTTCCATATCCGCCTGCCATGGCGTGTCGCATTTGCTGTTTGTTGTGTCGCGGTCAACCTTCAAATCATTTACCTTTTTGCCGATAAGTAATGTATGGTTCGCTTATACATGGTAGATTCGGTATATGGCAAGACGTGGTTGTGTAAGTAAGCAGTTTTAAGGAAGGAGACAGCGATGGATACCTCAGGCACAAGTTCCATCTTTGATGCTATTTCAATGCAGTCGTCATTACGTGATAATGCTGCAAACACAGCGCTTTCCAATGGCATCTCATTAATGGAGAAGAAGAAATACAGTCAGGCGGTACAGGCGTTCAAACAGGCGGCAGCATATAAACCTGACTTGGCAGAGGCCTACTCTTTTCAGGGTGATGGCTTAGTCCAGCTTGGCAAAAAGAAAGAAGCTGAAGCTGCTTACAAACTGGCAGTGAAAGTTGATAAAACGTTGGATTCTGTATATTCTTCTCTGGCAAACCTGCAGGTTGATCTGGGGAAAAAGAAGGATGCCATCCAGACGCTTAAGGATGCTGTCAAGGTCAATTGGCAGAACACTCCTGCCTGGTATACTCTCGGTCATCTTCAGGTCCAGGATGGCAAATACAAAGAAGCCGAAGAAAGTTTCAAAAAAGTAGCGCGTTTGGAACCCAAAGATGGAAACGGTTATTACGGTCTCGGCTTGGCCCTGAACGGCCAGAAAAAATATGACGAAGCCATATTCCAGTTGAATAGGGCCACCTCACTGAAACGGGATTTTTCGGCGGCACTGGGGGAACTTGGTCAATCGTATATTGGCAAAGGTGATACCGCAAAGGTCAAAGAAATAATTGAAAAGCTGACCAAGCTGGGAACAAACAATGCAAATATAGCTGCAATCTCTCTCAAAGAGCAGGTAACAAAACCAAAGATTGCGTACGCTGATGCATCCGGCAGCTCATTGTCACTTATTTACGGCCCTCTCCCGCTGCTTGCCATTGATTCAGACTTTTCAACGCCGGGCGCAACCAAGGGCTTGACCGCTAAATTCGTCTTTGACAGTGATATGGATATGAAATCCGTGATGGATATTACCAACTGGTCTATCAGCAAGGCTGCTGGTGGTGATGCGGGCCTGTATAACAACGGCCTTTACAGCCCAAAGAGTGCTTCCATACCAGCCATCCCCACACAGGTAAACTATGATCCACTCTCCAGAACTGCCACACTGACCTTTAGTGTTGCACAGAATGACACTCTGGACGCAACTATTGACACATCACATCTGGTCTTCAAATTCAAGGGGACAGATTCCCGTGGGGTAGCCATGGATCCAACAGGCGATGAATACAACGGATTTCGTATGGAATCATTCTGAACCTCTTGCATTTCAGTTTAATTTGATTAGTATGTAATAAGTTATTATCTAACAATAGACAGGGAGGCACATAAAAATATGCAACAAGCAATGGACACCTATTCAACCATGCAGAAAGAAACTCTTTCCGGACGTGAACTGGAAGCATCGGTTCTCACCAGAGCGGCCTTAATGCTCAAAAATGTGCAAGACAACTGGGATGTCCAGGACCGTGATCAGAAGTTCATGGAAGCCATCAAGTTCAATCAGAAGGTCTGGAGTTTTTTTCAGGCAGAGTTGTCTGATCCGGAAAATCCTCTGCCAAAGGAGCTTCGTCAGGATATTCTCAACTTGAGTTTGTTTATCGACAAACGTCTGTTTGAGTCCATGGCTAATCCCACAAAAGAAAAACTGAATATCGTCATAGATATCAATCTTAATATTGCCGCCGGTCTGCGAATGAACTCTGATGCTCCGCAATAGCGTCAGATAGAACTCCACCGTAGCTGCATCTGATCCCCTGTCATTCCGGCAGGGGATATTTTTTAGCAAGGAGCGTAACATGCCGGAAACAACACACCACCGCCTTATAATTCTCGGTTCCGGCCCCGCCGGATATACTGCGGCAGTCTATGCCGCCCGGGCCAACCTGGGCCCTGTTCTGATTGCAGGCCTGCAACCAGGAGGTCAATTGACCACCACTACCGAAGTAGATAACTGGCCCGGCGACCACGAAGGGGTACAGGGACCGGTTCTGATGGAGCGGATGCGCTTGCATACTGAACGGTTTAATACACCGATCATTTATGACGCCATTGTTTCCACTGACTTACAACAACGGCCATTTGTACTGAAAGGCGACAGCACTACCTATACCTGTGACGCCCTGATCATTGCCACCGGCGCCTCGGCCCGTTATATAGGGCTCCCTTCCGAAGAAGCCTTCAAAGGCAAGGGGGTTTCCGCCTGCGCCACCTGTGATGGATTTTTCTACCGCAACAAGCCGGTGGCGGTTATAGGTGGCGGTAACACAGCCGTTGAAGAGGCGCTGTATCTGGCTAATATCGCTTCCCATGTTACCGTGGTGCATCGTCGCGATCAGTTCCGCTCCGAAAAAATCCTGGCTGACAAGCTGAATGCCAAAGCTGCCGAAGACAACGTAACAATCGAATGGTTTCATGTTCTGGACGAAGTCCTGGGTGATGCGAGCGGTGTCACCGGCATGCGGATCAAAGATGTGCGTGATGGCTCCACCAGGGATATTGCCGTTGACGGTGTTTTTGTTGCCATCGGACATAGCCCCAACACCGCTATTTTTGAAGGTCAGCTAGCAATGCAGAACGGCTACCTGAAAACACTGGGTGGTTCTGAAGGGTTTGCCACGCAGACCAGTATTGAAGGCGTTTTTGCCGCAGGAGATGTGCAGGATCATGTGTACCGTCAGGCAATCACCTCGGCAGGAACCGGCTGCATGGCTGCCCTTGATGCCGAGCGCTATCTGGACGGGCTCCAGCGCTAAAACACAGGGAAGACGACATGGCAGCAGAACCGGATGAACTGGACAAGTTACTGGCTGATATTGCCAAAAATATCACGGAGAATCGCCGTTTTCTGCACACCCTGCTGGATGAACAGCCTGACGATAAGCTGGATGAGGCTGATGAGGTAAAAGATGACGAAGTAGAGGAAGAGTTCGAAGAGTTGTAATTAAACAAAGCTCCCCTAAAACCGATAGTTTCAGGGGAGCTTTTGCGTCAAATGCCTGACTTTATGCTAGTGTTTTCCACCACCGGCAATATCCTGACCGCCAGCAGCATGGCAATCGCTGCAGTTGATCTTGTAAAGATCTTCACCGATATCCACCGGATGGACAAACTCCGTTACCTTCTTGCCGACCGGAATGTTCTCCTGCACCTGATTCAGCACCTCATGGCAAATCTTGCAATCATTAGAGATTACCTTGCCTTCCGGTGATTTGTGCTTGCCATCGTGGCAACGGAAACAACCCGGTGAATAGAAGTGGCCCAGATGGTTCGGATAGGTAGTCCAGGACACTTTCATTTTGGGGAAGTAGTTACGATCATAAATTGCCTTGATCTGATCAATGGCCTGATCAAGCGCGGCAGCCTTCTTGGCAACTACATTCGGATAATTCTTGGCATAATACTCCCGGATACCACTATCCAGCGCATTCTTTGCCTCTTCAGCAGTCTTGTACGGTTTTTCCAGCAGATCTACGGCAACCTTCTTGATATACGGCAAGCTGCGGTCAATGGTTCCGGAAACAAAGTGACGGTCCATCTCCTCACCGGGTGAGTAATAAATGTGAGTCGGCTTGTTGTGGCAGTCAGTGCAGTCCATTACCCGCTTTTTACCCTTGGCAACATCTGCGCTGGAAAGAGGTTTGGAGGGGTCCATATACTCTGTGATCTTGCCGTCATCACCTTTAACCGCAACATAGGGGATGGACAACCGCTGCCTGTCTTCAGCAATATAGGTAACTTCTCGCCCGATGTGCCAATGAATACCCTTGGCGTTGGGAGTTTTGGGAGTTACGCCAATCTTGATCAGCATATCAATCTCACGAGGAGTGTTCTCCTCGTTGGGGGCGTAATGATAGAAGATTTTCTGGCGCCCGGCATAGAATTTATCTGGCCAGTGACAATGCTCACAGGTACCGCGGGCAGGACGCAGATTTTCAATGGGAGTATGGATCGGTGTCGGCCAGGAGTGGGTCAATACAGCCCAGACCTGACGCAGACCGGATATTTTGGCCTTCACATACCATTCAGCGCCGGGACCGACGTGACACTCGACACACTTGACCCGGGAGTGCGGGGAGGTTTGCCAGGCCACATGCTCCGGCTGCATCACCGTATGGCACAACTCGCCGCAAAATGTCGGCGATTCGGTAAACTCAAAGCCTTTCAGTGAGGCAACACCAACCACCAGAACAAAAACCAACGAACAGGCAATGAAGTAGATCGTCAGCCTGAGCGAATGCGGGTCATTCAGGTCAATGCGGGGCATTGGCGGAATATCCACTTCCGGGTGGGCACGGAACCTGTTTCTGGTTATCCAGGCTCCAAAAGGAACAAGAAACAGTCCCAAGATCAGCAGCCCCGGAAAAGCAAAATAGACAAACATGCCCAGGTATGGGTTTTCAAGACCGGTAAATGTTTCCAGAGCCACGAAAACAATAATGATAATAGTCGCCACAAGGGCCATCAGGAAACCGGCCAAACTGTACAGGTTCATCAGATATTGGTAGATTTTCGGTTTTTTCTGCTCCATTGGTTCCCCCCATTATTTCATCAAGATTAAGCAAAGTATCGACAAAAGGCTTTATTTTCTAAACTGCTGTACTGTCATTGTCAAACAAAAAATAGTTGCAAATGTGAGACTGCGGACTGCACCCCAAGCTTATCTCAAGTTAATAGACAGTGAAGAATGACAGGTTGATCTGTAAATAAATTAGTGTTATATACTTAAGCATGTTAATCAACTTTACCTGGTTGCAGGTTTTAGCCCCGGGAGCAGGTCTTGTATAAAACACTAATATTATCGAACAACTAAGCTGCTGGTCCTGGTTTCACCAGCAGCCTTAGGTTTTAAACGTCGTTTTGCTGAACTTGTGCGTACGCATGGGAGGTAGAGTGATGACACAGCCTGAACAAACTGCTGAAGAACGGGAACAGGAACTTACTGCCCGCCTGAAAGCCATGGAACAGCAGATGGAGCGCTTGACGGCCCGCCTTGGCGAAGACACCCCTACAAATACACCCAAACCACAAACCCACACTGCCGGTCCGGCAGTCTACCGGGACTATCCTCCGGATATCGGTGATGTTTCTGACGAAGTCCTTAGCTGGGCCGGACGCAATGCCCTTCTGCCCCGCCTTGCCACAATCTGCTTTTTACTGGTTATTGCACTGGTCTTGCGCACGATTACCGAAAGCGGTCTTGTAAACAAGCTGCTCGGCTCCGGCATAGGCATGGGATATGCCGCCATGTTGATAGCAGCGGGATGGTATAATTACAGAAAAAACAGCATGCTTGCTCCTGTTTTTGCAGCATGTGGCGCTATTCTGATGTCCATCATTGTTGTAGAAACCCACTCCCACTTCAGGTCATTACCACTTATTCCCGCCTATCTGACCCTGGTGGCAACCGGCGTTGTCATGGCGCTTATAAGTCGCCAGTTTGACGCCTTTACCCCTATTTCGGTGGGGACCCTTGCCATGTGTCTTGCCGGGGCGGCAATAGATTACCCGAATCCGTTTTTCCCCTATCTCTCCCTGGTGCTCCTTGCAGCCAACCTGCTTGGCTATCTTGCATCACAGATGAAGCGTTGCGGCTGGTTGCGCTGGTCTGTTCTCATTGTAAGTATATTCATGTTGCAGCTATGGGGATTCAGGCTCGGCAACACCTTGCATCATGGCAACGCGCCTACTCCGGATATGACCTATTCATGGTTTTTGCCGGTACTGGCTGTATTTGCTCTGACCTACTATATATCTGCCCTGTGCGGCATTCTATGCAGGAATTCAGATCGGATAGCCCGCTTTGACATGGCCCTGCCCACGGTCACTTCACTATGGGCTTTTTCCTTTGCCTACTATGTTGTCAGCGCCGGAACAGATGGAACTCGCTTGCTTGGTATCGCGGGCGTGCTTGTTTCCATGGGCCTTCTGGCAATAAGTTTCTGGCTGGCACAACGCCAGAAAGAAGGTGCTCCCGGCACCGGTACATTTACCTGTGCCGGCATGATACTCCTCGCATTGGCATTGCCATCCGCAATCGGCAATCTGATTTTTTCATTGCCGATTATTTCTATGGTTGCCGTATTTATGGCCGTTATGTCACATTCATGGGCAAGTGGAAGTGTCAGATTTGCCACATATCTGTTTCAGGTTTGTTGCAGCCTGGCCCTTGCAATATCGCTTCAGGGAGACGATCCGGCCAGGGTGAACGCTATCAACATACTTCCTGCCGGCCTCCTGGCTTTAACCACACTTTACCACTATCAGTGGTGCCGCATGCGCTTACCACCGGGCGGATTCAGATTTTTTGAGCGTTTTGACACGCAAGATGACAGTTCCGTCATAGTGTCGCTTGCCGGATTGACAAATCTTTTTTTCATGATGCGGCTTATAGTGTATCAAGCACTGCTGATGGCTTCAGGAACCGTAACAGCGGACACCTTCCGCTGCGCGCAATCAGTAATCATCAACGTTGCGGCCATTGGGCTGATGACACTGGCCTACCTGCGCAGCGACAAGATGCTCAGAAATGTAGCAATCCTGCTTACTGTTATTGGGGGGATCAAGGTGTTTGCCTATGACCTGCTTGGCGGTGCCCGTGGTTTACCCCTGGTCTTCAGCGTATTTTCATTCGGTATGGCAGCAGCTGTTGAATCGGTTGCACTGGGCAGATGGACGAAGAAATCAGTGGAGCAGTTGGTCACTGACAAAGTGCAGGAGAGTGTTTAAGGATTGATTTTGCCAAAAGGAGGTTATGTCTGTGAAAAGTCATGTCTGGCGACCACTGTATGTAGCACTGGGCATCATAGCGCTGTTGTTGGTCCTGCGCGTATTCCTGGTGCCGAACGATTTTGGTGTAAGTGAACAGGGTTACATGTACGGATGGCATCGTACAAGTAACGAGGCTGAGTGGAAAAAGGTTACGGTAAAGTACAAGGGCTCTGAAGCCTGCAAGGAATGCCATGAGAAAAATTATAACGACATCACGTCTTCACCCCATGCCGATATTGGCTGTGAAAACTGCCATGGCCCGCTACTGAACCATCCCGAGGACCCGGAAAAGCTGTCAATCGACCGCAATCGCGAACTCTGCCTGCGCTGCCACCTGAAGTTGTCCTACAAAACCAGCGACCGCGGCAATCTGAAAGGGATCAATCCGGAGACCCATAATGCAGGTTCCAAATGTGTCCAGTGCCATGCCCCCCATAACCCTGGGCAGTTGGGTCAGAAGCAGGAGGTGAAAAAATGAATCGTCGCGAGTTTTGTAAAAAAAGCCTGTTAATTGCCGGTGGGCTGGTTGTTCCTTTGTCAGCGCTGGAACTGTTTAATCCCGAACGCCTGCTGGCTGAAAAAAATGACAAGAGCAAAACCCGCTGGGTTTTTCTGGTTGACACCCACAAATGCGTTGGGTGCGGTTTCTGTGTCAAGGCCTGCAAGACCGAAAACGAAGTCCCATATGACGCAAACGTGACCCGGACCTGGGTTGAGCGCTATGTCATTACAAATGATGGCAAAGCTCATATCGATTCACCCAAAGGGGCACGTGACGGCTTCCAGAGTGCCAAGCTTGACCAGAATCATGCCGGAATGGAAGAGATCAAAGAAGAGGATATTGCCAAGGCTTTTTTTGTTCCCAAACTGTGCAACCAGTGCGAGAACCCGCCCTGTGTGCAGGTTTGCCCGGTAGGGGCCACCTACAAGACCAATAATGGCGTCGTGCTGGTTGACCGCAAATGGTGTATCGGCTGCGGCTATTGTATTATGGGCTGCCCCTACAGTGTTCGCTTTTTCCACCCGGTTTACCATGTCGCCGAAAAGTGCAATTTCTGCTATCACCGCATCAGCCAGGGGATGAAAACTGCCTGTGTTGATGCATGCCCCTTTGGCGCACGCCAGATAGGCAACCTGAAAGACCCCAAGGATCCTGTCACTAAGGTCATCATGAATGAACGGGTAAATGTTCTGAAAGATGAGTATGGCACCAAGCCGCAGGTTTTCTATATCGGGCTGCCCAGGGAGGTAAAATAGCCATGGTACATGGAGAATTTTGGACTATTAAAGAGTTTTTCGTCTATCCCAACGAGTATATCTACTGGTCAATCCAGATCGTAATGTACCCATTCATGACCGGTCTGGTGGCAGGAGCTTTCGTGCTTTCCTCGCTGTATCACGTCTTTGGCGTTGAGAAGCTGAAAGATATCGCACGGTTTTCGCTGGTATTCTCCTTTGCGCTTTTGCCGACAGCAATGATGCCGCTGCTGTTGCACCTGCAACAGCCATTACGGGGAATTGAGGTCATGATGACTCCCCATTTCACCTCTGCCATTGCCGCATTCGGCATTGTATTCTCAACATACGGCATGATTGTGGCGGCTGAAATCTGGTTCGTGTATCGAAAATTCTTCGTTGAAGCAGCCCTTGCCTTACGGGAAAAACAGAACAAGACAACCCTGGAAACCTTGAAGAGTAAGCTGTATCCCATTTTAACCCTTGGTGCCTGGGATATATCTGAACATGCGCTTGAGGCTGATGAGCGGGCAGTAAAACGCTTGGCCGCGATCGGCATTCCGGTCGCCTGCTTCCTGCACGGCTACGCAGGCTTCATATTCGGCTCAGTCAAAGCCAATGCCCTCTGGATGACCCCGCTGATGCCGGTCATTTTTATCTGCTCGGCAGTTGTCTCAGGCATTGCTCTTTGCATACTTACCTATGTCATAACCATGGAACTCAGAAAGATACTGTATGCCCGCAAACGGAAAAATGACCCGGCCTTGCCAACAAATGACGAGTTGAAAAGCGTCGAAATCCACGTAGTGACCATGACCTGCAAATATCTGGTGATGTTCCTGATCCTGGCCATTTCACTGGAGATACTGGATCTGGTTTTTCGCACCTATACCGCTGTAAAGTCATGGGATATTCTGCGGGCGGTGATCTATGAGAAGGACTTTGTAAAAATATTTATCATGCAATATGGACTGGGCAATCTTGTTCCGTTTATTCTGCTGCTGTCACCGGGACTGACCATCAGACGGGCTATCCTTGCCACCATACTGGTGCTGTTGGGCGTTTTCATGATGCGCTGGAACATCGTTATCGGCGGTCAGGCATTCTCTGCTTCCTTCTCCGGATTTATGGAATACGTGCTGCCCATAATCCCCCATGACATGGAAACATTTAAAGAGGGACTGTTCGGAGCGCTCATGGTAATCATTACACCTTTTGTCCTGTTTTTTGGCTTGTCAAACATTATGCCGGTGTTTGTGAACAAAAGTGATACCCACTAAGGCTCCTGCAAAATCTGCCAAATCAGTTCCCCTCCCTTAACGGAAGGGGTTGAGGGGTTGGTACTTCTTAAAACTTTTGCAAGAAGTTTCTCTGGCAAAGCTTTAGAAAGCGTTTAAACACAAAGGGCCGCACCATCAGCAGGTGCGACCCTTTGTGTTGTCAGTCACAGGTCAACGGTTTAGTGCCCGCCCCCGCTCACCAGAGCCATAATCATCAGCACCAATAAACCGATGCCAGTGAAAAGAGCTATAAAGCCAAAGCCTTTAACCAGGAAATCGTAGACGACACCGCTGGTGTGCTTGCAAGCAAACTGCTCGGTGATCCCTTCCTCTTCATAGCGCTTCCACTGGTCGCCCCGCTCCTCAATCATCTCCTCTTTAGAAATCTGGCCGTTGAACACCACAAAATCCATGGGGAACTTCTCAGGTCTGCCATGGGTATTGAAGAAGTGGACCGTGAAGATGAAGCCGGTGGCCAGCAGCGCCTCGTCAGAATGGACGATGGTGGCGATGTTGAAGGCCCAGCCGGGCAGGAACAGGCCGAAAAACTCAGGGAACCAAAGCATCAGGCCTGATCCGCCAATGGCGAACATACCCCAGAAGACCGCCAGGAAGTCAAATTTTTCCCAGTAGGTCCAGCGCTCGAAGGTCGGCTTTGGTCCCTTGAAAAAGAACCACTTAACCATGGCGGTAACATCCTGAATATCGCGCAGGTTGGGGCAAAGTGAATCAGGGCCGAACAGCCGCTGGATAAAGTTGCCTTTGATATCCTTGCGAATGAAGAGGAAATGGAAGCTCATGGCAAGGGCTGCGCCAAAGTAGACAAAGGTAATCACAGCGCAGATACGGTGAATGAAACCAGCGTTGGCTGAACCACCCAGGAACTTCATCATGAAGATGGCCCACTGCTGGTCACTGAACTTGAGCGGCAAGCCGGTAATTGATAAGCCTAGGAAGCTCGTGATCACCAGGATATGCAGGAAGATGTGCAACCGGTTAAAACGACGGTACGGCTTATGCGCTTCGGCAATAACATGCTGATGTCCACCGGCAATCAGTTTGTTCTGACGCTCACGGTTGTCCACAAAACCGCGGAACATCCAGAGCATGGTGTGGAGCCAGAAGACAGTAAAGGTGCCCAGCAACAGACTGGTCATGGCGATGAAGGTGTAGTAGAGGAACGGGTAGTTATCCTTGTCACTATGATCGCCGTGGGAGTAGTATTTGGCAAACAATGACGTTGCCCTGCTGTGGCACTGGGCACAGGTTTTGGTCAGGTTGTCCGGATGCAGGGTAGACTTGGGGTCAGTGTGGGGCAGTATGGCATGGGCGCTGTGGCAGTCAGCACAGCCCGCAACCTTTTCCGGGAAACCAAGCCGGTAGTTTTTGCCGTGGTAGCTGTTCATGTAGGATCTAACCGCCACGTTGGCGATGTTGTTGCGTTTCATCATCTCTTGGTTACTGTGGCAGCTCATGCAGACCTTGGTATGGAACTCCCGTGCCTCTTTTCCGGTACCCAGGGCTTTGATGTCATGGAGATTGTGACAGTCATTGCAGGCGGCAGAATCCATGTTGCCCTTGGCCACCCCCTTGCCATGCACCGAATCCTGAAAGCCCTTTTCCTTGTCGTGGCACTGGATACATTTGGCTATAACCTTGCGCTTGTCGTTCTTCCAGTAGTTGTGGGTATGGATGTCGGTATGGCAACTGGCGCAGGTGACGTCCTTTTCAGCATGGATACTCGCATAGTGTTCGGAGTTTTCCTTCTTGTGGCAGCGCTCACAGGACACCTTCTGGGTCTTGACCGCTTTAGTCATATGTTTTACCAAATCGGTAATATCCACATGACAACTGGTACAGGCGTTCTTGCCGTGCACCGAGGCCGCGAATTCCTTCACGGAGAACTTGGTGCTGTGGCACCCCATACAGGTGGCCGGATCAATGGCCATACCCTGTTCGGCGAAAGACGGCGCGGACCAGCTAACAAGCAGCAACAGCAGGGGAAGCAAGCGACTGACCACTCTCCACATACAGGTTCCTCCATAAAAAGAAATATAGCGTAGCTAAAATTTTGTATACACTCTCACACTATCTGTCAAGCTCAACTGCTATCAAAATATTTTATATATTCCTTTCCAACTGGGGGTCGCTTGACTTTGAGCCCCCCTTTTGCTAGCTTGAAAGTGCTTAATAACCAGTCTTACAAGCATGTGTACATGCTATTCGGGAGACATTAATGCATAAAAAACTGTTCATCCCCGGCCCGATCAATGTGGCGCCTGAAATATTCGAAGCCATGTCGCAACCGATGATTGGTCACAGAATGAAGGAGTACGCGGAACTTCACGGTCGCGTGACCTCTGCCTTAAAACTGCTGCTCAACACTGATGATCGCGTGTTTCTGGCCACTTCAAGCGCCTTTGGGGTAATGGAAGGAGCGGTGCGCAATCTGGTCAAAGGACGGTGCGCCAATTTCTGCAATGGCGCCTTTTCCGACAAATGGCATGACGTCACCCTGCGTTGCGGCAAGGAGGCAGATGCCATCAAAGTGCCATGGGGGCAGCCAATCACCGCCGAGCTGGTTAATACGACCCTTGCTAGCGGCAAATATGACAGTATGACCATGATTCACAACGAAACTTCCACCGGAGTCATGTCACCATTGCCAGAAATTGCAGAAGTAATGCGCAAGTATCCACAGGTGATGTTCATCGTAGACACGGTTTCTTCGATCAGCGCCTTGCCGATTCCAGTAAAAGACCTGGGAATTAATTGCTGTATCTTTGGCGTACAGAAAGCACTGGCCTTACCGCCTGGCTTGGCGGTCTTCACGGCTGACGAAAAAGCAATAGCACGGGCGAAAACCGTTGAGAACCGCGGGTACTATTTCGATTTTTTGGAATTTGTCACCAATGATGACAAGAACAACACCCCATCGACTCCCTGCATTTCACTGATTTATGGGCTGGACTGTCAACTGAAACGAATTTTTGCCGAAGGGATTGAAACAAGATGGGCACGCCACCAGCAGATGGCAGAACGCACCAGAAATTGGGCACAAGAACATGGTTTCGGTCTTTTCGCACCGGAGGGTGCCAGATCCTTAACCCTGACTTGCGCTGAGAACCACCGGGATATCGACCTCGCTACGCTCAAAACACGCCTGGCCGACCGGGGATATGCCTTTGACGACGGATATGGCAAGATCAAAGGGAAAACGTTCCGGATCGCCCATATGGGCGATTTACAACCTGCTGAGCTGGAGGAATTTCTGACGGTGCTTGACGGGGAATTGTAGGGTAGATGAATGTGTAGTAGGGGCAGGTTTGAAACCTGCCCCTACGGGTTACACCTCTTCAAAGACATCCTTGCCAGCGCCGCACAGCGGGCAGCACCAGTCATCCGGAATATCTTCAAAAGCGGTTCCTGGGGCTATTCCATGGTCTGGATCGCCTACAGCCGGGTCATACTCATACTGGCAGATGTTACAGACGTACTTTTGCATATCGATTTCTCCTTGGGTGAGTTTCAGGAAGCCCAACTGATCGCTTGAACCGGACAGCCATCAATGGCAGACTGAATTTCAGCTTCAGCAGCTCCCTCGGGGTTGTAACATTCGGATTTTCCGGAACTGTTAAACTTGAATACACTTGGACAGACACTGACGCACAGTCCACAACTGATACAGATATCCGGATCAACAAACGGTTTTTTTCCCATGAACAGATACCCCCTTTTGAACAAACCATACCACCAAACATCGGTATCGGCAAGCAGCTGCGAAGGAGCAACGGATGATCTTTGATGTTATCGTGGTTGGACCTCTGGGCGTCAACTGCTTCATTATGGGATGCGAACAGACAAACCAAGCCCTGGTGGTTGATCCTGGCGGTGATGCTGACAGAATTCTAGCTAAAATTCAGGAGTATGGATTAACAGTCGCCGGAATTATCAATACTCACGGACATTTTGATCATGTGGGCGGCAACCGCCAGATGATCGAGGCCTCTGGTGCGCCACTCTGGATTCATTCCGCTGATGCCCCGATGCTGAGCCGGGTCGCGCAGGTCTCTTCAATGTACGGTCTATCTGGGGAAAACTCACCGGATGCAGATCGGTTTCTTACGGATGGCACATTCATTTCTTTTGGCAACTGCTCAGTTAAAGTCATTCATACTCCCGGCCACACCCCGGGCGGCTGTTGCCTTTATATAGAACCGGAGCAGACAATCATTACCGGCGACACATTGTTTGCAGACGGTGTCGGGCGTACCGACCTGCCTGGCGGGTCACATGATCAACTGGTTATGTCCATCAAAACGCGCCTGTTTGTTCTGCCCGATCAGGTTGTTGCTTGGCCTGGACACGGCCCCTCCACCACCATCGGTCACGAAAAACGTCACAACCCTTATCTGGATTGAACATGAAACTTGACAATAAAACCATAGTATTGGGTATAACCGGGGGAATAGCCGCCTACAAGTCGCTTCAGTTGGTGCGTCTGTTGACAAAAAGCGGGGCAATGGTGCACGTCATCATGACCAAATCTGCCACTGAGTTTGTTACCCCCCTTACCTTCCAAACTCTTTCCGGCAATCCGGTACACACTGATCTGTTTAATCTCTATCAGGAACAGGAAATCGGGCACATTTCACTGGCTGACCGTGCCGACCTGCTGCTGATCGCACCGGCCACCGCCAACACTATCGGTAAGATTGCAAACGGCTTGGCCGACGATCTGCTAACAACCACGGTCATGGCCACCAAAGCGCCAGTATTGCTGGCCCCTGCCATGAACGTCAACATGTACGAAAATCCGATCTATCGGGACAATGAAAATCGATTGCGGTGCCTGGGATACCATTTCATAGATGCAGAATCCGGCAATCTAGCCTGTGGCTGGAGTGGCAGCGGACGTTTGGCCCGGCCCGAACTGATCTTTGAAGAAGTATGTCATCTGCTCTCCCCACGAAATCTTGTTGGCGAGACGGTTCTGATTACAGCAGGCCCCACAAGGGAGGAATTGGACCCGGTTCGTTACCTGACCAACCACTCATCTGGCAAAATGGGTTATGAACTGGCCCGTGCCGCCAGGAACCGCGGTGCACAGGTGCTGCTAGTCAGCGGTCCGACAGCGCTTGAGCCCCCCTGCGGCGTAGAGCTGATCCAGGTTACTACTGCACAACAGATGTATTCCGTTGTTATGGAACGCGCCTATGCATGCAGCATCATCATCAAAGCAGCTGCCGTGGCAGATTACCGCCCTGCGCAGCGTAGCAACGAAAAGCTGAAGAAGCAGGGAGACAGATTGACAGTTGAACTGGAAAAAAACCCCGATATACTTGCAGAATTGGGCAAACTGAAGAAAAATTTATTACTGGTAGGATTTGCAGCAGAGACAGCTGATCTCCAGGCCCATGCCGCTGCCAAATTGAAGGCAAAAAACCTTGATATGATAGTTGCCAATGACGTGACTCAGGAAGGCGCCGGTTTTAACGTAAGCACCAATATAGCCCGGCTGCTCTACAGCGACGGACGGGAGGAATCTCTGGAATTGATGTCCAAGGAACAACTGGCAGGTATTATCCTGGACCGCATACGAGACTTGAAGCAAATCCCGGCACAGGCCTAGCTTTCAAGCATTTGCTTTCAGCAGCAGACACGCCGGAGTTCTTGCAGTAGTTCCGGCTGGTGCAGGGCCTGTCGGAAAATGGGCCGTAGCGACTGAACCCGGTCCATTCCTTCTCCCTTGGAGATCACCCCCATATGGTACTGTTGACGCAGGGTACGACGAATATCCTGCGCTGCAGCCAGTGCGTCCTCGCCAGTGGGATCCAGCAGACGGCAAGCAGCGTCTTTTCCGTGGATCAGCAGATCCATAACGGCTTCCATTGTCGCCTCCATATATTCATCCTGTTCAGCAGCAATTAAGCGGTGTTTGGAGCGATCAGACAACTTACGGATCAATTGCTGCCAGCGCTTCAGCCGTGACAGTAGAAGGATTGAGTTGAATATGCGCCTGCTGGTTCCAAAGGAAAAAATGGTAGGCGTGACAACCCGCCGCAGCAGGGTATCGTCATGGGCACGCCCTGCTTTGCAGATAGTTCTGGCACGTTTCCATACCGCTGGGTCAACCAACGCCTCAAAGCGCAATTCCCAGTAGGTATGGCGCAACGCCACCGTTGCAAAGGAGCGCACCGTTTTGTAGGGGACGTAATAATTATGGGCCACCACATCAGCGGCCAGATGACAAAGATACCCGTAAGCACATGCCCGCTGGGCATCGTTTTCAGCCACCTGTAATACTCGCTCACCAACTCCCCAACGATGGCAGTTCAGCAGATAATGGGTAAACTTCTTACCCACCGTGATATCTGCTGCAAGACAGCCATAGAGAAAATCATTGGGACGGGCCGTGAGCAGAGCGGCAAGTTCCGGGGCAAGGTATGCCGTCTGTTTCAGGACCTCCAGCCCCACCATCAGGTGTGTTCCCCCGCCCCAAGCGAACGCTTGGTCAGGAATTAGCAGTATGGCAAGAACTGTGGAAATTAGTGGTAACATGGGATAAGAATACTTCAGATGCTATTAAAATCATAGGCAAGGTTTATATGAACTACCGCACTATTGCAAAAACGCTGTTGAACGAGCACCCCCAGACCATCGCCATAGCCTTGACCCGCCTGCCTGCTGAACAAGCCGGTGAGATTCTCAAACTGCTGCCAACCTTTATCCAAGCCGATCTGGTGCAGCGCATCAGTCAGACAGATGAGCTGCCCGCAGAAGTGGTGGAAGAGATCGATGCACTTCTGGCGGGCATACTGCGCAGTCAGGGATAAGATAAGCCCAATAAAAAATCCGGTAACCTCGTAAGAGATTACCGGATTCATGAGTTATTGGCGTCCCCTAGGGGATTTGAACCCCTGTCGCCGCCGTGAAAGGGCGGTGTCCTGGGCCGGGCTAGACGAAGGGGACGCATGATGGTGAGCCGCGTTGGGATCGAACCAACGACCACCTGATTAAAAGTCAGGTGCTCTACCAACTGAGCTAGCGGCTCAAAGGAAACTCTATATACTACACAACATCGAAAGGCGTCAACAGTTTTTATGCGTCAAACGGATTTTTTAACATGATGGTCTGATCACGACGAGGTCCAACGGAAACCATTATAATCGGACAACCTGCCAACTCCTCCAACCTTTTTACATAGGTTCGTGCTTTTTCAGGCAGATCATCAAAGGAGCGGACACCAGTAATGTCCGAGCACCAGCCGGGCAATTCTTCATAAACAGGCGTGCATGCTTCGAAAGTTTCCAGCTTTGCCGGCAATGTCTCCAGCATCTTTCCTTCAAATTGATACCCTGTGCAGACTTTTATTGTATCAAAACCCGAGAGGACATCCAGCTTGGTCAGAGCAATACCAGTCAATCCATTAATCCGCACTGCATAACGAATCACCATGGCGTCAAACCAACCACAGCGCCGGGGACGGCCAGTGGTAGCGCCAAATTCGCCACCAATCTCGCGTAACTTCTCACCTGCCTGGTCCACCAATTCCGTTGGGAACGGACCGCTGCCGACTCGAGTGACATACGCCTTTGAAATACCGATAACCTCATTGATCACCCGCGGACTGACACCACTTCCGGTGGCAGCCCCACCAGCACAGGTGGAAGAGGAGGTTACAAAGGGATAGGTGCCATGGTCCACATCAAGCAGGGTGCCTTGGGCTCCCTCAAACAACAGCTTCTTGCCCGCCTTCAGTGACTTGTCCAAAACCAGCGCCGTATCCGCCACATATTTTTTGAGAATTTCGGCATAATCCTGATATTCACGGTAGATCTCGTTATAGCCAAGAACCGGTTCTCCCAGCCGCTCCAACAACACGTTTTTTTCTTCGAGATTCTCTCGAAGACGGCGGGCAAAAATCACTGGATCAAGCAGGTCCATCAAACGAATACCCCGGCGCCCGATCTTATCTTCATAACAGGGACCAATCCCGCGGCCTGTCGTACCGATTTTCTTATCTCCGCTCTGCGCTTCCCGAGCAATATCCAGCCGCTTATGATAGGGCATGATGATGTGTAGCGACTCCGAAAGCAGCAATGTAGCATCATCCTGCAGACGGCCAGCGGCCTTAAGGCGGTTCACCTCCATGATGAATACTTCGGGATCAAGCACCACGCCGTTGCCAATGAGACAACGCTTGCCTGCATGAAGAACGCCTGATGGGATCAGGTGCAGCACCACCTTTTCTTCACCAACCACCAAGGTATGACCAGCGTTGTTACCTCCCTGATACCGTACAATTTCGTCGGCATATTCGGTATAGATATCAACAACCTTTCCTTTACCTTCATCACCCCATTGAGCGCCTACAACCACCACGTTTGCCATTATATTCACTCCTGATATCGTTCAGGGCCGCGCCGGAAATATCGACCACAGCTCCTGTTGTGTTACCTGCTGTTCCTGCCTGTCTCCGGTTCGAATCAGCAGTAAATTGTCTTGTTCCCCCGATACTATAAGCATCCAGTTTAAACCGTTCTGTGCAGCATACTCCAGTGAAGCATTCTGATCACGCTTGATAATATCCCTGGCAACAGAGTAACCGCGCAGACGCAATTGACGCGCTATTTCGAGAGCATTACTACGATCCTCACCACTATTAAAAAGCAGAATATCCCGCCGAGACACTCCCACGCCATCTTGGCCTTCAAGAGCCTGTAACAGGTTCAGTAGATTGAAGGTAAATCCCGTTGCAGGGGCAGGACAACCAAAACGACCCATAAGATCATCATAACGACCACCGCTGAAGAGGCTTTCGCCGATTCCAGGCACAAAGGCTTCAAAGGTCAGACCGGTATGGTAGTCCAAGCCACGAATTTCACCCAGATCAACCGTCAGGTATTCGGCAACACCATGCACATTCAGAATCCCAAGGACCTCACTGATATTGTACAATGCCTTACGTGATGTCTCATTTATTACAACGCGCTCCGCTTCTTCCAGTATCTCAATACCGCCAAACAGACGCGGCAGCAGCACAATTTCCCGGTATGACTGCTCTGAAATCGGATGCTGGCGCAACAACTCTACAACATGTGTGGCATCTTTTCGCGCAACCGCTTCCCGCAATTGCAACAACGGCTTACCAGATAGTCCGGATGCTTCGAAAATCCCCCGGCAGAAGGCAGTCTGGCCCAAGGCGACCTTGAAATCACGAAGCCCGACGGCGTGCATCACTTCAACCGCCATCGCCACCATTTCGGCATCAGCCTCAGGTGATTCCAGCCCGATCAGCTCCACACCGGCCTGCATGATTTCCCTGCTGCGGCCAGCTTGCAATTCCGTATGCCGCAACACTCGACCTGAATAGCAAAGCCGGTGCGGCAATGGCCAGCCTTTCAGGCGAGTCGCAACAATACGGGCAATCTGAGGAGTAATATCCGGCGGAACAGCCAATAACCGCCCTGATTGCCAATCATCAAAACGGAAACAGCGCCCGCGCAGCCCGTCTCCCATACCTTGCGCAAGAACATCCTCAAATTCCAGAGCTGGCGGGATAACCCGCTGAAAACCCCATGCCTCAACCACCCGCAGCAAGTGCTGCTCAATGGCGGAAACAGCAGCAGCTCGAGCCGGAAGATAGTCTCCCACCCCTCTGGGCAGACCGTTGTCTGACAGATACGGTTTCAGGTTATTCCACCTTCTTGATCTGCAAAGAAGAAGCGCCCTTGGTGCGCAGAATGATGTCCTCCCGCTGGTTTAGTTGCAAAAGCACCAACTCGCTGCGGGATTCATCAAAAAAGTAATCGGGCATATAGTTCTGGGTGTCCTTGGTACGCCACAACTCCTCAAGGGCTGCACCACTCCAGTACAGGCTGTAAACAGCCCCTTTTTTGTACATGCGCGCATTGCCAAGCACAAAAAAACCTTCGTTCTTGCCTACAAGTATCTCGTTTTTGGTTGTAACCTGGATCCGCTGATTCAGGAAGAACCAACGGAATGGGTCCCCTGTCACCCTGACATTATCTAGATCCTCAACCTTATAAAAGAGCTCCGAACCACCGAACCGGTCATTACTGCGCCACAATTCCTTCATGGTCTTGTCGTACACGACCAGATAGTTCTCTTCATGATAGACAACCGTCAGCAGTTCACCTTCATGGCTGTGCAACTGATTAAAGCTGAAAATATTGCCGTAACGCGGCATCGGTATCTTGCTTTTTCTGATTATGGTCTTCCCCTTGCGCACAACTTCAAAAACGTCACCATAAAACTGATCAGCACCACGTCCCTGTTCCTGTGCGTACAGCTTCAACGGGCCGCCAGCCAATGCAATTGCCCGGAAAAAATACGGAATATTATCAACGACTTTAGTGAATTTTTTATTCTTCAGCTCCCATACCTGTGACGCAACCTCTCCCAGATTCATGACCGTAACATACAGCTCAGGCTGCCCACTGCCATCTCCGTCAACATAATCCAGGCCAACGATTTTCTGTGCAACGCCAACACCGAATCCGCCAACAGGACGTGATTCACCTTCATGATACAACTGTACAGCCCGGTCCGTAGCCATAAAAATCATGCGCTTGCCATCAGCAGCGACACCACCCGGCGTCATAAGATTGAACATACCGTCCAGGCGCTTGATCTCACCAGTATTCGGCGCACCGCGCCGGAACTCCTGCACACGGATAATATCTGCCTGTGGCGCTTTCTGCACGGCCCCTGAAGAGGCGATTACGCCTGTCCGTACAACATCACTGCTGACACCCCGTGCCGACGCAACCGGCTGGGATGACACACCTGCCGTCAGGGCAATACGCTGAATCTTTCCTGCATCTAACTGCTTCAACAAGTCAGTGGATAGCTTTTCCGCCAGAGTTCCAGTCGCTCCAAACAACGCTTCCTGACCGCCTTCCCCCTGCACAAAGGTGCGGGCTATGGTCTGCCCGGTAACACCTTTAACCACAGCATCGATACTGTAATTTTTGCCGATTACAAGGTAAGTACCGCTGATTGTTGCCTCGGCCTCGGCAGCCGAAGCCACCGCAAGAATTCTCGGGCCATTGATGCGCGACGCCAGCAACGACTGCACAGCAACCTTGCCTTCATCCTTTACCTGTCCGCCAACCACCGTAAAATCGCCAACAAACACACGCAACGGTTCCGCTGCAAAGGCACCAGCTACGCTCATCAGTATGAGCATACTCGCCATGAATAGCATACAAGTCTTTCTCATTATCCCCTCCCGTAGAGTACAGCAACAAACCGTGACACTATGCCATATCAGCGGCATAGTGTCAAAACAAAGGCAAACTGAAAAAAGGTCCAAGCCACCACAGAACACCAGCGGCTTGCATTATAGGCAAAAGCTTTGTAATACAATTTTTACCATTTGAAGACATGCTCTTTTAAATCATCCAGGAGGCTACACATATGATACGCCCATTCAAAGCGATGCACCCCACAATCGACCCATCAGCTTTTATTGCCGAAACCGCCGTCGTGATCGGCGAGGTGTCCATCGGCCCTGAATCAAGCCTCTGGTACAACGTAGTGGCCCGCGGCGATGTCAACTACATCACCATCGGCGCACGCAGCAATATTCAGGATTTGACCATGCTGCATGTAACACACAAAAAACATGCTGATGATCCGGGAGCACCGCTCATAATTGGAGATGACGTCACTGTCGGCCACAGTGTTACCCTTCACGGCTGCACACTCAATAACGGCAGTTTCATCGGCATGCAAGCAATGATTATGGATAAAGCTGTCGTGGGCGAGGGAGCGCTGGTGGGTGCACGTGCCCTGGTGACCGAAGGCACCATTATTCCACCCAACACCCTCTGGGTTGGGGCGCCAGCACGCTACAAGAGGGATCTGTCCCCGGAAGAGGTTGCCTGGCTGAAGAAATCGGCGGATAATTACGTGCGTTACTCTAGGGAATTTCTGGAAGATGGGTTGGGAGAAAAACTGTAGTGACACCAGTGGTAAGGCTATTTTACAAACTTGATAGCAACGCCTGCTGCCCGGTATTCCGTAGCAGGAAAAGCAGGAAATATAAAAATACTCACTTCCCTGCTTGAAATTTCCGGAAGTATCACACCATCCGCATCAAGCTTGCCGGCCTCTTCCCGCAAAGTTTGATGAGCCCATTCATGCAGGGCGGAAGGTACAACGTAATCAGAGACATACACGGTGCGCGTTACATTGATGCGACCAATCCTGTTGTAAGGGAGTTTTATCTCTTCGATTACCAGCACGGGTGGCAGAGGGCCATCGGTTCCCGCCATGGGCAGCGCCGCACATCCGCTGACTGCTGCCAGAAGCAGCACCACGCTGATGCCGCGCAGGCAGCGTTTTATGATTATTCTTAAGGCATGTAGCGCTTGAAGCTTTTCCAAAAGGCACGCTCTTCTCATCACTGAACACCGTAGCGGTTCTGCCGGGCATTGCAAGAAACGCAATCTCGCCCCAGCAATACATTGGCAACATGGCCAACATCATCCCCAGAAAACTTCTTCCATCAGTGGCTATAAACATTAACTTTTTATATTATCGGCCTTCAAACCACAATGATTTAGTTTTATGAATAAGCCGTCTGTTTGACAGAGCACTTCCACTACCGGAAAACCGCCTTGCCGGGCAAAAAAAGCTCTGCTATTGTGCCGGTGCCATGAAGATAACAATCCTTGGAAGCGGCACTTCAACCGGTGTACCTATGGTTGGCTGCACCTGTCCGGTCTGCTGTTCGGCAGATCCCCATGACCGGCGCAGTCGCGCATCGCTGCTCATTAATCATCAGGGTTACTCAATCCTCGTGGACACCTCCACCGATCTGCGCATGCAAATGCTCGCACAAAAAGTTGATAAGATTGACGGTATCCTATTTACCCATGCCCATGCCGATCATGTCAACGGCATTGACGACCTGCGCGGGTTCCATTTTTTGCACCGCCGCGTCATCCCCTGTTATGGCAGCAAAGCCACCATGGCCCGGCTGCAATCCGGTTTCCGGTACATTTTCACACAGGATGAAGATGCGACGCACCCCCCCTTGATTGAACCAGTAACAATTGACGCCCCTTTTGATCTGTTTGGGCTACACATCATCCCGATCCTCCTTGAACATGGCAGTGGTGCTTCCCATGGTTACCGTATCGGGCAGTTCGCCTACCTGACCGATTGCAGCGGCATTTCTCCAGCTTCAAATCTGCTGTTACAAGGAGTACAGACCGTCGTAATCGACGGACTGCGCTGGAGTCCACACCCGTCTCATTTCAACATTGAAAACGCCATTGCAGCCACTCAAACTATGGGCGCAACCCGAACCATACTGACCCATCTGACCCATGAAGTATCCCATGCCGAGAGCAGTCGCCTTCCCCCAGGCGTGGAGTTTGCTTGGGACGGAATGAGTTTTGAGATAGAGCTGGACCATCAGGCATAAGAAAAGCGAGGGTGTATGTCAAACGATGATTTTCTGCACAGCTTGCGGGTCAAGATTGCCGGATACGGCAAGGAAAACCTGACCGAATTGCTGTATGTTCTGGCCGAAGGCGTTGGATATATCTCAGGGCTTAGCCGGGTACGGATTTACGTTGAAGACCTGATCGCCGGAGCCCTTGCCTGCGTCCATGCTGTTGGTCCGGAGACTGCGGAAATCCGTGAGGTGGCATTTCCGATGATTTCTCAGGACTGCCTGGTTTCCCGCGTATTTGCAGGACAGTATCCGGCTGAATTCCGCCGTACCGTATCCGACGACGACACCCTTGACACCAGCATGGCGCGGCAGTTCGGCATTGCCGGCAGCAGCTGTCTGCCCGTGGTAAGCCGGGGCAAATCCATCGGCGTGCTGTGCCTTGATCGCGAAGCAGGCGATCAGGAACCGAGCGGACAGACCAAAAGCAGATTAGCTGACTTTCTGGCAGTGGTTGCCGACCGCCTTGATGAGGCACGCAGCTACCACCAGCAGGTGCAGTTGGCCCGCCGCCTCGAAGAGTCGAAGAAACATGAGGCAGCGGGGCGCATGGTCCGTTCCGCGGTGCGGCTGGTGGAAAAAGTTGTGCTGGCCTCGGTGCTGACCCCGGCGGTTGCAGCGGATGGCAGCGTATCCCTTGAAGTGCTGGCCAGTCATGCAGAAGACGCTGAACTGCACGAACAGTATGATCGCCTGGGAGCCATCTGGCTGGCCCCCGGTAGTTCGCTTATATCACGCTATGTTGATGAGCAGGCGATCATCAGCGACGAACGCCTGCTGAAGCCGCTGTTCATTGACGACCTTTCCAGACACGACCTGCAAAAACGGGCACTTACCGAGGAAATGGCCCTGCGCAGCCTCTATGTGGTCCCCCGTTTTGATCTGCGCACCCATCGTGTCATCTGCCTGGTCAACTACTTTTGCCATGATGAGTACCGTTTTACTGAGTTTGAGATGGGACTGTTGCAGAGCCATGCCCGGATGGTGGAAAGCGTGGTTGGCGGGGTTGGGGGTGAGCATCTGGAGATTCGGGTGCTGTCGGAGATCACCGATCTGCTGAACGAAAGCGGCGAATCTCTGCAACCATTCCTGACTAAGGTACTGGCCAAGGCAACGGAACTGATCGGCGCCGACACCGGCAGCATCGCCCTGGTGGAAGAGCGGGAAGGACGGCAATGGCTGGTGGTGGAGGATGAACAGGGCACCATCATCGGCGCAAAAAACAAGGAATGGCTGAAGCGATATATCCCTCCATTTCCAGTTGGCGGTAATGAATTGGCACCCGATGAACGCAGCCTGACCGGCTATGTTGCCTGGAGCAGACAACCCAAGATCATCTCCAGCGTTGATGAGGAGCGGACTGCTGAAGGATTCCACCGCTCCATGAGTGAACTACTGAAAAGCGAAATTGCTGTGCCGGTCATCTGCGATGGAGCGGTAATTGCCGTCATCTGCCTCAATTCCTTACGCTATGGCTATTTTACTGAAGAACACCGCAAAATTTTGCAGATAATCGGCTCTCTGACCGCCCGGCATGTCTCCGATCTGCAAAGGATAGAACGTTTGCAGGGCCAAGTGCAGCGGCTGACCACCGATGTCGGCTATAAGGACCCTCAGGTTTCTTCATACCGGTTGGGAAATATCATCGGGCTTGCCCCCACCTCCCAGGCTATCGTGGAATTTATCAACACCGTGTCGCCACCACTTTGTAACCGGGTATTGCTCTGGAGCAAAAATGTACTCCAGGAAGCCACTATCGGGCTCCCCTCCATCCTGGTCACCGGCCCCACCGGATCAGGCAAAGAGTTCTTCTTCAACAACCTCTACAACACCCTCAACTCACTCTACCGCACCATCGACAGCACACAGGGAGAGCTGCCGGTAAAAAAAACCAATATCGCTGCCTATAGCGGCGAACTGACGTATTCTGAACTATTCGGCCACAAAAAAGGCGCATTCACCGGAGCTTATAGCGATCGGAAGGGAATTCTGGAAGAATGCATGGGAGGAGTGGTTTTTCTGGATGAGATCGGTGATGCCGATCCTAAGACCCAGGTGCAACTGCTGCGTTTTCTAGACAACGGCGGCTTTATTCGACTGGGAGAGAACGTTGAACGCTTTAGCCGGGTACTGCTGGTGGCGGCCACCAACAAGGATCTGCTCACAGAAATTGCAGCGGGACGTTTCCGGGAAGATCTGTACCACCGTCTGGCCGAACTCTCAATCAGGCTCCCTTCACTCAATGAGCGGGCCGAAGATATCCCGGACCTGGCAGTACATTTTCTGGGTAAACTGTACCGCACCTACCGCGGCGCTGATGACCCTGAAGAACCACCGCATCTGACGAACGAGGCCAAGGCGCTTCTGGTAGGCCATCAGTATGAAGGCAATATTCGCGAGTTGCGCTCCATTTTGTTGCGAGCGCTCTTTTTCAGGCGAAGCGACATGCTTTCCGCTGCCGCTGTGCGACAAGCCATCGCTGGTGTCGGCCCTGGCAGCATCAAAGGTGATGCCCGTGAGCTTACCGGACGGCTGGCAGCAGAAATACTGGATCGTATTCTTCAGGGAGGCGACTTCTGGCAGGACCTGTATGAACCATTTTCCCGTAACGATATTTCACGGGACGTGGTCAGAACCGTGGTGGAGAAAGGGCGTAGCGCAGCCGGACGGACCCTGCCCGGCGTGGCCCGCTACCTGCGGGCAATTCCTGAAACGGCAACAGTGGATGAGCAGCGGAAGCTGCTCTACAAATTCAAGAATTTTCTCTACAAGACGGTGCGCTTGTAGGGGCAGGCACAGCCCACGCCCCACAAGCGCCCCCCACAAAGGGATCAGACAGCGTCAGAAAGACGTTTCTGCTTGTGATGCAGCCGGTTCAAAGCATGGATAAACGCTTTGGCCGAGGCCACGATGATATCGGTGGATGAACCTTTACCTACTACAGTATAGCCTCCCTCTTCAACCCGCACGGTAACCTCACCCTGGGCATCAGTACCACCGGTAATTGAGCCTACATTGTACTGAGTAAGCACTGCCTTGGTTTTGGTCAGCTTGCGTATCGCCTTGAAGGCGGAGTCAACCGGACCATCTCCCAGCTCAGCAGTCCGGACCTGCTTGCCTTGTATCTCCATCTGCACCGTGGCAGTGGCAACGGCAAAAGAACCGCAAGTAACGGTAATATGCTCCAGCTTGTAACGATCCTCTTCCCGTGACTCATCGGTAACAATGGCGTCAAGATCCTCGTCAAAGACCTCTTTCTTCAAGTCAGCCAGGGCTTTGAACCGGTCAAAGGCACGGTTCAGCATCTCGTCATCCAGATCATGCCCCAACTCTTCCAGCCGCTTCTTGAATGCATGGCGTCCCGAGTGTTTACCCAGCACCAGCGAACTTGCGTTCAAGCCCACTGATTCCGGCGTCATGATCTCATAGGTGGATTTGTCCATCAACATACCGTGCTGGTGAATGCCTGATTCATGGGCAAAGGCATTTGCCCCCACTACCGCCTTATTCGGCTGCACAGCTATACCGGTGATGCTGGTCAGCAGACGGCTGGCCGGAGTGAGTTGATCGGTCACGATATTGGTGGTGAAGGGCAAAATATCATGGCGGGTACGCAGTATCATGGCGAACTCTTCCAGTGAACAGTTGCCGGCTCGCTCGCCGATACCGTTGATGGTGCACTCTACCTGACCTGCCCCGGCCTGCACAGCAGCGATGGAATTGGCCACAGACAGTCCGAGGTCGTTGTGACAATGAACCGAGATAACTGCCTTTTCAATGTTGGGAACGTTGTCCTTCAGGTACTTGATGATATTGAAATACTCGAAAGGAATCGTATAGCCGACAGTATCCGGAATGTTGACGGTGGTGGCGCCAGCAGCAATAACCGCTTCAACAACCTCCGCCAAAAACGGCAGCCGGGTCCGTACGGCATCTTCACAGGAAAATTCAACATTCGGAGTGTAGGAAGCTGCCCGCCTGACCGCCTTAACCGCAGCTTCCAGTACTCGTCCCGGTTCCATCTTCAGCTTGTATTTCATATGGATGTCGGAGGTGGCGATAAAAGTGTGGATACGCCCCTTGTCACCGGCATATTTCAAAGCCTCCCAGGCCCGGTCAATATCCTTGTCACTTGAGCGGCACAGGCCAGCGATTTGTGGTCCCTTGATGGTCTGCGCCACCTTCTTCACCGCCTCGAAATCCCCTTCCGAAGCGATGGGGAAACCGGCCTCGATAACATCCACGTTCAATTTTTGAAGCTGACGGGCAATCCGCAGCTTTTCTTCAATGTTCATACTGTTGCCCGGAGCCTGTTCGCCATCCCGCAACGTGGTGTCAAAAATCCTGATGACGCGTGCTTCATCCTGTTTTTTTGCTGCCTTTGCCATGATTCCACCTCCTGTGTGGTGTCTGCAAAATAAAAACGCCTCCGCCCTCAACAATGGGGCGAAGGCGTATAAGCCTCGCGGTACCACCCATCTTTACCCAGTCGCTTTGCCTTTTGTAATAACAAACCGACATTCAGGTCTCAATTAGATCCGTTACGTGGACAGTACGGCTTCGGCTACTGTTGTTTCACCGGAGCGGCTCCAAGGCGAGTTCAGGGATTCGATTCACCGGTTCGCACCACCCACCGGCTCTCTCAAAAATCTACGTCCCCTACTACTCCTCTTCCCAGCCATTGCAAAAATGTAGTGAACATCATAAAAAGACTGCGTCGCTCAGTCAACTGTTTTGTTGTACTATCGTCACTAGAGGAAACGTTGTCATGCATGTTGCATTGATCTGCCCCTATAGCACCGGTCCCGCCAGAGGTAACATTACTACGATACGTCGGATAGCAGAGCATCTGCCAGTGGCCGGTTGCCGGGTCACCATCATCCCTTTGGATACGCTGGCCTTGCAGGATCAACATATTCAACTGGCCCACGCAAAGCCGGACCTGCTGCATGCCTTCCATGCATTTCATGCCGGTCCGGCAGCCAGGAATCATGCCCAATACTTGAACATCCCTTATCTGGTCACCATTACCGGTAGCGATCTTTTTCGGGAACAGATGCGCAACGCCTTGCCAACCCGTACTGTCATTGAAGATGCGGCAGCCATCACCTGTTTTGATCTGCTGGTTGCAGAACAGTTCTCAAAATACTTTCCCGATGCCGCGGCAAAAATCGTTGTCATACCGCAAGGGGTAGCGCAGCCAGCAATTCATGCAACGGATTGCGTGGCCGGGCGCCACAACACCGGATGTCACGAGCGCTTCACCGTGCTGCTGCCCGCCGCCATCCGTCCGGAAAAAGGCATCCTGGAAGCACTAGCCGCCCTGGCCCCGCTGGTGGAACTACTGCCAAATCTGCACCTGGAACTTGCCGGAGGAGATCTTGACCCGGCCTATGCAGAGACCGTTCGAAGACAAACCCGTGGTCTGCCATGGGTGACCTTGCTGGGTGATGTGCCCCATACCTTGATGGAAGCACGCTACACAACTGCGGATCTGGTTCTGAATTGCTCCCTGTTTGAAGGGGGCATGGCCAACGTCCTGCTGGAAGCGATGGCAATGGGCAGACCGGTACTGGCACGGGACATCACCGGCAATCGATCACTGATTCAGCAGGGGATAACCGGCTGGATATACAAAAATGACGAGCAGTTACGGCATTCCGTTCTCGATATCGCGGCACGGCCCGAACAACGTGCAAGCGTTGGCCGGGCCGCCAGGGATTTTGTCATCAGGCATTTCTCTCCGGAACAGGAAGCAGAGGCTCTGGTGGGGTTGTATCAAAGACTGCTTTCTTAGTGGCGGATAAAGCCCGCCACGGATTGGGCGACCACATGGGGTCGCCCCTACGCTGGATTATCTGACAACGCAGTCAGAAGCGCCGCCGCCACCTTGCGGTCCCTGCTCAGGAGCCTTGGGTCCAGAACCCACTGACGGCGGCGGGTTAAACGGAATATCCGGCTTGCTGGGCAAGACCACCGGCGGCGTCGTGGGACTCTGCACATAGACGTACTGTCCAGCCACCACCGGTATCGTGGTCTGCACGCCGGCAGAGTTGGTAACCACAACCTGACCATCCGTTACTGCCAGATACAAACCGGGCTTGATGGCGCCGCAGGAATCACCGCTGCAGTAGGTGGCATCGTAGATAGTGCCCCGGATACCGATGGTGGCGGTAGGGGTCTTCATCTGGTAACTGTCCTGGCTGCCCCGTTTGCCGATCTGACCGGTAATGGTGCGCAATCCTCCCTTGATCAGGTTGTAGGAAGCGGCGTCATTTTTGGGGTTCGCCTGATCATAGCGATGCTGCTCCACCTTGAACTGCGTATCAGGCTTCAACGTCACTTCGCTGCCGTCAGTAAACTTCAATCGGGCGTAGGTCCGTTTCTGGGTCACCACCGTATCCCCTTCATCAACTTTTGAGCCGATGGCGAGAGATTTGGTCGAACCATCCGCCTTGCGTACCGCAAGAGGGCCGGACAGGTGGGTCACACTGGCCGCCGTTGCAGCCAGCACAACAGATGAACACAGCAGCAGGCAGAAAACAAGCAGGCTAGTTGCAGTAATTTTTCTTGGTTTTTTCATCTTTTTTATCTCCGCCAGCAGGTTTTTGTTCCTGAGCGTCTTTCTGCTTATCCTTATCCTTCTCTTCCGCATCCTTGTTACTTTCTGTAGTACCGCCACTGGCACTGCCATCAGAACCACCGGAACCGCCAGACTTTGACTGAGTGTCCGATGTAGCGGTAGAAGTCGGCGCGTCATCCTGCTTGGGAGCCAAAGAGACAAGTTGCAGACCTGCCGGAGCTACCGGTGTCGTCTGGGTCTGCTCAATATCCTTGACGATCTGGTTGGCAGCCTGGGTTACCGGCTTCTGTTCTTGCACCGGCAGCACTGTGGCGCACCCCGGAAGTGATGGGTTGCTTGTACAGTCAGCCACTTTTGGCAGTACGGCAGTGCAACCTGCTGCGGTCGGGTTGGCTGTGCAAGCGTCAAGGGTCGGTAGAACTGCCGAACAACCGGCAGCTGTTGGAGTGGTTGTGCACGTTGCAAGGGTTGGCAATACAGCAGAACAACCCGGAGCAGTCGGCGTTGCCGTACAGGTAGCAAGAGTTGGCAAAACAGCAGTGCAACCTGCTGCGGTCGGGTTGGTTGTACAAGCGTCAAGGGTCGGCAGAACTGCCGAGCAACCGGCAGCTGTTGGAGTGGTTGTACACGTTGCAAGGCTTGGCAATACGGCAGAACAACCCGCAGCAGTCGGTGTTGCCGTACAGGTGGCAAGAGTCGGCAAAACAGCCGAGCAACCGCTTAAGGTCGGGTTGGTTGTGCAGTCGGCAAGCGTAGGCGGCGGTGGCGGCGGTGGCAGCTGGGGGGTTGGATTCAGGTTTGCGGTAGAGGTTACATTGCCGCCTGTTGGTACATCGGTTCCCTGTATCGAGTTACCGGCAGAAAGCTGTATGGAACCGGATGTTGTCACTGGTCCGTTGATGGTAAGATTGTCTGTGCCAACTCCTTCGCCTGTGGCACCTGCAACAAGAAGGATGGTGCCGCTAGTTGAGGTAACACCGCCGCTCCCGATGGTAAGAGGACTGTATGCTCTGAGGGTAATGTTACTATCAGCCGACACGGGATTTACCGTAGTTATGGCGCCATAGTTGTTTAGGGTGATAGCCCCTGCCGAACCTCCGGTTATTCCGGTTACGGTCAATGCGCCGGGATAGGCGGCAGTGTTGTTGGTAATGACAATATCGCCACTCATCGAGTTTGTAGCTTGCAGAGTGCTGACAGCGGTTTTCAGGGGATAGCCACTACTTCCTATGCCGCCGGAAGCGGAAAGGTTAAGGCCGCTAGCTTTTATGGTGGTATCAGTGACGTTAGTATCAATAATGGCAGCGGCTTGGGCATTTATGGTTACATTGCCGCTTGTGACCACTGGCGAAGCCAGCGTAATAGCTCCGGCAGACGCCGTAACCTGAATGTTTCCTCCGCTTGCCTGAGTTGATATACCGTTTATGCCTGCAACACTCCCGACATTTAAAGCTCCACTATTTTGAATTTTGAAGGTTTTATTCACATTTGTAGAAGTGTCTCCGATGCCAGCTGCAAGGGTGGTGATGCTGTTGGAGGTGGTTGAAAGATCGACGTGACCCAGTGATTGAACCGCCAGATTGGCAATAGATATTGTTCCTGCCGGTTCCTGTCCCACCGTGCTGCCACTGCCTAGATAAAGCGTAGACGTGCCTGTCGGGGCAATGGCTGCGCCGACTGATAATGCTCCGCTCAGGCTGTTGCCGATTTTGAGGGTACCAGCAGTTATTTTGTTCAGCTCGCTGGAGGAAAGCTCAAGGTCATTGTTGGCGTCTGAACTGTTGGTGCCAAGAGTAATTGTCCATCCGGTTGTCAGGGGAAGGAGGCTTACTATGGAGCCTGTGCCTCCTATGGTGCCGTTAGTAGCACCAAGATCCATCTTGTCAGCTTTGAGGTTTACTATCCCGCTGGAGGTTATGGTTGCTCCTGTAGCCCCAGAGGTCACAATCCCCTTGCTGCCAGTGCTTCCGGCAGTTCCGGTTACAGAAATAGCACCGCCTGAAGTAGATTGGATACTTCCCAAGGCAAGATGAACACCGGTATTATAAGGGTTGGTGGGGGTCGCTGTATTGACACCTCCATTGCCTGTGATTATGATAGTGCCGTTGGCAGTACGCACAAGTCCAGTTGATGTGTTGATATACACGCCTCTGTTTGTCTTGCCCACAAGGCTATTGGCACCGCCGGTGCCCTCTATAGTAATTTTGCCATTTCCGGTGGTGTCAACAACATTTCTGATATCCACACCTGCACTGCTATTGTTCGGATTAGCTCCCGCCTGTCCAACCAGCAGAATATCTCCACCCCCTGCATACAACTCAGCAAGGCCAATATGCACACCGTTCGCATCTAATGATGAGCTGGCAAAGCCCTGACCACGAATGGATATATTTCCGCCTGCAGTATTGACCGACAGCGTGCCAGACTTCTCCAGAAATACACCGTAGGGATTTGCAGCCTCATACCCCCTTGCCGGAGTTTCTGACGGATTGTTCCACCCACCAATAATCAGATTTCCGCCATTTGTGGAAATACTTTCCGCAACCGAGACATTGCCGTCACCATTCTCACTCAGATAGTGGGCGTTCAACGTCACATTAAGCTTACCTGCGCTTGAGCTGATAGGCGCAACAACTGAAATCGCATGGGCAGCCTTGACATTCATCAAAGCGTCACCACCGGCTGTTTTGCTGATGGCTCCGTCAATAATGACGTCACTGCCTGCCCCTGCTGCCGTGAACGATACCGGGCCGCCCACCGTCCAGGCACCGGGGGAAAGGTTGCCAGTTGCCTGGGTGATGGCAAGGGCTCCGGTAATCGCTGCTGTACCGGCGGAACGCGCAAAGTTATTCGTAACCGTAAAGTTTGCTGCCGAAATGTCGCCGCCGCTCTGAATGTAACCGGCAGAGGTGAAGTCACCGGCGATATTCAGTGCGCCGCCAGTTATTTCAAAGGTTCCCAGGCTGTTCACGCCGCCCAGGTTGACAGTGCCTGCAGAGGCGTCAAAGGTCACCGTTCGACCTGACGGAATGGTAGCCCCTTCACTGCTGCTGTCCGGTATGTTGCCCCCGCTCCAGTTGCTGGCCAGCGACCACAATCCGCTACCGCCATACGTCCAGGTAATCCAGTTGATGGGGCCAGCAAACTCGGTCCAGCGCACATTATCAGTCAGCACATTGCTTATCACTCCTGGTGTGGCTCCCCAGGCATCAATATCCACCGTTCCCGAAGGAGCTTCATAGCTAAGAGTAACGCTGCCCACGTTGTTGCCGGAAACGATGTTGTTTGCTGAGCCGTCAGCATCTGTGATATTGCCGTTGGCGGCAGATAGAATAACCGTGGAGCCAGCACGCACCTGTGGTAGAGACAATGAACCATTTGCAATGAGCGAAACAGTGGATGTACAACCACTGGTCATTCCATAGCAGGCATCAATGCCCGGCGCCAAAACATCTATGCTGCATCCGCCTACTGGTGCTGAAAGCGACACATTGCCACCGGCAGTGCGAACACCTGAACCGCCCCCCACCTTAAAGCTGGTACTGTTGCCAAAGGAGATCGCTCCGGTTGTTGTAGTGGCACTGAATGTTGAGACGGCATTGGTTATGTCATTAAGAGTGATTGCTCCTGTTCCGCCAATAGCCTTAAGCGTGCCACAGTTGGTGCAGCTTCCAGCATTGTACGCTGGCAACACAATTTTACCGCCCGACTGGGATATGGCGCCGGTTGCATACAGATTCAGATTGCGGAAGGTGGCATCGGTGCCGGTAATATCGGAGTTAATGCTGATTGCCCCGGTATTCCAGGGTGCATTATTCATCAGCGAGCCAAAGGTAAGCTGGGGAGCAATAAACTGGCCGAGTTTGGTTGAGTTCAGCCATAGACTACCGTTTGCTGGATCAGTTGCTTGCACCGTAACCGCTTTGCTCTGGGTGTTTGGGAAAATATTGATCCAGCCCGTAGCACCATCCACCGTGGTGAGAGCATTGTTCAGATTGAGTGCATCCGTCTGGTAGGTAACACCTTTTGCCGTTACGTTTGCGCCGTTGGCCAAGGTTACAGTCGGGCCTTGGAAAGCCAAGCCAACCGCGGGCAGATTCAAAGGTGATATCAAACTGACCGTGCCGCCGCTGGAATGCGCCTGAAATTCATAACGGTTGGAAAGAAATACCGATCCCAGGCTGGCTACATCCACCTGCTCGCTTACCCCTCCTATAGAAAGGGTGCTAGCTGGACTGCTGCTGCGAAAGCGGATACCAACATTGTAAGCATCAGCGGTGGTGGAAGTAATCGTTTTCCCGCCAGCCACAATCACTGCGTTATTGCTTTCAAACTCAAGCTCCAGGGCCGACACATTTTCGCTGATATTTATTGTACTGCCGGTAAATGATGCACGTGACCCGTTAGCAGAAAAAACACCATTCACAGCAATATCGCCACTAGTATTCAATGATGTCGGCGATGCAAAGGTTGCTGCACCTACAACATTAAGGTTGCCTGTTGATGCCGCAGACCCGACAGAAAGCGCCCCTGTAGTTGATATAGTCGCTAGCTCTGTTTCATTCAGCCCCAATGTGCCAACAGCATCTGTTGCACCAGTGCCAATTTGCATGAGCGTCGCAGCAGTTGTCGGCTTCAGGGCAACTGCCCCAACTCCGGCCGATATAGTACCCACCAGACCCATATTGTCTGACTTCAGCGTTACCGCACCACCGCCGGTTGAGATTGCTGCGCCGGAGACAATGCTGATATTCTTGTCCGTCCCGGTTGTGGTCAAGTTGACAGCACCGCCTGAGGTTGTGATATCACCTGCAGCGGTAAAGGTCATGGTATCGGCTGAAGACAGATCAACCAGTCCGTTGTTTGTAATGACAGGTCCGGATATGTTGAGGGCAGGTGTCATGCCGCCTGAGCTATTCGCATAAATAGGTTGCCCGGAAGCGGTTTGCGCCAAACCGCTGGCCCCGATAGTCAGACCACCATAGGAAGAATCACTTATGCGGATTGGACCAGCACCAGAATTGCTGGCATTGACTATTGTAGCTGCAAGATTCAGATTGTCTGTTCTTAACGCCGTACCTGATGTGGAGCCGTAGATTCCGGTCACGGCGCTCAGGTTGACGGTTGATGCTGAAAGGGCCGTTGAAGTGTCGTTATAACTGATCGCCCCGGTTGTAGCGGTCAGGCTTGCTGTGGTGCTGGCGCTGATGCTGCCAGTGCTGCTTACTGTTATCGTTTCGCCAGTTGCAGTAAGGGTACTGGGTGATTGAAGAGCTTTAGTGATAGTTATATTGCCATTTGGAGCTGTAGCGCTAATGGCGGCCAAGTTTATGGCATTATTAATTTCAATATCACGCCCAGCCAACAGCGTTAACCCTTGCGGGTTGCCCGTTAGGTCAATCGAAGTTCTATTGAGAATGATGTCCCTGTCTGCATTAAGGGTGAGGACTCCGGCCCCTGCGTTTGCAAAACTATATCCATCATCAGCTGTAATATCACCGTTCCCGCTTGCTCCACTTGCTGTTGTAACGGTAACGTTGCCACCCGCAAGGCCGCCTTCGATGGTGGCCCAACTAATAGATCCGGTTGCCCCGGCAGGATCATAAACCCCACCGGTTAACGTGCCGACACCACTACTGGTAATGGTTATGTCAGAAGGGTCTAACAACCAGGTACCCCTCCTGCCATTTTGTGCCAGCGTTGTGACCTTGATGTTGTTGACATCCAGATAATGCCCTGACGTCTCCACAAAGCCGCCATCACCGCCGCTTTCCCCCCCTCGCGCGTAAATACTACCGTAAGCACGGGTGGTGTTGTCTGCCCAGAGAATGACCTTACCGCCGTTGCCATTGTCTGTCGCATCAGCCTTGACAACCGCATCTTTAGCCATGTAGGTGGCTTCAGCATTCTTTATGGCCGGGTTTTTGCCCTGATAATCCCCACCCACCAGCACGGTGCCGCCGCCGTTTGTGCCACTGACATTCACGACAGCATTGTCAAGCAGACCAATATGTTGAGCGAGAATTTGGACACCCCCACCTTCATTCCCCGTGGCAGTTGTTACACTGTCTTTTTCAAGGGTGACTTCTTTAGTAGCCTTGAGGAATATCCTGCCACTGGCATCCCGCACCGCGCTGTCGGCCGCTATCCGTCCCTTCTGACGCACAATGCTGCCGTACATGCCCACACGGCCGGCATCAGCAACAATTGAGCCCAGATTGAGCGACTGACCTTCAGGAGCGGCAAGCACCACAGCAATTTCAGGACTGTTTTTGTCCACCAGCAGTACTTCCTTGCCCGCCGCCAGCAGAACATCACCGTTGGGGGCAGTGATCACACCGCTATTCTCCACATCCGCTGCGATCAGATAGACCTGCCCGCCGCCGGGGGTGGTGATGGCACCCTGATTTTCCACCTTGCCTGCCAATGGCCCGGCGTTGAACTTCATTTTTCCGGCAAGAAAATCTTCGTTGGTGATGTTCAGGGTGGAGGCGATCAGGCCGTTAACATCAACCCGCGCATTGGGACCGAATAGGATACCGTTGGGATTGATCAGCAGTACCTTGCCGTTGGACTGCAAGGCCCCCAGGATCTTGGACGAATCGCCGCCGGTGACCCGGTTGAGCACGGCGCTTAGGGCAGAAGGCTGGATGAAACGGGCGGTTTCCCCCTGGCCAATAGAGAATCCCTGCCAGTTGATAATGGCGTTGGCCGAGTTGTTGATGGTCATGGTACCGCCGACGGTGTTGATACCGGCAGTGCCGCTGATAACATTGGGTCCGGTGGGCAGGGCCGAAGCCGCACCCGCAGAGACAGCCAGCACGGCTGCTGCCAGCAGCCCACGTACGGTAATCGGGGTTGGCCCGCCGCTGCTCCGCACGTTTTCGGCAACTGTTACCCAGGCTTCTTTTATGTTGCTCCAGATCAGACGATAGGTTTTGTTCATGGCGATACCCTCTCACCCTGCCCACTTAATAGGTCAGCGCCCCCTTGAAATGCACCCTGCTCTCCCCGCTTCTGGTGTTAGTTGACTTTGCCAGCGCGTAACCCCAGTCAAGGCTGAAGTTGAAATGCTCACCAACTGATAAACGCAATCCTGCTCCTGTGCCGCTTATGGAATGGTCTCTCAATTCACCATCCTGCGGCCTTAAGTTGTAGCCATATCCGATGTCATAAAACCCCACCAGACGGAGCTGGCTCTGGGGCAGCTTCAGCAACTTGCCCAGATCCGGCGAATACAGCTCAAGATTGCCGCCGATACCGCCATCCCATGATTCTTCCCGCTCTTCATATCCCCTGACGGACATGGAACCTCCCAGACCAAACTGCTCACCGGGAATCAGGCGGTCCGGCGTATACTGGCCCGCTCCGGCAAGACGCACGATCCAGTCCTCTCCAGGACGCAGCAGGGCGCTTGCGCCGTAGCGCACAATGGTATAATCAGCCGCAGCGCCGCCACGCACTGCAAGAAAATCTTTCTTCTGCCCCTGGTGACCCCAGGGAATATTGTACAGCAGTCCCAGCGAACCATCCAGCACCAGCGGATCAGTGGTCCAGACACCACCATAGGTGAGGCTTAAAGGGTGGGCCACCACATCTCCGGCAAGATCCT
>DIUT01000013.1 GCA_002423105.1 Geobacter sp. UBA6151 | reverse complement strand
CAACCGGTTTTCACGTCGCCGTTTACCTTCGCTTTGCCCTTGACAAAACTTATGATGAAGGTACCTTTTGTGCCACAAGTTTTACCAACTATCCGGCGTAACCCCACGCCAGGTCATGGAGAGTACGCCATGAAGATCCGAACCCACGCTTTAGTGATTTATTTCATTCTGCTGTCCGGATTGGCGTTCTCCTGCTACGGGTGCGCGTCCTCTTCGTCAGTGGCCAATTCCGGGCTCACCATTATGACGGACAAGGGGACAGTCCAGGGGGTAGTGCGCAACGGGGTCCAGGAATTCCGCGGTATTCCCTATGCAGCGGCACCCATTGGTGAGTTGCGCTGGGCATTACCGCAACCGGCTGCGCCCTGGGAAGGAGTGAAGGATGCCTCCAACTTCGGGAGCGCCTGCGCACAACAGGCGCGCTATAGCTTGACCCAGGAAAGCCTTGATGAAGATTGCCTGACGCTCAATGTCAGCAGGCCGGCAGACTGGCAGCCGGGGGAAAAGCTCCCGGTCCTGTTCTGGATTCACGGAGGGGCATTCGTGGGAGGCTCTTCCAGTCTCTACCGGCTCGACAAACTGGCAAACCAGGGGAGGATGGTGGTGGTTTCGGCCAATTACCGGCTCGGAGCATTCGGCTTCATGGCGCACCCGGCGTTTGACACAGCCACCAACGGCGGCTATGGCCTGGAAGACCAGCGGTTTGCCATGGCGTGGGTACAACGAAATATAGCGGCCTTCGGCGGTGATCCTGATAACGTCACCATTGCCGGAGAATCCTCCGGGGGAGGGGCGGTCTGCATGCACCTGCTCAGCCCCGAGCGGGTAAACGGTCTGTTTCATAAAGCAATCGTACAGAGTGCAGGCTGCCTCCAGCCGATGCCAACTATCCAGGAGAGTCTCACCAGCAGCAGTGCCCTCTGGAAACAAGTGGCGGCAAACGTCGGCTGCGACACCAGCGCAACCGCTGACAGTGCGGCATCCCTGGCCTGCATGCGCGGGAAGAAGGTCGCAGATATTCTGACCGCCCAGGGAGCGGCCAGCTCCGGCGTCATGACCTTCAGTCCGATCATCGGCAACAATACCGTGCCCCGCTCCGGCACCGACGCGGCCAAAAGCGGGAACCTGATGAAAGTTCCCCTGCTCATGGGCGGCACCCGTGATGAACTCCGGCTCTATGCCGCCTATGCAGTCCTCTTTCCCACTGGCAAGCAGCCGGATAACTTCTTTACCAAGGACGCCGTTTACAACTTCTGGCTCCCCTATTTCTACGGCTCCGACACGACCCACTACGATGCCATTTATAACCATTATTTCGGCACCGCAGAGGGGCAACTGGGCCTGGCGATCACTGGCGCAACGGTAGGCTCCATGGCGTCTGATCGCGCCCCCGTGGTCGGGATCAACAATTGCCTCTACCTGAAAACCAGCGACGCCTTTAGCCCGTGGGTCCCCGCGCTGTATCAGTTTGAGTTTGCCGACAAAAACGCGCCGGTCCTGGGGGTGGGGATTGCCAAAGGGATGGACCCCGGGTTTGAACTGGGCGCCGTCCACTCTTCGGAACTGAATTATCTTTTCCCGAAACTTTCGAACACCACGGCCATTGATGGCCCCGATCTGCAGCCGACTTCACAACTTCTGGCGGATCAGATGGTTGCCTACTGGGCAGCCTTTGCCCGGACAGGCACCCCAAACGTTTCCGGATTGCCAACCTGGCCCGTTTATAAGGGCGGCGCTACCGTGATGCTGCTGGACCCGGGCAACATCGGCCTCTACGACGCCTCTACCCGACACCAGTGCGGCTTCTGGGCAACGATCTTTCCCTGATCAACGCAAGCTTTGAATGTACCATACATTAATTCAGAAGGCGGCCAATCGGCCGCCTTCTCCGTTTCTATCTATCTGATCGTTACTACAGCAAACATTCTTGGCACGCATCTCAGCTCTATTATCTACTATTTCTATATTTTTATTGACAACATGTATTTTCGCAGTTAATGTGACATACAGGCTAACGGTGAGCAGGTCACATTCCATCAGGAGGAATCACGACAATGAGTAAAATTTTTCCCGACAACTCGCAATCAATCGGCAACACCCCACTGATCAAACTGAATCACGTCACCGAAGGGGCCAAGGCCACTGTTCTGGTAAAAATCGAGGCCCGCAACCCTGCCTACTCGGTCAAATGCCGCATCGGCGCCAATATGATCTGGGACGCTGAAAAACGTGGCGTACTGAAGCCGGGGGTTGAAATCATCGAACCCACCAGCGGCAACACCGGTATCGCCCTGGCCTATGTGGCGGCAGCCCGCGGTTACAAGCTTACTTTGACCATGCCCGAAACCATGAGTATCGAGCGTCGCCGGGTCCTGGCCGCCCTCGGGGCCAACCTGATCCTGACCCCCGGCGCGGAAGGGATGAAGGGAGCCATCAACCGGGCCGAAGAGATCGCCGCCGCTGAGCCGCAGAAGTACTTTTTGCCGCAGCAGTTCAAGAATCCGGCAAACCCGGAAATCCACGAACTGACCACCGGCCCGGAAATATGGAATGACACCGACGGCGGCGTTGATATCTTCGTCTCAGGCGTCGGCACCGGCGGCACCATCTCCGGTGTTTCCCGCTATATCAAGAACACCAAGGGCAAGAAAATTCTCTCCGTGGCCGTGGAGCCCAAGGAAAGCCCGGTCATCAGCCAGCATCTGGCCGGTCAGCCGCTGCAACCGGCTCCCCATAAGATCCAGGGGATCGGCGCGGGTTTCATCCCTGACACTCTTGATCTTTCCGTGGTTGACCGGGTTGAGCAGGTGGAAAGCGCTGAAGCAATTGAGTTTGCCAAGCGTCTGGCCAGGGAAGAGGGTTTGCTGGTGGGTATCTCCAGCGGCGCTGCCGCTGCCGCTGCGGTACGTCTGGCCAAACTGGACGAATTTGCGGGCAAGACCATCGTGGTTATACTGCCGGACGGCGCCGAACGCTACCTGTCCACCGCATTGTTCGAGGGAATCTGATGTCGGCTCCGGTTATTGATTATCGTCTGGACGGTATCTACCGCCAGCGTCAGGAAGGCTATTTCATGCAACGGGTAAAACTGCCAGCCGGGGTCATCTCGGCGCAGCAAGCCCGCACCGTCGCCGCAGTTGCCGAACAGTACGGTAAGGCTGAACTCCACCTGACCACCCGCGGCAGCATGGAGATTCACTGGCTGCAGGAGGCCGATCTGGCGGCAGTAAAACGGGCACTGGCCAAAGCAGGTCTTACCTCCAGGGGGGCCTGCGGCGGAGCCGTACGGGGCATTACCTGTTCCAGCCAGGGGGCAGCAGGCTTTCCCGCGCTGGAATCCCTGGCACGCCGGATTCACCGCCACTTTACCGGGAATCCCCGTTTTGAACGGCTACCCAAAAAGTTCAAGATCGGCATTGAGGCGGACAGCAACAACGGACGGCATCTGATCCAGGATGTGGGACTGGTTTTTTCCGAAAACAACGGCAGCGGCGACTGCTACGACGTCTATCTGGCAGGCGGCCTGGGCCGCGAACCCCAGGCTGGTTTTTTGTATGAAACAGGCGTGGCGGAAGAGCGGCTTATTCCGCTGATCGAAGCGGTGGCCAACGTTTATGCAGCCCATACCAGCGCAGGTAAACGACTCAAGCATCTGCTGCGCCGGGTGGGGGAAACGACTTTTCGCCGCCTGATCTCCAGAGAACCGGCATACGGCGATGAGTTTCCCCCATCCGGCGGCCTGCCGGAACATCTGGCCACCCCCGCCAATGATCACCGCATTGAAATCGGGGTTTTTGCCGGACTGCTACAGGCCGCAGATCTGCACAAGCTGGCTGATAGTGCCGAGCAGCAGGCGGACGGCACGCTGATGGTCACCGCCGAGCAGAATATCGCCCTGCATCCGGCCTGTTCTGCCAGCCATGCCGCCATCCTGACAACCCTGCATCAGGCCGGTTTCAAGACGGCTGGCACGGTCTTCCGGGTTTGTCCGGGCAGCGATCTGTGCCGGATGGGAATCTCACCAACCCGCACGGTTGCCGGACAACTGCTGGAGGCAATGGGAACGAACGCCAGGGAATTACGCTGGGCGCTGTCCGGTTGCCACAATTCCTGCACGCAGCCCCAACTGGCGGATATCGGCATTGTCACCGCCGGACTGGCAAAGGATAGCAGCGGTGAACGCACCCCCCGCTACGATATTATCCGTCGTCAGGACCAGGAAGGGTTGGGCACAGTCACCGACCACTCCCTTACCCTTGAGGAGCTACTCAGTCGGGTAGCTGAACTGCACTGACATCTCTGCTTCACCTTTCAGCCAAGCAATGATAAAGTGGCAAGCTTCATTGAATACTTGGAAGGTGTACCGTAATGTCAACAGCGTCATCCCCGGAACAACAGACAACACACCAACGAACTGCACTGGCCCTCCTTTCGGGGGGCCTTGATTCAACCCTCGCCGTCAAGCTGATGCTTGAGCAGGGAATCAACGTCGTCGCCCTCAACTTCACCTCCCCTTTTTGCACCTGCACCAGCAAATCATCCGGCTGTAAATCGGAAGCGGTCAAGGTTGCCGAGCAGTTCAATATTCCGATCAAGGTCATGAACAAGGGGATCGAATACCTGGAGATTGTACGCGCCCCGCGCCACGGCTACGGCAAAGGCTTGAATCCCTGCATTGACTGCCGAATTTTCCTGTTGCGCAAAGCCGGTGAATACCTGCGGGAGATCGGCGCAGACTTTGTCATCACCGGTGAAGTACTCGGGCAGCGCCCCATGAGCCAAAGGCGGGAAACCCTGCGCATTATCGAGCAGGAGAGCGGCCTGCAGGGATTGATCCTGCGCCCCCTCTCTGCCCAGCATTTCGAACCCAGCATTCCCGAAATAAACGGCTGGGTGGAGCGCAACAAGCTGCTGGCCATTGAAGGCCGCTCCCGCAAGGAACAGATGCAACTGGCCGATGAGCTGGACCTGGGCAACTACCCCTGTCCGGCAGGGGGCTGCATGCTGACCGAACCACTCTTTGTACCCAAACTGAAGGATCTCTTTACTCACAGTCCGGAACTCAGCCTGTATGAGATAAAGCTGCTGAAAACCGGACGGCATTTCCGGCTTTCAGAACAGCACAAGCTGATTCTAGGGCGCGACGAACAGGAGAATATGCAGCTTGCCGCTGTTGCCCGTCCGGAAGACACCCTCTTGAATCTGGCGGACGGCGCCGCCGGTCCCACCGGCCTCTTGTCCGGTGTTGATGATCCTGCCGCCCTCGCCCTGGCTGCCGGGATATTTCTGTATCACACCAAGACGCCTAAACTGACAGACACCACCATAACGGCAGTTTGTCACGGGCAGAGCAGTACAGTGTGCCGCAACAACGATCTGACTGCGGATGACGTTGCAGCCTGCCGCATTTGAAGAATATTGAAAGGAGCATCCCATGACCCTGCTGGATGAAATCATCGCCCACAACAAGACCTTCACCCATCCCGGCGCCTTTCCCCCACTCTCCAAGTCCCCCCGCAGGCAACTGGCCATATTCACCTGCATGGATACCCGGCTGGTGGACTTCCTGGAACCGGCCATGGGCTTGCAGCGCGGCGACGCCAAGATCATCAAGAACGCCGGCAACACCATTATTGATCCGCACCAGGGCGGCGTGATCCGCAGTCTGGTTGTGGCTATTTATGAGCTGGGGGTTGAAGAGGTATTTGTCATCGGTCACAACGATTGTGGCATGGGTTCGGTGGATGGTCCCGGCTTGCGGACGAAGATGATTTCCCGCGGCGTAGCACCGGAGGTGATTGAAAAGATGATGCCGGATATCGGCCAGTGGGTGGGGGCCTTTTCACATCCCCGACAAAATGTGGAGCGGGTGGCGCAGGTACTGCGGGACAACCCGCTGCTGCCCCAGGATGTACCGATTCACGGGCTGCTCTTCTGTCCCAACGATGGCCATCTGGAGATTGTCTCCGCCGGTTATCCGGTCAGCGTTCCAGAATAAAGGTCACCGGTCCGTCATTGACCAGCGCCACCTGCATATCCGCCTGAAAGACCCCGGTAGCCACCGGGGTCTTCAGGTTTTTAAGTGCACCAACAAAATACTCATAAAGTCTCCTGCCCTCTTCCGCCGGGGCAGCGGAATCAAAGGAGGGGCGGCGTCCTTTGTCGCAGTTGCCTGCCAGGGTAAACTGTGACACCACCAGCAACGCACCGCCAATATCCGTCAACGAGCGATTCATCTTGCCCGCTTCATCCTCAAAGACCCGCAAGCCGACGATCTTCTCCGCCAGCCAGTCAGCCTGGGCCTCACCATCCCCTTTTTCCACGCCGAGCAGCACCAGCAGCCCCTGGTCAATCTGCCCCACAACCTCCCTCGCGACAGTAACGGAGGCAGCGGTCACCCGCTGGATTACGGCTCGCATACAACCGTTTCCTGCCCGCAGGGGATGACGATCTGAAACTGTGCTCCCTCACTGGTGTTGACAACCATGATCTGCCCTCCCAGCTTGCTCTCCAGGATCATGCGGGTCATATACAGCCCCAGACCGGTGCCTTGGGCCTTATGGCGGGTGGTAAAGTACGGATCAAATATCTTGTCGATGATTTCCGGTGCAACACCACCGGCATTATCGGAAATGGTTATACGAACATAATTGCCGTCTATGCGGCTGGCGATTCTGATGGTCGGGTCCGCAACTTGCCGCTCCACCAGAGCGTCACGGGCATTATTGATGATATTGAGAACCGCCTGGGACAGTTCATTGGAATGGCCCATCACCATACAGCGCCGGTCAAGCTCCACAACCATGGAAATACCGGCATGTTGCAATGATGCCCGCACCAGTCCCACCGCGCTCTGAACAGAGGTTTCCAGGTCAAACAGACGGGGTACGCGGTCCTGCTTGAAGAAATCACGGAAGTCATTAATCGTATTGGACATATATTGGATGGTCGTCATGCAGGACTCGATAAAGGTGTCGATCTTCCGCCGGTCCAGCAGTCCGTCGTCATAGTCATAACGGATCATCTGAATCGTGATCCCCAGCTCATTCAGCGGTTGCCGCCACTGGTGGGCAATATTGGACAGCATCTCGCCCATGGCCGCCAGACGGCTCTGCTGGATCATCAGGGCGTCCTTCTCGCGGTTTCTGCCCAACTCCTCCTGCACGCGCTCTTCCAGTGAGCTGTTCAGCGCCTCAAGTTGCAACTGCTGGACCCGTAACGCCTCCTCAGTCCGCTGCCGCACCGAAACCTCCTCCATCAGCAGGGCGGCGTTGAGGTGTATCTCCTCTTCGGCCTTCTGGCGCTCGGCAACTTCATGTTCCAGCACCTGCGCCCGCTCATGCAGCGTCTGCGCCATTTTCTCCAGACTGGCCGCCAGACTGTCAAGTTCAGCAATATCCGATCCGGGCCAGCAGGTACTGGCCTCGTCATCGGCAACCCGCCGGGAATGGACCTCCAGCGCCTCAATCTGTGTCGCGAGACGATGGGAAAAGAGAATGGCCACCGTCAATACGGTCAGGGCGGTGGCAAGCAGCCCGGCCACCGAAATGCCGATGGCCACCCACACCTGATGGTAGGCCGTGGCCCGCGGCTCAGCCACCAGCACCCACCAGCCCATGGCCTCAATCTTTTGAACACTGCCCACCATGACCGTGCCGTTCAATTCAAACGTTCCGCTTTGATCGGCACCATGTTCAATGCTGCTTTGAATAAGGGCATTGTTACTCAGGTTGATCTGCTGGGCAGTATAACGACCGCTCTGGTCGGCGATGATCTGGCCACGGCGATCAATCACATACAGTTGACGCTCTTTTGACACAGATATTTTTTGCAAAAAGGTGGAAAGCACCGCCAGATTGATCTCGCCGATCAGCACCCGTGGCCCGGAAGGGACCGCCACGGCAACGGAAAGACCGCTGCCCACCACCGAAAGAAAAGTCTCGGACCATTGGGGACTTCTTGCAGCGCGGGCGCGCCGGTACAGATCGTTGCTGGTCATGTCCAACCCCAGCAGATCCTGCCGGACATGCTGTTGGTCATCACTGACACCGACGGCCTCCACCTGTCCGACGGCACTGACCAGATACATGCTGCGCAGATGGGGCACCACCTTGACCGCAGCATCGATTACATGCTGAACATGTTTGCTATTTTCCGGACTCAGGTGATTTGGATGCAGGCTTGCGATGGTGGATACGTGGGATTCGGGAACTGCCAGAAACGACTCCACCTGACCGGCAATAGCCTGAGCCAGTTGATGTTGCTGATCACTCAGCCCCCGGTTGATCATCGGCACCAGCCAGAGCCAGCCAAACAGCAACACCAGAGCCAAGGGCAGAAAAATAGCCAGAGAGGCGTTGGCAAACAGTATTTTTCGCAGGGTTTTTACCGGCATCGTGATCAGTATTCCAGAGTATGATAGCTGCCGTTGCGCACGACCGAAATAAAGGTTGGCCGAACGGCATCGCCGAAGCGGTCGATGACAAACTCCTGCTGGGCACCGGAAAAACGTCCGATACGCAACAAGGCCTGTTTCAGGGGTTCGCCTGTGGTCCGTTTTTCAAATCCCTCGATTGCCGCCAGGGTTGCGTCATAGCCGGCCAGCGCAGCAAACCCCGGTTCCTGGCCGCCAAAACGTGTGCGGTAAGCATCACGGAACAACTTGTAGCTTGGCCTGCTGTTTTCCCGGTTAAAGAACTGAGACACAAATGCCCCTTCAGCAGCGCCACCGGCCAGCTCAATAAAACGTTCAGTGGAGGGCCATTCAGAAAGCGCAATCGCCTGCTTGGGCGCCAGTTTGCGAATCTGCTGAACGATGATCCCGGCATCCACCGAGTTGGCGATCACCAGCGCCAGGTCGGGCTGGCCACTGAGCAGATCCCGGACCAGCTCCTGAAATACGGTGGAAGCACCGGAATGAAAACCGGCAGCCTTCTGCATCCTGCCGCCATTTTTTTCAAAGCTGGCGCGGAACTCATTTAACCACACTTCACTGTAAGCACGGTTGTTCAAATCGTAGATGGCTGCCACCGTCCGTTTTTTCTGGTGCCGGAACTGAAAGTCGGCTGATTTTTCAGCATACTCACGGGTATCGCCGCAAATCCGCAGAAAATTATCATCCTTGGCGGCCAGGGAACTGGAGGTCACCGTGGGACTGATCAGGATGGTCTGCGAGGCATTGATCCTGGGCAGTATGGCGGTTGCCATGCTGCTGGTCATAGGGCCGACAATCAATTCAATCTTCTGTTCAAGTAACTCGGCAACAACCCTGTTGGCAACCTCCGGATTCTGTTCATCGTCACGTACCAGCAGTTCCAGCTTTCTGCCGTTGACACCACCACGGGCGTTCTTCTGTTCAATGGCCAGCACCACACCGTTACGGCCTGAAATTCCCAGATCAGCCACCCGACCGGACATGCCGCCAATAAAACCGATTTTGACCGGCTCCTGTGCAGTACATCCCGCAAACAGGAACAGGCCACACACCATCATGAACGCAAGTGGAGTTCGTGCTCTGTCCATTGGTTCCTTTCGGCGCCACCAAGTATTGCGCGCATGTTGCGGTTTTCCACACAGCGTTTCTGGCACAGTTATTTAACAGAATACATTATCAAAGTTAAAGTTTTTGCAATGTTTCCAATAGCTTGTCAATACGTGATTCCATCAACCGCAGCCTGCGTTGCAACTGCTCCGGTGGCGCTGTCTGCGCTTCCTGTTCCATCAGCCCTGCCGCCAGACACAGTTGTCCGGCGCTGATATTGGCAGCACAGCCCTTAATGGCATGGGCGACATGGCGTATTGCATCACGATCTTCCCCGGACACGACGGACTGAAGCTGGCGCAACTGGCGGGGCAAGTCTTCCAGGGCGATGTCGATGATCTCATGCATCAGTTCCGCTGAATCGCCCACCCGCTCCAGCAGGTCTGCCTGACTGAAAACAGCGTCATCCGGGGTAAAATTATCCTGTGCGGCATTATCCGCAGACACCGGCAGTGACTCTTGATGGGCCTGCGGCCCACGGGCCAGCCATTTTTCCAGCATCTGGGCAAGCTCCAGTGGTTTGACCGGTTTTGAGAGGTAGTCATCCATGCCGGATGCCATGCAACGTTCACGGTCACCGGACATGGCATTGGCAGTCATGGCGATCACCGGAACGTTGCGGTTTAATACCGTGGAGTCAGGAGAACGCAGTTGGCGGGTCGCGGCAAAACCATCCATATCCGGCATCTGGCAATCCATCAGCACCAGATTGTAAGCAATCCGTTCCAGGGCTTCGAGGGCCTCCCGTCCGTTTGCCGCAACATCGGCACGATAGCCGGCCTTGGAGAGCATGGCCAGCGCCACCGCCTGATTCACCTGGTTATCCTCCACCAGCAGAATACGCGCCCCCTCCCGGTGGGCCTCCCGTACCGTATGGCCGGTAATGAGCGTTTCGCTGCCCCGCACAGCCTGTTTACGGCGTCCCACCAGCAGCGACAGACAGTCATGCAGTTGCTGCTGGCGGATCGGCTTGGTCAGGTAGGCATTAAACCCGGCCTGTTCAAAGGTTGCCGCATCCCCGCGGTGTCCCATGGAAGTGAGCCCAACCAGCAGCGTGCCGCTGATGTCGGCATCAGCCCGGATCGAGCGAGCCAAAACCAGCCCGTCCATTTCCGGCATGTTGTAATCCAGCAGGGCCACATGATACGGGTCAGCTGCCCGGCAGCACTCACGCAGCATCTCAAGGGCAGTCGCACCGTCACCGGCTGTGTCATAGTGACACTCCCAGCTCGAAAGCAGCGTAATCAGCAACTGGCGGTTGGTGAGGTTATCGTCAACCACCAGCACATGCAGTCCGGTAATCGGTTCAAAGGGGGCAGAACCGATCCGCTCCGCCGGGGGCACCTGCTCGAAACGGACCGTGAACCAAAAATTGGAGCCTTGCCCCTCAACACTCTCAACCCCGAACTGCCCCCCCATCAGCCGCACCAACTGCTTGCAGATGGCCAGGCCCAGTCCGGTTCCGCCATATTTGCGCGTGGTGGAACCATCCACCTGGATAAACGGCTCAAAAATAGCGGTAAGACGGTCAGCCGGAATACCGATACCGGTGTCCTGCACAGAAACCTTCAGCACGACCTGCCGGTAATCCTCCTGCTCCAGCGTAGTTCTGATGCAGACCTCGCCATTGGCTGTAAACTTGATGGCATTACCAGCCAGATTGAGGATGATCTGCCGCAGGCGCCCCGGATCTCCCTTCAGCTCCCAGGGCACCGCTGGATCAACAAGACAGATCAGTTCAAGTCCTTTTTCCGCAGCCCGTCCGGCAAGCAGCTCAACCGTTTCCTCGAGGGTTATACGGGGATCAAACACCAAATTTTCCAGCTCGAAACGACCAGCCTCAATCTTGGAAAAGTCAAGAATATCATTGATGATATCCAGCAGATTTTCACCGCTTCTCCGAACAATTTCAGCATAGCGGCGCTGTTCCCGACTCAAATCCGTCTCCAGCAGCAGCCCGGTCATACCGATCACACCGTTCATCGGCGTACGGATCTCATGACTCATGGTGGCCAGGAAAGCGCTTTTGGCCTGAGTGGCCTCCTCGGCATCAGACAGCGCCATGGCCAACTCCAGACTCTTTTGCTCCATGGAGATGGTGAAATCCAGCAGCTTTGACTCCCTGGCCGCCAGACCATCCAGCAGCTTGTTGAAGGCGTCGGCCAGCAACTGAAGCTCATCATTGCTTTGCAGACTCACATGGCTGCGATTGGCTGAATTGACCGTAATTGATTGCACTTGGGATGTAAGATCATCCAGTCCACTGGTAATACTGCGCCCAAGCCACCAGGCCACCAGCACGGCAAACAGCACCGCAGCGGTCATCCCCCAGAGAAAAACCACCCTGAAACGGAAAATCGGCAGATACGCCTCTTCCAGGGGAAACTGCGAAGTCAACACCCACCCCGTTGACTCAAGCCGCTTGAAGGTGCTGAGAAACTGCTTGCCTTCGCTGTTGGTGGTCTCCTCCGCCCCTTCCAGCTTTTTTGCCGCCTGGGCAAATATCTGGCTGGACTCGGGAGAGAGATCCTTCTTCATGATCCGCTCATGTTCCGGATGCAGAATCACGGTCTGATCAAGGGCAAACATGGAGAGATAGCCGGTGCTTCCCACCTTGACCCTGCTCAACTCATGAAAGAAACCTTCACCGTCCATAACATCTATGCCGCCCACCAAAAGGCCGGTAACCCTGCCCCGTGCGTCGCGGAGCGGAGCTGTCATGACAACTATCGGGATGTTGTCGACCCGTGAGTCAATGGGCTGGGATATGAGCGGTCTGTCGGTACGGACTGTTTCAATGAAGTAGGGCTCTTTGGCGAAGGAGACGCCGATAAGGCGTGGTATTGTGGGGTTGTGCGCAACAAGAGTGCCGCGGGCATCAAGGACAAACAGTCCATGGGAAAAGATTGAGCGAATTCCGGTGCGATTGTCCAGCCAGGACTGCATCACCCGGCGGTCATTAACGGCATCTGCCTGAGCAACCTTGGCCACCTCAACCAGAGCTTTGTGAGCCGTCGTGATTTTGTCGTCAAGGCTTCTTGCCAGGGTCGAAACCATGGAAAGCTGTTCGCGGTAGATACTCTGCTGCGTCTGGGACTTGAACCAGGCATAGGTTCCCCAGGCAATTCCGCCCAGCAGCAAGGCAATAAATATGCTGAAGACAGCGATAAGCTTATAACGGATGCTGATAAAGCTCATTGGCCGGAGGTCCCGTTCTGCCACGGAATTTTTTAGAGGCGTATCATCTCATAGGTGCGTGTTCCCAGACCAACTTTTTCTGCATGTTCCAGCTGAACTTCCCAGGGTATCTCCGGCCAGACGCCACGAAACTTGTCCTCCCCCGGCTCATGGCCCGACTGCAGGGCGCTGCCTTCATTTCCTCTGGCATTGTTAACCAAATCGGCACAGGCCTGATCCAGCGCCACCGGATCCGTTGAAGCGCAGATACCAATATCGTTCACAATCGGCGCATCACAATGGCCGTAACAGTCGCAGGCCGGCGAAACCTGGGTGATGAAATTCAGATAGAGGGTCTTGCCCTGCTTATTGGCAACCGCCCCCAGAGCATATTCGGCCATTTTTTTCATCACCAGATCAGCAGCCTCGTTCCATTGGATATTCACCGCCTTGGTGGGACAGGCCGTAATGCAGCGGGAACAACCGGCGCAGTTCACCGCATTAATCACCGCCGCGCCGTTGGTAATGACAATGGCGTCATGGGCGCAGGCTTTGATACAGATACCGCACGCAGTGCAGTGTTTAACCGAAATCACCGGCGCGACCGTGGAGTGCTGCACCAGTTTTCCGGTGCGGGAAGCGCAGCCCATGCCCAGGTTCTTGATCGCTCCGCCAAAGCCGGTCAGTTCATGGCACTTGAAATGAGACAACGCCACCAGAGCGTCGGCCTCAACAATTTCCGTGCCGATATAGACCTTCTGCAGCAGTTCGCCGCTAATCCTGACCGTGGTTTCCGTCACCCCGCGCAGGCCGTCGCTGATGATCAGCGGCGCTTGTACCACAGCATAGGCAAAGCCGTTCTCAATAGCGCAGGAAAGGGCGGACACCGCCTCTTTCCGCTCACCTGGATAGAGGGTGGAAGAATCGGTCAAAAACGGCTTTGCTCCCAGCTTCTTTAGTTCATCAACCACCCGGCGCACAAAAATGGGCCGGATAAAGGCGCTGTTTCCCTTCTCGCCAAAATGAATCTTCACGGCAGCCAGGTCACCCTCGCCCACTGTTTTCGGCAAATCGCAGAGGGTCAAGAGCTTCGTAATTTTGTCGAACAGATTTTCCTTATGGCTGGCCCGCATATCGGCAAAAAATACTTTAGACATGAATTCCTCCCGTTAACCGGACTTTTTTGACCAAGGTCATACAGATGCACCAAATGATGGTATAGTGTTCATACCACAAAACGACAAAAACTCATCTGTTTCAGTTGAGACAACACACCAACAAGGAGGAATCACCATGAGCATGTTCTGTAACCAGTGTGAGCAGGCTGCCAACGGTACCGGTTGTAACATTTCCGGCGTTTGCGGCAAGAAGCCCGACGTGGCCACCCTGCAAGATCACCTGCTGTACGGCCTGAAGTCCCTGGCCCTGTACGCCGACAAGCTTGGCCGCAATGCCGAGATCGACCGCTTCACCATCGAAGGTCTCTTCACCACCGTCACAAACGTTGACTTTGATCCTGAAACAATCGGCCAGATGATCCAGACCTGCTACCAGCTGAAGGAAAAAGCCAAGGCTGCCAGCGGCGCCAGCATTTCCGGCCCGGCTGCCGACTGGAAGCCTGCCGCAGATCTGGCTGGCATGGTGGCTCAGGGCGAGCAGTACGGTATCAACACCCAGCATGTCAACGAAGATATCCGCTCCGTTATCCAGATTCTGATGTACGGCCTCAAAGGCATGGCTGCCTATATGGATCACGCCATGATCCTGGGCAAGAGCAACGACGACGTCATGGCCTTTTTCCAGAAGGCGCTGGCTGCCACCACTGACGCCTCCTTAGGCCTGATGGACTTCGTGGGCCTGTGCATGGAGTGCGGCAAGCAGAACCTGACCGTGATGGGTCTGCTGGATGCAGCCCACAACGAAACCTACGGCGCACCGGTGCCCACCCCGGTCAACCTGGGCACCAAGGCCGGCAAGGGCATCCTGGTTTCCGGCCACGACCTGAAAATGCTGGAAGAGCTGCTCAAGCAGACCGAAGGCAAGGGAATCAACATCTATACCCACGGCGAAATGTTGCCAGCTCACGCCTATCCGGGCTTAAAGAAGTACGCCCATCTGGTCGGCAACTTCGGCGGCGCATGGCAGGACCAGGCCCAGGAATTCCCCCAATTCCCCGGCGCCATTATCTTTAACACCAACTGCATTCAGCGCCCGGCTGATTCCTACACCGACCGCCTCTTCAGCTGGGGTCTGGTACAATGGCCCGGCGTCAAGCATGTCAGCGGTTGGGATTTCTCCGAAGTAATCAACAAGGCCCTTGCCTGCCCCTCTCTGCTGGAAAATCCGGGCCAGGAAATCCTGACCGGCTTCGGCCACAATGCGGTGCTGGGCGTGGCTGACAAGGTCATCGCAGCGGTAAAGGCCGGCCAGATCAGGCATTTCTTCCTGGTGGGCGGTTGCGACGGCGCAAAATCGGGCCGTAACTACTACACCGAGTTTGCCGAGAAAGCACCCAAGGATACGGTCATCCTGACTCTGGCTTGCGGCAAGTACCGCTTCAACAAGCTTGAGTTCGGCGATATCGGCGGCATTCCGCGTCTGCTGGATGTGGGGCAGTGCAACGATGCCTACAGCGCCATCCAGATCGCCGTGGCCCTGGCCGGAGCGTTTGAGTGCGGCGTCAACGACCTGCCCTTGTCCATGATTCTTTCCTGGTACGAGCAGAAGGCCGTGGTCATCCTGCTCACCCTGCTGTCCCTGGGTGTCAAGAACATCCGCCTCGGACCCACCCTGCCGGCCTTCATCACCCCGGCGGTACTGGGCTTCCTGGTGGAGAACTTCAACATCATGCCGATCACCACGGCTGATGAAGATCTCAAGGCAATCCTGGGTTAAGAGCAACAATCCGGTACAACAACAGAAACGGCGCGGAATCCAAAATCCGCGCCGTTTCTGTTTCTTCCATTTACAGACAATTATCACATGCAATGCACCGCCAGCCATACCGTAAGCTGTTCCGGGTCGGTCCAGGCAACCCGGTGGCGGCAATGGGGCGGTATAAAGAGATAATCCCCCGGCAGCAGACGGCGCGGTTCTACTTCTTTCTCCAGCAACAGCCCTGCGGAACCAGCCACCAGTAACACCCATTCCCCTTGCGGCTGATCATACCACGCTCCTTCCGGAGTAGCCTGACCATGTGAAACGATCCGCTCGATGCGGATATCCGGTGTCAACAGGATCGTCTCAAACAGTTCTTCCGGCACTGTCCGGGGCAGGTCGGCATACAGGTTACCGGTCAACGGCGTAGTCATGGGGCACGCTCCACAAGAAACAGATGAATAAAACGGTTTTACGAACTTGCATGTTTGATCGACCGCAAAAATTTGATACAACTCACGGTGAAGCAATTCATCATTTTTTGCAACATTCCAGAGCCCTGATTTCCAGACATCCCATACCAAGAGAATGAGAGCAGCCATGGCACGAAAAAAACACGACCCTGATGATGCCGTTCTGGCCCGCACGGTTCAGGTTATTGCCGGATCAGGCGCGTCTCCGGATACTCTTGCGGACGAATACCGCCTGCTGACCGAAAGCTACCGGACGCTACTGCGCAAGCTGCACAAGACCCTGGTGATCAGTGACAGCTACCAGGAACAGATCATGCGGCTGAACGACACCCTCACCCAGAAGGTAGAGGAGCAGACGGAGCGGCGTCTGGCCCAGGAACGTCTGATGGCGCAACAGGCCAAAATGGCGGCAATGGGTGAGATGATCGCTGCCATTGCCCACCAGTGGCGTCAACCCCTTACCACCGTCAATATGCTGGTGCAGAATATCCGGGAAGCCCATCACCTCGGCAAGCTGGACGAGACCTACCTGGAAAACTCAACCGGAAAAGCGCTTTCCCAGATACAGTTCATGTCGGAAACCATCGCCACCTTCCGGGGGTTTTTCAAGCCGGAAAAAAACAGCGAGCTGTTCAGCGTTTCTGCCAAGGTTGCCGAAGCGGCATCACTGGTCCGCTCGCAGATACCGCCTGGCGACATGACTCTGGAAGTCATGGCGCAAGCAGCTGATGACATGGTCTGTGGCCTGCCCAACGAATTTGCCCAGGTTATCGTGAATCTGCTCGGCAATGCCCGTGACGCCATTCTGGAACGGCGCTGCATTGGCAGTACTCCCGCCACCGATGGCACAGACCGTGATAAAATTGCCATTTTGGTTATCTCTGAAATAGACCGGGTCACGGTCGAAGTGCGGGACAACGGCATCGGAATCCCGGCGGAATCGGCAGGGCAATTATTCAATCCGGACTTCAGCACCAAGAAGAGCCGGGAGGGGAGCGGGCTGGGGCTCTACATGTCGCGCCTGATCATTGAGCAGAGCATGGGCGGCACGATCAGCTTTTCCAGCATGCCCGGCGCAACGGTGTTCCGTGTCATGTTGCCCAGACAACTGGAAAAAGAGGCGTCCGCTGACTCCCAAAAGGCACTGTCGGCATGACCATTCTCTACCTTGACGCAGCCGCCGGGATCAGCGGCGACATGACCGTGGCCGCCCTGCTGGACCTGGGGCTGCCACTTGACCACCTGAACTGTGAGCTAGCCCTGCTGGGACTGCCGCAAGGCTCCTTTGCACTATCCACAAAGCAGGTGGAACGGCGAGGTATGACCGGACTGCATCTTACCGTACAACTCCTTGAAGAGCACCACCATCACCACGCCCATGGCCAGCACCACCATCGCAGCTATGCCGACATCCGACAGATGATCGCAGAAAGCAGCCTGAATGCCCGCACAAAGGAACTGGCGCAACGGATTTTTCTGCGGCTGGCAGAGGCAGAGGCGCTGGTACACGGAGTGGCATGTGAGGCGGTGACCTTCCACGAAGTGGGGGCTGTGGACAGCATCGTGGATATTGTAGCGGTTGCCATTGCCCTTGACTATCTGCACGTGGAGAACGTGCACGTTTCAGCGGTACCGCTGGGCGGAGGATTTGTGGAGACAGCCCACGGCCGGTTGCCGGTTCCGGCGCCGGCCACGGCAGAACTGCTCAAAGGCTTTGCGGTGCATGGACATTGCCCGGAAGGAGAGCGGGTCACCCCCACCGGAGCGGCAATTCTGGCCGCACTAGCCAAAGGGTGTCACACGATGCCGCCCATGATGGTGGATCGGATCGGCCACGGGGCAGGGACAAAGGATTTTGCCGATTGCCCCAATATCCTGCGCGCCTTTCTGGGCAGCGGCCGGGAAGAAACCGGCCATGATACTGTCCGTGAAGCGGTCTGCAACCTTGACGACGTAACAGCGGAGCAACTTGGTTATACCATGGAACGGCTGCTGGAAGCGGGAGCGCTGGATGTCTGGTATACTGCAATCCAGATGAAGAAGAACCGGCCGGGGGCGCAGCTTTCATTCCTGTGCGTTCCGGATCGGTTGGAAGAGTTGCTGGCACTTGTGATGGCTGAAACTGGCAGCCTGGGGGTACGGATCAATGACGTCAGGCGCTGGATCAGCAACCGGCAACGGGAGGAACGGGAAACCGGCTGGGGCATGGTCCGCTTCAAACGTTCTCCCCACGGCGTGAAGCCGGAGTACGAGGACTGCCGCCGCATCGCCCGTGAGCAGGGACTGCCATTGCGGGAGGTACAGCGCCTGCTGCGGAAGGAGTACGATGGTGGAGATCGATGACCTTCTGGCACGATTGCTGCGTCAATCGGGTCAAACCCTGGCTCTTGCCGAGTCCTGCACCGGCGGCATGATTGCAGCCAGAATCACGGCGCTTCCCGGCAGCTCGGCCTACTTCAGCGGCGGTGTGGTGGCCTACAGTAATGGGGTAAAAACGGACCTGCTGCAGGTGCCGGAAGAACTGCTGGCCCGCCATGGCGCGGTCAGCGATGAGGTGGCCAAAGCCATGGCCGACGGTGCGCGCCTGGCCATTGGCAGTGATCTCGCTCTGTCAGTGACCGGCATTGCCGGACCGGATGGCGGAACTGCCGAAAAACCGGTGGGAACGGTGTTTGTTGCGCTGTCCGGTCGTAACACCTCTATTGTGCAACGCCACCTGTTTCATGGCGATCGTGCAACGATCCGGCAACAGACCACCGAACAAGCGCTATTTTTGCTTAAAAATCACCTTTTAGAGGCAAAATCAGCGGTAAATTAGCTTGCCGCCCCCTGTTTTGATATGGTACTTTTCGCAACTCTTTTCATCTTTTCATGTGACCCTAGGAGGTACGTCCGTGAGCGACAAGAATAAAGCCATAGAACTGGCCCTTTCCCAGATTGAAAAACAGTTCGGCAAGGGCGCCATCATGCGCCTTGGCAATGATGAGGCGCTTCCCGGCGTTGAGGCAATTTCCACCGGCGCCATCTCCCTGGATCTGGCCCTGGGCGTTGGCGGTGTTCCACGGGGACGGGTCATCGAGATTTACGGTCCCGAGTCCTCAGGCAAAACCACCCTGGCTTTGCATATTGTGGCCGAAGCACAGAAAACCGGCGGCATTGCCGCCTTTGTTGATGCAGAACATGCCCTGGACGTTGGCTATGCCCGCAAATTGGGGGTCAGAACCGATGATCTGCTGGTTTCCCAGCCGGATACCGGCGAACAGGCGCTGGAGATTGCTGAAACCCTGGTGCGCAGCGGCGCAATTGATGTGCTGGTGGTGGACTCTGTGGCTGCCCTGGTGCCCAAGGCTGAGATCGAAGGAGAGATGGGCGATTCCCACATGGGTCTGCAGGCCCGCCTGATGTCCCAGGCCCTGCGCAAGCTGACCGGCATTATCTCCAAATCCAACTGCTGCGTGATTTTCATCAACCAGATCCGGATGAAGATCGGCGTCATGTTCGGAAACCCTGAAACCACCACCGGCGGCAATGCCCTTAAGTTCTATGCGTCGGTCAGGATGGACATCCGCAAGATCGCCACCCTCAAACAAGGGGATCAGATCATCGGTTCCCGGACCAAAGTCAAGATTGTAAAGAACAAAGTGGCCCCGCCTTTCAAGGAAGCCGAATTCGATATCCTGTACGGCGAAGGTATTTCACGCACCGGCGACGTGCTTGACCTGGCGGTGGAACGGAACATTGTGGACAAAAGCGGCGCATGGTTCTCCTATAACAAGGAGCGAATCGGTCAGGGGCGTGAAAACTCCCGCCAGTTCCTGAAGGATAATCCGGCCATGCTGGCGGAAATCGAGGAAAAACTGCTGGAGCTGATCAAGCCTGCTCCCAAGACTGAGGTCTGATAGCCTGTTCCCCCATGGAGGCGCTGTATGGACCTGAATGAAATCCTCAGCATAGCGGTCAAGGCAAAAGGTTCTGACATCCATATAAAGACCGGACTGCCGCCCATCGTGCGTATCGACGGCAAGTTGCATCCGATCCCCAACGCCCAGCGGCTCTCCCCCGAGATCGTCGGCGGCATGGCCGCATCCATGATGAATGACCGTCAGAAACGGATTTTCGAAGAAAACTCCGAGGTGGATCTGGCATACGCCGTGCCGGGCCTGGGCCGTTTCAGGGTCAGCTGTTACCGCCAGCGGGGAACCGTGGCCTTGGTATTTCGAGCCATCTCCGTCAAAATCCCCAACCTTGAAGATTTGAACCTGCCGCCGGCACTGAAAAAACTCTGCCTGGAAGAACGGGGAATGATCCTGATCACCGGCACCACCGGCTCCGGCAAGTCATCCACCCTGGCGGCCATGATCGACTACATCAACAATAGCCGCACCTGCAACATCATCACCATCGAAGACCCGGTTGAGTTCCTGCACCGCGACAACAAGAGCATCATCAGCCAGCGGGAAGTGGGTACCGACACCCCTACCTTTGCCACAGCGCTCAAAGGCGCCCTGCGCCAGGACCCGGACGTGATCCTGGTGGGTGAGATGCGGGACTACGAAACCGTTGAAACCGCCATGACTGCGGCAGAAACAGGTCATCTGGTGATGTCAACCCTGCATACCATGGATGCCCAGGAAACCATCAACCGCATTATCGGCGTATTTCCCCCCTATCATCAGCGACAGGTGCGCATCCAGTTGGCCGGCATCATCAAGGGAATTGTATCCCAGCGCCTGGTGCCGCGAGCCGACGGCAAGGGCCGGGTACCGGCGGTGGAAGTGCTGCTGGGCACCGCCCGCATCAGGGAATGCATTGACGATAAGGACAAGACCAAACAGATTCGTGACGCCATTGCTCAGGGATTCGTTTCCTATGGCATGCAGACCTTTGACCAGTCACTGATGAAACTGCTCAACTCCAAGCTGATAACCTATGAAGAGGCATTGCGCCAGTGCTCCAACCCGGACGATTTCGCCCTCAAGGTCTCCGGCATCTCCTCCACCTCTGACGCCACGTGGGACAATTTTGATGATAAAAAGGTGGATGAGGTTGTTGATGAGGGGAATAAAATCGAAATCGACCGTTACTGACGGGACGGTCAACGCCTACCAACAGGCCTTGCGTCTGCTGACAGGCCGCGATTATACCGTGGCGGCCATGACCGGAAAACTGCGGCTGCGCGGCTGTGACGAAGCTGATATCGTGCTGGCAATTGAACGTTTGCAGCAGGAACGTTTTCTGGATGACCGGCGTTATGCCCAGCGCTTCATTGAGTCGGCCCGTGGCAGTGGGCGGTATGTGGGCTATCGTCTGCGGCAGGAATTGCGGCGGCGGGGACTGCCGGTGGAACTGCTGGACGAACTGCCCGGAGAAACGGGCAGCGAAGAGGATGAAACCACGCTGGCCCGGCGTATAACGGCACGACGCTATCCGGCATTTGACCCGGCGACCGCCGGTGAGCGGGAACGGCGGCGGGTGGCCGCGTTCATGCAACGGCGGGGATTTACGGCAACGGTCATCCGCTCGGTTCTGCGGCACAGGGGAGAGGAGGAGTACCATGACTGGTAGCTTCAAAGCACCCGGAGTACTGCAGCGCCTGACCGGCGCACTGCTGATGATCGCGGTATGTCTGGTTTCCATGGCAGCCATGGCGGCGGAACAGCCGTCTTCCGTGGTTGAAGCGGAAGGATATGCGGCCATTACGGGCGGGCGCAAGGATCTGGCCCGTGAAGCGGCGTTGCAGAACGCCTTTCGCCGCGCTGTGGAACAGGTGGTCGGCGTAGCAGTGGAATCCAGAACCGTTGTTAAAGACTCGGAGCTATTAAACGACAAGATATTTTCCAAAAGCCGCGGCTTCATCAAGACCTACCGCATTACCGGCGAACGGGCTGAAAGCGACGCCTACCGGGTGACGGTGCAGGCCGCTGTCTCCCGCTATCGCCTGGAAAAGGAACTGGACGATGTCGGTCTTTTGATCCGTAAACTGGGCAAGCCGCGCGTTGCCGTAGTGATCATGGAACAGAACGGCGACGGCCCCGCAACGCCCGGTGGCGTCGTTGAGACCGGTCTGCTCGGTAATTTCAGGAAAAAAGGTTACGCCCTGGTTGACCGCCAGGCCATGTTGGCCGGGGAGCGTGAAGCAGCAAAGAGCCATGGTGACCAGACCGATGCGCTGGTGCGGGCAGCCGCAGCTGGTGGAGCTGAGGTGGTGATCATCGGCCAGGCAACGGCCAGGCATGGAGCAGCAGTGGGCGGTACCAGCCTCCGTCCGGTCCAGGCCGCAGTCACCTGCCGCGCCGTTGACGCGGGCACCGGAGAACTGCTGGCAACGGTCACGTCTACACAGCAGGCACTGAACGTCAATCCATCGGCAGCGGGGACCGAAGCTTTCCAGAAAGCGACCGCAGAACTGAGTGATAACCTGAACCGTCAGATGGTGGCGGCCTGGAACAAAAGACTGACCGGCCTGCGCACCCTGCGCTTGAGCGTTGCCGGACTGCCCTTCGGGGAAGTGCAGCGTATAAAGGATAGCCTTAAGGAACAGATGGGACAGGTGGAAGAGGTGCACGAACGCGGTTACCGTGACCACCAGTTGCGGTTGGACCTGGAAGTGACCGGCAGTACCCGGGCTATCATCGATGAGCTGGCAACACTCAACTTGGGGGGAAGTCGGCTGAAGATATCAGGATTTTCAGCAGGGAACATCCAGTCAAGCTGGAGTGGGCAGGGTAAAAAAGGGGGGAGAAAACCATGAAGCGAATCCTTTTGAGCGTTGCAATGGTCGTTCTGGCTGGCTGTAATACGCCGGGTAAAGAGAGCTTTGAACTGGGACGTCAACTGGAACGTCAGGGGCGGATGGACGAAGCGATCACCCTGTACGAAGATGCCATAACCAAGGAACAGGACAACCAGGAATACAGGATCGCCTTGACCTCTGCACGCAAGGCCGCTGCCAGCAGATTCACCGAACAGAGCCGCAAACGCCTTGCAAGCGGTTCGCTGACGGTTGAACAGTTGCGGGCGGCACAGTTGGATCTGGACAAGGCGCTTAAAGCAGACCCAAGCAACAGCGATGCCCGGGCTTTGGCCGCATCGGTAAAAAGCCAGTCCGACACACTTTTGAAGCGGGCCGAATTTCTCTACCGGGAATCGGGCAAGGCTGCGGAGGCCAAAGACTGGCCCACCGCCATCAACAAACTGCGGGAACTGCGCCAGTTCTATCCCCAGTATCTGGACCTGGCCATCAAACTGCCCCAAACCGAAAGCGCCGCCATGGCCTACTACCTGAAAGAGGTGGAGCGGCTGCGGACGCTGGATGATCTTGACGGCATGACCGTTGCCATCCAGCAGGCTCTGGCCATTCAGCCGGACAATCAGCAGCTTGTGGTGCTGTTGGCGGACACAAAAAGCAAGAATACGGCGGCAGCCTGGTTTGCCAAGGCAGAGCAGCGGGCCGCACAGCAGAAATGGCGTGAAGCGCTTGGTCTGCTCCGTAAGGCCCAGGCTCTGGGACCGAATGCCGAGCTTTCCCAGAAAATGACTAATCTGCGCAGCCAGGGAGCTGCGCGGGTACTGCAACAGGCAACCGTACAACTGAACCGCAAGCAGTTGTACAACGCCTACCTTTCAATGATGGCTGGCGTTGAATTTTCCAAGGATTTTCTCAACGAGGGCAATGCGGCTGATGTGAGACAACAACTGGTCTCTGAAATGACGGCAAAATCCCATGAATATGAAGCGGCCGGCCTGCTGGGTAACGCCTTGCAGTGGCAGGAGCTGGCCATAAAACTGGGCGGCATTGACCGGTCGTTATCCCAGCGCCTGCAGGCACTAAAAGACCGGTTGCGGCAGCGGGTGGTTAAGAAAATCGCGGTGATGGATTTTTCACCGCCCACCAACAGCATTGATGCAGGTAAATTGGTCACCGACAGCCTGCTTTCCTATATGACCAAAAATGCCAGCAGTGATGTCAAGATACTTGCCCGCGACGTACTGGGTGCCATTATCAAGGAAATCGAGTTCGGTCAGGCCGGGCTGTACGACATTGAGTCAGCCAAGAAGACCGGCAAACTCAAGGGAACCGATATTTTCATTTTTGGCAGCGTCTTGCAATACAATGTAGAAAAGAGCGCCGAAGAAAGCTCCAAGATGGTCAACGTTTCCGTGGCCAAAAAGAAAGTGTCCAACCCGGCCTACCAGAGCTGGCTGCAACGCAACCCTTCACCCAACGAGCGGGAGCTGGCCATGGCCCCCCCCTCCCTGATTGAGGAGGATATCCGCGAAACGGTCCGCTACAAGGTGGGCACGCACAAGAAGACGGCGAACGTTGCCCTTTCCTTCAGGGTGATTGATGTTGAATCCGGCGAGGTGGTGATCACCAAGACCATCAAGAGCCGCAAGGAGGCTCAGGACAACTTCTCCGAAGGGGTCGAATTTGCCAACATCACCTTTGATCCGCTGCAACTGCCACCTGACGCGGAACTTCTGGAAAAGGCCGTGGAAGAAGGGATTGCCGAGTTGGGACACCTGGTGCTCTCCCGTTTCCAGAACCTGCAGGCCGCCTATCTGAACGCCGCAGAACTTCTCGGCAAGAAAGGCCAGCCTGAATCCGCAGTTGAGCGCTACATTGACGCCATCATATCCGAAGAGGTGAAAAACGTTGCCAGCCAGGTAACCGAGCAGGCCCGCCGCGAGATCGACCGCCAGCTGCAACTGGCTGACGGCAGGTAAACGCTGCCATTGGAGGGTGCCGTCATGGGCTGGCTAGAATCCACGAACAAAAAAGCTATCCGGATAGTTCGCACACCCCTGGTGATCGCCGTGTTGCTGTTTGCAACCGTTTCCTGGGGTGCTGCTGCTGAACACCGCCTGAAAGCCAAGCTGGGGGCAGTACCGTTTGTTGCCAGAAATATTGAAGCCATGGCCTTTACTGAATATCTGACCACGGTATTGCTGAACGAACTGGACAACACCGGACAGTTCGAGATATTCGAACGCAAACGGCTGGAATCGATGATGGCGCTGGAAGGGGTCCGCTCCGACTCGCTGACCCCGGAACAGATGCAACGTATGGGCAGCAGACTGGGACTGGATTTTCTTGTGGCCGGCAACGTCACCAGCCAGCCGCAAGGGATGCTGATTGATCTGCGGCTCCTGGGATTGCGCAGCCAGAATATCCTTTTTACCGAACAAACCCGCATGGTCGAAGCGGATGCGACCCGTGTGCTGCGGGAGCTTGCCCGGAGAATCAGGAATGCTGCACAACAGGGCAGCGCAACAACACCGACTACCGCAGTTGCGACTGGTCCGCTGCAACCGCCGGTAAACCTGGAAGCGATCGGCTCAACCAATGCTATCCGGCTGCGCTGGAAACATCAGAATCAGGCACAGGTAGCAGGCTATCTGGTCATGCGTTCAGTAACTGCGGAAGGGCCGTTCAGCACCGTCAGCACAGTGACTGAGACGGCCTATAACGATGAAAACCTGCGCCTGAATGAGAGCTATTACTATCGGATAGCGTGCGTCGGACAGGGGGGCGGCTCCAGCGCACCGACTGCGGTAGTACGCGGCGCTACTACCATTGCTCCGGCAGTACCGATCTTTATGAATGTGGAGCCAATCCTGGGAGGTGCCGTTCTCTCCTGGCGGCAACGCCCGTTTAGCGTCGGTGATGAACGGACAGCCCCCAAAGGGGTGCGCATCTACCGGCGCACTGTTGATGAAAAGGAGCTTTCGCCCGTCGCCAAAGCGGGGGACGACCCTCCCCAGTTCCGTGATCAGGGGTTGAAGGACGGGGCCGCTTACTTCTATGCCATGACCGCCTTCAACCAGGCAGGAGCGGAAAGTGAACTGTCAGTTCAGCTCTCAGTAACCGCTCCCGCAGCTACCGACGGCCTTACCGCAACCAGCGCCAAGGTCCGGCGGGTCCCGCTCAGCTGGCAGCTACATCCGTTTGAGCAGGTAAGCGGCTATCGCCTGGAACGGGCCGACACCAACGAGGGACCATATCGCGAAGTAGCAATGATCAACGGACGGGAACAGACGACATACCTTGATAGCGGGCTTACTGATAAGACCACCTACTGGTACCGGATCATCGCGCTCAGCAAGGAATCAGGCAGCGGTGGCGCATCGGCGTCAATCTCCGCAACTACCCGCGATCTGCCGCCAGCTCCGGTGAGAGTCACAGCAACCAGCGGTGAGCCGCGCAGGGTATCAATCAAGTGGGAATCAACAGCGACACCTGATGATGAGTTGACCGCCTACCAGATTTATCGTGGCGAAAAGGGGCAGGAAAAACTGATTAAGATTGCAGAGCTTAAAGCCCAGCAAACCTGGTTTCGTGATGACGAAAAGCCGTTGCATGACAAAACAGCTTACTCCTATGCTGTTTCAGCGGTGAATGCCGGGGGGGCTGTCAGCCAGTTGAGTTCCCGCGCCGATGCCGTCACCAAAGCGGTTCCCGCCACTCCTCAGGGGCTGAGCGCAGCTTCGGGAGAACCCCGCAAAGTGACGCTGCGCTGGACTAAAAATCCTGAAGCGGATATTGCCGAATATGTGGTCTACCGTAAACGTGATGATGGCGAATTCCGCCAATTAATGAAAACCGGAGAGACCGCCTTTGTTGACTCTGAACTGAAAGATGGCCTAGCTTACACTTACCAGTTGCAGGCAATTGACAAGGACAATCTGGAAAGTCTGCTGTCGGAGACGGTCACAGCTACAACCAAGCTGCTCCCCAAAGCGGTTGAAGGGGTAACGCTTAAGGATCGCGCAACCCGGCAGATAGCCTGGGTACAATCATCACAGGCCGATGTGAAACACTACCATATCTACAAAAAGAGTTTTTTTGGCGGTCAAAAGCTGGCCACGGTTGAAACGAACGCGTGGAAGGTCGCCGAGCCCGGCAAACTTGAACTGTACGTGACCGCCGAGGATGCCGATGGCCTGGAAAGCGAACCGTCAGCAGTGGTGGCGGTTGAATAGGAGTATGTCATGCAAAAAATGATCGGTTTGGCAGTTGTGGGACTGCTGTTCATGGCGCCACTTGCAGCTGATGCCAACAGCAAGGCTGGCGCTGCTTCCGCAGAGGTTGGACGGTATCAGCTTTTTCAGGGCAGCTATACGACCTTTGACCTGAAGCGCAAGGAAACCTATGTCCATCAGGGGGTTTTTCTGCTGGATAGCGCAAGCGGAATGGTAAAACGTTACATAAACAAGATTGATGAAGATGGACGGTATATTGAAACCTGGGTGCCAACGGAACTGCCGTTGCCTGACAAGAAAAAATAACTGTTTTTGAATGAACTGAGCAAGGAACAACTACATGACCGGTAAAGAGATTCGCGCACGTTTTCTGAAGTACTTCGAGGAGCGCGGCCACATCGTGGTGGCCAGCTCCGGCCTGATTCCACACAATGACCCGACCCTGATGTTTACCAACGCGGGGATGAACCAGTTCAAGGACTGTTTCCTGGGTATGGAGGACCGTGGTTATTACCGGGCTGCCAGCTCCCAGAAATGCGTACGGGCCGGGGGCAAACACAATGATCTGGAGAACGTGGGACGCACAGCGCGGCATCACACCTTTTTTGAGATGCTGGGCAACTTCTCCTTTGGTGATTATTTCAAGAAGGAAGCGATCGCCTATGCCTGGGAATTCCTGACCAAAGATCTGGGACTGGACAAAAACCGGCTGTATGTCACGGTCTTTACCGATGACGACGAGGCTGCCGACATCTGGCATGAGCAGGAAGGGGTTCCACGGGAGCGGATCTACCGCTTTGGCGAGAAAGACAACTTCTGGTCCATGGGCGACACCGGTCCCTGCGGTCCCTGCACCGAAATTTTTTGGGACAACGGCCCTGGTGTGGGCTGCGGTTCATCGGACTGCGCTGTAGGCTGCGACTGCGACCGTTACATGGAAATCTGGAACAACGTCTTCATGCAGTTCAACCGCACCGCCGACGGCGTGCTGCATCCGCTGCCCAAACCGGCCGTGGACACCGGCATGGGGCTGGAGAGGATCACCACCGTCATGCAGGGGGTGCAATCCAACTACGACACTGACCTGCTACAGGGAATCATCCGCCACATCGAGCGGCACAGCGGCAAGAAATACGGCGAAAACGAGAAGGACAGCGTTTCGATGCGGGTCATTGCCGACCACTGCCGGGCCGTCACCTTCCTGATCTGTGATGGAGCGCTGCCCAGCAACGAAGGACGCGGATACGTGCTGCGGCGGATCATGCGGCGGGCAGCCCGCCATGCCAAAATGCTGGGGGTGGCCGAGCCGTTGCTCTGCCGCATGGTGGATGCAGTACGGGAGATGATGGGGGATGCCTACCCTGAACTGGCTGAACGTGAAGCCTATATCCGCAAGGTGGTTCTGGCGGAAGAGGAACGCTTTAATGAGACACTGGACCGTGGTCTGGCGATCGTGAATGAGGAAGTAGCCGCCCTGCGCAGTGCCGGAAAGAGCGTGATTCCCGGAGAAACTCTCTTCAAGCTGTACGACACCTTTGGTTTCCCGGTGGATCTGACCGAAGATATTGTGCGATCCGAAGGGTTCAGTGTGGATGAGCCCGGTTTCGAGGCCTGTATGGAGCGTCAACGGGAGCTGGGCCGTGAACACTGGAAAGGCTCAGGCGCTGCCGGTATTGCAGATGTCTACAAGGAGCTGCATAACCGCGGACTGCGCAGCAGTTTTGTCGGTTACGGCAGCCTGACCGCCTCTTCGCCGGTTACAGCGCTGCTGCGCGACGGTGTCAAGGTGCAGTCAGCGACAGCCGGAGACCAGATAGACCTGATCTGTGCAACCACCCCCTTCTACGGTGAGTCCGGCGGGCAGGCCGGTGATACCGGCTCTGTCTCCAGCGGCAGCGCCCACCTGGAAGTGCTGGCCACCTCCCGCCCCTTCACCGATCTGGTGATACACCACGTCCTGGTAAAAGAAGGAGTCATCAAGACCGGTGACGCGGTCAACCTGACGGTGCATACTGAGAAGCGGCGGGCAACAGCCCGTAACCACACCGCCACGCACCTTTTGCAGGCAGCCTTGCGCCAGGTGCTGGGTGAGCATATCAAACAGGCCGGCTCGCTGGTGGAGCCGGGCCGCCTGCGCTTTGATTTCACCCACTTTACCGGCGTAAGCACCGCCGAATTGCAGCAGGTGGAAAATCTGGTGAACTCCTGGATCATGGAAAACGATGAACTCAATATCCGCGAGATGGGGATGCAGGAGGCGGTTGACAGCGGTGCCACAGCACTTTTTGACGAGAAATACGGCAGCACCGTGCGGGTCGTACGGGTTGGCGAGATCAGCTCTGAGCTGTGCGGCGGTACCCATGTGCGGGCTAGTGGCGACATCAGCCTGTTCAAGATACTGTCAGAGGGGGGCATCGCTGCCGGGGTACGCCGGATTGAAGGAGCCACCGGCTTTAACGCCCTGGCCTTTGTCCGGCAGATGGAGGAAGAACGCCGCACCGTTGCCGAGCTGCTCAAAACCGACAGCAGCAGACTGCTGGACCGGGTGGAAAAGCTGGTGGAGCGTCAGAAGGAACTGCAACGGGAGGTGGAGGCGCTGCAAGGCAAACTGAACGCGGCCCAATCCGGCGACCTGCTGTCCCAG
>DIUT01000066.1 GCA_002423105.1 Geobacter sp. UBA6151 | reverse complement strand
CCCAAAAATTACGAACTCATGACTGCCCCAAGGAAGAAAATGAAGGAGATCTCACACCGGAACAGATATCGTGTTAATTAATGCTTAAACTAGCGCCATTCTATACTGTCCCCAGAATTCCGCAGAATTCCGAATTCCGGGATAAGCGATAGTGTTGGGGCTTGATTGACAGGCTATTGCAGGCTGCCGATTCTTTAGGGGCAGTTTCCATAGCGGACTGCGGCGATAGATATTGGTAGCGGTGAAATTAGTTGTACATTTTAGTTCAAATTGTTGTATTATTTTATACAATAATTTGTATTGATAGGGATGGTTATGGAATACCGGCTCGGCAAACAGAAATTGCTTGATGTGTTGGCGCTGTGGAACCGCTTTCTCAAGAAAAAGGTTCACCTCATCGCCTGTGGCGGCACGGCGCTCACTCTGCAAGGGGTCAAGCCATCGACCAAGGATGTCGATTTCATGGTTCCGGTTTCTGCCGAACACGTTTATCTGGTCAGTGTGCTGAAGAACCTGGGATATGAACAGGTCACTGCCAGCGGCTGGCTGCGGAAAGGAGACATCTTCAGGTTTGATCTCTTTCCCGGCAAGCGCATCCATACCACCGAACTGCTGGAATCGCCGCTTGAGCCGGTAAATCACAGCCTGCTGATGGAGTACTCTCGCCTGTACATCGGCATTCTTAACCCATACGACCTGATCGCCAGCAAGCTGATGCGCGGGACAGGGGTGGATTTCGAGGATTGTCTGATGCTGGTAAAAGCCCTGCATGGAAAGATTGATATCCTGCGCTTGGCAAATCATTACCGGGAACTCGTCAGCTATGACATTTCCGTAGAACGCATTGGGGGGCATATCGACCGTTTTATCGAACTGCTCCGGGAGGAGAATCTGTATGAGTGACAGCACATTGCTAGAAAGGCTGGCGCGGCTTGGCTTGCCGCTCATGGAGGCCGGTGGAGAGGTTGACGTCAACCAGACGCTCGCCGATGTGGTAAAAAGCCGCGATACCCGCCTGTGGGAAGGTTTTCCGGTGCTGCTCCTGAATGCCGCCAAAGATTACCGTTTCGAGTATGATCGGGTACTGGTCAATCTTGCCACCGACGACGAGAGGTCGGATTTACAGGCTTTGCTGCTCCTTTCGCTGGCGCTCTATGACTCTTTTCGCCTGTCATTTTACTGGGCAAAGCAATTGAAGGATACATTGTCAGACCGGAATATGGCTCAACTCAAACAACTGACCCGCTCGCTGGCCCACGACGATCCGTTTACCCTTGCTGGCAGAGAGTTCCAGGCTGGGCGGCTCAAGGGGATGTTCGAGCTCTATTTCGAAAAAGGGGCTGAAAAGAGCAGGCAGCGCAAGGATGCCTACGATGAACTGTCCCTGGAGTATGCCCTGTCGCAACTGTTTTCTCCCAAGCAGAAAGAGTTGTTCCGTAAGAAACTGGATGGTCTGCCGCTGACTAAAACCGAAAAGGAGTACTATTCACGGGCGGTCAAAAAGAAGGTCGCGGCGCTTGCCAATGCGGAGCTGCATCGCCAGGCGCGGATGTTGATGGAGATGTGAAGAGAGGGGCGGGGTGGGGGCATGGGAGGTCAGGTGCGTTAAATATGGGGAGTGTCCCGCATTTTCCCTGCACCTACTGGACAGGATATGGGAGCGGAATAACCTGACACAGCGACTGGGAGCCCGTATCGTCAGATACGCCGACGACATCGTCATTCTCTGCCGGAGAGGTAAATCCGACAAAGCCATGACAACACTGCGACAAATACTGGAGCGGCTGAAGCTTTCACTCAATGAGACAAAGACGAAGATAGTCAATGCTCATAAGGAGAAGTTTGATTTTCTTGGATTTTCAATTTGGATGGGAGAAAGCAGAAGAACGGGAAATATATATCCCCATGTTCAGCCATCGAAGAAAGCCCTGCAAAATATCAAAGACCGATTGACCGAACTCACGAAAAGAGCGAGGACAATTAGGCCGATTGAATGGATAGTGAATGAAGTCAATGCCACCGCAAGAGGTTGGGTTGGATACTTTCACTACCGAAACAGCAGCAGGACGCTGCAAAAGGTAAGAAATCATCTTGAACAGCGTCTGACAACCCATCTGCGCAAGAGGCATAAGGTCAGAGATAGAATAGCAGGGTACGCCAAGTTTCCCGCCAAGTCATTGTATGAAAGATATGGCTTGTATAAAGTGCCGACAACAGCAGGTTGGAAGAAAGCGCATGCCTTACAGTGAAGAACATCGGAAAGCCGTGTGCGGGAAAACCGCATGCACGGTTTGATGAGGGAGGGCAGGGTAAAACCTGCTCTCTACTCTACCCAGAATTCTGGCGCGCGGCTTTTTGCGTCGGCTGATTTGTATTATTAGGTTTAAATTATTGTCAATACATGATTGCTTCCACTATTTTTTGTGTTGATAATCCATTATTCTTGCTTATTTCTTCTATTGTAGTCGAACCGTTAATAACTATGCCCATCTCCTCAAGTTTTGTCTTTGTATTTTCATAATTGTTATTTAATACAACGAATGAATTTGAGATATGAGTATTTAATAGTGAATTAATGATAACATCTTTTGTGTCTTTGTGATCTTTACCAAGGAATACAAACATTAGTGAAATAAAAAAGACTAATATACCTGAAATTAAAAATATTTGTTTTGAAAAATATCTTTTCATTTGTTTCCAGTTCAAAAGTATATGAAAAGATGAAGCTAATACAAAAGCTAATCCCAATATCTCATGAACGGTTTTTGTATAATTATCAAAAATATGGAAAAACATTAACATTCCTGAAACCACTAAAACGATAAATAGAAAAGCGGTAAATGATGTTGCTATATCTTTTTTCTTTGGATCAGTCATGGAATTTGCTCCAATAATGAAACTAAAAATCTAATCGGGGGTAGATTCTAGTTCAAAGTGCACCACGGTAGTGGGGAGGTAAAAATCGAGAGGACATAGTGGGTTTCTGGTAGTGTTTGAAGCGCCAACGACAAACATCCCAGGAGGAACCCACCATGTCCTACCGCCATATTACCTCAGAAGAGCGTTTTGCCATTGAACATTTTGTTCGCCAAGGTATGAGCTTTCGGAAAATAGCTCTTTGTCTTGGCCGGAGCCACACGACTATATCGCGGGAATGGCTGCGTAACAGTTCAAAGAGCGGCTATCGTCATCAAACTGCTCAAAAGCGTTCGGACTGTCGCCACTCGCAGCCACGTCACTACCGTTGCCAGAATCGGCCGTTCCTTGTCGCGTACGTTGACGAAAAGCTACGCAACAACTGGGCACCGGAACAGATTGCCGGACGTATTTGTCTCGATTACCCGGACGATCCTCGAATGAGGATCAGCACCGAAACAATCTACCGGTGGATCTACACGGCTGCACGGACAGGAGGAAACTTCCATCGCTGTTTGCGCCGTGGTCGTGATCGGCGGCGTCCACGTACCGCTTACGGGCAAGGCAAACGATTTGCACTCGAACGGATCGGGATCGCCGAACGTCCAGATATCGTAGCAGGCCGTAAACGCTTCGGCGATTGGGAGGCAGACCTCGTATCTGCTTCTTTCGGTAAGGCCGCCCTGGTCAGCTGTATCGAGCGCAAGAGCCGTTATCTGCTGCTGGCCAAGGTCGATGATAAAATGGCAATCTCGTTCAACACTGCATTGGCGGGACAGCTATTAACCATCCCTGCCGAATTGCGCAGGACGCTGACACTCGACAACGGCTCAGAAATGGCCAAGTTCAAAAAGCTGGAAGCCGTTACCGGGATGGACACCTTCTTCTGTGATCCGCGTTAATTAAATAGGGACACCCCCCAATTAAAGTCGCTAATCCCCTCTCCCAAACCCAATCGGCCGCTTCTTCTTCGCCTCAGGCGGTGCCATCAACTGCCGGATATCGTCAAATACTAGCTTGAACTGGCTGTCATACTTCTTCTCGGAGATCATCACACATTATGTACACATTATGTAGGTGGCAGGTCTCAACCGCCTACATTTCAGATTCTGTATAGGGTTGAGACCTGCCCCCTATGGCTTATTGTAAACTGTAGTTATCCTTCAACAATCTCATCACCCGGCTTGGTATTCTTAAAGCTGCCTCGTTTTGTCTCGACCGTTACCTTATCCACACGAAATACGTTCTTGCGAACAATACGCCGCAAAATGATATCAACCAGTGTCGTAGAGTTAGCATGCAGTGCTGTCTGAAGCATTTCAGATGATGACTGGATTTCACACGGCAGGTAGTACACAAATCCGCTATCAGGCCGGGCAATTATTCTGAACCCCAACATTTCCGCACCTGGCAATGCTTCCCGGATAAGACTGTTATCTTTGTCTTTGATTGCTTCCGTACCCTTCATGACATCTCGGTTGAAATAGTAAGTGATCGTTTGCGGGCTGATGCTGTTGCGCTGGCGGTCAACAAAAAAGCCCTTCGGTAGGTGGTTGGGGTCGGCATCTGGTCCGGCAGTGAGTACAAGGTCAAAATCTGCAACCGGATAACCTTCATCATCCTGCACGCGGAAAATCACCATTGCATATCTGTCATGGACAAAGCAGATATCTGACCTGAACAGTTTTTGCTCTATTTCCAGCTGTTCAGCCTTCTGAACAGCTTCTGTCTCAGTTCTGAATCTATTGCACAACTCCTCGTACTGTTTCTCTGTTGTTATTTGCATGCATTCTAAAATGGCGTTAACGGTTTCGCTGCTCTTGGTATCGTTCCGTTTTTCTTTGACACTGCGCATGATCCCCATTTTATCGCCCGAATGGGATTTGCCACCGATCACCCTCAAGGCCGTGTTCGGAGCATGACAGATTGTTTCCATGTGCAGATTTTTGGCTGAGAATTCTCCCCGTCTGCCTGTGACCGGTTGCGGCGCTTCCTGTACCAGCCTGATGTACGTGCCACAGAGATTGGCTGCGGCTACCCGCACAACGCCATCCGATCCTGTTTCGCCGGTATAGCTGTTCAGGTTGTCGTAGAAGGCACGATCAATGCTCTGTCCGGTGAGCACGAAAGGAAAGATGCCGTGGGGACCGATCTGACTGCCACCGTTGCATATCCACTCGCTGTTGAGCTTCCAAGCCTCCTTACTGCCAAGTTCCAGCCAGTCCAGCACTCCCTGCCCCGGCTCCACCCCTTCAAACCAGGACTTCAACCGGCTTAGTCGTTCCTTCCCCAGTTGAGCCAGGGCAGAGCCATAGTTGGCTGGTGCCAACATAATCAGATGGCTCATGGGGCAGATACTTGCCTGTGTGTTAGTTTCGTAATAGCGATGCCACCAGTCTCTGACAACCGGTCCGCCTGTTGAGTGGGTGATACAGACAAAGCGGCTGCCGTCTTGCAAAAGGTTGGACAATTCATTCTCAATGGCTGTGCGGAAGGCTCTGGAGATATCAGTAACACGTACCTCGTCGTGAAAGCTGATGTAGCGACCGAGAAAAATTTCCTTGATCTGGATACTGATGCCTGCGGCTTCAGCCTCTACACGCAGTCGCTCGGGCAGGCCACCGTACGTATCGGTATTAGTGACGCTCCAGCCATGGACGAAGACAAGCAGGGTGCTTTTTGCAGACATTTGTTGTTGTCCTTTCAGAACTATTTTTTTCCTCAATACCCCGTACAAAACTGAAAATGCATCGGATCCTTGCTCTTACCGCTCCAGTCGCCGCCCCAGGTGAAGCCGTGCTGTTTGAACAGGCTGACCAGATCGGGGTGCATGTTCCCCTTGCTGCCCTGCGGGTTGGTTTCCGGATTAAGGTCGATGGCGATCCCCCAGCAGTGGGTGGAAAGTTTGCTGCTCTGGCGTTTGGGTCGGTAGTTGTAGCAGCCGCCATAGGTGTTGATCTGCTCATGCAGCCCTTCTGCTTCGATTTCCCTGAAGAGTCCGCTGACAACAGGGGCCAGCAGTTTGTGGCAGTAAATACCCCGTATCTGCCGGGTACGCTCCCAGGAAAGGGAGATGGGAAAAGGAATAGGAGCGGTGGTGAGGTGTCCCGATTCCCAGGCATGACGCAGGTGACCGTTATCGCGGATATGCTCACTGATGTCGCCGAAGGTGTCGATGATCCCTTCCAGACCGTGGGGCAATTGCAGCGGTCCGGGCAGGACCGGCTGCCGCTGTTTTCTGCTCAGTTCTTTCAAGGCAGGTAGTTCGAGCCGTTCTCCGATCCGCAGGATGTTGGGATTAGTGATGCCGTTGTAATCGGCTAGCTGAAGGGTAAAGGCAGCGCTGCCGTAGGCGGTCCGCGCTATCTGCGAAAGAGTGTCTCCTGCCTTAACCACAATGGTACGCGCCATATCGATCTCCTTTCCGTCCGGCTCAGGCAGCCGGCATGATTAGATGGATGGTGTATGAACAGACATTACACATTGTGTGCCGACGCCGCGCGTCGGCATCATCTCGCCTAACCGGTTGATTTTACGAGGGCGCATCTCGGCACGCTGCAATCAGGATTTGTAAAGTTTCTTTCAATGCCTGCCCACACCCTTAAAAAACATTCGTAATTTCATGAGTTTAAAATTTGCGTAAAGAATCTTTCAATTGAAAGATTCTTTACATTGCGCTATGCCCTTCATCAGACTCTGGCACGGAAATCCGAGGCGACCGAAGCAGATAAGACGTGCTTCACCCCTACAATCATTTGCATGGATCTCCATACTACATGGCAGGAGAAATCCTTTCTGAGGGCTTCCATAGTTGGCACGGCTTCTGCTATCTTCTCAGCGCCAAACACCCTTTCCCGATGGAGCACCACGATATGGGCGAAACAGAGTTGCCAAGAGGCGCACAGTGTATTCTGTTGATTGACGACGATGCCGATTTCCTGGAGGAGGCGCAACGGGCACTGAAATCCCACGCCATTTGCGCCGACACCTTGCGAGACAGTTCTCAAGCGTTGCAGGTTCTGGCGCAGGGGAAGCATTCGGTGGTCTGCCTGGACTGGGTCATGCCGGGGATGAGCGGCGCTGATCTGCTGCCGGATATTATCCGTCTCTATCCCCAGATACCGGTGATCATCCTGACCGGCATCAATGATCTGGGCAATGTGGTCAGCTGCATCAAGCAGGGGGCCTACGATTACATCACCAAACCGCTGGACGCGGCGCAGCTGGTCTCAATCGTGCAAAAGGCCTTTACCACCGGCGAGCTTGCCGACCAGAACCGCAAACTGACCGGTTATCTGCTGGGTGAGCCGCTGGCCAATCCGGAGTTTTTCAGCGATATCATCACCTACAGCGAGCGGATGCAATCCATCTTCAAGATCATTGAAGCATCGCGCTCCTCCCGGCAACCGGTGCTGATCACCGGGGAAACCGGTGTGGGCAAGGAGCTGATCGCCAGGGCGATTCACCGGGTCAGCGGCCTGCACGGCGCCATGGTAACCGTCAATGTAGCCTCACTGGATGACACCATGCTGTCTGATACGCTATTCGGCCATAAGAGAGGGGCCTACACCGGCGCCACGGAAGGCCGTGCTGGCCTGATTGAAACCGCCAGGGGCGGCACGCTGTTTCTGGATGAAATCGGTGATCTCAGCCCCGCCTCCCAGATAAAACTGCTGCGCCTGATCCAGCAGAATGAGTACTACCGGCTCGGCTCCGACGTGCTGCACAAAAGCGATGCCCGCATCATTGCCGCCTCCAACGCCGATTTTGAAAAGATGCTTACCACCGGCAGCTTTCGCAAAGACCTCTACTACCGGATCGGCTCCATCCATCTCCACATCCCGCCCCTGCGCCAGCGGCGTGAGGATATCCTGCCCCTGACCCGGCACTTTATCGATCAGATCGCACTGGTGTTGCAGCGTACTCCCCCCAAGCTTTCAAGCGAAGTATGCCAGGCACTGCTGAACCACAATTATCCGGGCAACGTCAGAGAGTTGATCAACAGGGTTAACAGCGCGGTGACGTACAACAGGAGCGGCGTGCTGAAACTTGAGGATTTCCATGGTTTAAAACCAGGTTGCAAGCGGTCGGGCACCCTGCTGCGCCGCATGGGCAGCCAGCAGTTTATTCTGCACGGTATTTTTCCGGAATTCCCGACTCTGGATGAAGTGGAACAGTTGCTGGTGGAAGAGGCGATGGAGGAATCAAAGGGACAGCGGGGCGTGGCAGCGGAACTGCTGGGGGTCAGCAGGCCAACGTTGCAGAAGCGGCTGGTCCGCACCGACCGCTGGCGGCCCGGTGACGAGGATTAACCGCCAACCGGCAGGTGTACGGTAACCGTGGTACCACTCCCCTCTCTGTTGTCAATGGTGAGCCGCCCCTTGTGTTCGGTAACGATGAAGTTGGAGATGTAGAGGCCCAGTCCGCTTCCCCCCTTGTCCAGTCTGGTGGAGAAAAACGGCTCAAACAGGCGCTGCATGACCGCATCCGGCATCCCCCCTCCTTCGTCGCTGATGATGATCTGCACCTCGTTGTCCGCTGGCGCATGGCACGTGGTGACGGTGATGACGCCCTTACCATCGGACATGGCCTGAATGGCATTTAAGAGCAGGTTGACGGCCACCTGCTCGATCTGGTGCTGGTTGCCGGTTACCGGCGGAAGATCCGGAGCAAGGTTCAGCTTGATGGATATCTCGGCCTGCCGGACATGGGCGCGGATGATGGTCATGGCCTCTTCCACCGCCCGGTTTACGGCCATGTTCCGGCTGAATTCGCTACGCTCCCCCACATTGTAGGAACGCAGATCCCGCACCACCCGCTCCACCCGCCAGGCATTGCGCCGGATCGATTCAATGGCGCTGGAAAATTCGCTCTTTTCCTCGCTGAAGGGTAGCCCGCCGATCTGAAAATCCCCCTCTTCCCCGGTCAGCGATTCCAGCAGCGGCAGCATGTCATACCAGGAACGCTGGATATGCTGGGCAGCCAGGGTTATGGCGCCGTTGGGGGTATTGATGTTATGGGCCATACTGGAGATCAGCAGCCCCAGGGAGGTCATCCGGTTGGTCTGGATCAGCTTGGCCATCACCATCCGCTTCTCTTCCTGCACCTCAAGGCGCATGGCGTTCATCAGTTCGGCCTGCAAGTCCCGGTTCTCCGCTTCCCGCTCCCTGAGGGCCGCAGCCAGCCGGTTGACCGCCTGGGCTGCCCTGCCCACCTCATCATCGCTATCCACCGCAATCTTCAGCGTAAAATCCCCATCCAGCATGGTATCCAGTCCGGCGGTCAGCGTATGAAAAGAGCGGGTAATCCGCTTTAACACCGGATAGGTGACCGCCAGCACCGCCAGCCAGAAGAGCAGCGCCACGCCGCCGGTTTTGATCAGCGTAGTGCTGATGGATTTTTTCAGCGCGCTGGTATCGATGGCAACCGTAACACTACCGATGGAAGCAGGCAGAGCGGAAGATTCGCCAAACAGGGCAGTGTCCGCGGCGGTAGCGGCAGACGCTGCGTACACCTGCGCTGACGCCATGATCAGAGCGGCATCTTCCGGCGGCACCTGCGGCAGAGCATGGGCGACCAGCACCCGGTTTTCGGCATCGCGTATGACAACCTTGGCTGCCTGTGCGGTTGCCAGGAGGTTGTCCGCAGCCTGTTCCAGCAGAGGGAGATTACCGGCAAAGAGGGGCAGGCGGATGGAGTCCGCCAGCAGGCTGGTCAGCAAACGGGCTTTTTCATTGGCCCGATCCCGGTAATTGTGCGCTTCGTTGTTGATGATGATCGCCATGAATGCCAGCGCGATCAGAAAGGTAAGGACCGTAAAGGCGATAAATATCCTGCTGCGGTAACTATGCCTGAAACGTTGTAAACGGTTGAGAGGACTCATGGGCTATTCCGCGATGTCCCGGCCTCCGGCTTTATGCCGTTTTGGAAGCCAACACCCGCTTCATTTCAGCATTCAGAGCAGATAAATCAATCGGCTTGGAAACATAGCCGTCGAACCCCGAGGTCAGCAGATGATGTTTCTGTTCAAGCAGCGCATGGGCAGTCAGGGCGATGACCGGCATGTGCTGACCGCTGGTCAGTTCATCTTGCCTGATCAACCGTGTTGCCTCTTCACCATCCATAACCGGCATCTGAATATCCATCAGGATAATATCAAATGCACTGCTGCGCCATTGTTCCAGCGCCTTGGCGCCATTACTGGAGGCGGTTACGATATGGCCAAAATGCCTGAGCAGGTTGGCCAGCATTGTTTGGTTGGTCTCGCTGTCTTCCGCCAGCAAAATCCGTAACGGCGCAGCCTCCCAGACTGGCGGCGCGGCGCTGCCCTGCGGTTCCTCCTGTAGTGCCACCGGCTGTGCATGGACGAGGAAGGGCAAGGTCACGTGGAAGGCGCTGCCGTTGCCCTCCCGGCTCTCCACCACTATTTCACCCTGCATCATCCCGGCAAGCCTGCTGCAAATGGACAAGCCCAGTCCACTGCCGCCGAACCTGCGTGTTACCGAGGTATCGGCCTGACTGAATGATGCAAATATCTTTTCAAGCGCATCAGGCTTGATGCCGATGCCGGTGTCGCTGACACTGAAACGTACCTGCACGCGGTCTTCGTTGCGCTCAAGCAACCGGGCCCGCACCTGTATCTCACCCTGTTCGGTAAATTTAATGGCGTTGCCCAGCAGATTGTACAGAATCTGCTTCAGGCGCAGTTGATCACCGTACAGGCTGTCCGGGATATCGGGATCAATGCTGGTGGCAAGTAGCAGCCCCTTGCCATGAATCCTTGACTCCTGGGACTTGAGCAGTTCTCTGACACAGCCGTGCAGACTGAAAGGAGCTTCCTCAAGTTCCAGCTTCCCGGCCTCGATCTTGGAAATATCAAGAATGTCGTTGATCAATGAGATCAGGTTTTTTGCATCAGCTTCGATATTTCCGAGAAGCCGATCCTGTTCTCCGGTCAGGTTGGTAAAGCGCAACAGTTGGGCATTACCGATTACCCCGCTCATGGGGGTGCGGATTTCATGGCTCATATTGGCCAGAAACTCGGTTTTGGCAGTATTGGCAGCCTCGGCCACTGTTTTGGCCGTGAGCAGCTCTTCATTGACCCGTCTGTTTTCCTCACTGCGCTGTTGCAATTCATCAGCCAGCGCATTAATGGCGCGCACCGCCAGACCCGGTTCATCATCCGCTTCAACCTCAATGCGCGCGGAATAGTTCCCCTCCTGCAAGGTAAAAATACCATACATCAGCGCCTTAAAGGTGTGGGTTACCCGCCGCAACAGCGGATAACAGAGCAAGGAAACCGACACCCAGAAGAGCGCGGCCATGCCGATGGATAACAGAATCAGTTTATGGACGGCACGGGAAAGATCAGCCGTATTCCGGTCAATACGCACGCTGCCCAACACCGGCATAGTGGCGTCATCACGCCCGCCCGCCATGGATGATTCAACGGAACCTATCTGCGGATTGCTGCGTACCTCCATCATGTGGCTGAACAGCTCATTTTGCCGGGAAGGGGCAGCAGGCCGGATATCAACCAGCACCCGGCCATCTGCGGCGCTGATCACCACCGCATTGATTTCCGGCGACGACTGGACCGTCAACTCCGCCATCTGCCGCAGTTGATCTATGTTTTCGGCGAACAGCGGCAGCCGGATGGATTCGGCCAGGTATTTCACCTGCAAGCGGAGATTTTCAATGGCAACTTTTTTTGAGGTGTCTATTTCACGAACGATAAAGAAGGTGCTCAGCAGAGCAATGATCAGGAGGAACAACAGGGTAAAAATAAAGAAGAGTTTATATTGAAAGCTTGCACGTATGTTTGACCATCGTAGTGGTGACAACATGGCCAATTCCTCAAGAGTTGGTAGTTAAAACGCAGGACGCCCCAAACGGGTTAATACAACAGGATTGGTTTTGAGTGAAATGGTTTTGGGAAAGCTAAAACCGGTGCTGTCCGCACGGTCGTCACCCAGGACTGCCGCAACCATATCCCTGGCCTGCGTTCCCATGGCCACACGGTCTATCTCAAGCACAGCCGCAGCTCCCAGGCCCAGGTAGGCGGCAGCAAAGGAGACAACCGGAACCGCCTGTTGCTGGCTGAAATGGAAATAGGCTTCGGCGGTCTCTCTGGTTACCGCCGTCACATCCGGCAGCATCCAGAGCGCATCCACCTTGCCGGCCAGGGACGAGAGTTGCTCCAGCGTATCGCGGGGCGTGGATACTTCGCGGGCTATCAGGGTAATGCCTGCATTTTGGGCGGCCCGTTTCACATACTGCAGATACCAGCCGCTCCTGTCAGGATTGTAGATCACCCCGACCCGCTTCACCTGCATGCGCCGCAGCAGATCGCAATACTTTTCAGGCGCAACGAACATGCCGATACCGGTCAGATTGGGCTGCACCGTTCTCTGACCATGAACACCAAGGGTCATCAGGGCAATAACCGGAATGTCCCGTATTTTGCGGGCCGCGGCCACGGCGGTGTCCCCCACCGTAAGAATAACCCGGGGACGGTCTTCGCGGACAATGCGCACCACATCTACTTCGGCGTAGTCAGACAGCACAATCAGCCGCTGGGAAACGGACTGTCCGCTGTTAAAGCCTTTCAGCACCTCGTCGTAGGCCGGATTGCGCCGACTCTGCAACACCAGCACATCGTATGCCTGCGCCAGCGAGGGAAGCAGCAGCGCCAGAGCAAGTATGAACAGCACAAGGCGCCGCATCAGAACTTCACCCGTATTCCGCCTTCAAACCAGCGGCCCGGAGTCGGAACCATGTCGTAGGGGTATTGTCCGGTGTTAAACAGGTTGCGACCGGAGAAGAACAGTTCCAGCGCTCTATTCTCCCGCTGGTAAAGCGTGGCTCCCAGGTGCAGGTCCCAGATCAGACCGCCGTAGCGCGGATTATCCCCCGCCATGGAGTTCCAATTGATATGGCTGCCGGTCAAAAGCGCCCGATAGGTCTGATCGTCATAGCGCAGCAACAGTTTCAGCGTGTTGCGCGGAGCATAATGAACCTGGCTGCCGTCGTTCGTACGGTGGGTATCGGTATAAGTCCAACCGGCCCCCAGCGAGGTATGGAACAGCGGCTTGGTGCGCAACTCCAGTTCAGCCCCCTGCGACAACCGCTGCTCGGTGGTATCGCCCCAGGTCATGTTGCGGAACAGGGTTGCCTTGAGCCAGAGGTAAGGGATGCTGCTGTTCTCGACCCCCACCTGGGTTGTCAGTATTTTTGCAGGGACGGCATCGACATACTGCAGCAGCGGCATGCCGTAGCCTTTGGCCACGTAGGCGCGCAGCAGGGTGCTGTCACTTACCTGCCAGGTGGCGCCCAGGGAGGCGCTGAACTGGTCCGGCGAGGTTTGAGGACGATCAAAGCGCAGGCCAGGGGTGATGCTGAAGCGGCCCATGGTAATGGTGTCGTTCAGGAACAGACCCCAGCGGTCAGCCTTGCGGCTGTAGGGGCTGTAGTTGGTGCTGTCGATGGAGTTACCGGTTATCTCCAGATGCCGGTAGTCGCCGCCTGCTGTCAGCAGGTGCTGATCACCACGCCAGGTCAGGCTGGCAGTGGCCCCCAGGGAGCTTTCCGTGGCAAAAGACTTTGGCAGGTCCGGCGCCTGGCCCCACCAGGGAGCGCCGTCGCTGATGTTGTAATAGGCGGACCACTGCCGCTGGTAGATGTGATAGCCGGAGACTGCCAACTCCAGCCGTTCAGTCAGCGGTTGGCGCAGTCCGGCCAGGGCATTGATCAGCCGCTTGTCGTCCTGTTGCCGCAGATCATAGGGCAGGGCATACAGATCACCCTGGCGGGCATTGGTGCTGTTGACCTGGGCAAAGAGTTGCCCCTGACCCGGCAACTCCCAGGTCAGACGACCATGAAAATTGTTGTTGTCGATCCGGGTGGTGGGGACCAGGCCGTCGCTCCCCAGAAAACCGGCAGAGAGGTAGTAGCCCAGCCGTTTAACGCTGCCACTCAGTTCCAGAGAGCTGTCGCTGGTGGTACGGCTGCCGATTGAGGCAGCGGCAATTCCACTGAATGAACGGTCCCGCTCCGGCGTTTTGGTGATGACATTGATCACCCCGCCCAAGGCCGAGCCCCAGGCCGTCGAGGCCGGCCCCTTGATAATCTCAACCCGCTCAATGATCCGGGCCGGAATGGCGCTCACATCCGAGAAGTTGGAGCCGATGCTGGTCAGGGGGATGCCGTCCAGCAGCAGCAGGACATGCTGGAAACTGGAACTCTGGATCTGAGAGTAGGCGATGATGCCGGGGCCGCCATTATGAGAGAGTTGGAGACCTGGTACGGTGTCAAGGATATCAGCCAGGGTATGGGCGTTCAAGGCCGCGACCTCGGCGGCGGTGACCACCGTAACGTTTTCGGCAGTCTGGGAAAGCGGTTTGGGGGAGCGCGTAGCGCCGCTCGCGCCCGCCTGCCAGGCGCTGAACAGCTCCAGTGTCTCGTCTTCATCCCCTTGGGCAGCGCAAAGCAGGCCGGGCGCAAGGCAGGCGATCAGGCCAAGCGCCATCAGAACAGCCCGCAGGCTATGTCGCGGAAAAAGTAGTGTCATGGAAACAGGGGTTTTTTTCGCTTGCAAAGCTAGCAGAACAGGTATTTATTGTCCAGCGATTCTGTGCATTTTTCAACAAAATGAAAGGAGGGTGAGCAGATGAGTGAAGAACTGGTCGTGTTGTCAGAAGGAGAAGAAACTGTGGCAAACTGTTGTGCAGCAACTGCCAACGCCAAAATCAAGTAAGCAGAGACGGGGGAGGGCAACCTCCCCCGTCAATTTTTTATGGATTCTCCATGCACCTTACCCCCTACCTGAAAACCTGGCCCCACCCGCAAAAACCGGGGCGGGTCATCCTGCTGGCCACCCGGCGCTGTGCCATGCTGGAGCTGTCCGAAGCCCTGTGGCAACGGCTTGTCTCCGGCCGTGAACTGAGTGCGCAGGAACAGGCCACCTTTATCCGCCTGGGGGTGCTGGTCCCCTCCCGTGAGGCGGAAAAACAGACCCTGCTGAACACCTTTCATACCCACAACGCCGAAAACCGCCGCTTCGAGGTTACCGCAGTCCTCACCCTGGAGTGCAACCTGGCCTGTCCCTACTGTTTTGAAGACCCGTTTCGCGGCAAACTGGTGATGAGCAACGCCGTTGCCGATCTGCTGGTTACACAGCTTATTGAGCGGATGGCAGTCGGCTTCGACATCCTGGTGGATTTCTACGGCGGCGAAGCACTGATCCGGCTGGAACTGCTGCTTGATATTGCAACCCGGCTGCGGGAAGCAGCGGCCCGGTATGGAGTGACCTTTACCTTTAATCTCTTTTCCAACGGTGTCTTGCTGACCCGCCCCACCGTGGAAAAACTGCTGCCACTGGGGTTGCAAGCGGTGCGCACCACCCTGGACGGTCCGCCCGACATCCACAACGCCCAGCGTCCCTTTGTCTCGGGACGGGGCAGTTTTGACACCATCCTGACCAATCTGGCTGCGGTACACGATATCCTGTCGCTCAGCATCAACGGCAACTACACCCGCGACAACTACACCCGCTTTCCCGAACTGCTGGACCATCTGCTGGCGGCAGACGTCAACCCGGCCAGGCTGCGGAATGTCACCTTTTCTCCGGTTATGCCCAAGGCCGACGGCACAGGGCTGGGGGATCACGGCTCTACCTGCGCCTGCACAGCCGAACCGTGGGCGATCGAGGCCCATCTGTTCCTGCGGGAAGAGATCATCCGGCGCGGCTTTGCCACAGACAAACTGGGGCCAAGCGCCTGCATGATCGAGTTTGAAAAGGACTGGGTGGTGAACTACAACGGCGATATCTACAAATGCCCGGTCTTTATGGGGGATGCGTCCATGCGCGTCGGCACCCTGGCCGATGGAGTCAACGACTACCGGGAATCACACAAGCTGGATATCTGGAAGAACGACGAATGCCTGGACTGCGCCTACCTGCCAATCTGCTTCGGCGGCTGCCGTTTCTTCCGCAAACTACAGACCGGGGCCATTGACGGTCTGGACTGCCGCCGCGCCATGCTGGACGCCTCGCTGGAGCAGATCGTGCTGCAGGATCTGGGGTGTACCCGCTAATCCTGTTGTACGTAAGACGACAGAAACCCACTTGGCTTTATTCAATATGGGGTCAGATGGCACGATCAGTGAGGTGGGACGGCTTTTCGCCCGCGATGTGAGTACGCTTAGTGCCTGCATCAAGCGAATGACTGAAAAATCAAAAAATGATCCAGGGGTTGCAGAGCGAATGGTTCTGCTCAAGCAGTTGCTCGTGAATAAAGCAAGTAAACAAACCTGACCCCATTCCTGCATTCCTGGAAGAACGTAGCCGGGATTTTGTTTCTTGCCCTTTTCGTGACATCTGGCTATTCTGGTCCAACAAGACCAGAATAAAGACCATCAAGGAGCAAGGTCATGCAAATAGGTGTTTATCAAGCTAAAACCCATTTCCCGGAGCTTTTGGTAAGAGTGGAAACCGGTGAAGAGGTAACCATCACCCGCCATGGCAAGGCAGTTGCCCGTCTGCTACCGATTGAGCCCAATATGAAGCCGGACCTGCTGTCAACCATCAACGAGTTGCGACAGTTTAACAAGGGACGCTATGCAGGCGCACCGATCAGCGAGCTGATTGCAGAGGGACGCCGTTGAAACGACTGGTGCTGGACAACTCAGTGAGTATGGCATGGTTTTTTGCAGATGAAGCAAACGATTATACGGTTGCCGTACTGGAATGCCTGACTGACCATAGCTGCCACGTCCCCTCTATTTGGTCCCTGGAAGCATCCAATGTATTGTTAACGGGACTGAAACGCGGCCGCTGCAACGATGCAGATGTGACCCGTTTCATCACCCTGCTTGACGCCTTGCCGATTTCAACAGACCACCGTACTCCTGAACAGGCTCTGCATGAAGTTTTCCGTCTGGCACAGCAATATCAGCTTACCTCATATGATGCAGCGTATCTGGAACTTGCCATACGTGAAGGAATCCCGCTGGCAACTCAGGATAAAGCTCTTGTCAGAGCAGCCGAAAAAGCCGGTGTCCATCTTTTTGCTCCCTGACAGGTCAAGGAGGAGCTTTACTGGAATACTCTTGCACGACTTTGATGTATGTCGCTTATTCAGCACACTGAGAACCGGGAGCATCGCCCATGAGGACAGCCGTTACAATTGCCCTGTTTTGCGCCGGTGGAGGGCTTGCACGCTACTATCTTTCCGGCTGGGTCTACAGCCTGCTGGGCCGGGGTTTTCCCTGGGGCACTCTGGTGGTCAATCTGATCGGTGCCTACTGCATCGGCCTGATCATGGAACTGGGGCAGCGCAGTACACTGATCCCCGATGTTATGCGTATCGGCCTGACTGTTGGTCTGCTGGGCGGCTTGACCACCTTTTCCACCTTCAGCCATGAGACCTTCAAACTGCTGGAAGATGGCCAGTTCATGCTGGCCTTTGTCAATGTGCTGGCCAGCGTGGCGATCTGCCTGCTCTTTACCTGGCTGGGTATTGTGACAACCCGTTCACTGGCGTAAAGCGGGAGAGAGAGGCAACATGTCAAAACTGATTGGTGAGCAACAGTTAATGCGGATCTTCATTGGCGAGGGGGATCGTCACGGTCATCAGCCGCTGTATGAAGCGCTGATTGAACTGCTGCGCAAGGAGGGGTTTGCCGGGGCCACGGCGCTACGGGGCGTCTGCGGGTTCGGCGCCAATCGCATCTACCATACCCAGAAGCTGCTGGACCTGTCAGCCGACATGCCGATCATTATCGAGGCGGTGGACAGTCTGGAAAAAATCAACGCCATCATGCCGCAGCTTGACGCCCTGATGAGTGGGGGTATGATTACTCTGGAAAAGGTAATGGTCATTCGTTACAGCCACAAATAAAGGAGGGCGGGACAATGAGCAAACGATTCATAACACTATCTGGCATCGGAGTATTCCTCGTCGCGGCGACAGCGGCCCTGGCCGCCGAAAAGCCCCGCCCGCCCTATCCTCACTACTGGATGAGCATCTCCACCACAAACCAGAGCATACCCGGCATGTCCGAAGAGATGGCCGGCATGGCCTCCATGTTTGGCGGACGGGGCGCTGCTTTCGGCGCTCGCCGGGATCTTCAGCTTCAGGTTGAAGGCCCCAGGGTCGTGCAAGAACCAAAGGCTGAACACCTGATTCCCGCAGGCCAGAAGATGGGCGACCGCCTGCCGTTACTGACCCCCAAACAGGAACCGGGCGAGTACCGGCCCGAACAACGGGGTGAACAGCCGGAAAAATACGAGAAACCCAAAATGCGCATGCTCATTTACTGGGGCTGCGCTGAAACGGTTCCAAAAGGACAACCCAAGGTGGTTGACACCGAAAAGATGTCCCCTGTGGAGTTTGGCCGTGCCCTTGCCGGTCGCACTCCCAGCCCGCAGACACCTCCCATGCCCCGCAAAGGCTGGACCTATGCTGACTGGCCCAATGCCGAGGATCGCAAGGATATCCCCAAGGATGCCTCGCTGGTGGGCCCACACCAGATCAAGGGTAATTATCTGCCGGATATCTCCTTCAGCCTGGACCAGAAGCGCGATTTCATGGCCCCGGTGGAGTTCAGCGCCATGAACAAGACAGCTGCCGGTGCCTGGCAGTTCCAGTGGAAGCAGATTCCCACGGCAAGCGCCTATTTTGCCACCGCAATCGGCCACAACCAGAAGACCGGGGAAATGATCTTCTGGTCAGCCAGTGAAGTTCCTGAAACCGGTTTCGGCCTGATGGGCTATCTGACCAACAACGACGTGCAGCGTTTTCTGAAAGACCGGGTGCTGATGCCCTCCAGCCGCAGCAGTTGTACGGTGCCGGCCGGGGTGTTCAACGAGGCGGAAGGGGCCATGCTCCAGTTCATGGCCTATGGCGAAGAGCTGAACCTGATTCATCCGCCCAAACCAAAGGACCCCAAACAACCCTGGAACCCCATCTGGTCAGTCAAGGTGCGGGTCAAATCTAGTGGATCAAGCCCGCTGATGGCTGGCGATGAGGATAGCGGCAAACGCCGCCGCCCGGCCAAAGCGGCAGATGACGACGACAGCGCCCGCGAACCGTCCCCCCGGCCGGAGAAAAAAGGGGGCGGTATGCTGGACGGCTTCAGGGGCGTACTCGGTTTCTGACAAATGTCTGGTGTCACCGGTCAGGGCTGTGCTAGTGTGCCGGAATTCTAGGACAGCCACCTGTATCGGGGTTGATCCGCAGATTCCCTGACCTGACATACCGCCTGGATTTTTGTGTAAAACCGGGATGGACGGAAATGAAAGCCTGTCTGTCATCTTTACCTGATGGCAGCGTGATACGAAACGCACCGTCCGCACAGATGGTGCGTTTTTTGCGTCTGGAGCCGTGATGAGAAAAAAAACAACCATTCCGGAATTGCTGCAGATGAAGCGCGAGGCCCGCAGGATTGCCGTGCTCACCGCCTATGATTACCCCACGGCCCGGCTGCTGGATGGAGCCGGCGTTGACATCCTGCTGGTGGGCGACTCCGCCGCTGTTGTCTTTGGCGGCCACGAAACCACGCTGCCCATGACCATGGATGAGATGCTCTACCACCTGAAAGCGGTGGTCCGCGCCCGCCCCAAGGCGCTGGTGGTTGCCGACATGCCGTTCATGGCTTGCCAGTCCGGCGAGGCGGAAGCCTTGAAAAATTGCGGACGGATGCTGAAGGAAGGGGGCGCCGAAGCGGTCAAGATCGAAGGGGGCACGAACATGGCCCGGATCATCCGCGCCGTCACCGAAATGGATATCCCGGTAATGGGCCATGTGGGGCTTACCCCCCAGTCGGTGCACCGCATGGGGGGCTACAAGGTGCAGGGACGCAAGGACCACGCGGAACGGATCATTGAAGATGCACATGCCGTTCAGGAAGCCGGAGCCTTTGCCCTGGTGCTGGAGGGGATTCCGGCAAAGCTGGCGGCACGCATTACTGAAACGCTGGATATCCCCACCATCGGCATCGGCGCCGGACCGGACTGTTCCGGACAGGTGCTGGTCATCCACGATATTCTGGGGCTGTGCGAAAAGTACTCACCCAAATTCGTCAAGCGCTATGCCGACCTCGGACCGATTATCACCGAAGCGGCACGACAGTATGTGTCAGAAGTTAAAGATGGTATCTTTCCAACAGAGGAACACTCGTTCACATGAAACTGATCCATGATGTGCAGGAAATGCAGCAAGCTGCCCTGGGGCTGAAACGTCAGGGAAAACGGATCGCCTTTGTGCCCACCATGGGCTTTCTGCACGAAGGACACGCCTCGCTGTTGCGGGAAGGCAGAAAACGGGGCGACTGTCTGGTGCTCTCCATTTTTGTCAACCCAACCCAGTTCGGCCCCAATGAGGATCTGGAGCGCTATCCGCGTAATCTTGAGGGGGACTGTGCTCTGGCCGAGGCCTGCGGCACGGATATCGTCTTTGCCCCTGCCGCACGGGAAATGTATCCTGCCGGTTTCCAGACCACGGTATCGCTGGGACCGCTGACCGAGCCGCTGTGCGGCGCCAGCCGTCCCGGCCATTTCAACGGCGTGGCCGTGGTGGTGGCCAAGTTGTTCGGCATCGTGCAGCCGGATATCGCGTTCTTCGGCAAAAAGGATTTCCAGCAGTTGGCGGTAATCCGGCAGATGACCGCAGACCTGAACCTGGCGGTGGAGATCGTGGGCATGCCGATTGTGCGGGAAGCGGACGGCCTGGCCATGTCGTCCCGCAACAGCTATCTCTCAGTGGAAGAGCGGCAGCAGGCTCTCTGTCTGTACCGGGCAGTGCTGGCAGTACGGGAACTGTTCGCCCGGGGAGAAACCTCTGTAGAGCGGCTGCTGGCAGCGGCCCACGCCCGGATCGGGGAAGTGCCTGCCGCAGTGATTGATTATCTTGAACTGCGGGACGGCATCACATTAGAGCCTGCGGCAAAGGCCGCAGCAGGAACCCTGCTGGCCCTGGCGGTAAAAATCGGCGTGACCCGACTGATTGACAACACGCTTCTGGGGGATGACCTCTGATGCCCAACAAGGCCCGCGCCAATCTGGAAAACCTCTACCGGATCTTCACCGTGCCCGAGGCCCCTGACTCGACCCTGGGCGCCATCGATCAGGCCATCACCGGTGATGTCACCGGATTTCTGCAAAACCACATCGTGGCCATCGAACGCCCCCTGGAGGAGATCGAAGCCAGTTTCTCCTCCTTCGCCATTCCCGAAGAGCCGACCTACGTTTCCGACTACACCGAGTTCGTCAAGGAAAACCTGGTGGCCCAATCGGTGCACACCGCCGCGCCAGGCTTTGTGGGGCACATGACCTCGGCCCTGCCCTACTTCATGCTGCCCCTGACCCGTTTGATGACCGCCCTCAACCAGAATCTGGTCAAGGTGGAGACCTCCAAGGCCTTCACCCCCATGGAGCGCCAGGTGCTGGCCATGCTTCACCATCTGGTCTACCGCTGTCCCGATGACTTCTACCCCCCCTGGATTCACGACAGTCAGGCTGCCCTGGGAGCATTCTGTTCAGGCGGCACCATCGCCAACATCACGGCGCTCTGGGTGGCGCGCAACCGCTTTTTTGCCCCGGATGGAAATTTCCGCGGCATCGCCCAGGAAGGGCTGGCCCGGGCCTTGCGCCATCGCGGCGTCGAGGGGATCGCTGTGCTGGTTTCCGAGCGCGGCCATTATTCCTTCGGCAAGGCTGCCGACCTGCTGGGCCTTGGCCGTGACCAGCTGATCAAGGTTAAAACCGGCGAAAACAACCGCATTGACCTGCACGCGCTGCGTCAGGAGTGTCGGCGGCTGCAGGACGAGAACATCCGGCCCCTGGCCTTTATCGGCATTGCCGGAACCACCGAGACCGGCAACATCGACCCGCTGGAGGCCATGGCTGATCTGGCAGCAGAAATCGGCTGCCACTTTCATGTGGATGCCGCCTGGGGTGGGCCGACCCTCTTCTCCCAGCGCCACCGTCATCTGCTTGCCGGTATCGAGCGGGCCGACTCGGTGACCATTGACGCCCACAAGCAGCTCTATGTGCCGATGGGCGCAGGAATGGTGGTTTTCAAAGATCCCACCGCCGTATCGGCCATCGAGCACCATGCCGCCTATATCCTGCGCCACGGTTCCAAAGACCTGGGCAGCCACACCCTGGAAGGCTCCCGTCCCGGCAAGGCGCTTTTGGTGCATGCCGGGCTCTCCATCATCGGACGCAAGGGCTATGAGCTGCTGATTGACCTGGGGATAGAGCGGGCCAGGACCTTTGCCGCCATGATTCGCCAGCATCCGGACTTCGAGCTGACCAGCGAACCGGAACTGAACATCCTCACCTACCGCTACTGCTCTGCCGACGTTCAGCAGAAGCTGGCTGAAGCGAGTCCCATAGAACGGGACAGAATCAATGGTCTTCTGGATCAGGTCTGCCAACTCTTGCAGAAATACCAGCGTGAGGCGGGCAAGACCTTTGTCTCCCGCACCCGGCTGCGCATTGCCCGCTACGGCGGTGAGATCACCGTGCTGCGCAGCGTGCTGGCCAATCCCCTGACCACGGACGAAATTCTGGAAACAGTGCTGGCCGAGCAGTGCGAGATCGTGCGGCAGCCGGAAATCCGGGCGCTGCTGGAGCAGATTGAGGGAGATACTGCGGCCTGCTGAGTGGTGGATGAGACAGGAATGATGCGGACGCGACAGGCGAAAAGACCATGATCTTTCCGCCTGTCGCCGTTTGGGGGGTCAGCGTTGCAGATACTCCTCCACCGGCACCTCGTCGATCTGCTCCGGCTTCATGAACTTCACGGCGTACTCCCGGTACACCCCGGAGCGCAGGAACAGGTCGAACAGGTCGGGATCGATATGCTGGTCCTTCTTCATGAAGGACATGATCCTGATCGACTCGGAGAGCGTCTTCCCCTTCTTGTAGGGGCGGTCCACAGCGGTGAGTGCCTCGAAGATATCGGCAATGGCCATCATGCGCGCCACCGGACTCATCTCATCCCTGGTCAGGCGCTTCGGATAGCCGGTGCCGTCCATCTTTTCGTGATGCCCACCGGCGATTTCCGGCACCTGGCGCAGGTGCTTCGGAAAGGGAAGCTGGGACAACATGATCAGGCTCTGGACGATATGTTCGTTGATCTTGTAGCGTTCCTCCTCCGAAAGGGTTCCCCGTCCCACCGACAGGTTGTAGATTTCTCCCCGGTTATACAACAGTTCCGGCTGCGGCATGCGGAATCCCCAGCGGTTGTCGTCAGTCAGACGGTCCTGGGCCCGGCGCGGGATGAGATGCTCCGGCTTGTCGGCCAGCAGTGGTTCGCGTACCGGCACAGCAGTGGCGGGTGTGTGCGCCTTGCGTTCCTTCTCTTCGTGGGAGATGCCGATGCGGTCGTCAAGGGTCCGCAGCCAGCTGCGCGAGGCGATGGCCTTCAAACGTTCCAGCTTGTCCGGGACCATGAATTCACCCCCTTCGTTGCAGGTGGCAATGAAGCTGAAGTCGTCATCCAGCTGCGCCAGCTCCGCAGCCAGATGCTCGCGGGCGGCAGCCTCGTCCGCTCCCCCGGCGATGGCCTTCAGGCAGGCGATCTCGGCATCCCGCTTCAGCACCTCGAAACGGGTGCGTACCTCGTGGATCCGGTCACAGATCGTCTCCAGCTTGGTTGCCTTGTCCACCACGTATTCCGGGGTCGTGACCTTGCCGCAGTCGTGCAGCCAGGAGGCCACATGCACCGCCTCCCAGTCCTGGGCATCAAGATCGAAATCCCGGTACGGGCCGCTGGTTTCGGCGCAGGCCGCCCGCGCCAGCATCTCGGTCAGCTCCGGCACACGGGCGCAATGGCCGCCGGTATAGGGGCTCTTGGCGTCGATGGCTCCGGCAATCAACTGGATAAAGGCTTCAAACAGCTCTTTCTGTGACTTGATCAGCTCGCGCATCTCCAGTGAACTGGCCGCCGAGGAGGAAAGGGCGGTCACAAAGGAGGCGTGGGCCTCCTCAATCGCGGTCTTGCGCAACAGCAACAGCGCGCCGACCAGTTGGCGCTGGCGGTTGAGCAGGGGCACGGCCATGGCATGCCGCACATCGAGCATGGCCATGATACCTGAGAGTCCGGTGGCCTCTCCGTCAGCGGCATCGAACCGCCCGCACTGCGGCCCACCACCGGAGATAGCGCTTTCCAGCAACGGACCTGCGGCATCCAGCACAACCGGCGGCAGGGAGACTGTCAGCCTGAGACCATCCCTGCGCCGCAAGCTGACGGGAACCAGCATGCCGTTGTCAGCCAGATACAGAACCGCAGCATCGGCATCGGCGGCGGCAAGGGTCTCGGCCAGCAGCATCGGCAGCAGGCGCTCGAAATCCTCCTCCGTGGCCACCGCCTCGCTGATGGTCAGAAAGCGACGGATCGTGCGCTTCATGTCCTCCATGGTGACGCCCAGTTCATGCACCTCCTTGATCACCGAACGGACCCTGACCTTTTCCGAAAAATCGAAGGTACGGATCGCTTCCCCCTCGGCCGCCAGCTTGCGCAGCGGTTTCGAGATGCTGCGGGCAAGGAACCAGGTAAGCGGTATGGCCAGCAGGATAATCAGCGCGGTGATCGCTACCGCCAGCGAGCGCAGTTTGATGGCCGCTGCCAGCAGTTCCCGGTCCGGGATGGCGATCAGCAGGTAGAGGGGATGAGCCCCCTCGAACAGCACGGGACTGATGGAAACCCGCCAGTCTTCTTCATCCACCCGGATATGCCGGATGACGCTCTCCCCCGCCACCGTCCCCAGCGCATCCGCCACCCGCGCCAGCACCGGAATGCCGAAGTCTGTGAGCTGTTTCAGGCGCGGCTTGGCATCCTTCCCTTCCGGCAGTTCAACCAGCCGCTGCACATCCTCATGGGCAATGACAAACCCCTTGGCATCAACCAGCGCAATCTGGGTGCCGGGGGTCACCTTCTGTCCGGCAAAGCCGGTGCTCAACGTCTCCAGCAGGATATCGGCGGCAGCCACGCTCTCCCCGCTGCCGTCCTTCCTGGCCAGGGTGGTGCCCACCTTGCGGTTGGAGAAAAACAGATAGGGCGGCGTCTTTACCTGCGCCGGTGCGGCCATGGCCTCCCGGTACCAGTCCCTGCCGCGGGGATCGTAGTCGGCGGCGTAGTCCGGACGGTCGTCCTCCCGCAGCGTGCCCAGTGATTCGTCAAGATAGAGGTAGCTCCCTCGTGGCGCGGCTGCACCGGTCCGTTCGACGCTCTGCACGATGTAGCGGGTGCCGGGCGGGGCGTTGAAAAGCATGCGGTCGGCGTCGTTGGTCACGCGGCGCACAAAGAAGAAATCACCGGAGACATAGCCGAAATAGATGGAGGACAGGTGGGCGGAATTCTCCAGCACCTCGCGCATCAGGCCGAGCCGCTGCAGCCGCTCCTGGCGAGTATTGCTCTTGGTCAACGTGCTGTGACTAAGCAGGTTGACTGCCATTTCCGCAGGCGCCATGGCGCTGCGCAGTTCACCGCTCACCTCGCGACTGATACGCCCGGTCAGGTCCGTTGCCACCACCTCCAGCATGTCGCGGGACAGCTTGTAGCCAAAACCGCCGATCAGGCCGCTGACCAGCAGCAGCAGCACCAGCAGCAGCGTGGAAATATGCAGGTGAAGCGGGAAGTTGCGTCTGGTAATTTTTTTGAGAAAAGGCGGCATGAAGCGCAGTCTGCCGCCCTTCGCCTCTTCTGCCTGCAGCGCGGCGTAAAAGCGGACGTACTCGCCATCGGAGGTAAGAATATGGTCCGTGAGCCAGTTATTGAGGAAGGCCAGAATCTCCGTGGACAGGTTGAGCCTGCCGCCACGATAATCCTGCAGCATCTCGCTGATCTGCCGTGAGAAGCGGTCATGTTCCTCGCGGTGCCGGTTGAGCTCCGGGTAATACTGGTTGCGCATCCAGGATTCTTCAGCTGAGAAGTGGTAGGAGGCGTACTCGGCCAGCTCGTGCAGGATGCTGCCCAGGTGCTCGTCCGGGGCGCCAGCGGTGAAGTCGTCGTACAGCGTGTTGAGCAGGTCGATCAGATACCTGTGATGATCATCAAACTCGGTAATACCTGATTCGAGGCTGGCGTCCCATGCTATGGCCGGCATGTGTCCTCCTTCTGGTGATCAAGGGTGGCGTTGGTATCACTTGCGATCAAGTATCGTATATGATACAAAATAAACATGCAGACAACTCCATACCAACTTACCTACTACACAGACGCAACAGGAGAAAAGCCTTTTAAAAAATGGCTTTATGGTCTGCGTGATCGTGCCGCCTTTGCTCGTATCGCCACTCGGCTTGAACGGGTAGAGCTTGGCAACCTCAGCGATCATAAAAATGTCGGTTCCGGAGTATTTGAGTTGCGGATACATTACGGCCCCGGATACCGTGTTTATTATGCGCATTCCGGCAATCAGATTGTCCTGTTGCTGCTTGGTGGCGACAAGACCTCACAAGAACGCGATATTGAAACCGCCATTGCATACTGGAACCATTATCAGGAGAACAAAACATGCGACAAATGACTGACTACGAACAAGACTTGCACGAATGGCTGAAAGACCCGGATAATGCCTCTGAATATTTGACAGCAGCCATAGAAGAGGGTGATCGCGATGTACTGCTTCTTTCCATGCGCCGGGTAGCGCAAGCCAGGGGCGGTATGGCTGCGGTAGCAGAACGCTCTAACCTTAAGCGTGAAAACCTTTATCGCACTCTCTCAAAAGGCGGTAATCCCGAGCTGCGCACTTTTTACAATATCCTGCATGGCATGGGACTCAAGCTGGCTATAGTACCTGAAACACCGTAGGACTTCCCTCTCGTCCTTTCGGCGAGCAGCGGAGCCGCGCCTCCAAATCTAAACTTTGGAGTTTGGAGGCGCAACCATTTAATTCTCCTAATTTCACCCCAGATATCCCATCTAAGTTGAAACGACAATCAATATTCTATTACTGGCTGCTTTGTATGTCTCGCGTTATATTTGTATGTTGATTTTGATAAACATCTTGACGGATTTTTATCATACACATATTGTGTGTTTGAATTAATAATACAAGGACAATGTGTATGAAAAATGAAATGACATACATTGCTTTCGGTAAAGCACTAGCTGCCCTGCGGCAGAAAGCCGGAATTCAACAGGCTGATCTGGCTAAGCTAATACAGACAACACAACAGACTGTAAGCCGTTGGGAGTTAGGGCGTTCCCGCCCCAGAAACGGACAGATACCCATTATTGCCGTAGCGCTAAAAGCAGACATCAGTGAGCTTCTGGATGCCGCAGGGTATCAGCCAGCCAAGCTCACGGTGTCACCATTTGTACAGCCGTTTCCCGTTGACGCACTTACATTTGATAGCTTTGAACGCTTTTGCCTCTATTTTTTGGAGCGACTCTATAAAGACAAGGGTGCCACTGTTCATCTGGCAGGTGGTCCAGGGCACACTCAAAAAGGTATCGACATAGAAGCAACCTTTCCGAACAAGACGATTTTTTCGTTTCAATGCAAACGGGTTCAACAGTTTGGCCCTAAAGACGTTCATGCAGCTATAGCCAAACATGTTCGAAAATCAAAAAAGAAGTTTCTGCTTCTTAGCCGGGTTGCCAGCCAGCAGGCGCGTGACGCCATCAAGAGACATGCTGCTTGGGATGTTTGGGATAGAGAAGACATTTCGCGTGAAATCCGTCAAAACCTGCCAAAAGATGAGCAAATTAAGCTTGTTGATATATTTTTCCCTGGGCAACGATTTGCCTTACTTGGCGAGACGGAGGCCGGACCATGGCAAACATCGGAAGTTTTTTTTGCGCCGTTCATGTCGGATGGAAGTGTTTTTAGCCATACATGGAGTCTTGTAGGAAGAGATCAGGAAATAATGGATCTTGCCAAAGCTCTTTCCAATCCAGGCAAACACGCTGTGTTTCTTGTTGGCGCGGGTGGATCGGGAAAATCACGCGTTCTCAAGGAAGCGATCAAACAGTTTCAAGAAGAACATCGCTCTGTAATGGTACGCTTTCTCTCTCCACGCCATGAGGTAACAGCTAAAAATCTCGAAGATCTTGGAGCTGGAGAAAAATTACTCGTTGTGGATGATGCACACGACGAAAACGGTCTCCAACTTATTTTCCGATATGTGGCAACTACCCGAAATACAAAGTTGCTTGTAGCATTTCGCCCCTATGGTCGTGATTTAATCAAAGTACAGGCTGGCAACTTTGCATTAACAGGGGAAAATATCTCCGAGATTTTACTGGAACCTTTAGAATTAGCACGTTCGACAGAACTTGCAGCCCAAGTCCTTAGAGTAATAAATGGACCTGTCGGCATTGCGGAACAGATTGCGCGATTCACCCGTGACTGCCCACTAGCTACCGTCATTGGTGCTCAGGTAGTTGCAAAAGGTAATATTAACCACCTAGAGCTTGCAAAGAATGAAGCTCAGTTTCGCGACACTATTCTGGCTCGATTTCAGGATGTTATTGCTGGAAGCCTCGGCCATAAAGGTGATGAGGAGTCAATCAGGAAACTACTGAAGGTGGTGGCGTTGGTACAGCCATTTCATCCAGAGGATAAGTCGGTTGGCGATCTTGTAGAGAAGATGGAAGGGGTTCCATCCCATGACGCGAACCGCCTAATTGCTTTGCTGGTGAACGCCGGAGTATTGTTTAAACGTGGAGGCAAGTATCGTCTGTCGCCGGACTTGTTATCAGACTCTGTCATTGAACAACATTGCATTGGAATCAACCTCACCTCGACTGGATATGCTGAAAAGGTCTTTAAAGCTGCCGGTGATACTCATGTCAAGAATATCCTTCTCAATCTTGCCAAACTGGATTGGCGTTTCAGCAATCAACAGCCTGCCAACAGCAAACTGTTGGATGGAATATGGAAAACGCTGAACCCCTCCCAGGAATACGCGGACCCATACCTTGAAGCTGTAACGTCTGTCGCTTATTACCAACCGGAAAGAGCTTTGCATTTTGTCGAACAATTGACGAGTGAAGGCCGTTACCTAAAGGAACTGCCAAGCATTATCAAGTACGCCGCATACAATTTTGAACAGTTACCTTACGCGTGTGAACTGCTTTGGGAACTTGGTAAGGATGACAAAAGAGACTTGGGCCAACACACAGGTCACGCCATACGTATTCTTGCCGAGTTATGCGGCGTAGAACGGAATAAACCTTTTGGATACAACGAGGTTGTCGTTGACTTTGCGCTGGAGCTTATCCGTGAAGATGTCACCTGGAATCATCATTACACCCCCTTTGACATCTTAAAAAGTGTACTCGCCTCCGAAGGGGATTTTGCTGAGTCGCGCGGTGTAAGTTTTTCTTTCGGTAGTTTTGCCATTAACTATTCCTTTATTGCGCCGTTGCGTGAGAAGGCTATTGAAGCTGCTTTACAGCTTCTTACTTCATCATTACCAAAGGTTGCGGTGTTGGCGGCACGGTTTTTAGGGGAAGGCGTCAGGTACTATTCAAGAACAGGTGACGAGGGGCACCACAAATCATGGAACAAAGCCATTACAAAAACCCTGTTAGACATAGAGCAAGTAGTTCTGAGTAATACTCTTGACCCTTTGGTCCTCGTTGAGTTAACGCGTTCGGTTTTTTGGCATGCCAACTATGCCAAAAACAGAATCACAACTCCCATTGCCAAACGGCTTTTCAAATTACAGCCTACATCTCTTCATTACCGAACCACATTAGCGCTCATTGATGGTTACGGCCATCTTCGAGAGAAAAACAATATTGAACGAAGTATCAATGAATGGAGTAATGCGCTTGCGGCACTGGCTAAAGAGATTATTGCGAGTTATCCGAACGGCGCTCAGTTGCATGCATATATCAAAGAAATTCTGGCACACATTCAAACGAATTTCAGATCGGGCAGCATCTCTCCCTCTTTCCTTCTTCAGCACCTCTTCAATGTGTCAGTCGAATTCGCTGAGGCAATACTTGAGGATGCTCTTCAAAATCCAAAATCTGAAACCATCTTGTTTGCTGATATCGCGCTGGCTAAACTTTTAGATGATGAGTATTCAAAGGCGGTTTCCATTGCCACGCGCTTTCTTGGAACAGATGCCAAGGAACTTCATTTTGCTGTGTCAAGCAGTTATGGCAGGTATGGTGAAACAGGGGCAGTATTTAAAGAAGACGACTTAGCACTTCTGCAACAGGTTCTGAGCTCGAAAGATGAATGGGTCGCCACATCTGCTGTCTATGCAGTTCGTGCTATTGCTAAGCAGGAATACCGGATCGCGATTGAACTACTGAAACAGATTGATTTCTCTATTTCAAGCAAAGTAGCAGATGAAGTTCTACTCCTTTTCCAAAAGAGCGAAGTGATCCCGTTTAGCCTGCTTACGGAAAAAGATATTGACTGTTTTCTGGAAAAACTGATGGCTTTGCAGGAGCTTGACGGCTATTGGACAGAGACGTTTTTAGCCAACTGCTCAAAGTACCACGCACATAAAACCGCGCTGTTTTTCATGAAGCGAGTAGAACGAGGTGCAAGCGAACAAAATTGGCGCTACCGGCCATGCAATCATGGCCCGTACAGCCATGTACACTTGCGTTTTCGAGAATCACACGATTCCACACTGATACTCAGGCAAGTGGCTCAATGGATGAAAACTGGTAGAGACAATTTGTGGTTCAGCTATCGCTCTGCAGAGCTTTTTGAGACCATGTTTCGTCCCCTTGACACTGAGCTGATTGGTTTCATTCAAAATTGGCTAGACGTTGCTGACGCTGAGGATATCAACATTATTTCCCAAATTCTCAAAGAGGCTTCTGAAGACGTAGTCTTCAAGCATCGGCAATTTGTTCTGCGATTTCTGGAAAAAGCCAAACAGTCTGGCAAAGAACAGCTTGAAAATGCACTTACCTCCTTATATGCAGCGGCTTCTTCTGGAATGCGCTCCGGGACTTTAGGGCAACCATTTCCACAAGATATTAGAACAAAGGAATTGGCAGAAAAGGTGCTGAACGAAACGCCCCGGTTTTCCCCGGCGCATCGTTTGTACGAGTGGCTCAGGAGGGATGCTGCGATAGATATCGAACGTTCGCTGAAAGAGCGCGAGCTCTACGAGGAATAGGTGGGAAATAGAGATGGCATATTCATTAACGAAAGTAATCAGGATCACAGAGTTTTTTAAACCACAGGAGTAAGCATATGAGCAAATCTCTCATGTACAAAGGGTATGCCGCCCATATTGAGTTTGACTCTGAAGACCGCATCTTCTGGGGCCGCATCACCGGCATAACGGATACGGTTAGTTTTCATGGGGAAACCGTGGATGAACTGGTTCACGCCTTTGAGGAGGCGGTGGATGACTATCTTGCCATGTCGGAAAAACTGAACCGTCAGCCTCAGAAGCCGTATTCAGGCCGTCTCATGCTGCGTGTGCCGCCGGAGGTTCACGCACATGCCGCGGAGATGGCGCGGGCGCATGGGAAAAGTCTGAACCAGTGGGCTGCCGATGTGCTGGTTCATGCTCACTGATAGCAGCGCTCTTGCCTGACCGGCGCCCCCCTGCATCAAAAGGGCTTTTCCTGGCGCCAAAGCATGCTATGCTGATACCCATGAATGAGATCACCCTCCATTCCGCCTCATGGCTCTATAACCCCGGCCAGCCCCCGATCTCCGGCGGGGCGCTGGCGGTGCGTGCTGGCCGGGTTCTGGCGACCGGCAGCGTATCTGAGTTGAAGCTGCAGTACGGAACTGCCGTTGTGGCTGAACACCCCGGCTGCGTGATCCTGCCCGGTTTCGTCAATGCCCACACCCATCTGGAGTTGACACACTTTCCGGCTTGGCGCTTGCGGGGAGGACTGGACTATCACCCCCGCACCTTTGCGGACTGGCTCGTGCAGATGGTCAAGGTGCGGCGGGGGGTAACGCCGGAGGAGACGGTGGCATCCCTGAAGGCCGGTATCGAGACCTCGCTGTGGGCAGGCACCACCTGCGTCGGCGATATCCTCACCAGCCCTGAACTGCTACAGGCATACCATGGCGCACCCGGTTCCAGACGGCTGTACCTTGAGCTGATAGGACAGGATACGTCACTTTTTTCCGGACGTTTACAGAAGGCGCTGGATACCCTGAAAACTTTTGACGCTCCTCACTACCCGGGCCTTTCCCCCCATTCCCCCTATACCCTGAACGCCGCCGTTCTTCCCGCCATTACGGATGCGGCCCGGCAGGGACAATATCCGCTGTCTTTGCACCTGGCTGAATCAACGGCTGAAGATACGCTGCTGTTTGATTCAACCGGCCCGCTGGCTGATCTGCTGTATCCCCTGGTGGGTTGGAGCGATTTCCTCCCCTCCCCCCGCCGCACCACCCCGGCACAGTTCTTTGACGCCGCCGGTCTGCTGGGACCGCAGACCCTGGCCGTGCACTGCGTGCATCTGCCCCCCGCCGATGCGGCCCTGCTGAAGGAACGCGGTGTTACCATCTGCCTCTGCCCGCGCAGCAATGAACGGCTGGCAGTGGGAACCGCGCCGGTGCACCTGTTCAAAAAACTGGGCATTCCCCTCTGCATCGGCACCGATTCCCTGGCCAGCAACGATTCTCTTTCACTGTGGGATGAGATGCGTTTTGCACTGGACTGCTACAAGGGGGAGCTGACGCCGGAAGAGTTGCTGCTGCTGGCCACAACGGGCGGGGCCGCCGGGATCGGGCTGTCAGAGCAGGTCGGTTTGCTGGAGGCGGGCAAGAGGGCTGATTTTCAAGTGGTGGAGCTTGCGGGGGTCTGTACGGCGGAACGTCTGCTGGAGCGGGGACGGTTACGGCAGGTGGTGGCGGCCGGTATCCGCTGCTGAAATGGAGAGAAGCACACAGCCTGCCCCATACTCAATCTAATTGTTCATAACGCCAAAAGCCTTCGAGTAATCGAAGGCTTTTGAACTATCTTAACCTATTATAAAGTGTCAAATGGTGGCTGCTCAGGGACTCGAACCCCGGACCTCACGCGTATGAAGCGTATGCTCTAGCCAGCTGAGCTAAGCAGCCATTGAAAAACCACCTACCCGGAAAGGTCTGTATAAATATTCCACAATCACGGTCTTGTCAATAAAAAATATACTGCGGCCAGCCTGCATGATCAGGAGCATACAAGCACCGACAGCTTCTCGCCGTGTTCACTGCCCCTTGAACACTGCCTTCCTCTTCTCAAAAAACGATTGCTTTCCTTCCAGGTAATCAGCGCTGTCGTAGGCTTTACGCCGCAAGCCCTGAATACGCTCAAAGGTTTCAGGGCTTAAAGGGTGGGAATTGCCCAGCAAACGCAACTGCTCCTTGATGACCGCTATTGCCAGGGGGGAGTTCTCAGTAATCTGGCTGGCCATGTCGTAGGTAAACCGCTCAATATCTTCGCCTGGCACCAGATGGTTGAGTATGCCCACCTGCAGGGCACGTTCGGCGGCAATCGGCCGGGCAGTGAAGAACATCTCCCGCGCAATGCGTGGCCCCACCACATTGATGAAGTGCAGGATACCGGTGGAGTTGTAGGGAACCCCGATCTTTGCCGGTGTGATGGCAAATGCGGCGCTGGGCGAACCGATGGCGATGTCGCAGATACAGGTGAGATCGCAGGCTCCCCCCCAGACGCTCCCTTCAATCATGGCGATTACCGGAGCCGGAAAGAGCTGAATGCTGCGCAGGGCATGCTCCAGGGGATCGTTGTAGGACAGCGGATCCCGTCCGGGGACCGGCAGCTCCTTGATATCGAAACCGGATGACCAGACCTTCACCCCCGGTTCGGCACGGATTACGACTGCACGCGCTGCCTGCTGTTGAAAGGAGTCCAAAGCCTGGATCAACTCCCCCAGCAGTTGGTTCGAGAGGCTGTTGCGCGTCTCGGCATGGCACAGGGTGATGGTGCCGATATTGTTGCTGCTGGATGTCTGAATATGCTGCATATGACCCCTCCGGAACCGTTTTCTGTATGCCACCTGAACAGAGATTGGCATCTGTTTTTGTTTGTTATACCCCCATACTATGCAAAAGCAAGCTCTGCCTCCGCAAAGCGGCAGATCTTTCCCGTTGCAGCGGATATTTGGCAGATTCCTGTTATGAATTGCTCCAGACGTCATACCATGCTATAGAGATACTGCGTCTGAACCACAGGGACATTTCCTGTGGTTTTTTTGTGTGCGCAGAAAGAGAGGCAACACTATGATCAGTGCAAACAACATCAGCCTGGCCTATGGCAAACGGGTTATCTTCAAGGATGTCAATATCAAGTTTGTGCCGGGCAACTGCTACGGCCTGATCGGCGCCAACGGCGCCGGTAAATCAACATTTCTGAAAATCCTGGCCGGTCTGGCTGAAGCAGACTCCGGCACAGTATCGGTGGGACCCCGTGAGCGGATCGCTTTCCTGAAGCAGGACCAGTTCGCCTTTGACGAGCATACGGTGTTCAATACGGTCATCATGGGCCACGAGCGTCTGTATGAAGTGATGATCGCCCGGGAGGCAATGTATGCCAAGAGTGATTTTTCCGAAGAGGACGGCATCCGTTCGGCAGAGCTGGAGTCTGAATTTTCCGAAATGAACGGCTATGAGGCCGAATCCGAGGCGGCGGTGCTGCTGAACGGCCTGGGTATACCGGAGGAGCTGCGGAACAAGCAGATGAAGGAGCTGGAAGGAGGCGACAAGGTGCGGGTACTGCTGGCCCAGGCGCTGTTCGGCAATCCGGATATCCTGCTGCTGGACGAACCGACCAACCACCTGGACCTGAAGTCCATAAATTGGCTGGAGGATTTCCTGTCCCGTTTCAACAATACGGTGATCGTGGTTTCTCACGACCGTCACTTCCTCAATCAGGTCTGTACCCACGTGGCGGATATCGACTTTGGCCGGATTATGGTCTATGTGGGCAACTATGATTTCTGGTATCAGGCCAGCCAGCTGACCCTCAAGCAGAAGCAGGATGAAAACCGCAAGGTAACCGACAAGGCCAACGAACTGAAGGAGTTTATCCAGCGCTTCAGCTCAAATGCCTCCAAGGCCAAACAGGCCACCTCACGCAAGCGGTTGCTGGAAAAACTGACTATTGAGGAAATGCCGGTTTCCTCCCGCAAGTACCCCTATGTGGTTTTCAAGCCGGAGCGTCCCTGCGGCGACATCATCCTGGAAATAACTGACCTCTCCAAAGCAGTGGATGGTGTGCAGGTGTTCAAGGATCTGACTTTGATCGTACGCAAGGGGGATAAGATCGCCTTTGTTGGCGGTAACAGCCTGGCCAAGACCACCCTGTTCCAGATACTGGCCGGTGAACTGGAACCGGACGCAGGCTCCTTCCGCTGGGGCGTGACCATCACCAGCGCCTATTTTCCCAAGGAAAACTCCTCGTATTTTGATAACGACCTCAACCTGATCGAATGGCTCGGCCAATACTCACCACCCACCGAGGGGGAGTCCTTTGCCCGTGGTTTCCTGGGCAGGATGCTGTTTTCCGGCGATGAAGCCACCAAGAAGGGATCGGTCCTTTCCGGCGGGGAGCGGGTACGCTGCATGCTCTCGCGCATGATGCTGGTGGGAGCCAATGTGCTGATCCTGGACGAGCCCACCAACCACCTGGACCTGGAATCGATCACTGCCCTGAATAACGGCCTGATCGCCTTCAACGAGGTGGTGCTGTTCGCCTCCCATGACCACGAGTTTGTGAGCACCGTGGCCAACCGCATTGTTGAGTTCACCCCCGGCGGGATTATCGACCGGGTTATGGGTTTTGAAGATTATCTGGAAAGCAATGAAGTGTCCCAAACGCGGGATACGCTCTGTAACGGGCATCTCGACCTGACCCTGTAATCAGTCCGGGACATCGTATGAGGAGAACGAAAAAAGGTTAGCATACGCTAACCTTTTTTATTTCTTTATGGCGGGCGGTATTGGATTCGAACCAACGACCTTTGGCTTCGGAGGCCAACGCTCTATCCAACTGAGCTAACCGCCCGTGAACGGAAACTATTGCACATTATCACCTGCCAACTCAAGGGAAAAATCTGTTCTTTCAGCCTCTGCTTTGCTAATGTTTGCGATTATGAAAATCATCGGACTGACCGGCGGAATCGCCACCGGCAAGAGTACCGTTGCCCGTCTGCTTGCTGAACACGGGGCCCGGATCATTGATGCCGACCAGCTTTCACGGGAGGTTGTGGCCCCCGGATCACCTGCGCTGGCACAGATTGCGGAACTGTTTGGGCCGGAAGTGCTATCAGTAGACGGCGCCCTGGACCGGCAGGCCGTACGGAAACTGGTTTTCAGCGATCCGGCCAAACGCCGGGCACTGGAAGCGCTGCTGCATCCGGCCATTGCTGAACTGGCCCGTGTACGGTTGGAAGAGGCCCGACAGGCCGGAGCAACGGTTGCGGTTTATATGGCGCCACTGTTGATCGAGGCTGGTGTCACTGACCGGGTGGATGAAATCTGGGTGGTAACGGTAGCGCCGGAGGCACAACTGGCACGCCTGATGGCCCGCGACCAGTGCAGCCGGGAGCAGGCGCAACAGATCGTAGCGGCCCAGATGCCGCTGGCAGAGAAGGAGCGTTGTGGCCTGGTGGTGATTGAAAACAGCAACAGCCTTGAAGAAACCGCCCGACAGGTGGATGCGGCGTGGCGCAGGAGGATTACAGCATGACCGAGGGACGACAGATCATCCGCCGTACAGGGAAAACAGCGCAAGCCGGAGTTGGAGGCACAGGCCTCCAGCTTTTTGCAACCGTACCGCTGGGGGCTGAGGAGTTGACCGCCGCCGAACTGACCAGACTGGGGGCGGACACAATCGCTCCGGTACGTGGCGGTGTGGCCTTCAGCGGCGACCGGCGTTTGCTGTACCGCTCTCTGCTGCAACTGCGCACCGCCAGCCGGGTACTGCTGCAGTTGGGACAGTTTCCCTGCGGCTCTCCCCAGGATCTCTATGACGGCATGCGCACCCTTCCCTGGGGAGAGCTGCTGACTCCGGACATGACCCTGGCCGTGGACTGCACCCTGCGAGATTCAGCCATTACCCATTCCCATTTCGCCGCCTTGAAAGCCAAAGACGCCATTGTGGACCTGCTGCGGGAAAAAACCGGCAGCCGCCCGAATATCGACACCAAAACCCCTGATCTGCGAGTCAATCTGCACATTGCCAAAAATCAGGCCACGGTTTCACTGGATGCCTGCGGCGAATCGCTGGACCGACGTGGCTGGCGCCTGGATCGCAACGACGCCCCCCTGCGGGAGACGCTGGCGGCAGCCATCATGCTGCACAGCGGGTGGGATGGCAGTGTACCGCTGCTGGATCCGATGTGCGGCTCCGGCACGCTGCTGCTGGAGGGGACTTCCCTTGCGCTGGGGCAGGCAGCCGGAGCAGGCCGGGAGTTCGGCCTGATGCGTTGGCTGGATTTTGACCGACGGCTCTGGGAACAGGTGCTGCGGGAGGAACGGGCTGCAGCAAAGGAGAGCCTTGCATCGCCGGTACTGGGTTACGACCGGGACCCGAAAGCGATCATCGCCTGCCGCGAAAACGCCCGTCGGGCCGGACTGGCCTATAATGTGGCCTTTGACCGCAAGCCGTTTGAGGAGGCCGAACCGTGCGGTCACCAGGGAGTGCTGGTGATGAACCCACCTTACGGAGTGCGGATGGGGGACCGGTCGTCGCTGGAGCCGCTGTACCGCAAGATCGGTGAGGTATTCAAGCGCCGCTTTACCGGCTGGACCGCCTATCTTCTGGCCGGTGACCTGGAGTTGGCCAAGCTGGTGGGGCTCAAACCGTCGCGCCGCTTTGTGCTGTTTAACGGCCCGCTGGAGTGCCGACTGCTCAAGTATGAACTCTATTGACATGAAGGCCATTACGGACTAACAGGTTCAAACATGTCTCTATGGTCCCCTTCCAAAACATCACGTACCCCTGACTGGCTTCGCCTGGCGCCACTGCTGGTACTGGCCATTTCACTGCTGATCTCCTGGAAAGTGTGGGACAGCAGCCGCGAATATCAACGGGAAGAACTGCGTACTACGTTTGAATACAAGGCTCGCGAGGTTTTCAACAGCATCGCTCAGCGCATGGACGCCTATGAGCAGGTATTGCGCGGCGTCCAGGGACTTTTTGCTGTTTCCGAGGCTGTAACGCTCAAGGAATTCCAGGAATATGTCAAAGTGCTGCGCCTGGACGAAAACTATCCCGGCTTCCAGGGGATCAGCTATGCCCACTATCTGCGCAACGGCACCAAAGACAAGCAACTGGCTACTCTGAAACAGCTCGGCTACCCTGAACACACGCTGTATCCAAGCGGTATCAGAGCAGAATATGCGCCGGTTGTCGCCATTTGGCCCCTGACAGAACGGAACAGACGGGTGCTTGGCTACGATACCCTGCTGGAACCGGTGCGGCGCAAGGCCGTGGAACGCTCCCGCGACCTGGGTGTGGCGGCAATCACCGCAAAACTCCGTCTGATGCAGGAAAACGGCAAGACGTATCAGGCAGGCTGCCTCATGTTCCTGCCGGTGTACCGCAGCAATTCATCGGCCACGACGGTCGCGATACGGCGGAATACTTTGGAGGGCTGGATCGCGGCCTCCTTCCGCATGGATGACCTGATGAACGGCATCCTGGGAGAACGGGGCAAGGAGTTGGACATCGAAATTTTCGATGGCACGCTGATCTCCCCGGAAACCCTGATGTACGACGACGACACGCTGCTCAACGCCAATAACAACATCCCGCTACATTTCCAGACAAAACGACGCCTTGAGATTGCCGGACAGGTATGGACCGTTGTCATCAGCTCCCGCGACGATGCATTGCAACGGCACAACGTCCCGGCAAATCCGGGCGTCATCAGCACCGGCATCGGCGTCAGCCTGCTGTTGACCCTGATTACCTGGCTGCTGGTTGCAGGGCGGATCAGAGCCATGCAGGCGGCCCAGGCGGCCCAGGTCACTGCCCAGGCCCTGAATGAAGCCGAACATCTGGCCCTGATCGGTCATTTTGACTATGATCCGCGCAGCAACACCACCTTCTGGTCAGAGGGACTGGAACGGATATGGGGATTTGCACCGGATAACCGCCCGCGCAGATTTGAAGAATTTCTGGCAACCGTACATCCTGATGACCTGCAGATCATTCTGGATTCCGATGCTGACAAAAGCTGGCACGAGACCAGCAGCGAGTTTCGCATCATCAGAAGCGACGGTGAAATACGACATATTTACTCCCGTGGCTACCGCGAGTTTGACCGTAACGGAACCATCGTCCGCGTTTTCGGCATTAACCAGGACATTACCGATCGCAAGCGCTCCGAAGAGATGGTGCTCAAAGCGCGCAACATGTATCTCCAGATGCTGGAACATTTTCCTGCATTGATCTGGCGAGCCAATACCAGCGGTGCCTGCGACTATTTCAACCAGACCTGGCTTGATTTCACCGGACGCAGCCGTGAACAGGAGCTTGGTGATGGCTGGACAGCAGGCGTGCATCCCGAGGATCTGGGCCGCTACCTGTCCAGCTACCACAACGCATTTCTGAAGCGAACCCCTTTTGAGGTGGAATACCGCTTACGACGTCACGATGGCTCGTATCAATGGATATCCGATCATGGCCACCCACACTTTGATGAAAACGGCCAGTTTACCGGCTACATCGGCAGTTGCTCCAACATCAATCCCCAGAAAATCGCTGAACTGGCTCTCAAGCAAGCCCATGAACAACTGGAGCAGCGTATTGCCGAACGGACCTCTGAACTATCCCTGGCCAACCTCCAGTTGCGACAGGAAATTGCGGAACGCAAGCGGATGGAGGAAGAGCTGCGGGCCAGCCGCTCCATGCTGAACAAGGCTCAGCAGCAGGCCCGGCTGGGTTGCTGGAGCTGGGACATGCAAAACGATACAATCATCTGGTCCAGAGAACTGTATACCCTGTTCGGCAGGGAATACCATGAATCACCGGTATCATATGCAGAGTTTGGCAGGCTGTTCACACCGGAGAGCTACCATCGCCTCGACCACGCCGTTGCCCAAGCCATGGCCACGGGCAATGCCGACACACTGAACATGGATCTTGAGGTTATCCGGAGTGACGGCAGACGCAGACATTGCCTGGGCCACGGCGAAATCATACACAATGGACAGGGGGTAGCCACTCAACTGAACGGCACGCTGCAAGACATCACCGAGTACAAGGAGCTTGAACGGCAGCTTTTTGAAGCAAAGAAACTGGAATCCATCGGACAACTGGTCAGCGGCGTGGCCCACGAGGTCAGAAACCCCTTGAATGCCATACTTTCCGTTACCGAGGCGCTTTTCAGAGAACAGGCACTTGCGGAAAACCCTGAGTTTGAGCCCTATCTCCAGCATATCAGGAGTCAGGTCACCCGGCTGGCGCACCTGATGAATGACCTCCTGGACCTGGGGAAACCGATTCCGGCCGCCAACCTGCAAGCACTGCCACTTCAGGAATTGTGCCGGGAAGTCGCCGCAAGCTGGCCTGTTTCAAGTGGCCAGCATGCCAGGACCATCAGGGTTGAAACACGGCTGAACACAGAACCGTTCGTCCTGGCCGATGGCATCAAGCTGCAACAGGCGCTTATCAACCTGCTGGATAATGCTGCCCAGAACAGCCCGCAGGATTCAGATATCCTGCTCACGCTTAAGGCGTCATCGGCCAGCCGCCAGGCCTGTATCCTGGTTGCCGACGCCGGAAGCGGCATTGCTGAGGACCGGCTGGAGCGCGTGTTTGAACCGTTTTATTCCAACCGCAGCGGCGGAACTGGATTGGGGCTGGCGCTGGTCAAGCACTACCTGGAAAGGATGGGTGGCAGCGTAACCATCCGCAACAACAGGGGACGCCCCGGCTGCACCGCAGAGATCTGCATTCCGCTGGTACCACCGGAGAAACAGCAATGAAAAGCAGAATTCTTCTGATTGAAGACGAGTTGGCGACCCGCTTCGGGTTTGTGCGTTACTTTGCCAAGGAAGGCTATGAAGTCGGCGAAGCGAGGGACCTTGCCGAGGCAGCCCGTCTCTTTGCGGCTGAACGGTTTGACGCGGTCATCCTGGACATCAATCTGCCGGACGGCAACGGCATCGACTTTATCGATGCCATTCGCGAGAGCGATCTGGCCATACCGATCATCATCATTACCGGAGCCGCTGATATCCCGCTGGCAGTGGAAGCGATGCAGCGCGGCGCCGACAATTTTCTGACCAAACCGATCGATAACGCCGGACTTGCCGTATTCTTAAGAAAAACCCTGGAAATCGGTTCACTCAAGCGCCGTCAGGCAGCGCACCAGCGCATGGAGCGCCATAAGGAACCATACTGGGGCAACCATCCGGCCATGCAGGTGGTCCTGGAACATGCGCAGATAGCCGCGGAGAGCGAAAGCCCGGTGCTGATAACCGGGGAAACAGGCACCGGAAAAGGGGTACTGGCCCGCTGGATACATCGCAACAGTCGGCGCACACCGGGTGAGTTTGTGGAAGTCAACTGCTCCGGGCTACGGGGCGAACTGCTGGCCCGCGAGATATTCGGCAATGCCCGCGGCGCATTTACCTCCGCTGACCAGGACCGCAAGGGACTACTGGATATTGCCGACCACGGCACCCTGTTTCTGGACGAGATCGGTGACATGGGGCTTGAGGTTCAGGGGCCATTCCTGAAAGTATTGGAAGAGAAACAGTACCGCCGCCTTGGTGATGTCAAGCTGATCAAGAGCGACTTTCGACTGATTTCAGCTACCAACCGCGATATCGGCCAGATGGTGCACGGCAGCCAGTTCAGGCAGGATCTGCTGTACCGTATCAACCTGCTGACAATTCACCTTCCCCCGCTTCGCGACCGCCGCCAGGACATTCCGGTCATGGCCCACGCCCTGCTGAAAAGCCTGAACCGGCCTGACATGCTGCTCTCCGACGAAATTATTCTGTTGCTGACCGGTTACGACTGGCCGGGAAATATCCGCGAGTTGAAGAACGTCATGGAGCGGGCGCTTTTGCTGGCACGGGGAGAACAGCTCCAGATGTGCCATTTCTCCAGCCTGGGCAACTATCAGCAGCCGTCAGCAACCTCGATTCAGGAGGTTGAAACCAGTCATATTCTTTCGGTGCTGGAACAATCAGGGGGCAATGTGGATCTGGCAGCAACCCGTCTCAACATCTCCCGTGCCACATTGTACCGTCGCCTCAAACAGTTGCGAGAACAGGAATAATCTCGCGAGCCGCACTTTGCACAACAGATTCTCACCTGTCGTCTCAATTTGAGACAGCATCTCCCGCCAAACACGCATAACATACTGACATTACCTAACAAAACCAAAGCACTCCTCTTGGCATACAACTTGATACACTGTTCCCAGGAATTCCGGTTGCCAATCGGGAAGAGCCTCATACCTCGCACGGCGTAAAGATGACGTACAGGTATCCATTATGCATAGCACCTCATATCATCGAACTACCAGCCTGTGGTTTCTCATCCTGTTCATGGCGCTGACCGCGCTCCGCGCTGAAGCCGGCGAAATCAGGATCGGCGTCTTGGCACATAACGGGAAATCAGCCGCCATTGCCACTTGGCAAGCACACGCCACCTACCTGGAGCACGCGGTAAAAGGCCACCAGTTCAAAATCGTGCCCCTTGATTTCAGCAGCCTTTATCCTGCCGTAAAAAAAGGGGTGGTGGATTTTGTCATCGTCAACACCGGGCAATACGTGGAACTGGAATCAGAAGTCGGAATAAGCAGGATTGCAACCCTGAAAAAACTCGGTCCCACGCAAAACCAGACCGTATTCGGCGGCGTGCTTTTTACCGGCAGCAACCGCGATGACATTGACAGTCTGCATGACCTGCGCGGTAAACGGGTCTGGATACCGGACGCCACCTCTTTTGGCGGCTGGTTGATGCAGCTGCGTGAAATCCAGGCAGCAGGCGTTTCCACAGCCAGCTTTGCAGAGCTGCATACCGTCGGCAGCCACGAAACAGTGGTACAGGCAGTGCTTGAGGGAGCGGCGGATGTCGGATCAGTGCGCAGCGGGATACTGGAAGAGATGGCCGCTTCCGGCCGCCTGGATCTGAAGCGGATCAAAATTCTCAATGAACTAAAAACTTCTGGATTCCAGCTTCTGCACAGTACCCGTCTCTATCCCGAGTGGTCATTCTCAAAACTGCGCACCACCGATGCGCGCCTGTCGGAACGTATCGCCGTGGCCCTGCTGCAACTCCCCGAAACCGACCCTGCCGCTCAGTCGGCTCACATCAGCGGCTGGACCATAGCAGCTGATTACACTGCTGCCCATGAACTGTACCGGGAACTCAGGCTGGGACCCTATCAAAACCTGAACAGATTCAATATGAGCGATGTTCTGAAGCGCTACTGGTATCTGGCGCTGATTACAACACTCTTTTTTGCGCTGCTTTTCCTCGCGGTGGTCAAGGTCAACCGGGGAAACCGCAACCTGGCGACAGCCATGCAGGAAGTGGAACAGCAGCGCAGTATGGCGCAGCAAGCATTGGAAAAGCTGAATGAGCGCACGGCACAGCTTGAGAAGACCAATGAAGAATTCCGGGCCAGCAACGAAAAACTGGTGTCCATCAACTTCGAACGCAGCCAGCTACTGACCGCATTGCAAAAAAGCCAGGATCAACTTCGCCTGCTGCTGGATTCCACAGCCGAGGCTATTTACGGCACTGACCTGGATGGCATCTGCACCTTTTGCAACACCGCCTGCCTCACCTTGCTCGGCTATGAAAAGCCGGAAGAACTGATCGGCCAGAATATCCACCAGAAGATTCATTACCGGCGTAAAGACGGTTCCCCCTACCCCGAACAGGAATGCAGCATTTTCATAGCACTCCAGAACGGCGAAGGGATTCATGTGGAGGATGAGTTGTTCTGGAAATCAGACGGCAGCAGCGTGACCGTGGAGTTCTGGTCCTATCCCCAGTACCGTAACGACGTGATCGTCGGCACCGTTGCCACCTTTATGGATATATCCAGTCGGGTTGAGACCCAGAAAAACCTGGTCATGCTTTCCCGGGCCGTTGAAAACAGCCCTGCAACCGTTGTCATTACTGACTATTTTGGCACCATCCAATACGTCAATCCGAAGTTTTCCGAAATCACCGGCTACCGTCCGGAAGAAGCCATAGGCAAGAATCCGCGCATTCTCAATGCCGGCCTTCAGTCACAGGAGTTCTATGCCGAACTGTGGGAAACCATCAACAGTGGCCGCGAATGGCGCGGTGAATTCTGCAACCGCAAGAAAAACGGTGAAATCCACTGGGAATCAGCCTCTATTTCACCAATACGGAATGAATCAGGTCATATTACGCATTTTGTGGCCGTTAAAGAAGATATCACTGAACGGAAACTGATCGCCGAGGAATTGCAACGGGCCAAGGAATCTGCCGAATCAGGAAATCGTTCCAAATCTGAATTCCTGGCCAACATGAGTCATGAAATCCGCACACCGCTCAACGCAATCCTGGGCTTTTCCTCTCTGGTCCTTGAAACGGATCTGACCTTGCTGCAACGCGACTACCTGACCAGGGTCAACTTCGCCGGATCGTCGCTCTTAAGGATCATTAACGACATCCTGGATTTTTCCAAGATCGAAGCAGGTCAACTGGAGCTGGAGCAGGTCGGATTCAACCTGGAGGATCTGCTGAAAAATACGCTGGCCCTGTTTCAGGGACAGGCCGAGCGCAATGAAATTTCTCTTGAAGCGGACATTCCTCCGGAACTGGCCTCCCCTATTCTGGGCGACCCCCTACGCCTTGGCCAAGTACTGACCAATCTGATCGGTAACGCAGTCAAGTTCACTGAGCAGGGCAGCGTACAAGTGTCAGTCACTCTCCTTGAACAGAGCGCTGAACAGCTCTTCCTGCAATTTGAGGTGCGCGACTCCGGTATCGGCATGTCCCCCGCCTGTCTGGCTGAACTGTTCCAGCCCTTCACCCAGGCGGACAGCTCCATCACCCGCAAGTTTGGCGGCACCGGCCTGGGCCTGTCCATTTCCAAACGCTTGGTGAACCTGATGGGAGGGATCATCTGGGCTGAAAGCACCCAGAACGAAGGCAGCTCTTTCTTTTTCACCACTATCGTCAAAACCATTGATTCACCCGCGGTGCAGCCCCACACCTCAACCGCTGTGGAACCAGCCTGTTCCGGCGTTATCCGGCAGATCACAGACAACGATTCGCCTGAAGACCTGAGTTACCTGCGTATCCTGCTGGCAGAGGACAATGAAATCAACCAGCTGCTAACCACGGAACTGCTTAAAAAACGCGGCATAGCAGTGGACATAGCAGCAAACGGCGCCGAGGCCGTTGAGCGCGTCTTGTTGGGCTCAGTCAGATATGATCTGATTTTGATGGATATACAGATGCCGGTCATGGATGGCTATGAAGCAACCCGGAGAATCCGCTGTGATCCCCGGTTTAGCGAACTGCCGATTATTGCGGTTACCGCGCATGCCTATCTGGAGGAACAACAGCAATGCCAGGAAGCAGGCATGAATGATCATATTGTTAAACCGCTGAATTCAAAGACTATGTTTTCAACCATTGAAAAGTGGCGAAAAATGGACAGCAGCACACAACTCCTGTCCGGTACGGACAGTTTGGACAAACAGCGGCTGCACGAGATTTTTTGCCGGTTGCAGCACTACATTCGGGAGCAGGACGGTCAGGCAGCCTACTTTTTGCAGGATTGCCGCCATGAACTCGGTGTTTTTCCGGAGTCAGCCCTGGTCTCCCTGGAAACACTGCTTTCCAGCTATGACTACGATGCAGCGCTGGATTTTCTGCCACGAATCGCCGGAATTCTGGATATTTCGCTGCCGGACCACTCCTCAGAGGGCGCGCTGTCATGATAACGGAAAACCAGAAGCAGTACACGATCCTCCTCGTGGACGACACCTCGGAGAATATCGCCCTGCTCAATGCCGCACTACGCGATGAATACCACATCAAGGTGGCCACCCGCGGCAGGAAAGCCATTGAAATAGCCCGGACCATGCCGGTGGATCTCATTCTGCTGGATGTGATGATGCCGGAAATGGACGGTTTCGAAACCTGTCGGCGGCTGAAGGAAGATCCGATGACCCGCCGGATCCCGGTCATCTTCGTTACTGCCCGGGGAGATGTGGATGACGAATCCATCGGTTTTGCCTGCGGTGGCGTGGACTACATCACCAAGCCGGTCAGATACCCGGTGGTCCGCTCCCGGATAAAAACCCATCTGGCACTGTATGATCAGGAGCGAAGGCTACAGCAATTGGTGCGGGAACGTACTGCAGAACTGGCAGAGACCCGCATGGAAATCCTGCAGCGTCTGGGCCGCGCCGCCGAATACCGGGATAATGAAACCGGCAGGCATGTGATCAGGATCAGTCACTACTGCCATCTGCTGGCCATCGCCTGCGGCCTGCCCGAGGAGGAGGCTGAACTGTTGCGCACGGTTTCCCCCATGCATGACATCGGCAAAATAGGTACTCCTGATCATGTACTGTTGAAACAGGGCCGCCTGGATGACGAAGAACGCAGGATCATCCAGCAGCATTGTGTGATCGGTCACGAGATTATCGGTAACCACCACTCGCAATTGCTGCGTTCCGCTGCCCTGGTTGCACTCACCCACCATGAGCGCTGGGACGGAAATGGCTATCCAAAGGGATTGAAAGGGGCGGAAATTCCTCTCTTCAGCAGAATTCTGGCCCTGGCCGATGTATTTGACGCCCTGACCAGCAAACGTCCCTACAAGGAGCCCTGGACTGAGGAGGAAGCAATTGCCGAGATTGAGGCATGCAGCGGCGCCCACTTCGATCCGGCAGTGGTCAGGGCTTTCAGCAACTGCCATGCTGCATTCTCAGAGATACTTAAGCGATATGCTGATCAAAACGTATAGTGAAGTTAACAAATGCAACTATCAGGGGAGGATTTAAATGTCATTCAACACGCGCGTCATCACCGGCAACGCCGTTGTCATACTGATCTCGGTGATTCTATTCACCATTGCCGCTCCACCCAGCCAGTTACTAATCAATCTGGCCATCGGTTCCGGGCTGCTGGTCGGTTCGTCCCTGGTGCTGTGGCTGCTCTGCAGGCAGGCTTTCACCCCCCTCTCCAGAATCGTTGACGTGATTGAAACAGCGGCAGGCGGCAACCTGTCCGTACGGGCCGATGACAAGGGAGTCGGCGAAATAGTCCGCCTTGCCCGCGGCTTCAACCGCATGATGGAAGACATGAACAAGGCGATGCGCCAGTTTTACTATGTCGCGGAACTTGTCAGGGATTCCGTTGCCATGGTTTCTGCCAACACCACCTCCATGGTGGCAGCTGCCGAAGATGTGGCAATGCAGGCCAGCACCATTGCAACCGCCAGCGAGGAGATGGCGGCAACCTCGGGGGATATCGCCCTCAACTGCCAGTATGCGGCCGGGAACGCACAGACAGCTGCGGAGCAGACAACCAGCGGCGTGCAGATCATTCTGAACGGCGCCAAGTTAATGGACACCATTGCCAAACGGGTCAACGACGCATCAAAAACCGTCGAAGGCCTGGGAAAACGCTCGGATCAGATCGACGCCATTGTCAGTACCATTCAGGACATTGCCGACCAGACCAACCTGCTGGCCCTGAATGCCGCCATCGAAGCCGCCCGCGCTGGCGAACAGGGACGGGGATTTGCCGTGGTGGCCGACGAAGTGCGTGCCCTTGCAGAGAGAACCACAAAGGCCACCAAGGAGATCAGCGCCATGATCCAGGCCATTCAGGAAGAGACACGGCGTGCGGTAAACTCAATGTCGGAAGGGGTTGATGAAGTGCACAGGGGAACCGATGAAACCACCCGCTCCGGCGAGGCGTTCAACGATATCCTGCACAAGGTGAGCGAACTGACCACACAGATCAGCCAGATAGCCAGCGCGGCAGAGGAACAGACCGCCACAACCCAGGAGATATCAAGCAATATCCTGATGATAACCGAGGTTGTAGAACAGAATGTCAATAATGCCCGCAGCACTACAACAGCAACAACTCTGTTGACCCAACAGGTGGATGAGCTGCACAACTTGGTTTCATCCCTGCAACTGGCAAAGATGCTGGAATGGGATGATAGCTTCCTGACCGGTATTGAACTGTTTGACCAGCAGCATCGCCAGTTATGCGACATGGTCAATGAGCTGTACATCTCAATGCAACAAAAGCGCAGCAAAGAGGTGGTGGGAGCCATTCTGGACAAACTGATTGCCTACACGGCAACGCACTTTGCTGCCGAAGAAGCAGCATTTGCCAAAACAAACTTCCCGGAAGATGCCGAACACCGCAGCCATCACACAAAACTGGTGCAACAGGCGCTTGACCTGCAAAGTAAATTCAATTCGGGTGAAGCGGTCCTTACCCAAAGTGTCATCGAATTCCTGCAGGACTGGCTGATCAATCATATCAAGGGAGTGGACAAGCGCTACGGGCCATACCTGAACAAGCACGGCATCCGCTGAACAGGCTATTTCATCAGAGCCTTCAGCGCCTGTTTCAGCAGTTCTTCCACCGAGCCGCCCACGGCTGCATCGATCCCGGCCAGGGCTTTTCTGACCTGCACGTCCTTGTAACCGAGATTCACCAGGGCAGAGGTTACATCATCAAGCAGCGCTTCGGCAGGAATGCTCCTGCCAAGCGTTTCTGGTGCAGATACGACTCCCAGGTCAAGTTTACCCGCTTTTTCACGTAACTCCAGCACCAGCCGTTCAGCGGTCTTCTTACCGATACCCGGAATAGCCGACAGCTTGTGCAGATCTCCCTGTGCCAAAGCCGCCGCCAACTGCGGCGGCTGAATATTGGAGAGTATATCCCGGGCCAGTTTTGGGCCAATTCCTGAAACAGAGATCAGCAACTGGAAAAACGCTTTCTCAGGAAGAGTGCGGAAACCGTATAACTGAATGGCATCCTCCCGCACGCTGGTGTGGATATGCAGGGTCACCTCCCCTGCTTCAGGCAGCTCGTAATACGTGGAAAAGGGGATCATCACCCGGTATCCCACCCCCTGTACATCAATGATCAGGTGGTCCGGTGTCTTGTAGGCTATCTTTCCGGTTAACAGTGCAATCATGGTTTGTAGTTTCTCCAGGAACTACTGCGACGGGATGGGACCGATGCAGCAGCGGACTGCTGTCGCAGCCGGTATGAGTTGATGTGACAGATCGCCACCGCCACAGCGTCCGAGGCGTCAGCCTGGGCTGGTTCCGGCAACCCCAGCAGCACTTGTACCATCTTCTGCACCTGTTCCTTGGCGGCCTTGCCTTCACCCACAACAGCCTTTTTCACCTGCAAGGCCGTATATTCAAAAACCGGCAAACCGGCATGGACCGCAGCAGCAATGGCAGCTCCCCGCGCCTGTCCCAGCTTGAGGGCAGAACTGACATTGGTGGAAAAGAAGATATCTTCAACCGCAACCGCCTCTGGCCCATAGTTGGCAATCACGCTACTTATCCCTTCAAAGATCAGTTTCAGACGACCAGGAAAATCCGTTGCCTTATCAGTGAAGATCGCACCATTATCGACATGCGCCAGACGGCTGCCCTGCTGCTCAACCAGGCCGTAGCCGGTTATCCGTGATCCCGGGTCAATGCCTAGAACCCGCATCCGCCACCCTGTTTCTGATGATACTGCTGATGGTACGCCTCCGCTTCCCAGAAACGGACCGCAGACAGGATTTCGGTCACCACCGGACGCCGGTAACGGCCTGAACGGTCAAGGCGCTCACGGGACTCCTCTGCCAGCAGGCGCTGTGCATCGGAGTGATAAAAAATTGCGGAGCGGTATTGGCTGCCGAAATCCGGACCCTGGCGATTAAGCTGGGTGGGATCATGACACCGCCAGAAAAGCTCCAGCAACTGCTGGTAGCTGATGACAGCGGGGTCGAAGACAACCTCTACCGCCTCGGCGTGACCGGTGCTGTCCGTACAGACTTGCTGGTAGTCCGGAGCCTCCAGGTGTCCCCCGGTATAGCCTACCCTGGTGGAAACAACACCGACAACCGTGGAGAACGACTCTTCCACCCCCCAGAAGCATCCTGCTGCAAAGGTAGCTTTTTCCATCGAACAAACCTCCAACAGCAAGGGGGCCGAAAGGCCCCCTCAGAACTACATCATTTTTTCCATCTCATCGTCAGAGATATCGAAGTTGGCATACACATTCTGCACATCATCACAATCCTCAAGCTTGTCCATCATCTTCAACATGCTTTCCGCCTGCTTGCCCTCCAGAACAATCTGGGTCTGGGGAACCATGGTGATCTCGGCATTTTGATGCTTGAAGCCCTTTGCCTCCAGCGCCTCACGCACCTCAATGAAAGCAGAGGGCTCGGTCGTTACCTCAATCTGGTCATCATCCTCCACCACATCCTCGGCACCGACCTCAAGGGCAGCCTCAAACAGAGCGTCAAAATCAACCGACTTGTCGTAGCTGATCAAGCCCTTCTTGTCAAACATCCAGGCAACGCAGCCAGTTTCACCCATATTGCCGTTGGCCTTGGTAAAGATACTGCGCACTTCGGCAACAGTGCGGTTGCGGTTGTCGGTCATTACTTCCACCAGCACCGCCACGCCGCCAGGACCATATCCCTCGTACATGATCTCTTCGTAGACAACACCTTCCATACCGCCGGTTCCTTTTTTAATGGCCCGCTCGATATTATCCTTGGGCATGTTTTCACCCTTGGCCTTGTCAATGGCCGTACGCAAGCGGGGATTCGCCGCGGGGTCCCCACCGCCCAGCTTGGCAGCAATGGATATTTCCTTGATCAGCTTGGTAAAAATCTTTCCTCGTTTTGCATCTGCGGCACCTTTTTTATGCTTGATGGTGCTCCATTTGTTATGGCCCGACATGTACGCTCCTCCACCATGATATCTGCTGGTTGTAGCAAAGTTTATTTTTTTAGCATTTGGTATTCCGGCTGTCCAGTCAAAAGCCGCCAAGCAACGAAATACCATAAAAAAAGCACAAAATCAGGACGTTGTATGACTTATGTGACCCCCTTGATTTCTTAAACGTTCCTTGCTATATTTAGCACTCAAAGAAACAGAGTGCTAAATATATTGGGAGGTGTCTGCTATGTATGCATCTGTTCCGGCCCTGGCTGACAGCCTGACGCTCTATTTGAGCGATATACGCAAGTTTCCCTTGCTGGACGAGCATGAGGAACAACGGCTTGCTATCCGTTTTTATGATCACAAAGACCTTGAGGCAGCCCAAACCCTGGTAACTGCGAATCTGCGCTTTGTGGTCAAGGTGGCGGCGGAATACCGTAACTATGGCCTTAAAATGCTCGATCTGATCCAGGAAGGGAATATCGGATTGATGATTGCCGTAAAAAAATTCAATCCCTACCGTGGATTTCGCCTCATTTCGTATGCAGTGTGGTGGATCCGGGCTCAGATTCAGAACTATATCGTTTCCGCATGGAGTCTTTTGAAGATCGGCACAACCCAGGCCCAGCGCAAACTCTTCTTCAAACTTAAGCAAACAAAAAATGCCTTGCTGCAGATGTCAGACGGTGAAGATGACATTGCCCTGGCCGCAAAATCTTTACATGTATCTGAAACCGAACTGGGTGAAATGGAGCAGCGTATGCTCGGCGAGGTATCTCTTGATGCCGAGTTGTATGACGGCGAAGGCACCACCATGCTGGAGTCACTGGTTGATGATCGGCCTGACCAGGAAACCATGTTGTCCGATCTTCAAGAGCAGCAGGTACTGCATGGCCAGGTTGCAGAGGCCATGATGCGCTTAAGCGACAAGGAACGTTACGTCATTGAGAAGCGGATCGTGGCGGATGAACCGGAGACGTTGCAGGAAATCGCCAACCACTTTTCAATTTCACGGGAACGGGTGCGCCAGATTGAAGAAAATGCGCTGAAAAAAATGAAGTCCGCCTTGCAGCCACTGCTACTGCCTGCTGCCGCCTGATCCCCTGCATAGAGCAAAACAATAACGGGCCGTATTCCCATCTGCACACGATGTGGAATACGGCCCGTTTTTATTGCAGCTCACCCACTCCCTGCCAGAAATCAAGTGAATTTTCCAATTTCAAAGCCAATTTGCCCCAACGGCAACACCTCGTCAGCCACGCCACCGTCCACACAGGCCTTGGGCATGCCATAAATGGTCGAGGTGGCTTCATCCTGTACAATGGTGACACCACCTTTTTGCTTCAGCAATTGCATTCCCTTGAAACCATCGTTCCCCATACCGGTCAGCACAACACCCAGCATGGAACCGGCAGTGGCTTCAGCCATTGAAGAGATCAGCAGATCAACTGACGGAATGTACACATATTGGGGGTAGGAGGAGGTTGGCGCCGTTTTGACCATCAGACCACCTGCGCCACGCACCACCTGGGTATGCATCCCGCCTGGAGCGATCAGAATTGTTCCCGGCTTGAGTTGCTCGCCATCCTTCGCTTCCCTGACGGCAATGGAGCATTTTGCATTCAGACGGTCAGCAAAAGGGCCGGTAAAAGCCTTGGGCATATGGATGGCAACAACAATACCATAGGGGAAGTTGACCGGAATCCTGGAGATGACTTCCTGCAGCGCCACAGGCCCGCCGGTGGAGGCACCGATACCAACGTAATTGATTTTTTTGCTGTGAATTTTTGAGGCTGCTGTGCGCGGAACCGGCGCCGCTGGAGCCGAAGGACGAGAGAAACCGGACGCTGCAACAGAGGGAGCAACCCGCATGAAGCGGGAACGGGACGCTTCACGCACTTTCTTAAGCAGTTCATCCTTGAAGATATTCTGGGCTTCGTTGGAGTCAGTGACGTTCTTGGGAATATAGTCGATTGCGCCGGCATCCAGCGCTTCAAAGGTTGCCTTGGCCCCTTCGTTGGTCAGGGTTGAAACCATCAGGACCTTTGTAGGACATTTGGCCATGATCTGCTTAAGCGCAGAAATACCGTCCATACGCGGCATTTCTATATCCATGGTGATCAGGTCCGGTTTCAGGGCAATGGCTTTTTCCACCCCCTCCACACCATCACTGGCTGTGCCGATTACTTCTATTGATGGTTCCTTGGTCAGAATACCTCTGATCGCCATCCGCATGAACGATGAGTCGTCAACAATAAGTACCCTGGTTTTTGTGCCTGAAGCGGTCGAAAACATCCGGCCTCCCGTTTATTACTGTTTTGAAAAAATCGACGTCACCAGCTCCCGTACCTGGGGAACCGCATCGTCCAGTTCGTAGCAGAATCGCTCCACATCCAAATGGGCAAGGTTTGGCGACTGTTCCTTGAGAATTTTCCAGCCCACTTCTTCCGACAGATTAAAACTGGCCCATGCATTGCCACCGTAGTACAGCTCACGGACCGAGCAGAACAGGTCTGCCAGATTGACAATGGAGCAGAGTACCGGATCAGCTGTTGCTGCGCGCGGTTCATGATGGAACAGAATCACTTCGCGATAGGCTTCCGGAAAATTCCATTTTTCCGCCATACAGAAACCGATCTCGGTATGGGTTGTACCGAAAACTTCAAGCTCGGTGTCAATCAGCTTTACCGGGTGCTCCTGTATGGTTTTGATGACCTTTGCAAAGGTTTCAGTGTGGTAATTACTCAGCACCACCTCGCCAATATCATGGATAATGCCGGCCAGATATGCCTTTTCAATATCGGCATACCTGATTTTTTCGGCAATAACCTTGGATACCATACCCACGCCAAAGGAATGCTCCCAGAAAGTGCTGATATCCATGGCGCCGGAGTTATCTTCAAAAGCATTGATAAACGATGAGGTAAGGGCCATCTCCTTGATATGCCGGATCCCCAGGTAGACCAGTGCCCTTTTCAGGGAAGTTATTTCCTGGGAAGGCTTGTAGATGGGTGAGTTGACCATTTTCATGACCCGTGCGGTCATTACCTGGTCAGACAACATCAGGTCAGCCACCTTGTCCACATCAACATCCGGTGCGTCAAGCAGTTGCATAACCTGGGTAGCCACTGCAGGAATCGTGGGCAGGTCATCAATACTGGCCACCATCTGACGTGCTATTTCCATAGTAGTTTCTGTAGTCATGGGATGCCCCTCTGTTACTTCTTGTAACCAAAGCCGCCAGGGAAATGTACGGTTTTGAACTTGTCGTTCACACCATGCAGTGACTCTGACTGGCCAACGAAGAAATATCCGTATGGTTGCAGATTGTTGTAAAAATGCTGTACCACCTTTGACTTGGACGCTAGATCAAAGTAGATCAGAACGTTAGCACAGAAGATAAAGTCAAAGCTCTTCATGAACACCATCTTGTTGTCTTCGTACAGATTTAGCTTGTTGAAGGTGACAAATTTTTTGACCTCAGGCGACAGAATGAATTTACCGGCATCTTCCTTGAAGTATTTTCTTTTGTACAGGTCAGGCACGTTACGAACAGAGTAGGCGTTGTATACCCCTTCCCGGGCCTGGGCAAGCACCGTCTCGTTGATATCTGTGCCAATAATTTCAATAATCCAGTCTTTCATGATGGTAGCCCGTTTTTCCAGGAGCATCATGGCCAGAGTATAGGCCTCTTCACCGGAAGATGAGCCAGCGCTCCAGATGCGCAGCTTGCGAAAACCCATTTTCCCTTTGGATTCAACAATTTCAGGCAGGAACTTGCTCTCAACAGCATTTAACTGCGGAACACTGCGAAAGAAATAGGTTTCGTTCGTGGTAACCTCATCCAGCAGAAAGCGGAGTTCTTCACCTCCACGGGATGATTTCAGCAGGGAATAATACTCCATGGCCGTCTTGGAACCGGTCACTTCCATGCGGCGGGTCAGGCGGCTCTCCAGGAAGTATTTTTTTGTGGTGTGAAAATACATACCACACAGGTTGTATATAAAATCCCGCAGTTGTTCGAAATCCTTGTCAGTTATTGCCACTGTCGGTTCCTTCCTTCATATATATGCACTGGCTTGTTAACGTGCTGCAGCAGCTCCCTCGCCACCGTCAATCATACCGACCGGATCAATAATCAGGGTAACGCGGCCGTCTCCCAGAATGGTTGAACCGGCGATACCCGGCACATTGGCCAGGTAGGTACCCAGAGATTTGATGGCAACCTCCTGCTGGCCCACCAGACGGGTCACCACCAGGCCCACCCTTTTGTCTGCCGCACCGATGACCACAACGTAACAAAAATCATTGGCTTCAGTGGCGCGTTGCACCTTGAATACCTGTTCCAGGCGAATGAGGGGCAGCACCATATCACGGAGCTTCAGTACCTCCTGGCCGCCAATAACGTGGAACTCGCGCTGGTCAACCCGCAAGGTTTCCAACACCGAAGCAAGGGGTATGGAGTATACCTCTCCCTCCACATCCACCAGCAGCGACTGAATAATGGCAAGGGTAAGCGGAAGCCTCAAAATGAATTCCGAACCTTGTCCCTGTTCGCTCTTGATCTCGATCAGTCCGTTCAGCTTCTTGATATTGGTTTTGACCACATCCATGCCGACGCCACGTCCAGAGAGGTCTGATGCTTTGTCCTTGGTTGAAAAGCCGGGCAGGAAGATCAGATCAAACATTTCACGCGGACTCATCAGAGAAAGCTGCTCCGGAGTAATCAAACCTTTTTCAATCGCTTTTTGACCGACACGCTCCGTATCAATACCACGGCCATCGTCCTTGATGCTGATTATGATGGAGTTGCCTTCATGAACCGCAGAAAGCACCAGGGTACCGGTGCCGGACTTACCGGCTGCAATACGATCAGCCGGGGTTTCAAGGCCATGGTCCATGGCATTGCGGATCAAGTGGATCAGCGGATCGCCGATCTCATCCACAACGGAACGGTCTAGCTCAGTCTCCTCGCCGAAAATCTGCAGGTCGACCTCCTTGCCCAGGTCCCGCGCCAGCGACCGGACAATCCTGGGAAACTTTTTGAAAACTTTTTCCACCGGAATCATCCGCATCTTCAGAACCTGCATCTGCAGTTCGGAAGTGACGAAGTTCATCCGCTTGGTAAGCTTGCCGAACTCTTCGCCAAACGACACTTCGTCGGAGATCCCCCCTTGCAGATCCTGGTTGAGCTGGATCATCCGGTTACGCTCAAGCACCAGCTCACCCACCTGGTTCATCAGGTCGTCAAGACGCTTAACATCAACCCGCACGGTAGTATTATCGGACAGATCGTCCCCGCCTTTTTCGCCAGCCTTGGGCAAGGCGGCTTTTTTTGGCGCTTCAGGCGCAGGCCGGTTCACTGCCGGTGGTGGCGGCGACGGTACCGGTTGCTGTTCCTGGGGTACTGTAACTGACTCGCCAGACCCGGTACCGGCAGCTGCCTCCGGCTGGACCGCTTCCTCTGCAGATGGTGCTGACGGCTCGCCTGTTTCGGCAACTGATGCGGATTCTTCGGGATTCGCAACAGTCATTGTTAAAAGAGGGATCAGTTTGTTGATGGTCTCATCGATCTCCCGGTCAATAATGTCGCCGCCCTTGATATCCGCCACCAGGGTTTTGACCAGGTCGGTCGCCTCAAGGATCACATCCATGATCTCCGGCGTTACAATCAACTCACCCTTGCGTAGACGGTTGAGGACATCCTCAGTCTTGTGGGTTACCCGAACCAGCAAGTCAAAGCCAAGAAAACTGGAAGCGCCCTTGACCGTATGAATGGACCGGAATATCCGGTTCATCAGCTCAGTGTCATCGGTGGATTTTTCCAGGGCAACCAGGTCGTCGTCCAGTTTTTCCAGAAGTTCGGCTGTCTCTTGCAGAAATCCTTCAAGTAGTTCCTGGTCTTCGCAATCAATGGGCATCACATACCTCTGTCGTGCTGTAATTAATGGTAACTATCGGGAGCTGACTACAGACTGCTGAAGCACTGCCGTTCCTCGGGAGAAAACATGTTTTCGAGATTCAGCAGCACCAGCAGACGTTCTGCCTGATTGATAACTCCAGAAATACACTCCTGGTCAATGCCGCTGGTCATGACAGCCGGTGAGGGCTGTATCTCACTGCTGGAGACTCTGATTACCTCGGAAACGGCGTCCACCACAAAACCCATCAACTCGCCGCTGACATCCATGACCATGATACGCGTCTGTTTGTCATGTCCGGCAACAGAAAGGCCGAAACGAGTGCGCATGGAAATGATCGGAATGACTTTGCCACGCAGGTTGATGACCCCCTGCACATAATGAGGGGTGTTGGGTACCCGTGTAATAACCGGCATCCGGATGATCTCCCGTACCTTCAGGACATCAACACCATACTCTTCATTATCAAGGCTGAAGCTGACAAGCTGGATCAACTCACCGCGTTCACCGGCATGGGCATTGACAGCCTTCATCGGCACCAGGGCATTTGACATTGAACATCCTCCGGTTTCGTATTCTCATAATTTCAGATGCCGGGGCGCGGCAATAAAACAGAAACAATAAATATAGCTTGGCTCAGACCGCCAGGACGGTATTTATTATCATGCTCCGTTGCTCTGTGCAAGGGCAGAGAAGGATATAGAACATCTTCTTTATGCAGAGATTATTTTCGTTAAAGTGGACCACAGCTCAGTCAGATTATTGACACAAAGGCAATCACGCTCTATACTGTCCAACAACAAGCGACCAGTCAGAAAAGTCACAAAAAAATGAGGCGGTTGCAATGACCCACAGCAAGCTTTTTATTTTTGACAGCGACCGGAAAACCCGTGACCTGCTGTTGGCTTTTCTGACATATCAGGGATATGACACAACCATCGTCACTGATCGTGTCGGTTTTTTTGACACAGACACTCCAACCACTCCCAAGATATTGATTGCAAACCTACCTGAGCTGCTGGCACAGCAGCTTAATGTCCAGGAAAAAGTTGAAGATTGCAATCTGGTAGTGATAGCCTACGACAAAGCTGATGGGGCACACGTACTGCCTCAGAGTGAGCGCTGGCTGTTCATACCGAAACCACTGAACCTGGACGAGCTGGAAAGCATGGTTATGCGCGCCCAGGAATACCATGCCCTTAAGCTGCGAACCCATGACCCTGCAACAGAGGAGTACCCTCACTTCCTCTGTTCAACCATCATCGGCAAAAGCCGTCAGATGGTAAGTCTTTTCGAGATGATCGAGAAGATTGCCGAGTCCACTGCAACAGTACTGATCCAGGGAGAGTCCGGAACCGGCAAGGAACTTGCAGCGCGAGCCATACATCAACTTTCCGGACGGAGCAACCGGAATTTCGTACCGATAAACTGCGCCGCAATCCCGGACGACCTGCTGGAAAGTGAGCTGTTCGGCCATGTCAAGGGCTCCTTTACCGGAGCGTATGCCAACCGGGCTGGACGCTTCGAAATCGCTGACAAGGGCACGCTGTTTCTGGATGAGATCGGTGACATGAAAGCCAACCTGCAAGTCAAGCTGTTACGGGTACTACAGACCAAGGAATTTGAGCCGGTTGGCTCAACCAGATCACAAAAAGTGGATGTGCGGATCATCGCCGCCACCAACAAGAACCTTGAGGAGCAGGTAGCCAGCCGCGACTTCCGGGAGGATCTTTACTATAGACTCTCGGTAATTCCGATTACCATCACTCCGCTGCGGGAGCGCCATGAGGATATTCCGCTGCTGATCAACCATTTTCTGGGGCAGTTCAACCGTGACAAACGGCGTCTGGTTCGAGGATTTTCCAGGGAAGCGCTTGAGATACTATGCCACTATGCCTGGCCCGGCAATGTGCGCGAACTGGAAAATCTGGTGGAACGGATGGTCACCATAAAGGAAAGCGGTTTTATAACCCCCGACGATCTTCCGGAGAAGTATCTGCCAGCCCAGCTTCATCCCGTGGCAGTGCCAGCCGGTGCGGCTCCCGCTGGCATAGCAGCAAACGAGGAACTACCGCCGGAAGGAATCTGCCTGAATAGTATTGTGGATGCTTTTGAAAACCGCCTCATTCAGCTGGCCCTTGCACGGACGGGGGGCAATAAAAAAGAGGCTGCAACCTTGTTGAACCTGAAGCGGACCACCTTGATCGAGAAGTTGAAAAAGAAAAACCTGCAGGCTGCATAAAAAGGTACTGTTTATGGCTATAAATCCGGCACAGATTCCTGTTTCAGCGTTGACTCCCCACCCGGAAAGATTACGCACATCCCGTGATCTGCCGGTCGCCTCCACACTGTTTTCCGAAAGACTCGACCGCATTGCTGCTCAGGATACTCTGCTCAAAAATGGTTCTCCGGAAGAGTTGCAGAAGGTTGCCGAATCCTTGCGTCTGTCAGCCCTGCGCAGTTCACTGGCAATGCTGTCCGATACCGAAGACCACGACAATGAACTGTTATCGGCAACTTCTGGTCTTCCGCAACTTTCAGCCTCACTGCAAACCTATATGGCCCACCAGGCACAGGAATCCGGGCGCGCACCTGCCGTAAAACCTGAACGGATGCTGACAGAGTCAGGGGTTCTTACAGAGGCTCCGCTGGAAAAAAAGCAGATCACACCAATCACTCCAAGCACCCAGGATTCTCCGCGCTCTGCAAACGTAGAACAACTGATTGAAAAGGCGTCACGGCGTTACGGCGTTGATCAGGGGCTGATACGGGCCGTCATCAAAGCAGAAAGCAATTTTAATCCTCGTGCTGTTTCCCATGCGGGAGCCCAGGGACTGATGCAACTGATGCCCGCAACAGCAAGGGGATTGGGGGTAACCGACTCCTTTGATCCGGAACAGAACGTCATGGGGGGAACCAGGTTTTTGAAGAGCATGCTTGATCGCTACAACGGTGATGTTGATTCAGCGCTGGCGGCCTACAATTGGGGGCCGGGTAACGTTGACCGTAAACCGGACCGGCTGCCACGGGAAACCCGCGACTACCTGGTCAAGGTCAAACAATATTACGACAGCTACATCGGGTAATTTCGGTTGTTCTCCAGCTGCTCTCAAACATCAAGGTATTCAGCAAGTACACCGCTGGTCTGGCGCAAGCGCTTGCTTAAGGTACGCGCCAGACGTAACAGAGTCTTGCCCCACAATCTGGGTACCTCTTCAGCCATCAGGTCAAATGATTTTTCATCCAGTAACAGCAGCTGTACCGGCGTACGGGCAACAACCGTTGCTGAACGCGGCTCCCGGTCAATAATAGCCATCTCGCCAACGGTCTGGCCCGGAACAATCGTGGCAATCTCCTTCGGCGCATGCAACCTGTCGTCTCGGACAACTGCTACCCGGCCCTTGCACACCAGACAGAGAAAATCACTGTCATCCCCCTGATGAAACAATACCGTATCAACAGTTGCCAGCCAGGACGTGCAATAACCAGCCAGAATCTGCAACTCCTCGCTTCTCATACCGGTTCCCAGCTTGCTCTTCTCAAGCAATGCAACTTTCTCCTGCAATGACAGGTTGTGTTGCTCCATCCCTAAACGTTTGAGCCGCCCATCAAGCGATTCCATAAATCTATTCTCCCCAAGTATCCAGACAAAACCAGATTCCCTGTCTGACTATTTTTTAGACATTGTAACCAAAGTTTAACCGATTACAAGCCATTCATGAAAAGCTCTTGAAGGCTGGAGGGGCTTCCCGTATCATTCCACGCCATGAAACTATCAACATCAGATCATTCCGTTGCAGGACTGCTCAGTATTGTCGGGAGCGGTCCCGGCTCCCCTGACCACCTGACCCCTGCCGCACACTCTGCCATCACGCAAGCCGACACCCTGGTTGGCTATGCCCCCTATCTGAATCAACTGGGAACACTTGTTCAGGGAAAACAGCTGCTCAGTTCCGGCATGACCCGCGAGATTGACCGCTGCCGCGCCGCCATTGAACAGGCCCGAATCGGCAAACGGGTTGCGCTGATTTCCGGCGGAGACGCCGGCATCTACGGCATGGCCGGTTTAGTGCTGGAATTGCTGGCCGCGGAAGGAGACAACCTGCTTCCGGTGGAGGTCATTCCCGGCATTTCAGCCTTGCAGGCTGCCGCCTCCCGCCTGGGAGCGCCGCTGATGCACGACACTGCCATCATCTCCCTGTCCGACCTGCTGACGCCGTGGGAAACCATCCGCACCAGGCTTGCGGCAGCAGCAGCAGCGGACTTCGTGATTGCACTCTACAACCCACGCAGCAGTCGCCGTACTACCCAGCTCGACGAAGCCTGTAGCATCTGCCTTACCTACCGGCCAGCCGCAACGCCAGTAGGTATTGTCCGCAACGCCTGCCGGGATGCAGAAGAGGTACAAGTGAGCACATTGGAAGAGCTTCCGGCCTGCACGGTGGATATGGCAACAGTGGTTATCATCGGCAACAGCGCCACATTCGTGGACAGTGCGGGCAGAATGGTCACACCGCGGGGGTATGAAAAGAAGCAAGAGTTCAGGGGCCAGGGGCCAGGGGCCAGGGGCCAGAAACACCCAGACAGCCCGTATGAATGTTCTGGACCCCGGACCCCGGACCCCGGACCCTGCTCTTTGATGGTGGTCGGCACCGCCTCGGATGTCGGCAAATCCGCCATCACCGCCGGTATCTGCCGCCTGCTGGTGCGCCGGGGTTTAAAGGTGGCACCGTTTAAATCCCAGAACATGGCCCTGAACGCTGCGGTAACCCCTGAAGGGGGCGAGATCGGACGGGCGCAGGCCTGCCAGGCCACAGCCTGCCGCATCCCGGCCCACACCGATATGAATCCGGTCCTGCTGAAACCCACCACCGACACCGGCAGCCAGGTGATCATCCAGGGCAAGGCCGTGGGGGTGATGCAGGTGGCCGAATATGACCGCTACAAGCCCGTTGCCTTTGAAAAGGTCCGGGAAAGCTTTGAGCGCCTGCGACAGCGCGCCGACTTCATTGTGATGGAGGGGGCTGGTTCCATTGCCGAGATCAACCTGAAGGAGCGCGATATTGCGAATCTGGCGGTGGCGAGGATGGCCGACAACGCTCCGGCAATCCTGGTTGCCGACATCGAACGGGGGGGCGTTTTCGCCCAGGTGGTGGGCAGCATGGAACTGCTGGAACCCTGGGAACGTGCGCTGGTAAAAGGGGTGGTGATCAACCGTTTCCGCGGTGACCCGGCAATACTGGAGCCGGGACTACGCTTCATCGAACAGCGCTGCAACATCCCGGTGCTGGGGGTGGTGCCCTGGTTGCAGAACCTGACCCTGCCGGCAGAAGACTCCCTGGCCCTGCCAACCGATGACAATCAGCTGCGCCCATCGGACAAACTGTGCGTTGGCGTACTGCGGCTGCCCCGCATCGCCAACTTCACCGATTTCGACCCCTTGCACTGGGAACCGGACCTGCATCTCTGCTACATTGACCGGCCGGAACAGTTTGCAGGGTTGGACCTGCTGGTCATTCCCGGCAGCAAGGCCACCATCGCCGACCTGAACTGGCTGCGGCAACAAGGGTTGGAGCAGGCCATCACCGCCTTCCGGGGAACAGTTCTGGGAATCTGCGGCGGCTACCAGATGCTGGGGGCACATCTGGAGGACCCGGACCACGTGGAATCCACGGTAGCAGCAGCACCTGCTCTCGGACTTTTGCCGGTGCATACCATGCTGCATCCTGAAAAAATCACCCGCCTGACAGCAGTTCACCCTGCGTCCGGCGCAATCCGGGCCATTCCTGACTGGCAACAGTCCATTGGCGGCTATGAGATTCACGCAGGCACAAGCAGCATCGTTGGTGACGCCGAACCGTTCGCACACCAGGGAACGGCGTTCGACGGCGCTGTATCCCCGGATGGACGGATCATCGGCACCTATCTACATGGTCTGTTTGATGATGCGCCGTTGCGGGAGGCATTACTGAACCGTCTGCGCCGTGCCAAAGGGTTGACAGAGCGCTCAGCAGCCGTGCCACCATCAGATCCCTATGATCGTCTGGCTGATCATCTCGCACAGCATCTGGATATGCCCCGCCTGCTCACCATCTGCGGACTGTTGTAATGTTCCTGCTTACTCCTGAACTGCTGGCAGCGGCGCTGTTGCTGGACCTGTTTCTGGGAGATCCGCACTGGCTGCCCCACCCGGTGGCGGGAATCGGTCGCCTGATTACCATCCAGGAACAGCTCTACCGGCGCATCGGACTGGATGGCTACGGCGGCGGCCTGCTGCTCTGCCTGCTGACGGTTGCCGGTACCGTCAGTGCCGCTTGGTTACTGCTCTACCTGCTGTACCAGCTTTCACCCTTGCTGGGTGACCTGGCAACAGTGCTCATAACCTGGACCTGCCTGGCAGCCCGCTCACTGCACCATGAATCGAATCTGGTGGTTGCTGCCGTTGCCCAGGGCGACCTCACGGCTGCCCGCATGTTGCTGGCCCGCATCGTTGGCCGGGACACGGCAGAGTTGGATCAGGAAGCGATTCTGCGCGCCACAGTGGAAACGGTTGCCGAGAACAGCTCGGACGGCATCATCGCCCCGCTCTTCTGGCTGGTCATTGCCGGACCGGTGGGAGGGGTGGCCTACAAGGCGGTCAGCACACTGGACTCAATGGTGGGCTACCGCAACGAGCGCTATTATCGTATGGGCTGGGCTTCCGCACGGTTGGACGACCTGGTCAACCTGCTGCCTGCCCGCCTGACCGCGCTCTTGATGGTGCTGACCGCGGCACTTGCGGGACTATCGGGGTCCGGCGCCTGGCATATCTGGCGGCGCGATCACCGCAATCACCCTTCACCCAACAGCGGCCACCCGGAGGCGGCAACTGCCGGAGCCTTGGGAATCAGGCTGGGAGGCGGAGCACACTATGGTGGTGTGTTCAAAGAAAAAGCGTACATCGGCGATCCACGCATTCCTGTTGGCCTGACCGCCTACCAGGGTGCGATACGACTGATGTACGCCAGCACCGCGTTGATGGCCATGATAGGCATTGCATTTCTTGCTGTTTTCACGTAACGGACAGACCATGACCAACACAAAGATCAAACTGACCCAGACAGTTAAAGCTGCCGGTTGAGCGGCTAAACTGGGCCCGGAGGGCCTGGCCGCCGCGTTGTCGGGACTTCACCGTTCCGCTGACCCCAGATTGCTCGTGGGACCTGAAACGTCCGATGATGGGGGAGTTTTTTGCCTGACGCCGGAGATCGCGCTGGTGGAGAGCTGCGACGTGATCACGCCGCCTGCCGATGATCCCCGCACCTTCGGCAGGATTGCCGCCGCCAACGCCCTGTCCGACATCTACGCCATGGGGGGCAGGCCGCTTACCGCCATGAATCTGGTCTTTTTTCCCGCCTGTTCACTGGCTCCTGACATTCTCCGCGAAATTCTTGAAGGTGGCCAGGAAGCGATAGACGAAGCAGGCTGCTGCCTGATGGGTGGGCATACGGTAGAGGACGCTGAGTTGAAGTACGGTCTTTCCGTCACCGGCACGGTCCACCCGCAAGAGATTCTGCGCAACAGCACGGCATGCCCCGGCGACCATCTGCTGCTGACCAAGCCGCTGGGCAGCGGCATACTGGCCACCGCTGTAAAAGGAGAAATGGCCACGGAAGCGCAGGAGGCAGAGGCGGCGCGCTGGATGTCGCTGCTGAATCGCCGGGCAGCGGAACTGATGTTGCGGCACAACCCTACAGCCTGCACTGATGTCACCGGCTTTGGCCTGATCGGCCACGCCTGCGAGATGGCTCTGGGGGCCGGTGTCACCATCCGCTTTCACCTGGACCGGATTCCACTGATGGCCGGGCTGGCCGGGCTGGTGGCCGACGGCATGGTACCGGCAGGCTGTTACCGCAACCGCGACTGCTACCACTCCCGTCTGCATGTCGCTGGAACCATTAACGCTGACCAACTGCTGCCGCTGTTCGATCCTCAAACCTCCGGCGGCCTGCTGATCTCCTTCGCTCCCGATGATGCCGCCCGGTATCTGGACGACGCTGCACAGCAGGGAATTTTTGCTTGTGTGGTAGGCGAAGTTCACTCCCGCACCGGCTATCCGGTTGGCGTAGTTTGATGCAGGCATTGTATACAATTTGATAGTTCAAAAGCTCTTGGCAGCGCCATATTTACCATGCTACAAGCTTAACTCCGCTTGCACTCTCCACACATACAAACCAGACTACATAACGACGAGGTACTATCATGGCCAGGATCACACGGGCGCTGATCAGCGTTTCCGACAAGACAGGTGTTGTTGAGTTATCAAAGGCGCTTGCCGCGTATGGTGTGGAAATTCTTTCCACCGGCGGCACCGCAAAGCTGCTGCGGGACGCCGGGCTAACCGTCAAGGACGTTTCCGAATTCACCGGATTCCCGGAAATGCTGGATGGCCGGGTCAAGACCCTGCACCCCAAGGTGCACGGCGGTCTGCTGGGCATCCGCTCCAACCCCGAACATCTGGCCAAGATGCAAGAGCATGGTATTCAACCCATTGACCTGGTGGTGGTCAACCTCTACCCCTTTGAAGCCACCGTTGCCAAACCGGGCTGTTCACTGGAAGAGGCCATCGAGAACATCGACATCGGCGGTCCCACCATGCTGCGTTCCGCAGCCAAGAACAACCGCGACGTCACCGTATTGGTGGACGCTGCCGACTACCAGCCGGTACTGGATGAAATGGCTGCCGCCAACGGCTGCGTCTCCGAAGCCACCAATTTCCGTCTGGCCGTAAAGGTATATCAACACACCGCCGCCTACGACGGTGCCATCTCCAACTGGCTGGGCGCCCGGCTGGGAGAATCACCATCCGAATATCCCGAAACCTTTACCATTCAGGTAAAAAAAGCCCAGGACCTGCGCTACGGCGAGAATCCTCACCAGTCTGCCGCCTTCTACGTCGAGCGCGGCATCAGCGAACCCTGTGTTTCCAACGCGGTCCAGTTGCAGGGCAAAGAACTTTCCTTTAACAACATCATCGACCTGGACGCCGCCATTGAAACCGTCAAGGAATTCATTGAAAAGCCGGCAGCAGTCATTATCAAGCATACCAATCCCTGCGGCGTTGCCCTGGGCGACTCCCCCCTGTCCGCCTACCTGAAAGCGCGGGAATGCGATCCGGTCTCAGCTTTCGGCGGCATTGTCGGCTTTAACCGCACGGTGGATGCCGCAGCAGCCCGTGAACTGACCGCAACCTTCCTTGAGGCCGTCATCGCTCCCGGCTATGATGAGGAAGCCCTGGCCATTTTCACCGCCAAGAAGAATGTGCGGGTCATGCAGGTACCGCTGCTCGACAGCCATACCCCCGGCGGTTTTGACCTGAAGCGGGTAGTTGGCGGTCTGCTGATCCAGGGACGCGACCTGGGCATGGTGGCTGCCGTGGACTGCAAGGTGGTAACCGGTCGCAAGCCCACCGCAACCGAACTTGAGGCCCTTGATTTTGCCTGGCGGGTCTGTAAGCATGTCAAATCCAATGCCATTGTCTTTACCAGTAGAGACCAGACCGTGGGAATCGGCGCCGGCCAGATGTCACGGGTTGACTCCTCAAAAATCGCCGTCCAGAAAGCAATACTGCCAGTCAGGGGCACCGTACTCGCTTCCGACGCATTCTTTCCGTTCCGGGATGGCGTGGATGCCGCTGCCGAAGCCGGCGTCACCGCCATCATCCAACCGGGCGGCAGCGTACGGGATGAAGAGGTGATCCAGGCCGCCAATGAACACGGCATTGCCATGGTATTTACTTCAATGAGACACTTCAGACACTGATGGCGCGTCAATAAACGCCCGTCTGCTACGATGGTTTAGGGCGCATATACTACACGATATCGAGGTTCCCCCATGAAAGTTCTGGTAGTAGGCGGCGGAGGCCGCGAGCATGCCCTGGTCTGGAAAATCGCCCAGTCTCCGCTGGTCACTCAGATTTTCTGCGCTCCCGGCAACCCCGGCACAACCAAGCTGGCCACCAACCTGCCGATCTCGGTTGAAGAGATCGACAAGCTGTTGGGCTTTGCCAAATCTGAGGGGATCGGCCTGACCGTTGTCGGTCCTGAACTTCCGCTTTCACTGGGAATCGTGGATCTTTTCCAGGAGTATGGACTGAAGATCTTCGGCCCCAGCCGCGCTGCCGCCCGGATTGAGGCCAGCAAGGCATTTTCCAAGGACCTGATGAAGAAGTACAACATCCCAACGGCCGCCTACGGTGTATTTACCGAGATTGCTCCTGCGCTCGCTTTCATCAGGCAGACCGGCGCCCCGATCGTGGTCAAGGCCGATGGATTGGCAGCTGGCAAAGGGGTTGTCGTTGCCGCCACCCTGCAGGAAGCGGAAGAAGCCGTGCATGAGATGCTTTCGGGCAACGCTTTTGGTTCTGCCGGTTCACGGGTGGTCATTGAGGAGTTTCTTGATGGTGAGGAAGCCTCATTTCTGGCCATTACCGATGGCAAAACCGTCATCCCTCTGGCCTCCGCCCAGGATCACAAAGCGATCTTCGATGGCGACCAGGGGCCCAACACCGGTGGCATGGGAGCCTATTCTCCGGCTCCGGTGGTGACCCCTGACGTGCATGACGCTGCCATGGCCCAGATCGTGCAGCGGGCCGTGGACGGCATGGCAGCCGAAGGTTGCCCCTATCGCGGCATTCTGTACGCCGGTCTGATGGTGAAAAACGGTCAGGTAAAGACGCTCGAATTCAATGCCCGTTTCGGCGATCCGGAATGCCAGCCGCTGCTGATGCGCATGCAATCGGACCTGGTGCCACTGCTGCTGGCAGTTGCTGACGGCGATCTTTCCGGCAAAAGCATTGCCTGGCATGATCAGGCCGCAGTCTGCGTGGTCATGGCCGCATCGGGCTATCCGGGCGACTACCCCAAAGGGGACATCATTACCGGAATTGAGGCAGCCGACGCCCTTGATGGCGTGACAGTTTTCCACGCCGGAACTGCTGAAAAGGACGGCATGATTGTGACGAACGGCGGCAGAGTGCTGGGCGTCACCGCACGGGAAAACTCCGTATCAGCCGCAATAAGCCTTGCATATCAAGCGGTTGAAAAAATTTCATGGCAGGGCGAACAGCACCGTAGCGACATCGGCAAAAAAGCTCTTGAACGCTGAGAACCCGGCTTGGCACGCATATTTGGTACGCATAATGCTTGACATGCTTCAAAGGTCTATGATTTAGTCATAACACTTTTTTAACCATTACAAGGAGGTAGTACCAATGAAAAAGATCGCTCTGACCCTGATCGCCCTGATCGCCTTTGTCGGCTCCGCTTTTGCCGCTGCTCAAGACAGCTACGATTACAAAGGCGGCAACATGGGTAAAGTTACCTTCAATCACAAGAAGCACGTTGCCTTGGGCTGTGCCAAGTGCCATGAAGGCGCTCCCAAGAAAATTGAAATTAACAAGGCTGTCGCCCACGACACCCTCTGTGTGAAGTGTCACAAGGCCGAAAATAAAGGCCCCAAGGGTTGCAAAGACTGCCATAAGAAGTAATTATGCACCACGCAGTTCCAAGGGGCGACGGGCAACCGTCGTCCCTTTTTTTATGCGCCACGCCAAAGCGGGGGGGAAATGGCGGACAGACAAAACTACTGGCATTCTCATCGATGATATTGTATAAAAGACAACTGTCTTTAAGACAGAGAAGGTCGTTAATATAGGCCTTGTCATCTCACTCCATGGAGTACCCTTTGAGCACGAATCAGCGCAACCTCGTCCAACGACTCTGGGATTTTTTCTGTTCCCTTAAACTGACCCTCTTTCTGCTGATAACCCTGGCAATCACCTCTATCATCGGCACCATCATCCCGCAGTACCCCAACATCGATGAACGGTACTGGGCTACCATCAGCGCCGGGAAGAAGGCCTTGTACGAAAGCCTGGGCTTTTTCGACATGTACCACTCCTGGTGGTTCCTGGCTTTCCTGACGATTTTCAGCATCAACCTGATTACTTGCTCCATCCATCGTCTGCCCCATGTCTTCAAATTTGTCAGCGAACCGCTTCTGGTCCTGCCGGAAGGACAGCAGAAGTCCTATAAAAGTACGGACATGAAGCTTGCTTCAGGACTTGAGGAAAGCAAGGAGCGGCTGATTGCCTTTCTAACCGCTGAATTTGCCGCCCCGGTTGTCACCAAAGTTGACCACCAGTACCACCTTTTTGCCCAGAAAAACGCCTGGTGCCGCCTGGGGGTTTATGTAGTCCATTTCAGCATTCTGGTGATCTTTGTCGGGGCAATGATCGGCAACCTGTTTGGCTACAAGGGTTTTGTCGCCATTGTTGAAGGAGAGACCGTCAACTCCATCCAGTTGCGCAACGGCAAGACCAGTCCCCTGGGCTTTGAAGTGCGTTGCGACCAGTTTTCGGTAACCTTTTACGAAGCTCCGGGGGGCGGTCGTCCCAGCCAGATGCCCAAAGAGTTCAAAAGCATCCTGACCTTGACAGAAAATGGCAAGGAAGTTCCCAACTACAAACATGTGCGGGTGGTGGTCAACGATCCGATGACCTATAAAGGGATCACCTTTTATCAGTCCAGCTACGGTCAGGCCAATGATCCCAGCGTTTTCTATTTCTCCGTGCGCGACCGGAACAGCGGAAAAACCGAACAGCTTGCCCTGCGGCCCGGGCTGCCCACCGGACTGCCGGACGGCCGCAACGTGGCCATTGTGGATTTGACCAACAACCCCGGCGAAGGGCTGGCAGCCGTGCTGTCCGTCAGCAGCAAGGGGGCAGAGCCAAGCTTTTTCAAGGTCTTCCGCGAAAATCCCGCATTGGATGAACTGCGCGGAGACCGTATGATTTTCACCTTTACCGGAACTGATGCAAAGCAGTACACCGGCCTGCAAGTCAACAAAGACCCCGGCGTCTGGGTGGTCTGGACCGGCTGTTTCCTGATGTGCGCCGGACTCTGCATCGCTTTCTTCATGTCCCACAAACGGGTCTGGATCGTCCTGTCCAACGGCCATGCCCGAATTTTCGGCAATGCCAGCAAGAACCAGCCTGCATTCCAGACTGAATTCGAGGCGTTGACGGACAAGCTCCATAGCCAGAACATCTAACGAGGTATTCCACACATGCTGAGCGCAAAACTGTTCAACGTAACCACAATCTTCTACATGGCCTCCACCCTGGCTTTTCTCGCGTTCCTGGCCGGCCGCAATAAAAACATCGGACTGGCCGGCTCCATCATCGCCTGGGCTGGTTTTGCCATCCACACCGTGGCCACCGGCCTGCGCTGGAAAGAATCCTACGACATAGGCCTTGGCCATGCCCCACTCTCTAACCTCTACGAGTCGGTGGTTTTTTTCGCCTGGAGCATCGTACTGATCTTCGGGCTGATTGACGCCAAGTACAAGTACCGGGTCATCGGCGCCTTTGTCATGCCTTTTGCGCTTTTAGCCATGGCCTGGGGCCAGCTGTATCTGCCCACCGACATCAACCCCCTAATGCCGGCCCTGCAAAGCAACTGGCTGCTGTATCACGTGCTGACCTGCTTCCTGGGTTATGCAGCCTTTGCCGTGGCTTGTGGCGTCTCCATCATGTACCTGATCAAGGCCAGAAGTGAGGACAACGGCAATGCAGCAGCAGGGAGCATTGTCTCACAGTTTCCCCCCACCAAGGTGCTGGATGAGCTGAACTACAAGGCGATCATGATCGGCTTTCCGCTCTTGACCCTGGGCATCATTACCGGCGCGGCCTGGGCCAACTACGCCTGGGGCACCTACTGGAGTTGGGACCCCAAGGAAACCTGGTCACTGATTGTCTGGTTCATCTACGCCGCCTTCCTGCATGCCCGCTTCACCAAGGGCTGGGTGGGCAAGCGGGCAGCCTGGCTGTCCATCATCGGTTTTCTTGCCACTGTCTTCTGCTATCTGGGCGTAAACCTGCTGCTTTCAGGCCTGCACAGCTACGGCGGAATGTAACTGATTCCGGCATGACAGATGATTACGACAAAAGACCGGAGAAATCCGGTCTTTTGTCGTATGAGAAGCCTAATATCAAGAAAACGCTAAACTTTACGTGACAAGGTGAAATCTGAATTTTGTAGTTGCAGATTTCACCACAGCAGGTCTATTTGATACTTTTTGACATCAGAATGATTGAAACGATTACAGCCTGAGATAAGAATTTTTGAACATTGCTTGATTGTTACAAATTCGAGGTATATAAATTTATAATTCTACTTTTTGGAACAAAAAGCGGTTACCATGAATATCACGGCACAACAGAGACTTCTTGATCTATTCGGCAAGCAAAGCGTGGTACGCTCCCGCGATCTTGAGCAGTATGAAATCCCCCGGGTAGAAATTAGTCGCCTGTGCAAACGGGGTGTAGCCCAGCGCGTCGGACGCGGTATCTATCGGCTGACAGATACACAGGTAACAGAGCATCAGACTCTGGCCGAGGCTGGCAAAGCAATCCCTAACGGTGTGGTCTGCCTCCTTTCCGCACTTCGTTTTCATGATCTGACAACACAAGCACCATTCGAGATCTGGGTGGCAATTGACGTCAAGGCTCATCTCCCCAGAACCGGCCTGCCAATAAAATTTGTCAGATTCTCAGGACCTGCGTTCAGTGACGGTGTAGAAACCCACAGGATCGATGGCGTGGACATAAAAGTTTACTGCCTTGCCAAGACCGTAGCCGACTGCTTCAAATATCGTCATAAAATCGGACTGGATGTTGCTCTGGAAGCACTTCGTGAAAGTCGTAAAAGTAGCCGGTGCTCGATTGATGACCTCTGGCGTTACGCAAAGGTCTGCCGGGTTAGTAATGTCATGATGCCTTATATGGAAGCGATGGCCATATGACACAAAGTCGGGAAGCAAATGTCGCAGCTTCGGTTCGTCAGCGTTTGCTTGACCAGGCAAGGTCAAAGCGGGTCGATTTCAATTTGCTGCTCACCCGTTACGGGCTGGAAAGGTTTCTCTATCGTCTGGGCCGATCAGAATACCGGGAGCGCTTTGTTCTGAAAGGTGCCATGCTTTTTCCGTTGTGGGGCGTTGTCAATTACCGTTCGACAAGGGATGTTGACCTGCTCGGTTATGGAGAAAGCGAGACAGAAGCACTCGTTACGGTTTTTCGTACAATCTGTCAAACAGAAGCAGAAGATGACGGGATCACGTTTGATCCGGCCAGTGTCCAAGCTGAACGTTATTTGGGTGAAGCGGCCCCGAACTATTCGAGAATTTCTACGTATGTTTGTCAAAAACCTGAGCAGGCCAGAGAGACCATACTTGATATAATTTATCTTTAATGATACATTAAATTATAATAATTGCCTTAATATATCATTTATGAAACAAAAGGCCTGCCATGCAACTCTTGAACCCTTCCGATGCCCTCCGGGCGATTGCACACTGTGTCAAATCAACAAGATTAAAAAACAATATTACCATTGAAGAGCTTGCCATACGCTCTGCCGTGGGGACAGCCACACTTTCGCGAATTGAAAAACGGGGTGTGTGCTCAACCGATATCCTGGTCCGGGTCTTTGCGGCGCTGGGGATGCTTGATCGTTTGCTTGACGCGTTACAGACGGAAGATGGGCACAGCATAGCAGAGCTTCGTAAGCTGCACACAGGTAAACCCCGACAGCGGGCGCGGAAAAAAGGATGAGTTTTCAAGAGATACAAGTGCAGTTTGATACCGGGGTGGACAGGGTTTTGGTGGGCACTCTGGCAGCCACCGAACATCAGGTGCTGTTTGAGTATGACCCTGCATGGGTTGCTGGCGGGCTTGAACTCGCCCCCCTGCACCTGCCGCTTGCGCAGAAAGGGTTCAGGTTTGAGATGAACCGTCTTCCGGACAGGGTGCCCGGCCTGTTTGCCGATTCCCTTCCTGACGGTTGGGGGACGCTGATCATGGATCGGTATTTTATCAGGCTCGGTGTCGACCGGAAGCGGATTACACCGATTGACCGTCTGGCCTGGCTTGGCTGTGAGGCGATGGGAGCGCTCTGTTATCAGCCCACGCTGCGATCAGAACAGGCGCAGTATCAGGCGGTTCGGATCGGTGCTGCTGCACATGAGGCACTGCAACTATTTGAGGGAAAGCTCGCAGATGCCGGGATACTTTTGTCCAGAATTGGCGGATCGCCCGGAGGAGCCAGACCAAAGGCGTTGATCGGCATTGCAGCAGGTGGAGATGATTTTGTTTCAGGCACAGGAGCACTGCCGGAAGGGTATACGCACTGGCTGGTAAAGTTTTCGTCTGCACGCAAAAATGCGGTTGGTCCGTTCGGTCGCTATGAAGGGGTGCTTGAGCAGATCTGTCTAAAAACCGCAGCGGCTGCCGGCATAACAACCCCTGAAAGCAGGCTGATTGATGACGGCAGCGGACTGCTGCACTTTGCGGTACGCCGCTTTGACCGTCCAACCGCTGTCAGCAGACGGCATGGTGCTACTGCAAGCGGACTGTTGCACGCTGATCACCGCTTGCCGTCACTTGATTATGCTGATCTGTTGAAGCTGGCCTGGACATTGACACAGGATGCCACCCAGGTTCTTGAACAGTATCGCCGCGCCGTGTTCAATCTGTTTGTCGGCAATCTGGACGACCATGCAAAGAATCACGGCTACCTGATGGACGAGAGCGGCAGATGGCATCTTGCTCCTGTCTATGATCTGACCTTTTCAGGGGAACCTGACGGTGAGCACTGGACATCATATCTTGGCGAAGGGAGCCGCCCGGGCAGGGCTACACTGCTCAAGCTTGCTGAAGCTGCATCCATCAGAAAGCCAGATGCCGTTTCTGTGATTGAGCAGGTACAATCAGCGGTGGCGCTATTTGGGCACCTGGCCAGGGAATTATGCCTGCCGCAGAGTTTGCGCAGACAGCTTGAAAAACGGCTTGTTCCAACAGTGAGCCCCACATGACGACCTTCTCCATCATCATACCAATTAGACCAGGCGCTACACCTGAAGCGCTTTCCAATCTTATAAGCGTAGACCAGTCTACCTCCCCAATCGAGATACTGGTGGCCGAAGGGAACAATCCAAGCAGGCAACGCAACGAAGCAGTACAACAGGCTAAGGGCGAGGTCATCTACTTTCTGGATGATGATTCGCTGGTGCAGCCTGATTGCCTGAAACGACTTGCTGATCATTTTACTGACCCAATGATGACGGTGGTCGGCGGCCCCTCCCTGACCCCGGCAACGGACTCCCTGCTGCAGCAGGCCATCGGCACTACCCTCGCTTCAGCACTGGGAGCCGGTGGCGTACGCAACCGCTACCAAAGCCAAGGGACTGTCCGCGAAAGCACTGAAAAGGAACTGATCCTCTGCAATCTGGCAGTGCGGCGTGCAGCGTTTCTGGCCTGCGGCGGCTTCGATGAACGGCTGTATCCCAATGAAGAAAACGAGTTCCTGGACCGCTTGAGAGCATCGGGCGGCGTCCTGTTGCATGACCCGCAGCTTGTCGTGCAACGCAGTCAACGCCCGACAGTGGCAGCCTTTGCGAAACAGATGTTCCGCTACGGACAAGGCCGCGCCAGACAGACCCGCATTGCCGGTTTCAGCGGCATCATGCCCTTTGTGCCGCTCTTCCTGCTCATCTACCTGCTGTCCCTGCCCTTTGCGCCTGCCGGTATCTGGCAAGCCCCCGCCCTGCTCTACCTGCTTGCCGTACTGGGCGCTACGGTGCACGGCGCGCGGCAGGCGGGACAGCCGACATTTGCCGTACTGCTACCGTTTTTATATCCTCTGCTGCATCTGGCAAACGGCGCGGGTCTTCTGGTCGGCTTTCTGCTCCCTTTGCCGCAACAACCGTGCTATAAGGACGACGCGGTCACCCTGCGCCGCATCCCACTGCAGGAGTCTCCTGATGGACCTGAGCATTGTCATACCGATCTACCATGAAGAAGAAAACATCCCGCTGCTCTATCACGCCGTCACCGCCGCGCTGGACCCGGCCGGACTTGAGTATGAAATCATTGCCGTGGACGACGGCTCAATGGACGGTTCCTTTGCCGCTCTGAAGGAACTGGCGTTGAGAGACCCACGGCTGCGGGTGATCCGCTTCCGCCGCAACTTCGGCCAGACTGCCGCCATGTCCGCAGGATTCGAAGCGGCACGCGGCGCAGTCATTGTACCGATGGACGGCGACCTGCAGAACGACCCGGCTGACATCCCTTTGCTGCTGAAAAAGATTGCTGAAGGATTCGACGTGGTATCTGGCTGGCGGAAAGATCGCCAGGACGCCTTTGTCAACCGCACCCTCCCCTCCCGCATTGCCAACTGGTTGATTTCACGCATGACGGGCGTTCATCTGCACGACTACGGCTGCACGCTCAAGGCCTATCGCCGCGAGGTATTGGAGGGGATCGGCCTGTATGGCGAAATGCACCGCTTTGTGCCTGCCCTTGCCTCGCGGGTGGGAGCACGGGTAACGGAACTGCCGGTTCGCCACCATCCCCGTCAATACGGGCAGAGCAAATACGGCATCTCCCGCACCATGCGGGTGATTCTGGACCTGATCACGGTCCGTTTTCTGCTTTCCTACGCCACCAAACCGATCCAGTTGTTCGGCAAATGGGGTATCTACTGTTTTCTGATGGCTGGCGCCAGCGGCAGCGCCACCCTCTACATGAAGCTGTTCGGCAACCACAGCATGAACCGCAACCCCTTGTTATTCCTGACCACGTTTTTGCTGTTCATGGGAGTGCAGTTCATCGCCCTGGGGCTTTTAGGCGAACTGAATGCCCGTACCTGGTACGAATCCCAGGGCAAGCCAGTCTACTCGATACGGGAACGGCTCAATGAACCGTAAGAAACAGGGGCCAGTGGCCAGGGGCCAGGGGCCAGTAAAGGCTTTTGACTCTACCCTGGACCCTAGACCCCGGACCCTGGACCCTGAATCTGCCTCTCCGGACCCTGGACCCCGGACCCTTGACCCTCTAAAGATTCTGATGCTCGCCCCCACCCCCTATTTTTCCGACCGGGGCTGTCATGTCAGGATTTTCGAAGAAGCCCAAGCTCTTATGCAGCAGGGCCACCAGGTGCGGATCGTCACCTACCACCTGGGCCGCGACCTGCCGCCGGTACCGGTTGACCGGACAGTCATGGTTCCCTGGTACCGCAAGCAGGGCGCCGGACCATCCTGGCACAAACCATATCTCGACCTGCTGCTGATCGGCAAAGCTTTGACGGTGGCCCGCAGTTTCCGGCCACACTTGATCCACGCCCATCTGCACGAGGGGGCACTGGTCGGCTGGGTGCTCAAACAGCTCCTGCGCGTACCGCTTCTTTTTGACTACCAGGGCAGCCTGAGCGGAGAATCGCTCAATCATGGTTTTTTCAAAAATGGATTGCTGCTGCACCGCCTGTTTTGCGCGATCGAACGTACCATTAACCACCTGCCGGACAGGATAATCAGCAGTTCCACTCCAGGCCAACAAGAACTGATTGAACAGTGGGGAATCGAAGCAACGAAGGTATCCGCCCTGCCTGACGGCGTGGATACCGGAATTTTCTGCCCCTTCCCCAAAGAAGCCGCACATCATTGCCTGATAAAATATCTTGCCCCTTGCCCCTTGACCCTTGACCCTGCTTCTCCAGTCCCTGTCATCATCTATCTCGGCCTGTTGAATCGTTACCAGGGCATTGACCTCCTGCTGGAGGCGGCACGAGAACTGGTCAGACGCGGCTGCTCCTTCCATCTGCTGTTGATGGGGTTTCCCGACGAAGCTTACCGCAGCAAAGCCGCAGAGATGGGATTGAGCGGACAGGTCAGTTTTACCGGTCGCATCGACTACGCCGATGCCCCGCTGCTGCTCTGCGCCGGAGATATTGCCGTTTCCCCCAAAATATCCAGTACCGAAGCCAATGGCAAACTGCTGAACTACATGGCCTGCGGCCTGCCTGTTGTCTGTTTTGAAACCCCGGTCAACCGGGAACTGCTGGGCAACGACGGGATCTACGCCACCTTCGGAGATGCCGTTCACCTGGCGGACAGGCTGGCAGCAGCCCTGTCGGAACAAGAAGGGTTGCATCTGCGTGGCGAGCGGTTGCGGCAACGGGCAGTGCAACACCACGACTGGCACAGCAGGGCAGCACAGCTTGAGGAGCTCTACAGTAAAATGCTTCTCCCCCCGTTTCCATGATTGCAAATCAACCGACAGTGAGGTACTGTTCAACCCATGAACGAGAACCCAACCAAATCACTTGACGATTACACCACTTTTCGCCTGCTCTGTACGCTTTCCGGGGATGGCACACTTTCACAGCGGGATATTGCCAAACGGCTGGGCAGTGCCCTGGGGCTGGTCAACGCCTACCTCAAGACCGCCGTCACCAAAGGCTGGCTCAAGGCAAAGGATCTGGGCAACAACCGCAGCTCTTACCAGGTTACCACCAAAGGGACCAACGAGTTGCGCCGTTTGGCGCTACAGCATGTCCGCAATCTTGATGACATCTTCCCGATCATCACCGAAGAATACCGGAAATGCGCACAGGCGCTTGCCGAACACGGTGTTGAACGGGTGGCGCTCTGCGGCATAGACGGCATGAGCGGAATGGCCTGGCAGGCCCTGTATGAAGCCGGCATTGAAGTATCGGTCGTCATGGACACCCAGGGGGTGGGCAGGCGCTTCATGGGTAAAGAGGTTGTTTCCCTGGCCCATGCCCTGCTGGGCGGTCTGCACCGTGTGGTCATCGGCTCCCTGAACCGGGCCGAGCTGCTGCATCAGGCACTGGCCGAACTGGGAGTTACCGCCGATGCCATCACCGTGCCAGCCGCTTTTCTGGGGAAACGCCCATGAATCACCATAGCCGCATCTATGTCGCCGGACACCGGGGCATGGTGGGTTCCGCCATTGTCAGAAAACTGCACGCAGCAGGGTACACCAACCTGATCCTCAAGAGTTCCGCCGAACTGGATCTGAGGGACCAGGCTGGCGTAGCATCATTCTTTGCCGCCGAGCAACCGGAATACGTTTTCCTGGCTGCCGCACGGGTGGGTGGCATCATCGCCAACAGCACCCGCAAGGCCGAATTCATCTACGATAATATGATGATCCAGACCAACGTGATCCATGAGGCCTGGAAAAATGAGGTCAAACGGCTTCTCTTTCTGGGCAGCACCTGCATCTATCCCAAGTTTGCTCCCCAGCCGATCAAGGAAGAACATCTGCTCACCGGCCCGCTTGAGCCCACCAACGATGCCTACGCCATTGCCAAGATCGCCGGTATCTGCATGTGCCGTTCCTACAATCAGCAGTACGGCGCCCGTTTTTTGGCCGCCATGCCCAACAATTTGTACGGCCCCGGCGACAATTATGACCTGACCGGCTCCCACGTGCTGCCGGCCCTGATCCGCAAGGCCCATGAAGCACAACAGAGCCGCGCACCCCATCTGACAGTATGGGGCAGCGGCACGCCATTGCGGGAGTTCATGCATGTGGATGATCTGGCTGACGCCTCACTGTTTCTGATGAAACTGGACGAGCAGTGCTACCGTAAGCTGCTGGAGTTTGCTCCGGCGCCTGCCCTGATCAATGTCGGTTCCGGCCAGGAAATCAGCATCGCCGGTCTGGCGCGGCTGGTGCAGCAGGTTGTGGGCTATCAGGGTGAGTTGATCTTCGATACCGGCAAGCCGGACGGCACCCCTCGTAAACTGGCCGACTCTTCCCGCCTGCATGCCCTGGGCTGGCAACACCGGATTGAGCTTGAAGACGGAGTACAGGATGCGTACCAATGGTTCTTGGAACATGTAGCAACAACCACCTGAACAGCGGCACAATCCATGCCTTCCTCATTACTGAGCGTTCTGCCCGCATCCATCCATAAACATATAGAGCCCTGGCTTAACGCTCCCGGCTTCACCAACACCCTCTGGCTGTTCGGTGACCGCCTGCTACGTATGGGGGTGGGGCTGCTGGTGGGGGTCTGGGTGGCCCGCTACCTGGGGCCCGAAGGTTACGGCAGCTTAAGTTTTGCCGGTTCCTACGTCATGCTGTTTTCAGCGCTGGCACTCTTTGGTCTTGAATCCCTGGTGGTGCGGGAACTGGTAACCTGTCCTGAGCAACGGCCCCAGATCATGGGGACTACCCTGCTGATCCGCTTGGGAACCGGTCTGCTTGCTTTGATCACTGCGGTGTTGATCATTCAGCTGGTGCGTCCCGCTGATCCGGTTGCCCTCACGTTGGTGGCGGTTCTGGGCAGCGCCCTGCTGTTTCAATCCCTTGAGGTAATTGACCTCTGGTTTCAACATCGGGTTGCCTCCCGTTATACCGTGATTGCCCGTAGCAGCGCTTTTCTCCTCTCATCAGGCACCAAGGTTGCAGTGGTGATAGCTGGGGGCGGTGTGGTGGCAATCGGTGTTGCCACAGCCCTTGAGACACTTTTAACAGCAATCGCTTTGCTGCTGGCCTATCGGGTAAGCGGAGAGCGTGTTTCACAATGGCGTTGGGACGGTGGCTGGTATCGCCGATTGCTCCGTGAAGCCGTGCCTATGGTGTTATCAGGTGTGGTCCTGATGATCTATTTGAGGATTGATCAGGTTATGCTGGGGATGCTGTCGGATCAGGCTCAAGTGGGCTTTTATGCCGCTGCTGTCAGAATTGCCGAGGTCTGGTATTTTGTGCCAACAGTGATTGTGTCGTCGGTTTTTCCTGAGTTGGTCAAACTGCACCATAGCGATCAGCTCCTGTTTCAGAAAAAACTGCAGCGGCTATACGGTCTGCTGGCCTTCCTGGGATACGCAGTAGCCCTGCCGGTGACCCTGCTGGCACCCTGGCTGGTACACCTGCTGTTCGGTGCCGCGTACCAGCCTGCGGCCCCCATGTTGGCCCTGCTGATCTGGGCCGGACTGTTTGCCAACATATCCGTGGCCCGCAACAGCTACCTTATTGCCATCAATAGCCCGCGGGCCCTGTTCTGGTTTTCAATCTGCGGTGCTGTCAGCAATATCGTGCTTAACCTGCTGTTGATACCTTCTCATGGGGGGATGGGGGCGGTATTCGCAACACTTTTTTCCTACTGGTTTGCCGCCCATGGCGCCTGCTATCTGGTCCCGACATTTCGACCAGTTGGTGCAGCCATCACCCGTAGCCTGCTCTGGCCCAGGTTCTGGTAGGAGCTTCGAATGGATACCGAAAAGTCCATGGTGGGCAAAAAAGTTGTGATCCTGTTTGGAAACCTGGAAATGGGCGGGGCAGAACGGCAGGGATTGCTGGTGGCGCGCTACCTGAAGGAGTTGTGTGGTGCAGTTGTCGAGGTTTGGGGCCTGGGACCGCTCCGTGGCCCCGTAGCTGACCAGTGTGAGGCTTGGGGGATTCATTGGCGGGCGGTGCCGCTGCACTGGGGCCTGAAGCGTCGTTTTTCCCACTTACTACGGTTGCTGTTCACCCTGAGATCTGCCAGTCCTGATCTGTTGATGCCGTATACGAGGGTGCCAAATCTGGCCTGCGGGTTGCTCTGGCGGTTAAGTGGTTGTAAAACGATGCTGTGGAACCAGGCCGATGAGGGGCTGCTGTTGCAGCATAGTTTGTTGCACAGGTATGCGATCAGTCAGGTTCCTCATTTCATCGTCAATTCAAAGGCTGCTGAAATACTGCTTACCCGTACCTTCGGGGTTCAACCATCACGGATCAGATTTATCAAGAACGGAGTAACCACCGGTCATGCGCACGTTGATCGTCGACAATGGCGTATGATGCTGGGGGCCGATGAAGGTCAACTGGTGGCAACCATGTTGGCTAATTTGACCAGCTATAAAGATCACACAACCCTGATTTCTGCCTGGAGCAGGGTCGTGAGCTATTTTGCCAAAACCACGCAGCAACAGCCGCTGCTGGTTTTGGCGGGACGGTTTGAGGATACGGCGCAGGCGTTGCAGGATCAAATTCAGGAAGCCGGACTTCGTGACTCAGTCAGGCTGATCGGATATACCGATGACAGTTTTGGCCTGTTGCAGGCATCTGATCTGTGCGTCTTCAGCTCACGCAGTGAATGTTACCCTAATGCCATACTGGAGGCGATGCAGGCTGGCCTGCCAGTTGCTGCCAGCGATATCGCGGGTATTCGCGATACAGTTGGCTCTGATGGTAGCCCCTGGCTGGCTGCTCCCGGCGATGCAGAGACATTGGCTAAATGTATTATCGATCTTGCTGCTGATCATTCCCTGCGTCTGCAGTTAGGCAAACTGATGCAAAAGCGGGTACAGTCAGAGTTTAGTGAACGGGCGATGTGTCAACAGGTAGGCGAGGTTATCTTTCATGTGCTTAACAGTGATTCGGTTGCTGGTCAGCCTGGGCCGACTGGTCGGTAGTTTGCTGCCCTGCCGTAACCCATCCGGCCTCTTTTTCTTCTTTCCCTTCTACCACACCGGCGGGGCGGAAAAGGTACATAGCGACATCGTCACCTGCTTCGGGGAAGAACGCCCCTGGGTCTTTTTTGCCAAACGCTCAAAGGACACCACACTTCTGGAACGTTTCAGGGCACAGGCCCGCTGTTTTGACATTCCGTGGCTGCTGAAATACGGCTACCCTTTCAGTGCGGGAGTTCTGGCAGGAATGATCTCCCGGCATCCAAGCCCTAAGGTATTTGGCTGCAACTCCCTCTTCTATTACCTGCTGCTGCCCCATCTGCCGAAACAGGTGCAGACGGTTGATCTGCTGCATGCCCTGGGAGGGGGTGCCGAGCGGTTCGCCCTGCCGGTGCTGGAGCGACTGGACTGGCGGGTGGTTATCTCCACCGCAGTCCGGAATGAACTGCTGGCCTTCTACCGCATCGAAGGGGTTGAGCGCGCCCTGGATAGCCGGATCACGGTCATTGCCAACCGGGTAGAGGTTCCGGCGACAATGCCTGAAAAACCATCCTGCGGCCCGTTACAGGTGCTGTTTGTGGGACGGGGAAGTGAAGAGAAAAGGGCTTGCCTGATTGCCCAGGCGGCACGGAGCTGCCGGGAACGGGGACTGGATATTGAGTTCACGCTGGTTGGTGACCTTGACGGATGGCTGCATGAAGAGGACCGTCCCTCCTGTACCCTGACCGGACTGATCAGTAGCGAATCCGCATTAACGGAGCTGTACCGTCAATCCCACCTGATCCTGATCAGTTCAAGCCGGGAAGGCTTCCCCCTGACTCTGATGGAAGGGATGGCCCAGGGCTGTGTACCGGTCTGTACCGCTGTGGGCGGCATTCCCGAACATATCCGGCACATGGAAAACGGCTGGCTGCTGCCGACGAAGGACGATGATGCCGTAGTTACCGCCCTCTGCAGCGCACTGAAACAGTTATCACAGGACAGGTCACTGCTGGAACGGCTCTCAGTTGCCGCCTTTGATTATGCGCTACGACATTTCGGTGGTGGGCGGTTTTGCGAAGAATACCGGAACATCCTGAAGAGCAATCAAGGAAGTTTTTCATGAAAAACAACCTTGCCACTTTCCATCGCCTTTTCTCGGCAGTAATGCTGCTCTGCCTTCTGCTGCTGCCTCTGCCTGCGCCCGCATCAGGGGCAGATACGGCCAAATACCACCGGATCGTCCTGCTGGGTGACCCCCACCTGCCGGGCAAGCATCTGGACAAGAAGGAACAGGTACGTGAGACCATCAACACCTGGAACGATGTCGATCTGGCGGTGGCCCTGGGGGACATCTGTCAGGACCGGGGCACTGCGGATGAGTTCGTAGCGGCAGCGCGTTTTTTCAGCGGCCTGAACAAGCCGTTTTTGCCGATTCCAGGCAATCATGACGTGGGGTATGAAGACGAGACAAGCATGAAGGGGAAACGGGTCAGAGTCTCCGACGACAATGTACGTACGGCAAAGCTTGAGCGATTCAGGAGCGTCTTTGGGCTGCCTGCTTTGTACCAGAGCAGACAGATGGGCGGCTACCTGCTGCTCTTCCTGGCCACCGACAGCAGTGGCCACCTGACGGAGATGTCGGATACCCAACTTTTCTGGCTCGATGAGGAGCTTGGCAGAAACCCCAGCCTGCCTGCCATAGTATTTTTCCATGCCCCGCTGGAAGGAACCCTGCCGCCGTACAACGCCAAGGTCAACGAGCCGGACTACATCGCCCAGCCTGCCCGGCAGATCGCCGAACTGACGGATCGCCACCCCAACCTGTTGCTCTGGGTTTCGGGGCACACGCACACCACCCCCAAGCTGCCCGGCTTTATCTCGCCGCTCAACCGCTATCGGGACAGGATCACTAACATCCACACACCAGACCTGAACCGCAGTCATATCTGGACCAGATCGCTGTTTCTGTATCCGGACCGGGTAGTAATAAAGACCTGGGATCACACTATCGGAATCTGGCTGCCCGAACTGGAAGAAACCGTTTTACTACCGCGATAACGCCGACACCTTGAACTATATGCTCCTGGACAGCAGCGCTGGATCGGCGGCTGGTATGGCCCCCAACCGGACTGGCTGCTGGACCCGACGGAGATGATGCTGAAATTCTACCCGCGTGCGCAGTGAGAGAGCAGTTCCAGTAACTGTTTTTCATCCAGTCCACAGCTGCTGATGATCAGCTCCCGCAGGGCAGCGGGCAGCGGCGCACAGATGGCAAGCAACGTCTCCGGCGCGGGATGACGCAACACAGTGCGGAAAGAATGCAGGGCAATGCCGGGCAGGTTTTCCAGGGAAGCGGCGCCGTAACGTTTATCGCCCGCCACAGGATGGCCGATTGCCGCCAGATGGCGGCGGATCTGGTGGGTGCGACCGGTTACCGGCTCCACCAACAGCAGTGAACTCTGCGTGCCGCTTGCCAAGGTGTAGTAGCGGCTGACCGATTCCTTGCCGTCCAGCGGCTGGTCGATCTGGCCCTTGCCGGTCACACTTCCCTCAACCACCGCCAGATACCGTTTTTCCAGCCCTTCTTCCTTCACCTGCCGCCCCAGCATACCGGCATTGCCAGAACTGGTGGCCAACAACACCACCCCGGAGGTGCCCCGGTCCAAACGGTTCACCGGATAGGCCCGCAGCGGATGGTTGGCCCGTTTTTCAAGCCAGGCGCTGGCAATATCAGCTAGATTTTCATCAACCTCGGCAGCCGGATGCATGGCCAGCCCGGCCGATTTGTTCAGCGCCAGCAGGCGGTCGTCCTGCCAGAGCAGATCGATGGGGGCAGGTTGCCCCTTCAGGTAGCCGGTTACGGCAGCGCTTTCCTTCAGGCTGACCCGGTCATTGACAGCAAGCAGGGTATCAGGCCCGGCATCGCTGCCATTCAGACGGCAAGCGCCCGAGCGGATCAGTTTGCGCAGGTAGCCCGGCGCAGCCGTCGGCAGCAGGCGTTGCAGGTAACTTTCCAGGCAACGGCAGTGGTCATCGGCAGTGATGGTAGTGGTCAGCATCAGATGATTTTGTTCAACGGAAACAAGATTGATTCAACCAAGTGTTTATAATCACGCATTATTATTTTCCTTGTTACTGCTTAGGTAGGACATAGGTAGGACCAGGCAAAAAAACACCAGACGTCTTATCAATGTCATGCAACTTTTTTCAACTCTTCCTGTTCCGCCAGAATATCAAGAGGCACACCCAATGCGCTTGAAAGCGCCTTCATTACACGTGTAGTACCGTGACGCTTGCCGTTTTCAATCTGGGAGAGATACGCCTTGCTAATACCTGCTGTCGTTGCAAGCGAATCAACTGTCAGTCCCCGATATTCGCGCCATGCTCTAACCGGATGATCTCCATCGAGTTCACGGTTAAGAACATCAGCAGGAATGTGGAAACCATCATCACTCTTTTTGGCTGCATCGTAGAGCACTCTATCAGAAAGTTCCTCTGCTGCCCCCATCAGACGCTTGAACAGGTCAATAGGCACAACAGCATGCGTCCTCTGGTTGCCTTCTTTGATGTACGTTATTTCCTTCATTGATAAATACCTCCACGGGCACCAATCGCAAGCACCAGTATCACCACGCGCTGTTCTTGTATTTCATAGATCACCCGCCAGTCACCTATCCGCAAGCGGTAGCCTGGCCGTCCTGCCAGCTTCTTTACGTTGTTGTTGACTGCAAAAGGCTCAACGGCAAGATGCTCAATTTTTTCCCGGATAATCCGCGAAGTACCTGCTGGAAGGCTTTTCAGTGCTTTCCTTGCTTCTTTGGTGTATTCGACATTGAACATGCTAACAAGTTAGCATTTTGCTAACACGGCAGCAAGAACAAAAAAACCGCCCCGGTGATCTGGAGCGGCTTGTTGGATGCCCTGAAATGGGTAGGAGTTCTGCTTATGCTAACCTTTCCCCTTCCTTCAGCGCTCCTAAGTCTCTGCCGATTTCTTCAAGGTTATCACCGCTGGGGTCACAAATATTGTTGTTGGCATTGACGGCATAATACATTGGCAGTGTGTCGCTATATGGGCCGCCGCGATTTGTACTGAGAGTCATATGCTCATGTGCAAGTTTTCTCCGAATCCTCTTAATAAGTGCATTTGCTGTGATCGTTCTGACCATCTTCATTCCCCTTTCTGTTGGCAACTTTCAGGTTGTGCTTGAGTATCATCTTTTCCATCCGGTCAACATTGGCTAAGCACCCTTTTAGCCGCTTCATCATGATTTCATCCTTGGTCATTGGCACACATCCTCCTGTTTTGGGTTTGTACTGCTCTACTCAATAGAAGGCAGTTTGCTAGAATGATATCCCGTTCGTGTGTTTTCAATAAGTTACGCGACATGCCGTATTATGTTAAGTTGAGGCCATTTATACAGCCCGATCAAGCATGTCCGCCACGCGGTCGAGCTTTCCCCGCCCATCTGCTGCCAGACAAGCAAGGCTGTGGTAATCGTGGACAACAGCGTTGTTCTCCAGCATGATTGCCAGCACGTCAAAGATGCTCCGGGCCTCGTCCAACGTTTTCAAAACTTTTGCATTCATCTTTTCACCCTCCTGGTGGTTTTCCTTCTGCTGTAGTTGTTGGTTTGCAGTGCTTCGAGTGCCTGCCGGACCGCTGCCGGGATAAACTTGTTAGGCTTGCCGGGGATGTACGGGATCTTTCCTTCAGACACCAGACGCTGTACGTGCGTTCTGCCCCATCCGGTGTATGCCATGACGTGGGCGGTATCCCATAGGCCGGTTTCATCGTTCAGGAACTCCCTGATCCGGGCCGCGCCATCTTCCGGATGTTTTTCCAGGTAGAGAGTCACCAGCCCCACCAGTTGGCAGAAATCGCTTTGGCGCGGCTCCATCTTTTCTACCATCATGCCGCCATCCTCCTTTCCAGTGTTTCAAGCCCTTTGTGCGTCTGGTGGAACTTTTGCCGCCGCTTCAAAAACCTGATCACCGCAGTCTTGCCGCAACGGGCAACGGTCAGCATGATCCTGCTGGTTACGGTGTGACCGGCAAGGAAGGACCGGAAAGCGTCAAGCTCTTCTTCACTGGCCTTGCTGGTTTGCGTCCTGACAGCCTGAAGTGCAGCGACAAGGTATTCTCCATACAGTTCGTGCAACTCCGGGTTGTCGTTGCCATAAATGCCATTGAACGACGCCAGACGCCTGACAATCCGCCTGCATAGCTGCTGCATAGGGTCGGCAAACAAAACCGCTCCTTCATCCATGCCAAGCCGTTCGGCACCGACCTGTGAACGCCGGACGCTTTCAGCAACCGGAACTGAAAGACCGGCGCCGTTGCCATTTTCCCGCATGTGCTTCTTTGGCTTCCTGACCAGATGAACCGGTAATATCTGTGATGCAGGTATGGTCAACAGCGGCCTGCTGTTCTTTGTGGCTGTTCGCATACCCTTGATGATGTAACTGTCACACTGCTGCCCTACAACTTCACCACGTAACGCCCTGCCATCCCCTGGCCTCTTGTAATAGATGATCTCACCAGACTCGAACATATGACCTCCCCTCAGAAACTCGTTGTTGTTCATCTGGGCGGGAAGGTATCAGAACTTATTTTCAGCAGTCAACAAAATATTTAATGATAACGGGTACTTGTATGATATACGCTACACCAAACGCTGATTTTGCTGGTTTTTTGAGGCATAAAAAATATAACGTATTGTATGCGCTACACTTTTCAGCTTTTGCCCTTCACCAGAGGGTGTAAGACTCTCTAGCAAACTGTTCACAATCGTTCATAATCAACCACTTATGAAAGCGGGCGGACAACTGGACAACGATTGGACAAACAACATGTTTTTTCGGGTGGCGGCTTGTAAATGCAGTGTTGGTGAGGGTTGCAAAGAGTTTGCCCGGTGTAACTGGTGATGATATGATATAGACACAAAGCGTCATTGACGCACATTTTTGGAGTGTTGTTGCTCGCTACCCCTGGCCCGGGTGCCGGGGGTTTTGCGTCTCTGTGGCCGCGTTTTTGATTGCCGGCGAATGTCGGACATAGACCAGAACACAAAAGCCCCGCTGACAACAAAGGAGGGAGTTACAGCGGGGCTTTTTATTTCCCGCCACCGGCAAGCGCTCCGGCGCGGGTCTGTCCGGGGCCTACCCCGTAGTGGTCGTTACCGGTTCAGCCAATTTACTGTGATACCCTTTTCCGGTGGCTTCGGCTTTGCCGACTCCTTTTGTGCATCAATGGCCTGTTGCAGGCGGTGCGCCTGGATCTCTTGCGGGGTCATGCGAGACTGTTTCAGGCCCGGTCCGGTGGTAAGCGCGCTTGCTGGTGCGGTATCCGCTTGGTGCGCTCTCAACTGAGCAACGTCATGTAACGTCATCTGTCGGCCAAAAGTTATTTTGGGGGCCGGGGTGACAACCGGTTCCATGCCGCTGCGGTTCAGGTAATTGTTGAGCGCCGCCCGTGTACCGGCTGACAACTTTTCTGGAGCGGTGCGTGCCATCTCCACCAGCCTTTCAAATCTTTGTGATTTTTTCACTTTATCATCTCCTTTTTCAGAATTGCCTGCCACGGTTTCAACAAACACTGGCGTTTTGTATTTGCCGAGCTGACGCACTGTAAGCTTGCCGTTTGCTGCTGCCTGATACAGCCATTGTTCACCGTTCAGTTTCTCTACAATCCGCGTATTTGGTGAAAATGGCCGTTTGTCTCCTGGCTTTTTGGGTTTCAACCTCAACAGGATCCGCTTACCGCCGATCTTCTGCTTTTGCTTCGGCTCGACGCTTGCCGGTTTACTCTGCTCTGCCTCAAGCTCTGCCTCAAGCTCTTCCCGGCGCCGATCTGCTGCGGTGGTGTCAACTGTCGGCAACGGCCTGTCGTCAACCTCTCCGGGTATTGACTTTCTGATCCGCCGCGCCGCGCCCCTTGCAATCATATAAATTGCTTCTGGTTTCGGTGTGCCTATCTCTATCAATGCCCGTATCTGCTGGTTTGCTCTCTGCTTTGCTTTTGCTGTAAGCATTGTGTGACCTCCCCTATTTAAATCCTCGTTTAAGCACCGCGCCCACCTCAGACATTATCATCCTGTGTTGGCGTTCGGGGTCGAAAGGCGGGTTATTTTCGCCAAAGCGCCCGTGGTCCATCCGCTGCGCCACCAGGCCGAAATGTTCTGATGCAATTTTGTGGGCGGCTAATTCCAGTTTCCAATAAATGAATTTGCAGCCCAGCATCTGGATATTGTTGCCCCGCATTTTATCAATCAGCTCAAGCGTGATTGGCGCGGCGGTGATCCACCCCTCGTCATCACCCGGCAGCCCCACAGCCAACAGCGAATTACGCGCAATCACCATTTTTTTACCAGTGATTCGGTATTCCACGTCGCCGGAAACAATCTCCTGCGCTACGGTATCGCCGATACCCATAATGCGCTGCTGTTCAATGTTGGCCTCAATTACGATATCCTGGATCAATCCCACTGCCTGCATGTTAAGTTTAACCAATGCGATATTGGCTGTGATTGTTTCGTTCATGAAAAAGTCCTCTATTGTCGTGGCGCTGGCGCAACTGCGGTCAATGGCAGTTGCTGTGGTTTGGTATTGCTGGCAATCTGGAGCAGCACATCCAACAGCTTAGGATCAACCAGCGGGTTGCTGGTGGCCTGGGGTGTTGTGGTTCCCGTTGCACCCGTCTCTGTTTTCGCCTGCCGTGGCTTTTCAACCTGCATGATGGGGTTATCCATCGTATGGGTCGGCACAGTATACCTGCCTGCATCAACCTCCCATGGCTTGCGTTTGTCTGTGCCAGATGCTGTGGTGGTCCACTCCGTACCCGGCTTGAAGCCCTCCTGACGTTCCATTTCATCCATCATTGCTTGACGCTGTTCAGGCTTCAGAGACGCCAACTTAACGTCTTTACCGCCGGTAGCCTTGATAACCGCCGCCTTGTATCGGTCGTTATTCGGGTTCTCACTTTTGGGTGCAAAACGCTCAATGGCGTCGGAAATGGACAAATTTTTGTATTTGCTGCTGTCGCCGAAAAGAAGATTTTCTTTCGCCTTGCGTCCGGCCTTGTAGTCCTTAAACACTGCAAAGCGGCCATCACTGCCGATTGCGCCCTGAGACTTGGCAAATGGTCCATCCTCGATGTTGCCGGGATTATGGTTTGCCCAGGCCCTGCTACCCTTGCGGTGCGTAACTGTGCCGTCCGCTGATGGTATGGTGGTGGTGCCGCCGAATCTGCTAGGTGCTGTACCGCCCCGGCTTTGCATCTCTCGCTTGATCCTCTTACCCTCAGGGCCG
>DIUT01000026.1 GCA_002423105.1 Geobacter sp. UBA6151 | reverse complement strand
TCGCCCCTTGCGAAAGTGACTGGGCTGTTGAGGCCAGTTCCTGACCACCGGTGGCAACACCGTCAGCCGCTGCCTGAACTTCCCGCACAATCTCCTTCAGTTTTTCAACCATATTTGAGAGAGAACCCATCAGTTCATCGTTGTCACTACGCTTCTTCAATTCCACCATCAGGTTGCCCTGGGCCACCTGCTTGGCGTTGGCGGTGATGCCATTAAGTGCTTCTATATTTTGCTTGATAGACGTATTGATTTTCTCGAAATTGTCGGCAATTGCTCGGGTATCCTCATCACTATGCGCAACCGTTGTGTTGACGTTCAGGTCGCCTATGGCCATTTGTTCCAGATTACTCAGAAGTTTGTTTACCTCATCCGATTGGAACCGGGCCTGTTTGTCAGCAGTTCTGGCGGCTTTTTTGACAGCGGTCTGGTCAGTAACCACCTCAAAGGCGCCAACGACATTCCCCTGACGGTTTTTAATCGGTACGCCGGTGTAGGCAATGTCGAGATCCAGTCCGGCCATGGGATGGGCATCGGTTTCGCTGTTAGTTACCTGACCGCCACTGATGGCACGGGCACAGGCGCAACGCTCAGTGCGGCAGTCCGAGGTCTTGAAGTGGTCATAACACTTGGTGTCAACACACTGTTGTTGTGTTTTGCCTCCTACCTTGGCACCCATCTCATTCATGTAAAGGATGTTGAAGTCCTTGTCGATCAGCATGGCCGGTGCCGGCATGTTGTCCAGGAAGCCAACCAGACGGCTGATGGTCTCGTTTACCCCTTCAACTATCTTGCGGAAGTCGCCCTGATGCTTGGTCGCATCGGCGCGAGTGGTCAGCTTGCCCTCTACAGCGGCGTCAGATAGCATGTTGGCGTCGGCCACCATGGCGTTGACCGCATCAATGGCCTGGTTGAGGTTGTTCTTGATCTCGTTGAAGTCGCCGTTGTAGTTGTCAGTGATTTTGGGCGGGATATCCCCTTTGGAGATGCGGTCTACATATTCGGCAGCAACATTCAGAGGTCCGATAACAGAATCCAGACAGTCGTTGACCCCTTGGACAATCTTACGGAAATCGCCCTGATGTTTGGATGCATCGGCGCGGGTGGCCAGTTTGCCTTCAACAGCGGCAACGGAAAGCATGTTGGCATCGGCCACCAAGGCGCTGACGGCATCAATGGCCTGGTTAAGGTTATTTTTGATCTCGTTGAAATCACCGTTGTAGCTGTCGGTGATGCGGGGCGGAATGTCACCTTTGGAGATACGATCTACATATTCAGCAGCCACGTTTAAGGGACCGATGACCGCGTCCAGGGTCTCGTTAACCCCGGCCACCACTTTCTGGAAATCACCCTGATGCTTGGAAGCATCGGCGCGGGTAGCCAGCTTGCCGTTAATGGCGGCCTCGGAAAGCATATTGGCGTCTTTGACCAGGGCGCTGACCGCTTCAACCATCTTGGCCATTGCTTTTTGCAGGATGCCGGTTTCATCGTTAGAAGTGGTGTCAAGGGTAACTTCCATATTTCCGGCGGCAATCTTGTTGGCGGCATCAACACAGGCATTGACCGGCCGGGTGATGGAGCGGGTAATCAGGATACCCAGTAATGCTCCCAGAATCATCGCTGCAATCAGCAAGGCAATGACAACAGTTCTGGCCATTGACGAATTACTATCAGCGTTCTTGCCAGCTTCCTCAACCATCCTGGTTTGATAATGGATGATCTCTTCGATGCCCTTAAAGAAGATGCTCTGTGATTTGCGCAGATCCCCCAAAAGCAGGGATATGGCTTCATCCTGTTTGCCTGACCTCAGCAGACTGTTATAGTTTTCAAGCAGTTTGCGATAGGTGGGTAGGTTGTCGGTGATCACCTTGAGCAACGCCTTCTCATTTTCGCTTGTCATTTTTTCGGAAAGAATCTTCAGTTTTTCGTCAGTTATTTTCCTGGCATCCGCTATTCTGGCGTACTCTTTTTCCACTACATCCTGAGACTTGACCAAAGCCATGTTGCGTATTGCCCGTGCCGTCAGGTTTACCTGGTCAATAACGTCGTTGGAGGCCACCGTCAACGGAAAGTGGTCATTAACAATTTCGTGAACATCTTTATCTATTGCGATGATTTGATAGATTGCAAAACCGCCAACAATGACCATCAGCGTCATGATGACTCCGAAACCAAACCCCAGCCGCGAACCGATCTTCATGTTCTTGAGCATTGTGTTACCTCCTCTGTTGGTGAAATGTCTGCTGTTAAACGACTTCACTGCTCCTGACGTTTTTCAATGTTTCCAGAATAATGGACTGCACATTATGGTCAAACGGTTCATCGTGTCCCGGATATACCACCTCTATGTTTCGCTGTGAAAGCTTGATCAGTGTCTGAATGTAGTCCTGGGTGTATCTGCCGCCGCTGGTGTGAATGCGTAACTGGGTGTCGCCGGAAAAGAGTAGTTTCTGTGACTGACAGTAGAAGGCCAGTGAATCGGATGAGTGACCCGGTGTGGGTATAACTTCCAGATAGTCATCCCCGGCCCGCAGTATCTGGCCATCTTTCAGCAGACTGTCTACACCGGGGCCATCGACAAAACCGTAGACCTGTGCGCCGTAGCGCTGACGGAAAAGCTCGGCGGATGCGGCATGATCAAAATGGTTGTGGGTCAGCAGCACTTGTTCTACAGGTACCTTGCCACAACCGGTGTAAATTCTGTCAATTTCAGAAAAAATATAGTCGTCGGTGCCGGGGTCGATCAGGGTGTTGATGTCATCCAGTTGATTCCAGTCACCCAAAAGCAGGTAGGAACGGCAGGTATAAATTTTCGGGTTTCTGGATAGTTGGAATACCCGCATGGCGCATGGCGTCCTGTTCGGTTGATCGAGACTACTGGTGAACAGTATAGCGCGGTTTCTTGCGCCTGCAAGCAGCAGGAGGATAAAAAAATAATTATGCTTGAATCAGTCCATGTTTTTGCAAAAGTTCAACAAACGTGCGCCGCATGACCGGTTTGGGCAGGTAGTCGTCACATTCTCCCAGAACCAGGGCTGCAACCATGTCCTCGGGATCACTGCTGGCGGTTACCATGAAGGCGATGGATCGTTGCGCCTGCTTTTTACCTTCAAGGGCACGAATCCGCTGCATAGCCTCGTGGCCTCGCATGGTTGGCATGCTGATATCCATGCAGATCAGATCAAAGGGTTCGTTATGGTCAATGGCTGCTGCAACAGCGTCAATGGCTTCCTTTCCTGAACCAGCGGTGGTTACCGTGGCAAATTCTTCCAGCATCATGCTTAAAATTTCACGGTTGATATCCTGATCATCCACTACCAAGGCTTTCATCACTACTCCGGTTTTAACTATAGTCTGTTTATTCAATACAGATACTTTTAAGCAGCGTTTTCCCGCTGGGCTTGCAACACGAAGGATTTTTCAATGTCGCTGGCCTTGAATTCCAGGCCGGTCATACCCAGATAACGGAATCCGCCTTCGATGGTGTTCTCAATGATGCTTAGAGGGCCGTCACGCTCTTCCTTGACCTGCTCGCTTAAGGAGCCGAGAACGATGGTGACCCCTTCAAACAGGTGTTTTCTCACATTCAGCTTCGGGTTGCACTGATCGTAGACCCGGGAGCGAATTTCCTGAATCTGCTTGGTGATGGCCAGTTTTTTGACGCTGAAGTCCATGGGGTTTTTCATTGAGGCAGGAGCTGAATTAAATTCTTCAATCAGTTTTTTCAGGTCATTGAAAAGTTGGGTTATTTCGGCCAAATCCCGGTAATGTGCTCCGGCAATGACCCGTGTCTTCAAGGAGGTGACGGTGCCGAGTACAGCGGTTTGAATACCGCCAAGAGCAACGCTGTCACCGCCTGCCAGTCCTCCCTTGGCAACCCTGATGGCTCCCAGGCAGTTGATCGTACAGTTGCGGATTTCCACTTCTACGTTGACGTCTCCGTCACATTCTACGGTTGTGTCATACAAAAAGTTGGCCGCCAGATTACCGCCGCAGATTATCTGGCCTTTACCCTGGCCGCTCATGCCGCAAATGGAGATGTTGCCATCTGATTTGATGGTGCTCGTGCCAACATTCCCCTGAATCTTGACTCCCTTGTTAGCCTGCACTGAAAATCCGTCCAGCACATCCCCCTTGATTTCAACAAAACCCTTGAACAGGATGTTGCCCACCTTGAAATCCACATCACCGGAGATGGTATAGAGTTCTTCTACTGATATGTCGGCATCTTTACAAAATATTCGGCCGGTGGCAGTGGCGAAGAGCGAGACTTCGTCGTCACCCATTCGCACATTTTGTCCAAGTTTTACGGTCAGGGGGGCGCCTGCCTGGGCTGGAAGGATGTCACCATGGATGGTCATACCGGGGGTGCCAGGCTCTGGCGGGATGATGGTGCCGATCAGATCGTCGGGCTCAACATTGAGAAACACCTGGACACGCCGGAAGTCGACAACGTCATCCTTGCCATTTCCATCAGGCGCCGGTTCGTCATTGGCTTCCTTGACTGCCAGATTGATATAACCGTTTTTACCGGGCAGCATCGGGCTGCCCTGGGCCAGAAGCAGGTTTGTGGCAGCCATGCCGGTTGCCGCCGCGTGCAACAAGCGGTGCATGCTGTCTTCCTGAAGGCCCTCAAGAATCTTGTACTGCCGCAGGAAACCCTGCAGATCCGTTTCGGACATGGGAGAGCCACCCATGCCGGAAGGGGTGTAGGTACACCAGCATTCCAGACGATTGGGAGCAATTTCAAAGGAAATAATGTACCCTTGGCGTTTTCCCAGAAGAACTATCGGTTTTTGTTGTTCTGAAGACGGTTCGCTCATTTACCCTCACTCAGATATCAGATTTTTTTAAACAGTTGGGCGTCCGGGGTCACCTGTTCAAAGAGTCCGCTGATTTCCACCGGAATTTTTTGGGTGTTTTCTGTTGCAAAATAGCCACCCGGCGCAAGGCTATGATGATACATTTTTAGTACTTCAATCCGTTGTTCGTAGGAAAAGTGCAGCAGTACATTTTTACAAACGATCAGAGAATAATCAGAACCCACCGGTTGTAGCTGCAGTAGATCATTGTATTTGAAAAAAACCCTGTTTCTGATGCGGTCAATAATCCGGTGATGCCCCGGTTTTCCTGGAGCTTCTTCAAAATATTTCGTAAAAATATCTGACGGAATTCGTTGCAACTCTTCGGTTTTGTACACTCCAGCAGTAACGATGTCACCAAAATTATTTTCACTGTCGTAATCTGTGGCGTCAAGATACAGTGTGTTGAAGCCCATGTCGCCCATTTTTTCGGCAAAAAGGATTGCCAAAGTGTACGGTTCCTGTCCCAGGGCGCATCCGGCATCCCACACCTTGATCCGCAAACGTCCCAGAGCCAGTTTCAACGTGGCGTTAACGGCGTATTCCAGCACCGGCAGATCGCGGAAGAAAAAGGTGAAGGCCATCAATCCCCTGCCAGTTCTGCAGAGCGCACCAGCGTTGCGGGATCAAGGATCAGGGCGACGGTGCCGTCTCCCAGGATGGTGGCGCCGGAGATGCCTTGCACATCGCGGTACAGCTTGCCCAGAGTTTTGATCACGGTCTGGTGTTCACCGACCACATCATCTACCACAAAACCGACCCGGCTACCAGCCACCGAGGCGATAACTATCTGTTCAATTTCAGGTTGATTGTCGTTGATTTCAAACTGTTCCCGCAAGGAGAGATAGGGGGTCAGCGCGCCGCGTACATTTGCCAGGTGACGTCCGTGGGCTGCCGCCACGTCTGCCCGGCTCAACTCCACACATTCTTCCACCATGGAAAGGGGCAGTACGAAAAAATGGGTGTCAACCCGTACCAGCAGGGTTTCGATAATGGCAAGAGTGAGTGGTATCTTGAGGGTAATGACAGAACCCTTGCCAGCTTCACTAGTGATATCAATGGTGCCCCGGAGCGCTTCGATGGCCTTCTTGACCACATCCATGCCGACACCACGGCCTGAAACACTGGTGACTTTCTGGGCGGTGGAGAAACCGGCGGCAAAGATCATGTTGTAGATCTCTTTATCGGTCAGCTCTGTTGCCGCAGATATGAGTCCCTGCTCAATGGCCTTGGCCCTGATACGCTCTTTGTCCAGTCCGGCGCCGTTGTCGCGTATGGTTACCAGTACGCTGTCCCCGGAGTGTTCTGCCCCCAGATGGACGATTCCTTTGGTCGGTTTGCCTGCTGCCTTGCGGACTTCAGGCATTTCGATACCATGATCAATACTGTTACGGATCAGGTGTACCAGCGGGTCGTTCAGTTTTTCAATAACGGTCTTGTCCAGTTCGGTGTCGGCGCCGCTGGTTTCAAGGTCGATCTCTTTGCCCAGTTCAGCGGACAGGTCGCGCACCAGCCGTTTGAACTTGCTGAAGGTGGAACCGATGGGCAACATCCTCATGGTGAGTGTCGTATCCCGCAGTTCTGAGATGAGACGTTCAACTTCTTCGGCAATGGAGATAAGATCGCCATCGCGTTTTTCATCAGCGGTCTGGGTAAGGTGTGCCTGCACCGTGACCAGTTCCCCCACCAGATTGACCAGATGATCCAGCCGTTCGGCCGGAACACGTACGGAAAGTGAAGTTTCAGCGGCAGGAGAGGTGACGGTACGTTCCTGGCGGACTTGTCTGACCTGCTGCTGTTCTTTGAGGGCTGACTCCACCTTTGCGGCAGGTACGATGCCCTGTTCAACCAGAATTTCCCCGAACCGTTTTTGCATGGAGAGAATCTTCTGCATCTCCACCGGTGAAATATCGCCCCGTTCCACCAGGATATCGCCCAGCTTTTTATAGGTGTCGTCCGTTCCCTGGATAAGGGAACAGGAGTCGTTGATCAACTCGATCTTCAATTCACAATCATCTTCAACGAAGATGAAGACATCTTTGACCGCCTCAAGCCCCTTGATGGTGGTCAGGATAACATCCCAGTAAAGGTAACAATGTTCAGGCGTCAGATTGTGCAGTAGGGGGATGTTTTCCGATTGCGCAATAATGTCGCAGTGGCCCAGATCGCGCAGTTCATTCAGCAGGGCCGCAGGGTTGGTGCCCCGCAACAAGACGTCTGGTTCGGGCTTGAAACGGATGCGGAAGGTATGGTGGCAGATCTGTTCGGTGGCTCCCTTATCATCGGCAATGATGGTTTCAGTGATAATGGGTTTGGGAGTTACCTGGGGCAATAGCGCCTGAAGCCCGGCGATAATCTGCTGTCCCCTGGCTTCATCAGCAGGAGGGCCGCCCGCAGAAGCCCCCAGCATGGCCGATATCTGGTCTCTGGATTGCAACGTTAGATCCAGCAGGGTTCTGGTGACTTTCATTTTGCCGTTGCGCGCCTGGTCAAAGACGGTTTCCACCTCATGGGTGAAACGGGCAATGTCATCAAATCCAAACATCGCGCCTGAACCCTTGATGGTGTGCATGGCTCTGAAAACCCGGTTGATCAGATCATTGTCTTCGGGCTGTTCTTCAAGCTCCAGCAAAGATGTTTCAAGTTCCGCCAGCAGTTCGTTTGCTTCTTCGCGGTAGGCGGCAATATGTTGTTCCTGGGGAGATGACATGGGAGACTCCGAGTAGGTTGGTACCAGCTTTCCCCCTCCCTGCCCCCCCGCTGGGAGAGGGAAATGGAAAGTCTCCCCGCAGCGGGGGGAGGTTGGAGGGGTGCTACCCCAAGACTTTTTTCACAACGGCAATCAGCTGTTCCGGCTTAAACGGTTTGACGATCCAACCGGTGGCCCCGGCTGTTTTACCTTCCTGTTTGCGGCCTTCTTGTGATTCGGTGGTCAGCATGACAATCGGAATGAATTTGTTGAGTGTGCCGGCGCGCACACCTTTGATCAGGCCGATGCCGTCCAGGTTGGGCATGTTCAGGTCAGTGATCAGCATATCAACCTTCTGGCTACCCAGTTTGCTCAGGGCATCCTGGCCGTCCACCGCTTCCACAACATCGTAGCCGCTTTGCTTCAGGGTAAAGCTTACCATTTGACGGACGCTGGCTGAATCATCAGCCGTCATGATCAGTTTAGCCATGTCAGTTTATTCCTCCACACCAGATACAGGATATATCAGCATTATGTTTGCATACTTTATGGTCATGAAAACCAAGGTTGTCGATTGCCTGCGCCAGGCAGGGAGCAGGAACTCCTGAAAACGAGAAGGTATTGTTTTCAGATTGAGTGGTCCAGCAGGCGGAACAGATCAACTGCATGCCGGTCAGATCAATCTCTTGCAGCGCGCTGGTGTCCAGTCGAATGCTTTTTGCCGTTGGCAACTGTTCCAAAAGAAAGTCTTTCAGGGTTGCCGTGGTGTCGATGGCAAGTCTGCCGCCAATAGTTATGGTCAGTTGTCCTGCATCGTTCAACATATGCGCTAGTGTCAGATCAGACATGGTAAACCTCAGAATAGATCAACATTATCCCCAAAGCCGGAATCTCCGGAGCTGCTCTGCTGCTTGCCGTGCAGTTTAACCGCTACGCCGTGGCGGGCAGCCATCATTTCGTGAATCATCCGTTCGCTCTCCATGGTGTAGCGTTGCTCCATGTGGCGCAGGTTGTTGCTGAATTCAGCGCTGGCCGGCACCAGGGCACGCGCCTCGCGATAGATCTGTTCCAGAACGGTTTCCGCCTCATGGGCCAGACGGGAGGCCTCTTCGTGGACATGTACCGATGTGGTGACAGTGTTAATATCTTCGGAAAGCGCTGTTGCCGTGGAGGTGAGGGAGCTGAGCCGGTCGTGCAGTGTGGCGGTTATCCGGCCCAGACGGCTGATGATCTGTTCCGCTTCCTGTTCCATGGCGGCTACCTGCTGAACAGAACGTTTTTCCTCTTCGCTTTTGTGCTGTATGTCGACTGTTATGCTGTTGATTGCTTTCAATGTGCCTGAGACGTCTTCGGTCTGAACCACGGCATCCAGGGAGAGCCGTTTGATCGCCTCGGCCAGTACCCCCAGCGCTGCACCTTGCGGGCCGGTATGGGCCGCCTTGATCTGGGCGTTCAGGGCGATCAGGTTGATTTCCGATCCCACCGCCTCAATGTCGCTGACGAAAGCGGATATCTGGGTGGTGGTGGTTGCCACCTCTGCCATGGCTGCCGACAGTTGTTCATCTGCGGAGGCACAACGGTTGAGGATGGTGATAATCTCCCGCATGTTGCGCTGCATGGCGGTCAACAGTGAGGCATCGCTTGAGCCGACGTCGCCGGTCACGGCTGATTGCAGTTGAAGACTGACCTGATTCTGTTGTTGCGCGATACTCTGGAGGCTGCCCAGAATAGCCAGGGTGGCCTTGGCAAGCTGGTCGGCGGCATGGCGGGTTTGAGCGGCCTGTAGTTCGCAAATATCGCCGGTTTCGGCAACCAGCGGTTGACAGGCTTCGGGCTTGATCTCGTCAGGCCTGGCGCAGGTGTGTTGCCGCAGCTTTTCAAGGGCTTCAATGACATGTTCGATCTGCTGGCGGGTAATGTCGTGAAACTGCATTGAGGATACGACGGAGGCGATCTCTTCGGAAACCTCGGTTGCTGTCTGGCGGGCGAGCGTGCCTACCTGTGAGCAGGTTTCGTTCAGTGACAGCACGGTGTTGATGCCGGAACTGACATCGGTCAGGATTCTGGCGGCGTCGGCATGTTGGCCAACTCCGGTGGTGCGGACCTTTTCCAGGTTGTCGCGGATCAGCAGTTCCAAGGACTGGCGCTGAGCCATGATGCCCGCTGATTTTTCATTGACGGCATGGGAGAGCTTTTCAACATCCAAAGCCAGCGTCGTGAATCCGGCGCCCAGTTCGCCGATCCGTGCAGATTCGATCTTGGTGGAGATGGAAAGCATACGCAGCGCCTTATCCATCTTCTGGAACCCTTCCAGAGGCTGTACCACGGTGTCCAGCTGTGAAAGCACCTGCTGCAGGATGTGGCAGCTCGTCTCCCCCTGGGCGCGAACCTGTGCCAGGTATGTTTCCATTTCAGTGAAAAGCTGTTGAAGTTGCGCTGTCAAATGACGGCTTTCATCGCCGGAGACCACTTCCACCAGGTCACTTGCAGTGGAAGAGATATTGCCGGAGCGGATGGCAAAATCCTGAAGACGTTCACCAAGCTGAAGGAACTGGTCCTCCGTTTGCCCGGCAAAACGTTTGAGTATTTGCAGGGTAGGTTCCAGACGGGTGTGCCAGGTGTGCAGTTGTTGACAGGTGGTAGTGGTCATGGTGGGGTCCGTTTACTCTATCAGTCCGAGAGTGCGAAGTTCGCGCATGAGCTTTGACTTGCTGATGGGCTTAACGATATAGGCAGTGGCGCCGACATTGTAGTAGTTTTCAAAAACGGTCTTGGGATCGTCAAGGGCCGTGGTCATGACGACCTTGACTTCCAGGTTTGGAGGGATGCTGAGTTCTTTTTCCATCTGCCGGATAGCCCTGAGAGCATCCGTGCCGTTCATGCGGGGCATCATGATGTCCATACAGATCATGTCGTATGGCGCTTTGGCTTCCTGGGCCAGCTTGAAGGCGGTTACCGCTTCTTCACCATCTACGGCGATTTCTATGTCGAAATAGGGGATCAACAACTCGCGTAGAATTTTGCGGGAAATGAAGTCATCTTCAACGATCAGGCATCTCACGGTTGCTCTCCTCCTTGGGGCGGCTGTGCACGACCGGTGTATTGCGGCAGTATAAAGGCTTTTAGTGTGCTGTCAATCAATCAAAAGCATTATTTAAAGTCGGCAATTCCTGAAAAAACGTAATCACGTCCGGCTGCATCCTTCTGGTGGCACTCAAAGCAGTTTTTCACCGGATCAAGGCCGCTGGGCTTGCCCTGGGCGGTATATCCGGCGTAAAGCCAACCTCCGGTGGTTATGCGGCGCTTGTCCTTCTGCATCAGCACCACCATGTTTTTCGAGCTTTCAACAGGGCCGTTCTGACTTTCCTTGATATTGAAATGTTCAATGATTATCCGGCTTCCTTCCGGAAACCGGTTGTTTGCCCGGTAGCCCTGCATGGCTTTTGAGTCGGCATAGATGTAATGGATGCCATAGAAGATTGATTTTTTGTTGTCATCAACCTTGCGGACCGATTTTTTCCAGTTTTGGTAGCCTTTGGGCAGAGGTGGTGCTGTGGCAGCCAGCAGATGATCAATGGGGAGCAGGGTGAGACAGGCAAACAGAATCAGAGATTTCATAGTCATGTAGGCTCCTCTGTGTCGATGTAGTGCCGGATATAGTAGCACAGAATGTGGCGTTGTCATTAATGTTGACATGTGTGGCTGTCCGGGTCACCTGTGCTTGACCAATGGCAGATAAATGGTGACGGTGACGCCATGCTGTGGTTGCGAGTCAATGGAGACACTTCCCGTATGTTGTTTGACAATACCGTAAATCATTGAAAGACCCAAGCCGCTGCCCTTGCCCACTTCCTTGGTGGTAAAAAACGGATCGAACACTTTTGACAAAATCTCCGGTGAAATGCCGGATCCGGTATCACCGACTGTCAGGCAGGCGTGTGGTCCGGGGTCAACCTCCAGGGCGACAGCCTCTTTGCCACCGATGACGGTTTTGCAGGTGGTGATGGTTAGCAGCCCACCGTCAGGCATGGCGTCCCGCGCATTGAGCGCCAGATTCATGAGCACTTGTTCCATGGCGCTACGGCTCAGGTTGATCATGAGCGGGCAATCGTGCAACTCCAGCCTCAATGATATTTTTTCTCCGGTCAAGCGGCGCAGAAATGTTTCAAACCCTTCCACCAGCTCACACAAACAGGCCTGTTCCATCGCTGATTCCTGTTTCCGGCTGAAGGTCAGAAGCCTGCGGGTCAGGTCTGAAGCGCGCAATGCTGCGTCAACAATCGAAGTCAACTGCTCGTGGGCCTGGGTTTGCGGCGGTGTCTGCAAAAGCAGCATGCCGCCGTATCCCAATATCACGCTCAGGATGTTGTTGAAATCATGGGCTACACCACCAGCCAGAATTCCGATTGATTCCATTTTCTGGGAGTGACGCAGACGTTCTTCCAGCATTTTCTGGTCATGAATATCGTAGCAGGAACCCAGATACCCGGTAAATGTGCCGTCCGGAGAAAACATGGGAGCACCGTGGTCGCTGAGCGTCCGGTATTCTCCGTCATGGCGGCGGAGCCGGTACTCCATTACGAATGGCCGATGGCGTTCAAATGCGGCGCGATAGATAGCAACGCACTGCTGGAAATCGTCGGGATGGACCCCTTCTGTCCAGCCATTACCCAGTTCCTGCTTCATGGTTCTGCCGGTAAAGGTGAGCCAGGTGTTGTTGAAATAATTGCAGGCAGCGGTAGTATCCGCCCGCCAGATCAGAGCCGGAAAATTTTCCAGCAGCGTCAGGTAATAGTCCCGTGTCTTGCGCAATTCCTTTGCCTGCAAGCGTATGATTGCGTCAGCCCGCAACTTTTCCCGTTGCAGCGCATCTTCTACATCCCTGATACGGAGCAGTATTTTCCGGCGGCTCGCTCGTTTTTGACGAAAATGATCTGATACCATTGCAGAGCTCCCCGTGCTTACCCGCATTGTGTCGCCAGAGTGTCCCATACTGCCTGTGTCAGGGTTTCATAGTCCAGCGGTTTCGGTAATATCTTGTCGGCTTGAAGTTTTCCAGCCAGATCAAGCAAGAGCATGGGACTGATGAAAGATGATCCCCCGGATATGGCAATGATGCGGGGCCGGTCAGGCGTTGTTCTCAAGGTTCTCAATAGTTCGAGTCCGTCGCATTCCGGCATCAGGATGTCTGTTATGATCAAATCAAAGCTGTCGCGGGCGAGAAGCCGCATTCCCTGTAGGCCGTTGCAGGCAGTGGTCACCGTATGACCGGCCTTTGAAAGGTACTGTTTGAAAATATTCAGTACCTGCGGGTCATCGTCAATCAGCAGAATTTTCGACATTGTCATCCTCCTTCAGTAAATGTCGGCGGACCGCTATTGTCTTGCAGTCGCTGCAGTTCTGCAAATTGCTCGTGGACCAGACGGTTCAGATGGATCACCCGTTCTTCAAGTTGTGCACGATAGTGCAGTTCCATGCGTTGATACTTGAGATGGCCTACAGCCCTGGTGATACTCCATTGCAACTGGTGCGAATCTATCGGCTTTAAAAGAATGTCGAAGGCATGGTTTCTGATCCCTTCCAGAACCTGTTCAAAGTCGCTGTATCCGGTCATTAGTAAAACCGGCAGGGTGCTGGATAGATCACGGATACCGGCCAGCAGTCTGATGCCATCCATTCCCGGCATGCGGATGTCGGTGATAACCAGATCAATGCGACTGTGTTCGCGACTGATAAATTCAAAGGCTTCTATGGGACAGGAATAGGCTTCAACTCCATAGTCACAGGATTCCAATAACGTGGCCATCATCTTAAGCAGCAGCGGCTCATCATCCACCAGCATGATGGTTGTTTTTGGCGTTCTGTTTGCTTGAGGCATGATTGTATAACCTTTATTTGTAGTGTCTAAAGTTTGAATTGTCCCACCAATCGTTGCAGTTCCTCGGCCTGTCGGGACACATTGTCTGCCGCAAGTGTGCTCTCATTGATCCCCTGGCTGTTTTGATGAGCGAGTTCACTAAGAGTCAGAACGTTATGACTGATCTCGCGGGTTGTGCTGGTTTGTTCTTCGGCAGCGGTGGCGATCTGGCTGATCTGTTCGCTGACGAGGTTGACCTGGCCAAGGATGGAGTTCAGGGAGGTTTCAAGTTGCGCTGCTTCCTGTGCTCCGCGCTCGGTTCCCTTGAGACCTTCTTCCATGGAACTGATGGCGACCTTCGTTTCCTGCTGAATGCTGCGGATCATGTCGCTGATTTCCTTAGTTGCCCTGGTTGTCCGTTCGGCCAGTGCACGAACCTCGTCCGCGACAACGGCAAAACCTCTGCCCTGCTCTCCNNCGTTCTCCCAGGGATGCAACGAGCAGGGCGTTTTTCCGGGTATCTTCACCCCGCACACGGATGCCGTTGACCGTATGGTTCACCACGTCAAAACCCTGTTGTGTGGTATTGGCCGCCTGCTGGGCAACATCGGCTGCAAGGTGGCAATTACCGGCGATGTCATTGCTTGTTGCCGCCATCTCTTCTCCGGCGGTTGCCAGGCTGGTTGATTGGGAAGAAAGATTATTGATGCTTTCCAGCATATGCCGCGAAGTGGATTGCAGCTCTGTTGATGCCGACGCCAGTTGTATGGCAGAACCGGACACCTTTGAAATGATACCGTGCAGTTTGCCGGTAAAGGTATTGAACCACTCGCTCAGCTCACCAACCTCGTTTTTGCCGTGAACCGGTAGTTTCTTGGTCAGGTCTCCTTCGCCCTGGGCGATGTCCTTGATGGAATCGACTATTTCATGGATCGGCCCGGTTACCGAGCGTGCGACAAAAAATGCCAAAATGAACGAGATGGCCAGTATCATCAGTAAGGTGCCGCCTATGCGGATTTGTATCCGCTGCATGGCCGTGTTGACATCGTCGATATAGATGCCGGTGCCCACAATCCAGCCCCATGGCTGAAATAGTTCAACATAGGAGAGTTTCGGCACCGGTTTTTCGTTGCCCGGCTTGGGCCAGGCATAGTTTACAAAACCTTTCTTGCCGGTTTTGCAGACTTCAATCATCTCCATGAACAGTGCTTTTCCGTTGGCGTCTTTGTTGCTGGAAAGGTCGGATCCATTGAGCTCCGGTTTAAGAGGGTGCATGACCATTTTAGGGGTAAGATCGTTGATCCAGAGATAGTTTGCGCCATCTTCATAGCGGATGTGGCTGATCTGCTCCGCCGCTTTTTTCTGGGCTTCCTCAAGAGTCAGCGTTCCGCTTTCAACCAATTTTTGAAAGGAAGTAAGCATGCTGGTGGCTTCCTGCACCAGGTTGGTTGTGGCGTACTGTTTTTCCGTCATGATCAGATCGCGGATGTACGGCACCAGCAACAGATATGAAAGCAGCACAAGACCCAGCCATGTTGTCAGCGAAAGCCCAATAATTTTCCCGAAAATACCCCAGTCACGATACCTTTTCATTGTCCTCAGTTTTCCTTTTCTCGTGTGTAATAAACGCAGGGGGGGAAGTTTTTGACTATCCCCCAACGTCAGCTGTCTTAGAATTTCTCAAACTCATCATCCAGGTGGTCTTTCCCGGCGCTACCCAGGTCGATATGTACACCGCCGCCCGGTTTTGACGGTTTGGCCGGAGCCGCATGGTGGGCAACCATCATCGGCTTCTTTGCTGCCTGCGGTGCGGCACGATGGGGCAGGGCACGCTGCATGCCGTGGGTGTCCAACTGGAAGAAGGCGATGGTGCCCTTCAACTGCTCGG
>DIUT01000011.1 GCA_002423105.1 Geobacter sp. UBA6151 | reverse complement strand
GTCTACTACAACCAGGATACGTCATGAAAAGCAGCCTGTAGCTTTTTATCCAAGGGAGCTGGTTCAGGCTCTGGCGCCTGACCGGGGCTATGTGTTGGAAACCGGCAAGGTGATCCTTGAAGGAGAAGCTGCCGAACTGCTGGAAAATGCCGAGGTCAAACGGGCCTATCTGGGCAAGGACAAGAAAGAAATCTGGGAACGCTAAGGATTAGCGCTCCCAGTCCTGTTCCTCTTTATCCTCATCATCAAAAACGCTGTAACCGTCTTCGTCTTCTTCTTCCTCTGTATCATCAAAGAACTCGTCTTCTTCATCCGCATCATCAACGTCAGGAGCAGGGCGGGCGGGTGCCGGACGCTCATCTTCATCGGCTATGGCCTCAAATTTAGTCAACAACCGGGGATCGGTACAGAACCGCCCATCTTTATAATCACATCGCTCCAGCTCACACAAATCAAATAACTGGATTTCACTGCAGAGGCGTTGTGGCGCTGTTTTTGTGCCGCTGTTTTCCACGGTATTCACCATATCAGATGTTGTTCCCACCGTTGTTCAAAAACTCTTTGGCCTTTGCAACATCTTCCCGACAGCCGATGTAGACCGGTGCCCGCTGGTCAAGACCTTCCGGCACAATATCAAGGATCGGTATATCGCCATTGGTGGCGGCGCCTCCTGCCTGCTCTATCAAAAACGCCATGGGGTTCAGTTCAAATAACAGGCGCAGTTTTCCCTGCGGATTGTCATTCAGGCCAGGGTACAGGAAAATTCCGTCTCCTTTCAACAAAATCTGGTTGATATCTGGTACAAATCCGCCGGAATAGCGCAGTTTGGCGCCCTTTTCCTCGAGATAGCGCAGATAACGTTCGTTTTCAGGGGTGTATTTCTTGCGCAGACCGCCGGGGGCGTAAATATTGCCGGAGGGTTTCATCTGAATATTTTCGCGGGTCAAGGTATACTCCATCAACTGGTTCATGGTGAATTCGTAGACCCCTTTTCCGACTGAATACACCAGAGAAACCCGTGGTCCGTACAGAATATAGATGGCGCCGGCCATCTTGCGGCCCGGTTGGAGCATGTCGGCCCCCTGATAGATGCCGACGATGGTGCCCACCGCCAGATTCACATCCACTAGCGAGGAGCCGTCGAGCGGATCGTAGGCCACGGAAAACATCCCCTGGGGATTACTGGTCACCTGCAGGATTTCATCCATCTCTTCCGAGGCTATATTACAGACCACACCTGAATACATCAGGCGTTTGCGCAATATCCGGTCAGACAGAACGTCAAGGGCCAACTGCTCTTCGCCGTAGAGGTTGGATGTGCCGGCCACGCCAAGGTCGCCGGTGCGCACCGCATTAATGACGTACTTGCTCGCTTCAGCAATTTCGCAAAGCAGATGCACCATGTTGCCGCTGATGTTCTGGTCTCTCAGATGGCGGCGAAAATCCACCTGAAATTTGGTTGTTCCGGGCTCTTTGCCCATAAAAAGGCACCTCCTCGGTTTTTAGTAAGAGTAAACGTACTCTAGTCATCAATGTATTTCAAGGGTGAATCAGAGCAATGACGCCAGATAGGTAATCAGGCCGTCCAGCAAAAACACGGTAAACAGGCTGTTGATCACGGCACGTGTGGCAGCCTGGGGTACTTCGGTGGCGCTGGAACCCACCGACATGCCTGCCTGACAGCAGATCAGGGGAATGGCAATGCCAAAGCTCAGCGATTTAACCGCAAGTACCAAAACCTCACGTAGTCCCAGCGAGGAAACGATCCCCTGCAAAAATTGGTCATAGGGAATGTGACGCCCGACGGAAACGATCAGAAAGCCGCCAATGAATGATGTCAGCACAAAATAGGCGGTCAGAAAACAGATTGACGTGGTAACTCCCACGATCCTGGGCAGAATAAGATACCGTTCAACGGGGATACCCATCAGTTCCAGCATGTCGATTTCCCTGTTGATTTTCATGGAGCCCAGTTCGGTGGCAATGGCTGTGCCACTGCGGGCAATAACGATCATTGCGGTCAAAAGTGGCGCTAGCTCCCGCAGTACGACCCAGACCAGCACCTTGCCAGTCAGGGAGCCGTTGCCGCCTCCAACCAGTCCCACCACCTGGCTGACGATAACCGTTCCCAGTATCAGGGCCACCAGAATGATGATTTTCCATGCCTCAAGGCCGCTAAAGTAGATCTGTTTCAGCAGGACAGCCTTGATGGCGGGATTTCCCAGCGAGGGCGGGGTGACCAGGCAGGTACAGAACTGCACAAGTTGCCCGGTTAAATCCGTCAGCAAGCGAAAACGGCAGAGCAGCCATCTGCCGATTCTTTGGGGAATATCCTGGCTGGTATCAGATGTCGTAAATAGTGCCATCACGCAGCAGTTCAACCTGTTTGATTCCCAGTTGTTCGATTTCTCGGCGAATCTGTCCGTAATACTGCGGTTTCGGATGGGTAATCAGGATGCGTTTGGGCAGGACCGGAATTTTGGCCAGCTCCTTTTCCAGCAGGGAGCAGCAGAGATGTTTGGTCAAAAGCGCCAGCGGTTCCTGGTCGTTGGGAAAGGAAACTTCAACAATCAGGACATCGGCATCTGAGGCAAATTCCCAAATTTCTTCAGTGGGACCGGTGTCGCCAGTGTACACCAGGCGCTTGCCATTACATTCCAGGCAGTACCCGACAGCCGGTACGGTATGGTTTACCTCAATGGCTGTAAGGGTATAGCCGTTCACCCGTACCGGACAGCGGGGCTGAATGATATCGTAGCGCAAAACCGGGTCTTCAGGGGTGGGCAGCATGGTAAAATCAGGCCAGATGATTCCATTCATCAGGTGATTGCGCAGGGCGCTAATGACCGGTTCCGTGGCATAGATGGTTACCAGATGCTGCAGGCTTTTAATGATGATGTTGTCGGCCAGGGCCGGGATTCCCCGGATATGGTCGAGATGGGTATGGGTGATGAAGATGTGGCGCAACTGCCACTGTTCATCTTCAGTGAGAACAGCGCCTATGGTGCCAGCATCAAGCAGCAGCGTGTCGTCAATCAGAAATGCGGGAGGTCTGAAGTCGGGAAATTCTGCGCCGGCGCTTCCCAGAATGCGTAGTCTCATCGGTTTCCTCCGCTTTGCTAGCCGAACTGTTCTTTCAGATTACGGATTATTTCAACCTGACGATTGTATATGTAGTGTGAAATAATTTTATCAGCCTGTTTGTCAACGTCGAAGTTAAAAGCATGCAGGTAGCCGTCATCTTTTTGTACCGTGGCTATCAACCTGGTTGGCAGTACCAGAACTGTTTCACCAAGGGGAATGCGGGCAACCCCCTCTTCTTTTATGCCGGCCGGTAGCGGTGTGGATGAATGCAAGGCAAACCCGGTCAGGGAGATATCTCGCAGTTGCCCCTCAACGGATTGATCTTCAGCCTGATATTCCGCATGTATCTTTTCCTCAATGGCGACCCTGACCGAATCTCGCCGTTCGGCACGAATACTGGCGTAGGCAAAGCGGCCCAGTATGGCGATACATTTCTTGGTGCTGTTATGCTCTACCATGGCATGAACGCCCAGACCTTGTGGAAAAGCGGCGCTCTTGATCAGTGCCTGTTTCTGCATGGCAAGTACCATGGATTGGGCCTGATGTACCTTTAGATCAACCGTGTCCTCTTCAACACCTTCAATGGTGACCGGATAGCTGACTGGTATTTCATGATAGTAGTTGATAAGTCTGAGATCGTTTTTTTTCTGTCCTGACTGAATTTCCCGAAATGTCTGAATGATGGCGGCAAGGTCCTGTTTGCCGTCCTTGACGCTTACGATCTGGTACGTCTCTTTCACACAACCTCCAGGCGATGTTTGATCAGACAGCCGGTTGGCAGGCTGGACAATAATGAGTACCTCGTCCGGCTATCCGTTCTTTGTGTATCATGCTGCTACAGTTACGGCAGGGTTGCCCGTTTCTTTTGTAGACCGCAACCGGAAACGAACCTGCCTCGAACACACCGTCAATATTTGCTCCCTTGGCCTGAACCGCCTGGGTAAGCACTTCATGCATGGAGCTAAAGAGCCGTTCCCGTTCATTGTGGTTCAAGCTGCCGGATACCCGTAACGGATGAAGTCCGGCGCGGAACAGGAGTTCATCGGCGTAGATATTGCCGATACCGGCCACAAAGGACTGATCGAGCAGCAGCAGCTTGAGTTGCCGGTTCTGTTGCGCCAGTTGCCGTAGAAAACCATCATGCCCGATTGCCAGGGCGTCCGGCCCCAGCCGACCGGTTACCTCTTTCGGACTGTCCACCAGCCAGACACGGCCAAAGGCGCGCGGATCGTCGAAACGCAGGGCCAGCTCATCTTCCAGGAGCAGGTAAAAGCGGGTATGCCGCTGTACTGCATGGTTGGCCTGAACCAGGAAAAGTCTGCCGGTCATACGCAGATGCAGTACCATCCAACGGCTGCTTGTAGCACAGTGCGCGGTAAATCGAAAGAACAGATACTTGCCGTGCCGTAAAATCTCATGAAAAACAGCGCCGGTCAGTTCCTTAACAAACTGCTCTACGGGGCCGTCCACAGCACTGGGGCGTAAGATCCTGACCTCACGTACGCGCCGTCCGGGAAAAGACGGATCCAGGTCAGTCAGGGCGCGTAAAACGCTCTCCACCTCCGGCAGTTCAGGCATTATTTGCTCGTTGCCGTATAGACGCCGTCCCAGTCAGTTGGCGGTGGGTGTGCGATGTAGTCGTCACAGCGAGCCACATACAGCTTTGAGGGGCCGTCACCGTGGATTGCCACAAGCTCTTCAAATATCCGGCGGGCGCCCGTGAAGTCCTGCTCCCGGTATTTTTCAAGTCCTTGTTCAAAACGGGGCAGCATTTCCTGGTTTGTGATCATCAGTTCAAACATGACCACCGGCAGCTGTTTTCCTTTGACCTTGACCCGGTCAACTTCCCGGAAGGCGAACTGTCCGTCGGGAACCTGACTACGGGTGTCTTCACTGATCAGGATATGGGAACCGTAGTACTTGTTCAGGCCTTCCAGACGCGAGGCCAGATTGACCGCATCGCCGATGGCGGTATAGTCGAAACGGATATCCGCTCCCATGTTGCCGACAACTGCCGGACCGGTATTGATGCCGATGCCGATATCCAGGGTGTGCATGCCCCGTTCGGCAAATCCGGCATTCAGAACTTTCAGTTCATCAAGCATCCGTACCGCTGTGGTGCAGGCGCGGACGGCATGGTCCGGCACATCAAGCGGCGCGTTGAATAAGGCCATGACCGCGTCGCCGATAAACTTGTCCAGGGTTCCTTTTTCCTCCAACACGATGCGGGTCATGGGGGAAAGATATTCATTGAGCAAGGTCACCAGTTCTGGGGGGGAGAGGCTTTCCGATACCGTGGTAAAGCCGCGGATATCGGAAAACAGAATCGACAGCTCCCGCTGCTCACCGCCCAGCACCAGCTTGTCCGGATGTTTTTCAATCTCCCGCACCAGATCCGGTGAAACATAATTGGAGAACGCCTTTTTCAGCTGTCGTCCCTTGCGCTCCACCACCAGATTGCGCCAGGCTTCGCTGCCCAGGTAGGTCAACCCAACCCCCAGCAGCGGATAGATGATGGTCATATCCCGCAGCCAGACGGAAAAAGACAGATAGTTGACCAGGAAAAACAGACCGGTGACAACGCTGAAAGCAGCAAGACCGGCAAAGGTGCCGGGCACAAAGGCCAGAATGATTCCCAGCAGGGCCGGGAGTCCCAGTATGCAGAGTATCTCCAGCATCTGGGTGGTTCCGTCATAGTGCAGGAAGCGCCGCTCCAGGGCATTTGCCGCAACAGTGGCGTGCAGTTCAACCCCCGGATGGGTTGCGTCAAAAGGGGTGGGACGTATGTCGTAGATGCCGATTTCCGTGGCTCCCACAAAGACCAGCGCGTTCTGCAGTTCACCGGGTTTAAGCCGCTTTTTGATGACATCCGCGGCAGAGACGGTCCTGAATGACTTTGCCGGACCATAGTAGTTGAGCGCCATGGTACCGTCTTCCCGTGACGGCGCCCGCAGCGAACCGATCTGCACCCCGTCGACGCCCCAACTCTTAACATCCAGCATGATGTCGGCGCCCAGATAGTGCCGTAGCGCCTGCATGGCCAGTGACGGATAGATGTCGCCGTTATGGAGTAGCAGCAAGAGCGAACGCCGGTAGAGGCCGTCACCGTCGGGGCGGGCGTTGAAAAATCCGAAGTCAAGGGCCTTTACTCCCAGTTGGGGCAGGTTTGCGTCAAGGTTGGCGTATTCCGTCAGCGGGATGGACTGCACACCGTCGGCCACTTTGATCAATTTGACCGTTGAACGCTCCATCTGGGCCATGACCGCCGGATCGATCGGCTGTTCTTCCTCCCGGAAAAAGTAGCCCATGACCACATTGTCGGCCTTGGTGATTGAGCGGGCCAGAGCAGCATCGGCAGTAGGGTTCTGGGGTTCTGAAAAGACGATATCAAGCGCAGTCACTTTGGCGCCGTACCATGCCAGGTTTTCGATCAGTTGGCCTGTGACTTCCCGCGACCAGGGCCAGCGCCCGATCTCCTTGATGCTGGCATGATCGATGGCCACCACCACTACATCCTTGTCCGGCTTTACCGGGCCGCGGACCCGGAAGCGGGCATCTTTCATCCGGTAGTCAAGCTGTTGCAGGGCAGGAGGGGCCTGACGGTAGGCCACAAACGTTAAAAGTGCCGCCAAAAGTCCAAAGAGGAAAAACGCCAGACGTTTTTTCATACCGGCGCCTTATTTCCCCAGGTTTTTCAACAGGGTTTCAGACGTGCTGTAATGCCGTCCCTGCGGATAGGTCTTCAAGTACTGCTCAAAACGCAGTCGGGCCTGGTCGTTGAACCCCATCTCAAGCAGGATTTGCGCGGTGTTGAACAGGGCGGTCTCGGCCTGGGGCAGTTTGGGGTATTCTTCCAGTACCAGCAAGTACGCTGCCAGGGCCAACTCAGGGTTGGACAGGAAGCGGGCATAGACAGCACCCCGTTCAAGCTGCGCATCGGCACGAACTTCCGCTACCTGGGTCAGGTCGAGGGCAATCTGGAACACATGTAACGCTTCTTGGTACTTGCCGCTGTCGGCTAGGTAATGTCCGTAATTTATATTCCAGCGGGCGATGATGTCACCAATTTTTCCGGAGTCGGTCCATTCAGCCGGAGGTTGGGCCGCTGTCACCGTGTTGAAGATGTCCCGTGCTTCGGCAACAGGCGTGCCAGCTTCCACCTTCAGCGGGTCCAGCGGTGTAATCCCTCTGGTGTTCTGGGTCATGGTGCCTGCGGTCAAAGGCTGCTGCTGGCCCTTGGTGTCTCCTGAAACCCCGACCTTGCCTTCGTTGCCAAAAAAAACGTTGGCCTGCCCCTGGGACAGCATCAGGAATTCGGTGCCCTTGATCCCGGCAACGGCAGTGCCGCTTTTGACGGTCATACCACTCTGTCTGCCGCCAAATTTGACCACTGAAGCCCGCAGCTTGCCCTGTGCAAGGTTGAACGAACCTTCGCGCTTGTTCCTGGTCAGCAGGAATGAGTTGATTTCAAATTCGGTGTTGTTGGCCAGGGTGAACTTGCTCTTGTCATTCAAGGTCAGTTCAACCCAGCCATTGGGACCGGTCTTGATCCAGTTTCCTTCGCTGATTGCCATGCCTTTGGTCAATGACGCGTAGGGGATATTGGCCTTGATCCGCCAGGAGGCATTGCCGGAAAGTCCTGTGATAGTACCAACTTGTGCCGCATTGGCCGCCAGTGGCATGAGCAGCAGCGTAAACGCCGCACACATGATAACAACGTACACTATTCGTCTCATCGGAAGACCTCCTGCGAAAATTTGAGCGGTACCATACATAAACTGGTGAATTGCACACGAATTGTAACAGTATTTTCTTTCGAGTCAAATAATCCGATTAATAAAATACCGTACAAGACCCCTTGTGAAACCGTTGTAATCTGCTATTGTTGCCAAAATAAAGTGTCGCGCCTGAAACCATTTGTGGAGAAACGTCATGATTCAGACATCGGGACCGGAAAGCAGCAGCCTTAAGCAGCAGCTTGAATACCGAAAACGGCTGATGGACAAGATCAATGAACTCCACTCCGCCGATAACCTCAATACCATTCTCCTGGATATCAAAGACAGTATAGCCGCCCTGTTCAAAGCGCAGCGGATCACCATCTATCTGGCGGATGCAAAGCGCAATCTCTTGATTTCAAAAGTACTTTCCGGCAGTGAAGTCAAGCAGATCGTGGTGCCGATCTCTGATGCCAGCCTTTCGGGTTTCTGTGCGCTCTCCGGAACGGTGCTCAATATCAAGAACGCTTACGATGACCATGAACTGCGTATGGTCAGTTCAAACCTCAAATTTGATAAATCGTGGGACCAGAAAACAGGCTTCACAACCCGGCAGGTGCTTTGCGTGCCGATGAAGTTTCAGCGCACGCTGATCGGCGTCATTCAGATTATCAACCATAAGGACGACATCCCTTTTACCGATACTGACATTACCTATGCCTTGGAACTGGCCACTTCCCTTTCCATTGCCATCCACAATATTTATCGTCTGCAGGTTACCACGAAGATTATCCGTCAGCGCAGCCGCTACAACTATCTGCTGGACAAGAACCTGATGGATGAAAAAACCATCGAGAAAGCTTCCAGCCATCCGGATGTGGTCAAATTTGGCCTGGATGCCGTGTTGATGCGGGAGTTCAAAGTGCCTCGCGAGGAGATGGCCAAAGGCCTCTCCCTGTTTTTTGGCGCCGAGTTCATCAAGTATGAGCCTTCAACGCAGCCGATGGAGGAAGAACTGCTCAGACGGATCAAGCCGGAGCGGCTGATGAAGGAGTGGTGGGTGCCCTACAAGGTGGAAAACGGTGTGCTCTCCATTATCATGGACGATCCCACTGACCTGGGTCGTCAGGACATGATCAAGTTCATCTATCCGGAATACAAGCGGATCAGCTATGTGGGTGCCTTCAGGGATGATATCCAGAGCTTTATCGGCCTTTTTTACAACAAAGGAGCCTCCCTTGGTACCGGCGGCAGCATCGATGAGTTGATCAACAAGCTGGATACCACCGATGAACCGGAGCTGGAACAGGAGTCGTCAAAGGTATCAGAACAGGACAGCGTCATCGTACAACTGGTGAATAAGATCATCATTGATGCCGTGCACGGCAAGGTTTCCGACATCCATATCGAACCGTATCCCGGCAAGGAGGACGTGATCGTCAGAATGCGCATCGATGGCCGTTGCAAGATCTATCAACGGATTCCCTACAAGTACAAGTATGCCATTCCCTCCCGGATCAAAATCATGTGCGGCCTGGATATTTCCGAACGGCGCAAGCCCCAGGACGGAAAAATAGACTTCAAAAAATTCGGACCGCTGGCGGTGGAGTTACGGGTGGCCACGGTGCCGACCGCCGGACAGCTTGAGGATGTGGTCATGCGGGTGCTGGCTTCCGGTGAGGCGGCCTTGCCCTATGACAAACTGGGATTGACCGAGCGCAACAGCAAGGTGTTGCTGCAATGCGTCAACCAGCCCTACGGGCTGATTCTGGTGGTGGGACCGACCGGTTCCGGTAAAACCACCACCCTGCATTCGGCCATCTCCGTGATCAACACGCCGGAAACCAAGATCTGGACTGCCGAAGATCCGGTGGAAATTACCCAGCCGGGGCTGCGTCAGGTGCAGGTGCATCCCAAAATAGGCTTTACCTTTGCGGCAGCACTGCGCTCATTTCTGCGGGCCGACCCGGACGTGATCATGGTGGGCGAGATGCGTGACCAGGAGACCGCTGAGATTGGCGTTGAATCCTCCCTGACCGGCCACCTGGTTTTTTCCACCCTGCACACCAACTCGGCGCCCGAGACGGTTACCCGTCTGCTGGATATGGAGCTGGACCCCTTCTCGTTCTCGGACGCCATCCTCTGTATTCTGGCCCAGCGTCTCTGCCGACGCTTGTGCGACTGCAAGCAGGAGTACCAGCCGGAACCCAAGGAGATTAACGATATCATCCTTGAATATGGCGCCGAAGATTTCAAAAAAACCGGCATTGACCCCGCCTCAATAAAACTGCACAAGGCAGTTGGCTGCCCCAAATGCGGCGATTCCGGTTACAAGGGACGGCTGGGCCTGCACGAACTGCTTGAGGGGACTGATCCGATGAAGTCGCTGATCAAGCGCAAGTCGGAAATAGAACTGATCCGGCGGCAGGCCATTGAAGACGGTATGACCACCCTCAAACAGGACGGTATCCTGAAATGTTTCATGGGGCTGACCGACCTGAAGGAAGTGCGTAAGGTCTGCATCAAATAAACGGGCAAGGAGGTGAATCAACCATGGCAACCTGGAAATGCGCCTGTGGCTTCAGCAAGGAAGGCCGCTGCAAGCCTCAAAAATGTGAAAAGTGCGGTGAAAAAGGGAAATTTGTAAAGGCGGAGTAGGAATTGCGGCAGCCAATCGGCTGCCGTTCGATTTTTTGGATCGTATGATGCCCATCTGCATTGATATACGTCATCCCCTGGCGATTCCTCTGCTGGGACTGGGAAGCGGCAGCGCTTTTGCCGGGGCTTTGCATCCCGGCATTCCGCTCTGGGCGCCTCTGGCCTTTGCCTGCGTGCTGGCACTGTCTGCCTGGGCCGGGAGGCGGCCTTTATACCTCGTCAGTCTGTTCCTGTTTTGGGGGTTGTGGGGTATGGCTGCGCTGGACCAGCGTCTGGACGAGGCGGGCCGGGCTGATCTTATCAATTACTGTGACAATGGAATAATAACGGTTGAAGGGGTTGTGGCCGGACGGCCTGAGACTTTGCCGGAAGGCGAACGGTTTGAACTGAAGGCACGTGCCGTGATTGGCGAAGCAGGCCGCACGGAAACCCGGGGAAAGCTGTTGCTGACCGTCAATGAAGGAAGAACAACGCTTAATCGCGGTGATCTCATCCGTTTTAAGGCTCCGTTACGGGTTCCCCGGCAACTGGGCTTGCCGGGAGAGTTTAACTATCCGCGCCATCTGGCGCTTCAGGGCTTAAGCGCTACGGCTTGGGTAAAGGAGGCCGACCAGATAGTGCTGATGCGGCCTGCGCGGGAGTTTTCGCCGCGCCGCTGGATTGATATCCAGGCCCGGCGTTGCCGGGAGACGATCAGGACGGTTCTGCCGGACCCGACCATCGGTCCGGTGATGATGGCGCTGATTACCGGCGGTCAACAGGAGATTCCGGCACCGCTCATGGCAGCTTATTCCCGTGCCGGAGTGTCCCATATCCTTTCCATCTCCGGTTTTCACCTGGGGGTGATCTCGTACCTTTTGGTGCAGGCGATGACCTGGCTGCTGCTCAGATCGCAATGGTTGAGTCTGCGTTTGGTCCCGCGCCGCACAGCGTTGTTTGTATCCCTGCCGGTTATTGTTTGTTATCTCTTGTTTACGGGAGCGGCGCCTGCCACGGTGCGGTCCGCAGTTATGCTGGGGGCTGTAGCCCTGGCCCTCTGGGCTGAGCGGGAAGATGATCTCCTCAATGCCCTGCTGACCGCTGCCTTTCTGTTGCTGCTGATCGATCCGGCGGCTCTCTTTGATGTCTCCTTTCAGTTCTCATTTCTGGCCCTCTGGGGAATCATCGTGCTGGTCCCCTTGTTCCTGACTCCCTTTGAGCAGCGACTGTCCGGTTTTTCCCGCACCGTGGTCCAACTGCTTGCTGCCTCAACCGCAGCTTCCTTGGCAACGGCAGTGCCTGCGCTGATTACCTTTCATCAGGCTTCCTTCACCGGCATTCTGGCCAATCTGGTGATTGTGCCGCTCCTGGGCTATGGCGCCACCGTGCTGGGTGCGCTTGCCATCCCGTTTCTGCTATGGCTGCCCCTGCTTGCGCAACCGCTTGTGCAGGCGGGCGGCGTGCTGGTGCGCTGTGCCAACGCCATCGTGCTATTTGTGGCGGAACTGCCGGTTGTGCGCTCCTTCTCAGCAGGTGCTTTTGATCTGGTTGCCGTTGTGGCGGTGCTGGCTCTGCTCAGCCTCGTTGCTTCCCGCCGGACGCGTGTCGCCGGTTTGCTTGGCGTGACAGCCATGGTGCTGTTGGTACATAGCTGGCCGACTCCTGATGCAACAGGGCGGATCAGACTGACTTTTTTGAGTGTTGGCCAGGCGGAATCGACCCTGATCCGTTTTCCGGACAACCGTACCATGTTGATCGATGGTGGCGGGTATCTTCATGACCGGGGCCGCGATTTCGGAGTGCGCTACCTGGTTCCTGCGTTGCATGCGCTGCAGGTCCGCAGAATCGATTATCTGGTGCTGAGCCATCCCCATCCTGATCATATGGGCGGCTTAGCGGCGGTTGCGGAACAGTTTGCGGTGGGTGAGTTCTGGCAGGGACCATGGGCAGGAACAGGGCCGGAGTACCACAGGTTACGTAACGCCTTGCAACAACGCAACGTGCCGGTGCGGACCGTTATGGCCGGTGTTCAGCCGTTGCTGAGCGAAGATCTTGAGGTGATGGTACTTTCTCCGCTGGGCCGGGGGCTGCCACTGAATGACGATGATGGCGGCAACGAGGATTCACTGGTGCTGCGGATCGGCTTCGGTGACTTCAGCGCACTTTTTACCGGAGATGCCGGTCTGCCGGTGGAAGAACTACTGCAGAAGCAGGACCTGAAAAAGACCACCTTGCTCAAGGTGGGGCACCATGGCAGCCGCACGGCCACCGGCGAGACGTTGCTGAAAATGATCAAGCCGCAGCTGGCGGTTATCAGCGTCGGAGCTGGTAACCGGTTTGGTCTGCCTGCACCCGATGTTGTCCGGCGGCTGGAAAAAAATGGGGCCAGAATAGTGCGTACCGATCAGGACGGCACAATTCAGGTGGAGAGCGATGGTACGGGCTATACAGTTCGCACCGGCATAACCGGTAGTTGACAGCTTCCGGTTGGCTGCGTTACAACGGATGCAGGTAGGGGCAATTTCAGAATTGCCCCTACAGCTTTCAGGATACCATGAAGGGGTGATTGATGAGCATCAACGGCGTCAAGGGGTTCAACGAAATTTTACCGGCGGATTCCGCCCTCTGGCAGTTTATAGAAGACACAGCCCGCCGGGTTTTTGCCCGGTACGGATTCAGCGAGATCCGGGTGCCGATCGTAGAAAAAACCGAGCTGTTCTGCCGCTCCATCGGTGATACCACCGATATTGTGGAAAAAGAGATGTACACCTTCAGCGACAAGGGGGGTACCAGCCTGACCCTGCGTCCTGAAGGAACGGCCGGGGTAATGCGCGCCCTGATCGAGCACAAACTCTATGCCCGGGACAGTATCAACAAACTCTATTATATGGGGCCGATGTTTCGTCATGAGCGTCCCCAGAAAGGGCGCTACCGCCAGTTTCATCAGATCGGTGCCGAGGCGGTCGGTTCGGCTGAACCGGTTATGGATGCTCAGGTGCTGCTGATGGTCAGCAGGTTGTTCCGAGAACTGGGGCTTGATGAACCGCGTCTGCAGATTAACTCTTTGGGCTGTCCTGACTGCCGTCCTGCCTACCGGGAAGTGTTGGTGGCCTTCCTGAATGAACGGGAGGCTGCGCTTTGTGACGATTGCCGCCGTCGTAAAAGCACCAATCCGTTGCGGGCGCTGGATTGCAAGGTGCCCGGCTGTGTTGAGGCTACCGAGGGGGCTCCGGCCATGGTGGAGCATCTCTGTAGCGCCTGTGACGAACACTTTGGCGCGGTACAAGGATATCTCACTGCCGCAGACGTGCCATTCAGTCTCAATCCCCGCATGGTGCGCGGCCTGGATTACTATACCCGCACAACCTTTGAACTGGTCACCGGCTTGCTGGGGGCACAGTCCGCCGTTGCCGCAGGTGGCCGCTACGACGGCCTGGTGGCACAACTGGGCGGCCCTTCTGCTCCCGGTATCGGCTTTGCCCTTGGCGTGGAACGGGTGGCGTTGCTACTAGGGGACCGTTCCTTTGCCCGGACGCCGGACCTGTTCATTGCGGTCATGGGAGAAGCGGCTCGCAGCCGGGCGTTCTCACTGATGGCAGCCTTGCAGGATCAAGGTTTATGGGTAGAGACCGACTGTGAGGGGAAAAGCCTGAAAGGGCAGATGCGCCGGGCCGACAAACTTGGCAGCCGTTACAGCATGGTATTGGGGGAGAATGAAGTGGTAAGCGGCGCTGCAACGCTCAAACGGATGATTGACGGCCAGGAACAGAGCCTCCGTCTTGATTCGGAGACGCTTGAAAATCTGATCAGGCAGGGGTGAATGGCCGCAAGTTACAGGAACCGGTGTTTTTTCAACATTCCTTTAAGATTAACGGTCTCAACCGGCTTGACGATATAGTCGTTGCAATCCCCCTCGATCAGGGCCTCAATCATATCGTTGGGTGAGTCCAGCGACGTGGTCATAATGATGGTTGTTTTATTATCTGCTGTGACACCGGCCTCTTTCTCCACGGCGCGCATCCGCTTCAATGCCTCCTGACCATCCATCTCCGGCATCACGATGTCCAGAAACACAAGCGTATAGGGTGCTGCCGTACCCAAGGCATCGCTAAAATACTGCAGGGCGTGAATACCGTTATCTGCTTTTGTTACATCCATAATTCCCAAGTCATTCAGCGTAGACTCCAGAATATCCGCTTGAAAATCAGAATCCTCCACAACCAGGGTTTTTAACATTCTTGTCATTGCTGTCTCCGGTGTGTTGTGCATTTTTACATCTTTGTTCATGTATACCATGCATTGCTGAAAATGCCAGCCGGGGAGGGCTGTTTGAAAAAAAAGCAGGGTCAGCTTAACCGACACATTCCGGTCTGTTAAATCTGCCGCAAGATATGGTACATCGGCAAAAAATGTAACATCCAGCCACTATCAGCAATTACCGGCATTTGCCTGGAATTGTCCTGTCCTTAAGCAAAATATTTGGATGGTATCCATAATGAAAAAATGGGCTTTTCAGGCACTAACCGGCTGTAAACAGGCGGATATTCCGGGAGAGCGCATCTGGCATAGTAGCTGCAAATATAATCATAATCTATGAACTTTCCGCACTATACGATATGCAGGCTGGCACATGACAGGTATTCCTGATTGGCCAGGGGCTGTTCCTCCTTCCAAAGCCCCTGGCATTTTTTGCGCGTTAAGAATGTGCTAGAATGACCCATACAGACAGGGCGCGCATCCGTGGATCATTGCCCGCAGAATCCAATGAAAAGGGGGAACAATCTCATGTGTAAGGTATTGATTGTGTATTACAGCATGTACGGACACATTTACACGATGGCTGAGGCGATTGCTGAAGGGGTGCGTGAAGAGGCGAGATGCGAGGCGGTTATCAAGCGTGTGCCTGAAACGCTGTCCAATGAAGTACTGGAGAAAATGAGTGCCTTGGAAGCTCAGAAGGCAATGTCCCATATCCCGGTTGTTTCCGTGGACGATCTGGTGGATGCCGATGCCATTATCTTTGGCACTCCGACTCGTTTTGGCAACATGTGCGGCCAGATGCGCCAGTTTCTGGATGCAACCGGCGGGCTGTGGCAAAAGGGGGCGCTTGTGGGCAAGGTGGGAAGCGTGTTTACCAGTTCTGCCACCCAGCACGGCGGGCAGGAATCCACCATATTAAGTTTTCATATCAGCCTGTTGCATCACGGGATGTTGGTGGCCGGGTTGCCCTATGCATTTGCAGAACAGATGACGATCGACGAGATAACCGGCTGTTCACCGTACGGCGCCTCAACCATCACCGGCGGGCAGGGTCAGCGGATGCCCAGCGCCAATGAACTGGCCGGCGCCCGTTATCAGGGCGCCCATGTGGCACGCATCGCGTTGAAACTGAAAGCATAACCAAAATTACTGCAGCAGTAGAGGAAAGATGGTTCAGCTTGTCACCGGATCGCTTCCGCCAGTTACCGGTTTCTTTCGGCGCGGTCGGCGTTTTCTCGGTGCTGTTTCGGCTGAAGGGGAGGCGGCTGGTTTTTCCGGCGCTTTGCGTGCGACAGGGCTGGTAGGACGGCGGCCAGGCCTTGGAGGGCGTGCCGTTGTTGCCGCAGGAGCCGGTCTGTGTTTGGGGCGCTTGTAATCATGGACGAACAGGTCGTCCTCGGCCCATTCAACCGGTATCTTGTGTTTGATGTATTCCTCAATGGCTTCAATGTGGAATGCCCCGTCTTCGTCGGCCATGGATATGGCCATGCCTTCGGCCCCGGCCCGTGCGGTGCGGCCTATGCGATGGACGTAGTCTTCTGCGTCCTGGGGCAGGTCGTAGTTGATGACGTGGGATACTCCTTCAATATGCAGACCCCGTGAAGCCACATCGGTGGCAATCAGAATCGGCAGCTCTCCCCGCTTGAACTGATCCAGAATGTTCATCCGCTTGCGTTGTTCCACGTCACCGGAAATGACCCGTGCTGCCATCTCATTGGCGTTCAGACGGTCCTGGAGCCGTTCTGCCTCCCGCTTTGTGTTGACGAAAACCATGGTGCGAGTCATGCCCACCCGGCGCAGCAGGCCCAGCAACAGAGGGAATTTCTCCTTGTTGGAAGCGTGGTAGAGGGTCTGGCTGACTCGCTCTGCCGTCATCTTTTCCGGGGTGACCGAAACCTTGCTGGGCATGTTCATGAATTCGTAGGAAAGCTCCATGACCCGCTGATTGAGGGTGGCGGAAAACATCAGGTTCTGCCGGGCGTCAAAGGGAGGCAGGCGGCGGAGGATGAAACGCAGGTCTGGAATGAAGCCCATGTCGAACATGCGGTCCGCTTCGTCGATGACCAGCATTTCAATATGCTTCAGGGTGTATATTTTCTGTTTCAGATAATCGATCAAGCGCCCCGGTGTGCCGATGATGATGTCGGCTCCATCCTTCAGGGCGTTTTTCTGTTTCATGTAATCAACCCCGCCGTAAATAGCCTGGATGTTGAAACCACAGTGAGCCCCCAGTAGCTGGGCGTCTTTTTCAATCTGCACCACCAGTTCGCGGGTTGGGGCCAGAATCAGTGCTCTGGGGCCTTTGCCGTCGGGAGTGGTGCTGCTCAGGAGCTTGGTAAAGAGAGTAATCAGAAAAGCTGCGGTTTTGCCGGTTCCGGTCTGTGCCTGACCGGCGACATCATTGCCGGCCAGGGACAGGGGCAGGGTTTGTGCCTGAATGGGGGTGCAGTCGCTAAAGCCTGCGTCGGCAATGCCCTGCATGACCGAGTCAGGCAGGGAAAGTTCATTGAATTTCATTGATTTTCAGTCCGTTTCTTAGGTGAAGTTACCAGTAATCTATACACCGGAGCTGCCAGGATAGCAACAGCCAGCCATATCAACGGCCAGCTCCAAGACGGTTACGGTGTAGTTTTGTTGTTTGAGTCTGGCGTGCCGGTTCCAGTATTGCCGGATTGCGAAGCTTCTCCTTCCTTGCTGCCGACCCCCAGCAATACCTCACCGGTATCGGTAAACAGACGTACCGGCAGTTCGAAAATGCGCTGGAATATCCCCAACGTGCCTTGTGCCATTGATTTAACCGGAATAGCCGTTACCTTCGGATCTGCCCAGCTGCCCTTGGCCTCGAAGTAGGTTGAGATCAGGTTGTTGTCGCCGCCGGTCAATATCCAGCCCACCACCGGTATGCGGCTGATGACCTTGTCTACGGTCTGCAACGGCTGGACGCCAATCAGTAGATCCAAATTTTCTTTGACGATGTTCAGGGTGCCCACCATGGAAACATGCATGGCGTTGCTGTCGATAAAGAAGTTTTTGGTGGTGAGAATTCCGTCTTTCAGGGCGATATTGGCGCTGATCCTGTTAAACGGCATGCCGTCGGTGGCCATGTCGGGCAAGCGGAACGTCAGTAGTTGTGACAGGTTCAGAATGGAAAACACTTTGGAAAGCGAGTTAAAACGCCGCAGAACACCGCGCTCGATCCCCAGGTTCAGTTCTCCGTATACTGATTGCTTGATTTCAGCAAGGCTCTCTCCCTTGGCTTTCAGGCTGCCGGATACGTTCATACGTCCGCGGATTTCGCGGTTCAGGTCCAGTGCAGCAAAGAGGTCGCCTGACTTGACCCGCTCCAGCAGCAGGTTCAGGGACCAGTCTGTGGGGCGGTTCAGGCGGCGTACCAGCTGTCCGTTTGCGGTCAATTTACCATCAAAAACAGCGGCTTCCAGGGAATGCAGTTGCAGAATGCCCGCTTCATTCTGGATGTTGGCTGCCAGCTTGTTGAAGGTTATGCCGCCGTACGAACCGTTTTCAGCGGTAATCCGTCCTGCCAGGTGCAAGGGCGATGCCTGCTTTCTGGAGGATGGCGCGTCCGGCTGGGCCGGAGCCAGCAGGGGTAGCAGCTCCTCGACATAAAGGCGGGGCGCGGCGATGTTCAGCAAGAGCGACGGCGTTGGTTCGGCTGTGTAACTGCCGGTAGCGTTGATGAGTGACTTGTCAAGATGTGCTGTCAGAGCTCGTATGTGCAATGTCCGTTCGCTGAAGGTAAGATGGGTGCTGAACTGCCGTACCAGGGGAATATCCGGTCCGGCAAGCCCGAAGTCTTTCAGGTTCAGGCGGGGTGAGGAGATAAGCAGTTCTGCCTCCGGGTTTGCCAGATTAGCAATCCGTCCCCGCATGGTCAGTGGAGTACTGCCATACTGTATGGCGATGCGTGAGGTCTGTACGCTGCTGCCCTTAAAGGTAACCGTGCCGTTCACCGCCCTGATTGGGTCAAAATTTTCCAGCGGTCTGAATGTGGCGTTGGTCAGACGTACCGTGCCGTTGTACTGCATGGCGCTAAAATCTTCCGGGTTACCGGAACCGAACAGATGAAGTTGTACCATCCCCTGGGGCTGGTATTGTTGCCACTGGGTCAGAACTGGCAGTTTGGGTCCCAGGTTGAACGTATTGCTTTGCACTTCGAATGAAAGATGCGGGTCTGTGTCACCATGGCGGAACAGGGCACTTGCGGAAAGCTGCATTGGCGGCAGTGAATAGCTGAGCGCGGTAAGTTTTGTCTCCTGTTTTGAGAGAATGCTGCTGAAGGAGAGGCTGTTGGCCATGCCTGCCGGTTTTTTGATGGCCTGGGGCAGTTCATACCACGCCTGTTCCAGTTGCCAGGCGCCGGAGAGCTGGTAGGCCTTTATCAGCCCCGCTCCGGTAAGGCGTAGGGAGGAGTTACCGCCAAAGGAAAGCTTGTCCAGCTGAACAAAACGCGCAAGCCAGGCTACTTCGGCAGGTTTGGGCGTGATATCCATGGTAAAAGGATAGGTACAGGGAACGCCGTCGGTGGAGTACTCGGTGATGCTGCCGTTGAGCGTGAAAGGTGAGTCGCCAAAATAGGCCCGTGCATTAGGAAGATTAAAGTCGCGCCCTTTAAGTTCAAGGGTGGTGCTGATACGGTTGAAGCTGGGTACTTTGGGACCATAGCTGATCACGGCATCTTCTGCGGTGCCGTTGATGTAGAGGGTATTGGCGTTGTTTCCTACGCCGAATTTCAGCAGTTGAGAAAAACGCGCATCCAGGGCGCCGGTATTCAACTTGAACTTTCCGGCCTTGATCTTGTTTCTGATAAAGTCGGCTACATCGTCTTCGATGATGCCGAAGGGGATGTAGGTACGGGTTCTGGTGTAGTCAAATTGATCTGAAATCCCCTTTGCCTTAAGCAACGGGTCTTTAGTCTGAAGTTCGGACAGTTTCAAGCTGCCCCGGAAAGCAAAGCCATCCAGATTCAGATTCAGTTTTGGCATGTCCAGAGCGTCAGGGGTTCGTTTTAGCTCAAAAACAAGCTGGGCCTGCTCCGGCGCAACCGAATAGGGAAATACAGCAGGCCAGAGCAGTTTTGGCTGGTGCAGACGAACATCACCTTTGGCCGTAAGGTTTTCCCAGGAGCCTTTCAGGTGCAGATCCAGGCTGGTGCTGCCGCCAGGCGCTGGAAAGGGAAGCAGGTGGCCAAAATAGGGCCAGAAACGCCAGTATTCCAGACGGGAGAGTTTTATCGAGGCATTAACGGCTACCGTTGAAAGCCCGGCTCCCGCTTTTGGAAACCGGATAGATCCTTCGGAACGGACTGTTCCGCTGGCTCCTTCAGTCAGTGTTGTTGCCAGTTTGAAGGTGCTCTTTTTGCCCGACGCCAGACGATCAATGGCAAGGTCAAGGCCGGACAGGCTAAACGGCAGTTCCCGGGAAGTATCAACTGCGGCGTCGCGCCAGATGACCGTGCCGTTGCGGATTTTCAGGCCGTGCAGCCTGAGATCGGATGGTGCCTGATCAGTGGTTGGGAGCGGTTTTAAAAGATCATCAATGGATAGCTTTCCCTCCCTGTTCCGCAAAAGCCTGATAACCGGGCTCTGGATATCGATTTCATTCAGGGCTAATCTTTTGCGGAGTAAGGGCAGGATCGAGAGACGGAAGGATACCTGTTTTGCCGTGACGAATACCCCTATGCCGTCCGGTTCGTTGATGGTCAGGTCGTTAAAGGTGAAAACCGGGCCAAATTCCCAGGAAAAACGGCTTTCTCCCAGGCTGACCGGTCGATGTAGCTCCTTTTTCAGCAGTTCGGTCAACTGTATCTGGTAGCTGTTAAGATCGATCAGGCGGGGCAAGATGAAGCTGACGGCAATCAGGGAGGAAACAGCCAAAGCAAGCAGCAGTACAATCAGTTTCAGGACGGGAAGTTTTGGTTTCATTGGTTTTTGTCGGTCAGCTTGATGCTGGGGGAACGGCCTGCTCGTCAGTCTGATCAGGGGGAGGGATTACGCGCACCTGAAGCACAGCAGTCCGCGTAACCTGTTCACAAATGAGACGAAAACCTTGCCAGTCAAGGGTTTCACCCTGTTCCGGCATACGACCCAGTTCATTGAGCACCAGTCCGGCAAGAGTGTCGTAATTGGGAGCATCTTCCAGGCGGATCTGTAACGGGTCCTGAAGATCAAACACCGATACCAGGCCGTCAACCAGCCAGCTTCCGTCAGGTTGCGGTACTATCTTGCCCAGTTCACCGGCATCGTGCTCGTCCTCAATTTCGCCCACCAGCTCTTCCAGCAGATCCTCGGTGGTGACCAGGCCGGAGAGTCCCCCGTATTCATCCACCACCAGTGCCATGTGGTTGCGGGAACGCTGCATCTCTTTCAGCAGGTCGTTGACCCGCTTGGACTCCGGTACAAAGATCGGCGGACGCAACAATGAGGCAAGGTTGATCTGTTCTCCCCGTACCAGCGGGCCGATCATGTCCTTGTCGTGCACAACGCCGACAATCTCCTCGATGGTGGCGCAGTAGACCGGATAGCGCGAATACTGATTTTCCAGAATGACGGCAAGCAGCTCATCGCGGGAGAGAGATATTTCAAGGGCCACCATCCGGGTGCGGGGGATCATCACCTCCCGGACACAGGTATGGGTAAATTCAAAGACATTGCGAATATATTCATGTTCCGCTTCGCTGAATACGCCGCTTTCATGACCTTCAGAAACCAAATGTTGTACTTCTTCCCTGGTGATGAAAGCGTCCTGCTCGCCATTGACGCCCAAAAGCTTCAGGACCGATTTACTGGAAAAGGTCAATAATGCAACCAGCGGAGCGAATATCCGCGATACGATCCGCATCGGTTGGGCGAGGAATAGCGCTATTCGGTCGGCGTACTGCAAGCCGATAGCCTTGGGCACAAGCTCGCCGATGATCAGGGTTACGAAGGAAATGACGGCAATGATGATGAAAGCGGCCAGCGGTTCGGCAGCCTTGCTGAGAAACGGCCAGGGGGCTGAAGAGATGAGTGGCCTCAGTTGCTCGATGGCGATAATGCCGCCAACGGTGGATGCTGCGGAGCCTGCCACGGTGACGCCGATCTGAATGACCGCCAGCAGCGGGTGGGGGTCCTGCTGATATTTTTCGACTATGACGGCCCGTTCATCGCCCTCTGCTACCAACTGGGAGATGCGGCTTTTGCGGATGGAGATGATGGCAAATTCCGACATGGAGAAGAAGCCGTTTATAGCGATCAACAGGATGACGACGAAGAGTTCGGTAATAATGGAGTCCATTGGGGCATATTCCACTGAAACAGGGGATTTGTCAATTATAGGGGGAAAACGTAACAAAAAAAGCCCGCCAGTGGGGCGGGCTTGGAGGAGATGACAAACTATTGTTACGCAGCAGTGACGGTTACTTTTACGGATGCGGCGACTTCAGGATGAATCTTGACGGCGAGGTTGTACTCGCCTACCTGCTTGATTGCTTCGGGCAGCACAATTTTCTTGCGGTCAATTTCAAAGCCTTGGGCCTTCAGGAATTCGGCAATTTCCATGGTGGTGACGGAGCCGAACAACTTGCCTTCTTCGCCAGCCTTGTGGGAAAGGGTAACATTCACGGCAGCAAGTTTTGCAGACAGGTTTTTGGCGGATTCAAGCTCCTTGTTCTTCTTATAGGCCATCTGGCGTTTGGCATGGTCAAGGGCCTTGGCGTTCTTTACCGTGGCTTCAATGGCCAGCCCCTTGGGCAGCAGATAGTTACGGGCATAGCCGGGAGCTACTTTGACGATATCGCCAATCTGTCCCAGGGTTTCAATGTTTTCCTTCAGAATCAGTTTCATCTTCTCATTCTCCTTTCAAGCCTGTCATCACAGGTTTTCTTCCGTTTGTTTTGAAGGGGCGCGGAAGTCGCCCCAGATGTCAAAAATACCGATTATGGCCACAATCATCGCCAGATAAGGTTGGGTCAAAAGCAGAATCACCGTAAAAACTTTCAGCATGCCGCGGTAGTCGGTCTTGTTGATTAGGCAGAGCAGTACGGCAAGTCCCTGCATGAAATAGACGAAACCCAGTACCACCAGCAGATTCAGAGCCGGTGTCGTAACCAGCGGATAGGGGGCCAGTGTTGCAAAGCCGACCAGAATGGCGGGCCAGACCAGCAACTCTGGCGCCTTGAAGTTGCTGAACGGAACTGCGGCCAGTTCAACGGAACGTCTGGCTGCGGCATTAAAAAACAGCCCGGTGGTGATAATACAGACCAGCATCAGGTTGAGCGTTGCCAAGGCCGGATAAATGCGGATCATGATCTGTCCGATGGACTCCATGCCGCTTTTCAGCGTTTCCATATCCTCAACGCTTAACTTGCCGGGCGCTTCGTACAGCTTCATAGCCTGTTGGAGGCCTTGCGCCACTTCTTTTTCCACAAAGAGTTGCGGGTTGAATCCGCTGGCAAGACTAATGAGGATCATCAGCAGAACGGTCAACAGGCTTGCCGAAGCGGTGCTCCACAGGATAACACGCGATGGTGTATAGCCACGTAGTGCCAGTTCCGGGACCAGATAGCCAGCTAGACCGCATTGCGCCATATACCAGCCTGCCACCAGCGGTGAATAGGCCAGTGCCAGAATCAGTCCGCCAAGCAGAGTCGTAAGCAGGGCAGCAGTGCGGCTGGTATGGAGCCTGACCAGACTTAAGGGAATTGCTGCAAGGAAACCAGCGGCAAACCCTACCAGCGGTACGACCAGAGCTGCTGAAAACAGCACAGCCGAGACGCCTGCTCCAAGAAGGGCGGCGGTCAACTGGCGACCGCCGCCCGGAAGTGGTTTGACGTCAGCCACGGGATGCCGTGGTTACGGCAGGTTATGACCGGCTGCGATCGGCAGCAGGGCCAGTGTGCGAGCCCGCTTGATCGACTCGGTGATGTCCCGCTGATGCCGTGCGCAATTGCCTGAAATGCGGCGGGGCACAATCTTGCCGCGCTCGGTTACAAAATAGCGCAGGGTGCGGGGATCCTTGTAGTCAATGACCAGTTCCTTTTCAGCGCAGAAACGGCATACCTTGCGCCGCTGGAAGGGACGTTTTTTACGGGGGCCGCCGGGTCCACGGTCAGGACGGGGGCCGCTTGGACGGCCGCCGGGACGCGGTGCGGAAGACGGGTAGGTTGTTGTTGTGGTTGCTTCACTCATTGCAATCATCCTCCAGGGGCGTTATTCAGCCGCGGTCTCGGCAGATTCAGGGGTTTCAGGCGTCTCGGAAACTTCGGCAACCGGCTTGCGCTCGGCTACTTTCTTCTCCGGCTCGTTGGTGATGTTTACCGTCAGGTAACGCAACACTTTTTCGTCGAGTCTCAGCCTTCTTTCCAGTTCAGCCACCAGATCAGCCCCGCCGTCAAAGCGAAGGTAGAAATAGCGTCCACGGGGGAACTTCTGAATCGGGTAAGCCAGCTTGCGGGCCCCCCAGTCGTCCAGCCGAAGAAGTGCGCCTTTAAGGTTGGCGATCACGTCCTGAGCCTTACCAGTGATGGTTTTCACATCATCATCGGCAAGGTCCGGCTGGAGGATGAAGATTGTTTCGTACTTCCTCATGTGTTGTAATCCTCCTCTCGGATTGGTAGCCCCGGTCTGCCCGGAGCAAGGAGTAATAGCGGCCTGTCCGCCATTAAAAGAACACATCTTATACACCGCAAGTTGTTCGATGTGCAACAGTTTTTTTGGTTGCGCTGGTAAGTCGTCTTTGCTGATAAGCGTAGGTTCTTGCGAACTGTTTGTACAGGGTGTATTAATAGAAAGCAACGTTACATAGAGTGTCCGCAAGGAGGGGATTATGATTGGGTATAAATTTAGGTTGGCTTGTGGTTTGGTTCTGCTGGCATTTTCCGTGTTGTCGGGTTGCGCTTCGGCAAACCTGCAACTGAGGCCTACCTATCAGCCGGTGGGAGTCAGCAAGGGTAAAGGCGGGGTTGTGGTGCTGGCCGCACAGATTGAGGCTGCTCGTCCTGAAGGATGGTTTATTGGTGAAGTCAGGGAATCAGGAGGCAAAGTAAAGGGCCTTGTGATCAGTGAAACAGCGCCGTCGATTCTGGTGCGTGACGCCTTGCAACAGGAACTGTTGCGGGCCGGATACACGGTCCAGATTGCTTCAGGCATTCCCAAGGGGGAAGAACGGGGTCTGGTACTGAACAAGGTGTCGCTAAAACTTGATGAGCTTTCATCATTGGTGAAAAGCGAAGCTGATTGCCGGGTCAGTTTTTCTGTTGAAATATGGAAAAATGGAGCGAAAACCAATACCCTGACCTTTGAATCCAGAAATTCCGATTTTGCGGTAAAGGATCGTGAAAAGCTGCATTACGCTGTGCTGCAGAAAGCGCTGGGCTCTGCTTTCACACAGGCGGTTCCAGCGCTGGTTGAACAGTTGGGTAAATAAACTATGGGAGATACTACAAGCATGGCCATTGCAAACAAGATAGCCGGTCACCTTTCCCGTTCTTCCTGGATTCGCAAGATGTTTGAGGAGGGTGAACGGCTGCGTCAGGAGTATGGCGCGGACAAGGTTTTTGACTTTACACTGGGCAATCCGGATGTGGAGCCGCCTGAATCTTTCGCGACGGCACTGCGGGAGCTGGCTAACAATCCGTTGCCCGGTATGCACCGTTATATGAACAATGCCGGCTATCTGGAGACCAGAGCAGCGGTTGCCGCCCGGCTGGCCCGTGAATCCGGACTGCCGGTGCATGCCGAACAGGTGGTGATGACCTGCGGCGCCGGTGGTGCGCTCAATGTGGTGCTGAAGGCGATCTTAAATCCAGGCGAAGAGGTTATGATCCTTGCTCCCTATTTTGTGGAGTACAAGTTCTACATCGACAATCATGGCGGAGTTCCGGTGGAGGTCTGGACCGACCGGGAGACCTTCCGGCTGAACCTGGGGGCCATTGAACGGGCGATTACGCCGAAGACTCGCGCCATTATCATTAATACCCCCAACAACCCCACCGGTGTCATTTACCGGGCTGACGAGCTGGCGGCATTGGGGGAGCTGGTGAAAAAGGTTCAGCAGCAGACCAGCCACCAGATTTATATCATCTCCGATGAGCCATACGCCCGGTTGGCCTATGATGATCAAACGGTTCCTAATATTTTCCCGCTGATTGAAAACAGTGTGATCGTTACTTCTCACAGTAAGGATCTGGCCCTGCCCGGTGAACGGATCGGCTATCTGGTGGCCAACCCTCGGATGGCTACGGCCATGCAGTTCATTGAAGCAGCAGTTTTCTGTAACCGCACCCTGGGTTTTGTCAATGCTCCGGCCCTGATGCAGCGGTTGGTGGCAGGTCTTCAGGATGCGTCAGTGGATATAGCGGCCTATCAAGAAAAACGGGATCTGTTCTATGACAAACTGACCGCGCTGGGTTTTTCCATGGTAAAGCCGGATGGCGCTTTTTACCTGTTTCCCAAGTCACCGATCAAGGATGATGTGGAGTTCATAAAATTGGCCCAGAAACATCTGATCCTGCTGGTGCCGGGCTCCGGTTTTGGTGCGCCGGGTTATTTCAGGATCGTCTACTGTGTAAACAAGGGGATGATCGAGCGCAGTTTCCCGGCTTGGGAACGGCTTGCCAAAGAGGTGGGACTGGGCGAGTAAAGAGCCTGCCCGGATTCAAACTACAACGGCCACCAGAGTATCGGGTGGCCGTTGCTGCTTCATCAACATAAGCATTAGCAGGTTGTTGAAAAATCCAGGTTGTTCAAAAATAGTCAGATCGCCGCACCCGGAGAAACCCCCGCGGAGGCGTAGCAGCGCTACGCCGCACAAGGCGGGTTTCGAGGACGGTGGCGAGATGGCTGTTTTTCAACAACCTGTTAGTCGAGAAATCTGCGAGTAAGCCCCTGATAGGTGTCGATGCGTCTATCCCGCAGAAACGGCCAGATACGGCGTACCTCTTCAGACCGTCCACGGTCGATATCCACCAGTAGCACCTCTTCCCGGTCGCAACTACCCTGTGCCAGAAACTCTCCCTGAGGCCCTGCAACAAAGCTGTTTCCCCAAAACTGGATGCCCTGCGCCCGGGGATCAGGCGATGCCTCGAACCCGACCCGGTTGACTGCAATCAGCGGCAGACCGTTGGCTATGGCGTGGCCACGCTGCACGGTGATCCAGGCTTCACGTTGGCGCTGCTTTTCAGCATCGTCGTCAGCCGGGTCCCAGCCGATGGCGGTGGGGTAGATCAGCAGGTCCGCCCCGGCAAGGGCCATCAAGCGGGCTGCCTCCGGATACCACTGGTCCCAGCAGACCAGCACACCCAGGGTGCCTACTGATGTTGTGATCGGAGTGAATCCCAGATCGCCGGGGGTAAAGTAGAATTTTTCATAAAAGCCGGGATCATCAGGGATATGCATCTTGCGGTACGTCCCGGCAATGCTGCCATCCCGCTCAAATACAACCGCTGTATTGTGATAAAGGCCGGGGGCTCGGCGTTCAAAAAGCGAGGTGACCAGCACAATCGAAAGCTCTGCGGCCAGCCTGCCGAACAGTTCGGTTGAGGGGCCGGGAATGGTTTCGGCCCGGTCAAACTGGCCGGTCTCTTCTGTCTGGCAGAAGTAAGGGCCGGTGTGCAGTTCCTGCAAAACAACCAGCTGTGCGCCGACCAGGGCTGCCTGGCGTATGCTGGCGCAGGTTGCCGTGGTGACGGTTTGGTAGTCGCCAAAAGCGGTCTGTTGAATGAGGGCTACGGAGAGCTTGCTCATGCTATGGTTCCTTTCGGCAGCTGCATGGTAACGCAGTGCAGTGAGCCATGCTGCTGAATCAGGGGGCGGCAATCAATGCCGATGATTTCCCGCCCGGGAAAGGCCAGGCCGATCATGGCCAGGGCGGCGCCGTCCGCGGGATCGTTGTAGGTGGGAACCAGCACGGCGCCGTTGATGACCAGAAAATTGGCGTAGGTGGCCGGCAACCGCTGCCCAGCATCATCGTGCTGCGCAGCAGGCCAGGGGAGGGGCAGCAGGCGGTAGGGGCTGCCGTCAGCTGTTCGAAATAATGCCAATTCCTGCTCCATCAATTTCAGTTCGTGGTAATGCTCATCTGTGGGGTCGCTGCAGGTGATGTAGGCAATGGTGTTGTCCGGACAGAGGCGGGCCAGGGTGTCGATGTGGGCGTCAGTGTCGTCACCGGCCAGCCAGCCGTGTTCAAGCCAGAGCACGCGGCTGGCGCCCAGCAGATTATGCAGGGCTTCTTCAATGTCGTTGCGGCTTAGTTGCGGGTTGCGGTTGGGGGAAAGGAGGCAGTGGCTGGTGGTCAAAATGGTGCCCTGACCGTCACTTTCCAGGCTACCGCCTTCCAAGACCAGGCCGATGGTATTGAGCCGTGGCAACAGGAAGCCAGCCTGCTTGAGCTTTCGTGTCACCTGGTTGTCGTGGTTGGCGGCGAATTTGAGTCCCCAGCCATTGAAGCCGAAATCCAGCAGTACCGGAACGTTGTTGACCTGAATTGTGACCGGACCGAAGTCCCTGGCCCAGGTGTCATTGGTGGGCAACTGCGCGATCCGTACCCGCGACAGGTCAATACCCTGCGTGGTCAATACCGTTTGTAACGGGGAGGCATCAGGTGTAACCACCAGAACAGGTTCAAAACGGCTGATGGCCCGCACCAGTCCGGTAAAACAGCGGCATGCATCATCCAGCATTGCCGACCAGTCGGTTGCGCCATGGGGCCAAGCCAGCAGGACACCGTCCTGTTCTTCCCATTCAGCGGGGAGTCGTATCTGCATTGTTTTGGATTCTCCTGAGTCATGTGATAAAGAAGGGTGCAAGTATAGAGTCAAAGCGCTGTCATCGCAAGCGCTTTGCCCTTGCCATCGGCTTCGGTATGGTTTAGAAACAACCGGCACGCAGTGCTCATTTATGTTATGGAGGCCTCATCAATCATGCTTCAAAGTGTTCTCCTTCAGGCGCCCGCCAAAATCAATTACCGGCTGGATGTTATCGGAAAACGCCCGGACGGATACCATGAGCTGCGCATGATTATGCAGCGGGTCAACCTGTGTGACGAGGTGTCTATTACGTTGTCGGGAACCCCCGGCATCAGGGTCGTATGCGGCAGCGCCGCGGTGCCGGATGGCGAAGGCAATATCGCCTGGAAGGCGGCCCGTGCCATGCTGGAGTTGTCTGAAAGCTGCTGTGGCGTTGACATTGCCATTGTAAAGAATATTCCGGTTGCCGCCGGGCTGGGAGGAGGGAGCAGCGACTGTGCAGCCGTGTTACTGGGGTTGAATGATTTGCTGGGACTGGCTCTTTCCACGGAGCGGCTGATGGAGATTGCTGTCGGCCTGGGAGCGGACGTGCCGTTCTTTATTTTTCAAAAAACCGCCTTTGCCGAGGGAATCGGAGAAAAACTTTCGTCTGTTTTGTCTGCGCCATCCCTGTGGGTGGCACTGGTAAACCCCAATGTGCCGGTTTCCACAGCCTGGGTGTATAAAAATTTGCAGTTGACACAGAAAGAACGTCTGGATACACTTCCTGACTCTTTTGGTGATATCACCTCAGTTTGCGCTGTTCTGTCCAATGACCTTGAATCGGTGACCATACCTGCATTTCCAGTGATCGGGGAGATCAAGGAACGTCTTGCTGAACTGGGAGCCGTCGGGGCCATGATGTCCGGCAGCGGCCCGACCGTCTTCGGACTTTTTTCCGATGAGACCACTGCGCGCAGGGCGTGTGACGAACTGCTGAAAAATAGTCCCGGCTGGTTTGCTGTGGCTGTAGAAACGGTGTAACCGACAAATACACTTCGACTCCGCTCAGCGCACAACCGTCTCTGAGCGGTATCGAAGGGAACTTACTCACTATGTAGGGGTGTGGCCAAGCGGTAAGGCACCGGATTTTGATTCCGGCAT
>DIUT01000004.1 GCA_002423105.1 Geobacter sp. UBA6151 | reverse complement strand
GTAGGTCGCCGCCAGAATTAATAACTCGAAGCCCCGTTACTCATACAAGAGTGACGGGGCTTTGTTGCTTGTATTTTCCTCATGTTTTTTTTGACAGGGGGTGTCAGTCCTGATACTGTTTGCCGCAATTTGTTAGCACCTTTTTGTCCTGGTGGTAATGGTGAAAAAAGCGAGCAAAAAGCCGCAAAAAACGTCAATAGCCAAAATCAGCCGCCCGCACATCAACGATGCGCTGACCAGAGAGCGCTTGTATACTCTCCTGGATGCGGGACTCAATAAGCCGCTGCTCTGGATAGCAGGGCCGGGCGGTTCTGGAAAATCGACGCTTGTCTCCGGCTGGCTTGAGGAGCGTGCCCTTCCCTGTCTCTGGTATCAGGTCGATGAAGCCGATGCCGACCCTGCAACATTCATCTACTATCTGGGGCTTGCCGCCCAGCAGGTCACTCCCCGCAAAAAGCGCCGCTTGCCGCTGCTCACACCTGAATATGCCGCTGGTATGCCAGCCTTTGCCCGCCGTTTTTTTGAAGAACTATTTAGCCGCCTGTCTCCCCCATTTACTCTTGTTCTTGATAACTACCAGGAAATTCCCTCCAATTCACCTGTTCACGAGCTGCTTTTGAAAGGTGTAGAGGTCATGCCTGCCGGTATCACCATGATCGTGATCAGCCGCACAGACCCGTCTGCGCAGTATGCTCGGATGCGGGCGGCACAGCAGGTTTCTTACGTGGGCTGGAACGATCTGCGCTTTTGCCGACACGAAATTGAAGTGTTGATCAGTACCATGCGCTTTGCGGAACGGCCCGGGCAGTGGTGTGTTACCACGGACCTGTTGTACGAGCGCACCGATGGCTGGGCTGCCGGGATTGTGCTGCTGCTGGAAGCTCTACGTCGCCTTCCGGAGGATACGGACATGCCGTCTCTGCTGCATCGTTCTCCGGCGAGCAGTGAACAACAGTATCAGGCTATCTTCGATTATTTTGCCAGCGAGCTTTTCAGCAAGACGGATGGCGACATCTGCGACTTCCTGCTCCGGTCTGCTTTTCTACCGCTTATGACCGAGAAAACAGCGCGTGCTTTGACCGCATCGGACCATGCAGGGCGTATTCTGCGCGATCTGAGTGTCAACCACTGCTTTACGGACTGGCGTTCCGCTCCTGAGCCGGTATACCAGTATCATCCCCTGTTCCGGGAGTTTCTGCTGAAAACGGCGGTAGAACGCTTTGGTGCTACGGAAATCGGTGCGATGCGCCTCAGAGCCGCTGCACTGCTGGACGAAGCCGGGTACGTTGATAATGCTGTCGAACTGCTCGGTGAAGCAGGAGCCGTGGAAGAACTGACTCGGATCATCCGCCGGGATGAGGCGGCGTTGTTTGCCCAAGGCCGTTACGGAACCCTGATCAAGTGGTTGGGACAACTTCCGAAGAATTATCTCAGGAGTGATCCGCACCTTTTGCGCATAGCCGGTCTCTGCTCTCTTCCCTACAGCCCTGCCGAGGCGCGTTCCTACCTGGAACAATCGTGTGAACTACTGGAAGAATCGGGTGATGTCGCCGCTGAGCTTGTGGTGTACGGTTGCCTGATGGAAGTGGTGGTCATCGAGGGTGAAGCGTTCAGCACGATTGATCGCTATCTGGAGCGGGCCCATGAGCTTGCCGGGCATGATGCCGTAACCGCCGCCATTGCCGGAAAAATAGCCGGAACAGCCCTCTTTGCCCTGGTATTCCGCTGTCCGGATCACCGGACCTTGCCGTTCTGGCTCAGTCATGTGGAAGCGGCCCTGATGCGGGACAATGATGTTGCAACCGATCTGAAGCTGTGCAACTACCTGATGGCCTATTACCTGATTGCCGGCGAATTCAACCGGATGACCCGGGCCATGGAAACCCTGGGTTCCCGCAGGAAAGAGGTGGAGCAGATCCCGGCGCTCCGCCTGCTCTGCCTTCTACTTGAAGCGTACCATACGGCCAATGTTCGTACTGACCTGGAAGCCGGGCGCGCCCTTGCCCTGCAGGGACTTGCCTTGGCGCGGGAAAGCGGGGTGGTGGTCTACAACTTCTGGTTTTCCTACCTGGCAACCGCCTGTTCCGTCTGGTTGGGAGATCTGCAGCGTGCGGAAGAAGTTCTTGACGGTATGCTTCCCGCGGGCAGGCCTGTCTCGCTTATCAGAACGGCGGATGTCTCCATGTTGCGGGGGGGGCTGGCATTTTGCAAGGGATATCAGGCAGAGGCCCTTGAATATTTCATGGCAGCACGTTCTGCGTTCAACCGGGTCGGTTCTCCCATGAGTGAGGCGCTGAGTCTGATCAATGTCGCCAATGTTCTGGTCAAGCTGGATAGAGTGCCGGAAGCGCGGTCATATCTGGTGCAGGCCGAGCAGTTCAACTGGGGTGGTTCCTGGATATCTGCTTTTCGAGGATTACTCAGCATGGCCAGGGCCTGTTTTGCGGCAGGCGATGACGAGGCCGGACTGACGACATTGCGCAGCGGCCTGGCCGTCGGCAGGGAGCATGGTATTCATCTACCCGCCTTCTGGCAAGTGCAGGAAATGGCGGAGCTGTGCGCCAGGGCGCTGGAGGCCGGTATCGAGACCGGATTTGTCATCGAGCATATCCGTCGGCACAACCTTGCCCCGGATCCTTCCCGCCCTGTTGAGGCATGGCCGTACCCGGTGCAGATACGCACCTTCGGCGACTTCGAGATAATTAAGGACGGTGAGCCGCTGCTTTTTTCCGGCAAGGTGCAGAAAAAACCGCTGGAACTGCTCAAGGCGATCATCGCCCTGGGAGGACGGGATGTTCTCCAGGAAGAGTTGTGCGACCTGCTCTGGTCGGATGCGGATGGCGATACGGCAGCCAACTCCTTCAAATTTACCCTGCACCAGCTCCGCAAGTTGCTGGGTAGTGATGCCTGCATCCAGCTCAAGGGAGGCTCCGTGAGCCTTTCGTCCCGTTGTTGCCATACCGATGCCGCAGCATTTCAGCAGATCGTGAACCGGATGCGTCAGCTACTGGAAAAACCTGCTGCCGGGACCGGCGAACAGATCGCCCTGCTGGCGGAAAAAGCATCGGCGTTGTATCAGGGAGAATTTCTCCGGCATGATCGCAGATATCCCTGGGTAGCCGTGGCCGGAGAGCGGTACAAGGGCGGGTTCATCCGCTTGCTGGGGGCTGCCTGTGACCGGTACGAGGAGACGGAACAATGGGAAAAGGCGGCCCGTATTTGCGAGCGGGCGCTGGATGCTGATGATCTCGATGAGGGGTTTCACCACCGTCAGATACGCTGCCTGCTCAGGCTCGGCTACCCCTCACGGGCGCTGGTTGCCTACAACCGCTGCTGTTCAGTGCTCTCCACCCGTTTGGGTATCAGCCCGTCCCTGCACACCAAAGCACTCCTGGCCGGGATTCTGCCGGACCGCTGATTTCCAAAAGCATTCAAACCGATACCTGACCACCCCTGTTCCCTTCTGAACCGGGAGGGGGATTTTAAACGCCCATTTTTTTGCTCCCTGCATTTTTCCGCAATACCTAACCGAAAACTAACCACTCGCCTGCTACGTTCCCTCCCCATGAAAACGTTCATCGTGCATATCTGTCGCGAAAGCTCTCTGTCGGAAACAGGCCCCATCGGCATCGTCGAGGAGGCTGGCAGTGAGAAAAAAAGCCGGTTCAACGGTTTTGACGAGCTCTGCCGCATCATGAGTACTACCCAAAAGAAGCGTACTGGAAAAAGGAGTTCGAAAAAATGACCGGATTGCAACGAACCGTGCTGGGGGTGCTCATCCTGCTCTGCTGCCATGTTATGCCTGCCGCTGCCCAGGAGCGGGCCGGAGAAGTCCTGCAACAGATGGAACGGGGCGACACCGCCCCCAAACCGCTGCCTGCCCCGCCAAAGCTGGATGGTCTGCCAAAAAAAGAGCTTGAAAAACCGCGCGTTGTCACCCCGGAGGACAACACCCGGCTTTTCATCAAACAGATCACGGTTGACGGCAGAGGGATGCTGGAATCTACTGAAATCAGCGCCATCACCGCTCCCCTGGAGAGAAAACACCATGCCTTGGCCGCGCTGGTCACGGTGGCGGACCGCTTGACCACACTTCTGCGAGCCCACGGCTATCTCTCCAGCTACGCCTACATACCGCCGCAGGAGTTGAAGGACGGTGTTCTTACGGTCAAGATCATTGCCGGCGTGCCGGGCGTCATCACCGTGAACGGCAACCAAAGCTACAGCAGCGATTTTATCCGGGGCCACCTGGAGAAACTTAAAGGCAGCGGCCCGCTCAACGAAGCGGAACTGATGCGGCAACTGCTTATCCTTAACGAATATGACTCACTCCAGGCACGGGCTGCCCTGAAAGCCGGCAAAGAGCCCGGTTCCACCGATATCCAGGTCAGCGTAACGGACAAACGGCCGTTTCATGCCGGTCTTGCCTACGATAACTTCGGCAGCCACAGCATCAGCCGCAGCCGCTTAAGCGGCCATATCGCCGCTGGCAACCTGGCCTTTGACGGCGACCTGCTCACCTTAAGCGGCATGACCGGACTGAACACCATCGACATTGACCGGCTCTCCTACGGCCGGGCCGAATACCGTACGGCCATCAACCACAGCGGCACCCGCCTGGGGGCCTACTATGCCAACAACCTCTACCAGGCTGGTGGAAACATTGCCGGGCTTGACCTGAACGGCCGGGCCAACGTTGCCGGGCTCTACCTGAGCCATCCCCTGATCAGAAAGGCGGCCGACTCCCTGACCTTCAAACTGGGCTTTGAGTACAAGGATGTCTCCGACTACCTGCTGGGTGGTCTCAACAGCCGGGATAAAATACGTACCCTGCAGACCGAGCTTTACCATGACAGCGCCGACCAATGGGGGGGCAGGAACATCCTGAGTGCTGCGTGGGTCATGGGACTTAAAGGAGTTCTGGGCGGCGCAGAGGGGCGGGATTCCAAAAGCAGCAGAATGAACGCAACCGGCGATTTCAACCGCCTCACCTTTGATGCAGCCCGCTACCAGAGCCTGGGGGGGCGGCACCAACTGGTGCTCAAGGCCGGGGGACAATACAGCCCCGATGAACTGTTTGTGGCCGAGCAGTACTTCCTGGGCGGCGCTTACAGCATCAGGGGCTACCGTCCCTCCTTCCGCAGCGGTGACAGCGGCTACACCCTGGGAGCCGAACTGCATCTGGCCCTGACCAATGCCGCACCCAACGCCGGTGAACTCATCCCGCCACTGGGCAGCGCCTCCTTTTACCTGGTTCCCTTTGTGGATCACGGCGGCGTGTATCGCAACAACCCCCAGCCGGGTGAGGCTGCGTCAGCAGACTTGACCTCGGCGGGGGCAGGCCTGCGGTTGTATTGGGGCAAGGTCAGCGCCCGGCTTGACTGCGCCGTGCCGCAAAGCGGCGGCTGGATGATCAAAAACGCCCGGACCTGGTTGCAGGTGGCGGTTTCGTTTTAAGGATCGTAACCCCACCTGTCCCATAACGGTATCTCCCCTTAGCTAAGGGGAGGGACGCTACAATGTCTCTGTGGTGGTTTTGCCCCCCTCTTAAGATAAGAGGGGCTGGGGGAGTTATGAGACAGTGCTGAATAGTTCCCTGAGCGGAGTCGAAGGGAACTTACTCAGAAGGGGATTCGGGAAGAATTATTACCGGATGGCTGAAACGGAAAAAACTGAAATGGGCGTCAAAGGAGAATGCGTGGTCAATGGCATGAGCGTTGATAAGGGCAAAACTGGTGCAGTCGGTAAAGCTCAGGTGGGGGAAGTCGAGCTTTCTGAACAGGGTCGATGCTTCGTCTTCAATCACCTCCGTCACCCGCAGGACCGATATGCCAAGGCGTTTGAAACCATCCATAAAATTGACGGCGGCGGTATGGCCGCGTCTGCTTCTTATGAGGGTATAGGTTTCATCCAGGATATAGTTTGAGGTGAATTGACGCGGGTTTGCTGTGAGCGCTCGCTTCAGTATCAACTTGGCTGCGGCATTATGCCGGTCTTCCGGCAGGGACAAGGCACAAAAAGCTCCGGTGTCGAAGAAGAGTTTCACAATGCGTGATCGCCATACAGGTACTTGTCGTGATTGACAGAGATATCGGTCTCCCCCTTGCCGCCAGGGGCGATATCTATTATTGCCGCAAAAGCATCCAGCGATGCGCCGCGAAGTCGCTTCGGCGTTCGGACGCGGCGACGTGACGCAAGGAATGAAGCGAAGTCGAGCAACTCACGTTTCTGGGCGGTCGAAAGCATGGAGAGCTTTTCCGCCAGTTCGCAATCAAGGGATACCGTATGGACTGAGGCCATTGTCGATGCTCCTTTTGCCAAGCAGACATGCAGGGTCGTACACCTGAAAGCACCGTATCACAGGCAGTTGAGGTTCGTCAAATATCGTGCAGATCAGATTTGATCTGCGTTCCATTACCTTTAAACCGCGATGTAGGGGCGCTGCTTGCCGCGCCCCGATTGGGCGGAGCAAGCGCCGCCCCTACAGTTCATATGTTTAACCACCCGAACAATAGCTGCTGTTTTTAGATTTAAACGGTATTACGAAGGAGAAACAACCATGAACAAAACATTCCGTCTGATCTGGAGCGCTGTCCGTGAAGCCTGGATCGTTGTATCCGAAAAGGTAACGGCCAAAGGGGGCATCCCGGCCCGCACCGTTGCCGCCCTTGCGGTGGTTGGTCTTCTGGCCGCAGGCAGTGCCCATGCCCTGCCACAGGGTGGTCAGGTGGTTGGCGGCAGTTCCTCCATCGGCAGCCCTGCTTCCGGTCAGATGGTCATCAGCCAGAGCAGCCAGAAAAGCATCATCAACTGGCAGAGCTACGGTATCGCTGCCGGGGAAAAGGTGCAGTACATCCAGCCGTCAAGCAGCGCCATTTCGCTCAACCGTGTCACCGGGGTTGATCCCACCGTCATTCACGGGCAACTAAGCGCCAATGGTAACGTCTGGGTCATCAACCCCAATGGCTTGCTGATCGGCAGCGGGGCGCGGATTGATGTGGGCGGATTCCTCGGTTCAACCCTGAATATCGGCAATGAAGATTTCATGAACGGCAACTACCGTTTCCGTGCCGACCGCGCAACCCCCGGCTCCATTTCCAACCTGGGCGACATCACCACGACGGACGGCGGTTACGTCATGCTGATCGCCCCCACTGTCAGCAATGAAGGTGACATCACCACCAACCTGGGCAAGAGCTATCTGGTTTCGGGCAATGAAGTGACACTGAACTTTGCCGGTAACGACCTGATCGGCTTCACCGTTGACAAAGGGGTCGTCAATGGAGAAACAGCCGGTATCAGCAACAGCGGGCGTATCTCCGCCAACGGCGGTGAGGTGATCCTTTCCGCGAAGAGCGCAAGTAACATGCTGAAGAGCGTGGTCAACAACAGCGGGGTAATCGAGGCGCGGACCGTTGAGAACAGAAGCGGTAGGATCTTCCTGCTGGGGGACATGGACAGCGGCACGGTTAATGTCGGGGGCACGCTGGATGCTTCTGCCCCCTCTCCCCTGCCCTCTCCCACGGGGGGAGAGGGAGCCGAAACTCCCCTCGCCCTTGATGGGAGAGGGGTAGGGGGAGAGGGTGGAGCAGACGGCGGCTTCATCGAAACCTCCGCCGCCCACGTCAAGGTCGCCGACGGCACAGTCGTCACCACCAAGTCCGAAAACGGCCAATCCGGCACCTGGCTGATCGACCCGGTGGACTTCACCATCGCCGCATCGGGCGGCGACATGACCGGTGCGACGCTCACCGCCAACCTCGGCGGCGGCAACGTCACCATCCAGAGCACCCTCGGCGCAAGCGGCACGGCGGGCGATGTGAACGTCAACGACACCGTCACCTGGTCGTCCAACATCCTGACCCTCAACGCCCAGAACGACATCAACCTCAACGCCGCCCTCAACGGCAGCGGCACCGCCGGCCTCGCCCTGGAATACGGCCAGGGCGCGGTGGCGGCGGGCAACACCAGCACCTACAACATCCACGCGCAGGTCAACCTCGCGTCCACCGGCAGCTTCTCCACCAAGCTGGGCTCCGACGGCACAGTCAAGAACTACACCATCATCACCAGCTTAGGAAGCGCGGGCAGCACCACCGGCACCGACCTGCAAGGCATGAACGGCAACAAGGCCGGCAACTACGTGCTGGGCGCAGACATCGACGCCTCCGCCACCAGCGGCTGGAATGCGGGTGCGGGTTTCGAGCCGGTGGGGTGGGGGGCGGCGGGCGACAATAGTCCCAACGCCTTCTCCGGTCACTTCGACGGCCTCGGCCACACGATCAGCGGGCTGACCATCAACCGTCCGGGCAGCGAATACGTCGGCCTGTTCGGCTTCATCGGCGGCGCCAATCTGCGCAACGTGGGGCTGACCGGCGTCGCCGTCACCGGCAGCGGGATTGTCGGCGGATTGGTCGGCTATTCCTGGGTCGGCTCGATCCGCAACGCCTATGTCACCGGCGCGGTCAGCGGCGGCGGATTGGTCGGCGGATTGCTCGGCTATCAGCAGGAGTTTTCCTCGCTGAGCCATAGCTACGCCTCCGCCACGGTCACCGGCACCGGCGACGACGTCGGCGGGCTGGTGGGGAGCAACTACGCCAGCAGCACCGTGAGCAACAGCTATGCCACCGGCGCCGTGACCGGGAATAACAACGTCGGCGGGCTTGTCGGCATCAGTGAGGGCGGTTGCTGCGGCTTTTTCAGTACGATCAGCAACAGTTATGCCACCGGTGCCGTGACGGGGGGCGGGATAAATATCGGCGGGCTGGTGGGAACGAATAGCGGCACGGCCAAGGTGCTCGACAGCTACTGGGACATCGGCACCACGGGCCAAGCCGACGGCTATGGCTTGAACTCCGGCGCCACCATCACCAACCTCGTCGGCCTCGCCACCCCTTACGCCTACGCCAGTTACGCCAACTTCGATTTCACCAATACCTGGTGGATGTCCGACTGGAATACCCGCCCCTTCCTGCGTAGCGAATACAGCACCACCATCACCAACGCTCATCAGTTGCAGTTGATGGATATGAACCGTTCTGCCAGCTATACCCTTGCCAACGACATTGACGCCAGCGAAACCGCTGCTGGCACAGGCATGTGGGCAGGGGCAGGCTTCACCCCGATAGCTGTTACTTCAAGTACTTGTCCACTCTGTTTCAGCGGCACTTTCGATGGTCTGGGTCACGTCATTGACGGCCTTTACATCAACCGCCACAGTTCCAATTACATCGGACTCTTTGGCTATGCGAGCGGCGCGACCCTGCGTAATATCGGGTTGGTAAATGCCTATGTGAGGGGGCAGTCACTTGTCGGATCTCTGGTGGGGGCTCTTGATGCCGGCTCCACCGTCAGTGACAGCTACGCTAGTAGCACCGTTATTAGCACAAACAGTAATAGCGTCGCTGGCGGCTTGATCGGTCTCCTACGCGGCACCCTCACGAACAGTTATGCGATGGGTAGTGTCAGCGGTACCAATATAGTTGGTGGTCTGGTTGGCGCAAATCAGGCTGCCGGCACAATTACCAACAGCTACGCCACCGGCACGGTCAATGGGAGTGCCGATGTCGGCGGCTTGGTTGGACAGAGCTCAGCCACCGTCACCGCCAGCTTTTGGGACACCCAGACCAGCGGCCAGGCCACTAGCGCCGGCGGCGCGGGGGCCGTGGGCAAGACCAGCGCCGAGATGAAAACCCTCGCCACCTTTACCGGCTGGGACATCGACGCCGTCGGCGGCTCCGGCAAGGTCTGGCGCATCTACGACGGCGATACCACGCCTCTGCTGCGCGGCTTCCTCACCCCGCTCAACGTCACGCCGGATTACGACGGCAGCGGCGCGGCGCTGGGCAACGTCGCCGCCTACACGATTGCCGACAGTTACGACGGCGCCAAGCTGTTGGGCGCGGCCACCAACCTGACGCTGACCAGCGTCGCCGCCGACGCCTATGTCGCCCAGATCGGCGGCTTTTACTCCAACCAGCAAGGCTACGACCTGGTCGGGCGCACCATCGCCAGCCTGGGCAGCGCGGCGGGGGATGTGGTGATCGCCAACCCGGTCACCTGGACCAGCGGGCTGCTGAACGTCAACGCCGCCAACGACATAGACATCCGCGCCAACCTCAACGGTTCCGGCACCGCGCAACTGGCGCTGGAATACGGCCAGGGCGCGGTGGCGGCGGGCAACACCAGCAACTATTACGTGAACAACGGCGCGAAGGTGTACCTCCCCGCCGGGGCCAACTTCAGTACCAAGCTGGGGAACAACGTCGCGGCAACGCCTTGGACCGTCATCACCGGACTAGGCGTCGAAGGCGACGCCACCGTTGCGCCAGGCGTGATGACCTTGCAGGGCATGAACACCGACCTTGCCGGCAACTACGTGCTCGGCGCCGACATACCCGCATCGGGCACTTCCACCTGGAACACCAACGCGGGCTTCGCGCCGGTGGGTGGAAATGTCAACTTCGTGGGATTCGGTGAACCTGTGTTCACCGGCAGCTTCGACGGCCTCGGCCACACCATCACCGGGCTGACCATCAACAACGCGGGCACCGATTTGCAGGGCCTGTTCGGCTATAACACCGGCACGCTACGCAACGTCGGGCTGTTGAACAGCAGCATCAGCGGACGGACTGGCGTCGGCACGCTGGCGGGGTTCAGCACCGGCGCAATCAGCTACAGTTACGCCGATGGCGGCAGCGTGACCGGCGTAGGCGGCGGTAGCAACATCGGCGGCTTGCAGGGGGGCGGCAGCGGCAGCATCAGCTACAGCTACGCCAACGTCAGCGTCAGCGGTTCGGGCTCCATCATAGGCGGGCTAAAGGGGGGCGGCAGCGGCACCGTCAGCAACAGCTATGCCACCGGTAGCGTCTACGGGGGATCCGGTACCGATATCGGTGGGTTGGTGGGGCAAACCGGCGGCAATATCACCAACAGCTACGCCACCGGCGCGGTCACTGTCGCCGACCCCTCGAACCTCTTTAATACTGTGGGCGGACTGGTCGGCAAGCAGACCGTCGGCGGCACGATCACCAACAGCTACTGGGATAAAGTGACCACTGGCCAGACTACCAGCTCCGGTAGCGCCGCTGCCGCTGGCAAGACCACCGCCGAGATGAAGCAGCTCGCCACCTTCGCCGCTTGGGACATCGACGACGCGGGCGGCACCGGCAAGGTGTGGCGGATTTACGAGGGCAACACCGCGCCGCTGCTGAAGAGCTTCCTGACGCCGCTGACTGTTACCGCCAATAACGCCACCACGACCTATAGCGGCACGGCCTACAGCGGCGGCAACGGGGTGACCAAGTCTGATCCCGCAGCAGTCCTGTTGGGCAGCGCAACCTATGGCGGCACGTCACAAGGAGCGATCAATGTCGGCGGTTACACCATTGTTCCCGGAGGCTATTACTCCAACCAGCAGGGGTATGACATCACCTTTGCCAACGGCACGCTGACCATTAACCCCGCGCCGCTCAGTCTGCTCAGCGTCACCGCCAACACTATCGCCAAGACCTATGGTACGGCCTATACCTTTAACGGCACGGAATTTACTCCGGTGGGGCTCCAGGGGGGCGATACCATCGGCAGCGTTACCCTGACCAGCGCCGGTGCTCCGGCCTCGGCCCCGGTGGGCAGCTACGCCATCGTGCCCAGCAATGCCACCGGCGGTACCTTTAACCCGGCCAACTACAGCATCAGCTACGTGAATGGCACCCTGACCGTTAACCCGGCGCCGCTGGCCGTTACGGCCAACAACGCATTAAAAACCTATGACGGCCTGACCTGGTCCGGCAGTAACGGAGTCAGTTACAGCGGTTTCGTCAACGGCGAGAATACGACGGCGCTGGGCGGCAGCCTGAACTACACCGGCAGCAGCCAGGGGGCAAAGAACGCGGGCAGTTACAGCATCACCCCAAGCGGGCTGACCTCCGGCAACTACAGCATCGCCTTCAATGACGGCACTCTGACCATCAACAAGGCCGACGCCATTGTCACCGCCAACAGCGGGAGCACCGTCTATAACGGCCTGCTGCAGAACGTCACCGGCTTCACCGCCAGCGGCCTGGTGGGCGGCGAGACCGCCAGCGTGCTGACCGGTATTACCACCAGTGGCGGAACCGCTACCAATGCCGGAACCTACGCTCACACTATCGGCGGTACGGACGGCAACTATAACCTTACTTTTGTGGATGGCAGTCTGATCATCACTCCGGCCCCACTGGCCGTCACCGCCAACAACGCTTCCAAAACCTACGATGGTCTGGCGTATTCCGGCGGCAACGGTGTCAGCTACAGCGGCTTCGTCAACAACGAGACGGAAGCGGTTCTTGGCGGTAGCCTCAGCTACGGTGGCAGCAGCCAGGGTGCGAAGAATGCGAACAGCTACGTTATCACCCCGTCGGGGCTGACCTCCGGAAATTACACAATTTCTTACCACAACGGTACGCTGTCGGTTGCTCCGGCCCAACTGGAGATCAGGGCTGATGCACAGACCAAGTTGTATGCTAATCCCGATCCGGAGCTGACCTATGGTGCGATTGGACTGCAAGCGGCAGACACGGCTGCTTCCGTGCTGAGCGGAAATCTGACGCGTGAGCCGGGTGAGGTTCTGGGCAGTTATGCCATAGAGCAGGGATCGCTGGTTTCCAATGGCAACTATCTTCTCAGTTTCAGCGGTAATGCTCTGACAATCCGCCCGAATCAATCCTATGAAGAGGCGCGTGCCGCCGGTTTCCAGGCAAAGACCGTTGTGACGGATGCCCCGAAAAACGTGGCGGCCGGACAATTGTTCACCGTTGATTATGACTCGTTTAAAGCCTGGCAAAGCGCAGCATTGCCGTTGTCTGAAAAATAAGCGGATGTCATAGTTTGGTATTTCAATCTGGATGGCTCCTTGGCAGAGCAGATTCTGCGGTTAATTGTCGTTTTTGGGCTACTACGAAGCCCCGTAACTCAATGCACGAGTTGCGGGGCTTCGTGCGTTTTATCAAAAGATGATTGAAAAGATGTAGTTTTTGATTGACAAACAGGTCGGGCTCAACTAAAAATTACCGGTTTTTACAGCATGTTAGCCCGTGGTTCTCCTGTGGCATTGATCTGCCTACTCTATATCGCATCAAGAAAGGAACATGAGCATGCAACTGCAGATGTTGGCACCGATTCTGGGAGTGGTTGGCTTTGTTATCGCCATCCTGATTTACAACTCCATCAAGTCGCAACCGGTGGGCAATGAAAAGATGAAAGAGATTGCCGAGGCGATTCACGGCGGCGCGATGGCTTTTCTTAACCGCGAATACCGTGTTCTGGCCATCTTTATCGTGGCTGTGTTCCTCCTGATTTTCGTCAGTATGGGAATTCAGACGGCGTTGGCTTTCCTGGGGGGCGCTCTCTGCTCCATGCTCTGTGGTTATATCGGTATGCAGGCGGCAACCCATGCCAACGTGCGTACCACTGAAGCAGCCCGTACTACCGGTCAGGGTGCTGCCCTGATGGTTGCCTTCAACGGCGGGGCTGTCATGGGTCTTTCTGTCGCATCCGTTGGTCTGATCGGTGTAGGCATCGCCTACATCTTTTTTGGTACTGATCCAGCTACAGCAAACTACATTAACGGTTTTGCCATGGGTGCTTCATCCATCGCCCTGTTTGCCCGTGTTGGCGGCGGTATCTATACCAAGGCGGCAGACGTTGGTTCTGACCTGGTGGGCAAGGTTGAGGCCGGTATTCCTGAGGATGATCCCCGCAACCCCGGTGTTATTGCTGACAACGTGGGTGACTGCGTGGGTGATACCGCCGGTATGGGCGCGGACATTTTTGAGTCCTACGTTGGTTCCATCATCGCTACCATTGCCATTGCAGCCACTGCAAGTGTCGCGCAGTTGGGCATTCTTGGCGGTGAGGAAGTTCGCGCCAATGCCATGCTGCTGCCGTTGGTGCTGGCCATGGCCGGACTGATCTTCTCCCTGATCGGCGTTGGTTCCATGAAGTTCCTGAAGAACATCAACCCCGCAGCAGCCTTGCGTTACACCACCTTTGTGGCAGCTGGCGGTTTTCTGGTTGCCTCCTACTTCATAACCAGTGCCATGCATATCAGTAACGGTGTGTTCTGGGCTATTCTGGCCGGTACCATTGCCGGTATCTCCATCGGTTTGATTACCGAATACTACACTTCCGCAGGTCCGGTTACCCGCATTGCCGAGGCCAGCAAGACTGGTCCGGCTACCAACATCATCCATGGCCTGGCTGTTGGTCTTGAAAGTACGGTTGCGCCGATCCTGGTGATCTGCGTTGGCATCTTCGTTGCCAACCAGGTTGCCGGTCTCTATGGCATCGGTATTGCTGCTGTGGGTATGCTGGCTACCGTTGGTGTTACTATGACGGTTGATGCGTACGGTCCGATTGCCGACAATGCCGGTGGTATTTCCGAGATGGCCGGTCTTGGTCCTGATGTGCGCAAGATTACGGATGGTCTGGATGCCATTGGCAACACCACTGCCGCTGTTGGTAAGGGTTTTGCCATCGGTTCCGCTGCCCTGACCGCCCTGGCGCTCTTCTCTGCCTACGCCACGGCTGTTGGTCTTGAGTCAATCAATTTGCTCAACCCGATGGTCGTTATCGGTCTCTTGATCGGTGGCGCCCTGCCCTTCTTTATCGGCGCGCTGACCATGACCTCGGTGGGCAAGGCGGCTGGCAAGATGGTTGATGAAATCCGTCGTCAGTTCCGTGAAATTCCCGGTCTCCTGGAAGGCAAGCCCGGTGTCAAGCCCGATTCCCAGACCTGTGTAGACATCTCTGCCAAGGCAGCTCTGCAGGAGATGATCCTGCCCGGCTTGGTTGCGGTTATCGCTCCGGTTCTGGTCGGTTTTCTCCTGCACAAGGAAGCCTTGGGTGGTATGCTGGCCGGCGCTACTCTGGCAGGTGTTCTGCTGGCGCTGATGATGTCCAACGGCGGCGGCGCTTGGGATAACGCCAAGAAGTACATCGAGAAGGGTGAACTGGCTGGCGAAAAGAAGGGTGGCGATGCTCACAAGGCTGCTGTTGTGGGCGATACCGTTGGCGACCCCTTCAAGGACACCTCCGGTCCGGCCATGAACATTCTGATCAAGCTGATGAGCGTTGTTTCGCTGGTTATCGCACCGCTGATCAAATAGTTTTTGTTGTATAGGTAGAATAAATGAGGCCCCGGCAGATATCGCCGGGGCTTCATTTATTTGCGAGCCAGTTTTCCCAGGGTGCGGTACAAGCCACCGGGAGAACCGTCGAAGATAACAACTTTCCGGCCAAGAACCTGTTCCAGGTCGTCCGGTTTCAGGTTGTCCAGAAACGTGCCTTCGCCTTCTTTCAGCATCACCGCCGGTAAAAGAAGGTGCTCTCCCGGAACCGTATCGCGCAGCCCGCTGATGATGTCCTTGCCGCTGAGCAGGCCGGTAACGGTAACGCTTGCACCGAAAAGCCGGTTGGGAATCGGGGCTGCCGTCAATTCTGCGCCGGTTTTCTCTGCCAGTTGCTGGAGAAATTGACTGACAAATCCTGCTGAAGATACACCGGTAACAATGGTTGCGCGTAGTGGCGGCAACGGCTTTGCGCGACGCACAACCTGGCCTGCTTCCTTGAAAAACCAGGGAACCATGCCGACGCCGTTTTCCCATTGGGGCAGGTCGCCGTACTCCGATAGTCGCGGAAACGGGTAGTCAGCTTTCAGGAAAAATTCATCCGCCAGCTGCAAAAAGGGTTCGCCAAGGCGCTTGTTGAGTGCGCGCATACGCGGCAGCCAGCTATCCAGAAATGTGGCTGCATACCCTTGATCCACCGCAGTCAGTCGGGGAAGGTGTGCGCGATGCTCCGTCAATCCCACCGGCACCACTGCCAATGACTGTACCGCCGGATACAAGGCGGCAAGATCATTGACTGTTTTTTCCAGCGCACTGCCGTCGTTCAGGCCGGGACAGAGTACAACTTGCGTATGCATCTGAATCCGTGCGGCAGCCAGGGCGGTTAGTTGTTCGAGAATCTGCGGAATGCCGGTTTTGCCCAGCAGTTGTTCCCGCAGCAGCGGTTCTGTGGCGTGAACCGAGATGTACAGCGGTGACAGCCGTTGTGAGGTGATGCGTTGCAGTTCGGATTTTTTCAGATTGCTGAGGGTGACGTACGTGCCTTGGAGAAAGGAGAGGCGATAGTCCTCATCCTTGACATACAGGGGCTTGCGCAACCCTTTTGGCAGTTGGTGGACAAAGCAGAAGAGGCAGTTGTTCCCGCACCGCTTTGGCTCCGGTGCTGCAAATGACAGTCCCAGAGACTCGCCGGGAGCGGGAGCAAGGTGAACCAGACGGTGTTTTCCGTCAGCGTCGACAAGCTCCATTTCAGGGTCGTCATCAAAGGCAAAGTAGGCGTAATCAATGACATCACGCACCTTCTGTCCGTTTATGGCTACCAGGCGATCACCCGCCCTGATACCGCCCCGCTGCGCCGGAGAGCCACTTGCCACAGCTTCTATCAGGATGGCGGCGTTCTCTGCAATCCGGGTCATGGATTGTAGTGAAGGCGGAAGGTGCCGTCTGCGGAGGTAATGGTGGCAATGGCATGTTTGTAGATCAACACATCACCCTCTGCATCAATCAACAGGCAAAAGTTGTCGAAGGACTTGATCATGCCCTCAATGGTTGAGCCGGACATCATTCTCACCAGCAGGCGGATACGCTCCTTGCGGGCCTGATTGAGGTACTGATCCTGAATGTTGAAAAGGGGTTTTGACATTATCAATCTCCTTGGCGTAAGAACTGCACAGCTTCACGGGCGATAGTAGCAGAGTCGGGCGGATATGCAATCGTCAGCAGCTCTTTTTCCCGTCTGAACCAGGTCATCTGACGCTTTGCGTAGTGACGGGTGTTCAGTTTGATCAGACGAGGCAATTCTTCCCGGGAGATGACGCCGTCAACAAACGCCGCAACTTCTTTGTAGCCAATGGCACCCAGAGCTTTGGCATCTTTCGGTACTCCTGCCGTGAGCAGTCCACAGTATTCATCAATAAGCCCATCGCGCAGCATCTGGTCAACACGCGCCTCAATCCGCTGATAGAGCAGTTCTCTGGGGGGGGCAAGCAGATATTGTCGGGCATTATATGGCTTCTGCCCGAAACGATGCTGGTTTTGGTAGTCAGAAAACGCTATGCCGCTGCTCTGGTAAACTTCCAGGGCGCGGATGATCCGGGGCAGATTATTGGGGTGCGTTTTTGATGCTGTTTCAGGATCAACGGCGCGCAGCTCTTCCAGTAACAGTTCACCTTCACCACGTTCGGCCCGCAGACTCAAGAGCTGCCGCATCTGCGCATTCTGACCGGGGGCGTCTGCCAGTCCGCCCAAAAGTACTCGCAAGTACAGGCCGGCGCCTCCGACCAGGATCGGTGTTTTTCCGCGGCGGACGATGTTATCGATGGCGTGTGCGGCTTCATGACGGAAGTCGGCGGCGGTAAACGGTTCCCACGGGTCGCGGATATCCAGCAGATGATGGAGAACCCGTGCGCGATCTTCTGCAGTGGGTTTGGCGCTGCCGATATCCAGTCCCCGGTAGACGGTCAGGGAATCGGCGCAGATAATCTCACCATCAAGCTGTGCGGCAAGTTCAAGGACCAGGGCGGATTTGCCGGATGCTGTCGGACCGGCAATAACCAGAACACGCGGGCAGGAATTTTTATCGGTGTGAACCACTGCCGGATCCCGTTTCAGGGTGCGGACGGTGTGGCTGTATCAAGGCTGGAATAGCGTTCAAGAACTTTTTCGATGATATTTGTGCTTGATTTGCCGTCCACAAAAGGAATCAATTCCACCCGGCCGCCATAGGCTTCGACGATGTCCCGGCCCACAACTCCATCCAGTGCGTAATCTCCACCTTTAACCAGAATCTGCGGTTTCAGCAGGGTGATCAGTTCAAGGGGGGTATCTTCATCAAAAAGGCAGACGTAATCGATGCAGTCAAGGGCGGCCAGGATGTGACTGCGTTCATCTTCGTTGATCAGGGGACGTCTCGGACCTTTCAGGCGGCGTACCGAAGCGTCGCTGTTCAGGCCGAGAATCAGCACGTCTCCCAGGCGGCGGGCCGCCTGCAAATATTTCACATGACCGGCGTGCAGCAGATCAAAACAGCCATTGGTGAATACGACCTGTTTCCCTCGCAGCCGTTCCTGCTCAATGATACTTGCCAGCAGGTCCTGGCCCTTGATTTTGCTGTCGCTGTCCCGGTGAGTCAGGTTGACGGCATCAACGATCTCCGCCGGTGTGACGACGGAAGTTCCCAGTTTAGCTACGGCAATGCCGGCGGCGATATTGGCCAGTCGGGCCGCTTCTTCCAGGTTGAAACCACCGGCTACGCCGCAAGCCAGGACCGCCAGGACGGTGTCGCCGGCTCCGGTGACATCGAAAACCTCGCGGGCCACGGTGGGAATCTGGACGGTTTGGCCGTTGCCGCAGAACAAGGACATGCCAGCCTCGCTGCGGGTTATCAGCAGGTTGTCAAGCCCCACCTGGGTCATGATGGCATCGGCCGCCCTGCCCAGGCTCTCTTCGTCAATGATCGGAATACCGGCGGCGGTTTCTGCTTCCTTGCGATTGGGGGTCAGGCAGGTTGCGCCGCGGTATTTGAGATAGTCGGCACCTTTGGGGTCCACCAGTACCGGGATCTGCCGCGCCTGTGCCGTTGCGGTTAGGGTGGAGAGTACAGCCGGGGTGAGCACCCCTTTGAGGTAGTCAGATACCAGCACCACGTCAACGTGGTCCAGATGGTTTGTCAGCCAGTGGCAGAGCTGTGTTTCTATGGTCGGCGAGAGCTGTTCCCGCGATTCCCGGTCTATGCGCAGAATCTGCTGGTTGGCGGCCACTACCCTGGTCTTGCGACCGGTGCGTCGGCCCGGTTCCCTGAAAATGCCGCTATCTGAGATATCCCGGGCGCCAAATGCCTGGACCAGGGCCGTGCCGTTCAGGTCATCGCCGATTACCGAGGCCACGGTGACTTGGCATCCCAAAGCTTTCAGGTTGTTGGCCACGTTTCCCGCGCCGCCGAGCCGCAGGTCTTCACGCTGGATGTCCACCACCTGTACCGGCGCTTCCGGCGAAATCCGCTCTGCCTTGCCCCACAGGTATTCGTCCAGCATCAGATCGCCCACCACCAGACAACGGAAGTTGGCGGCATGCAAAAACAGGGACTCTACAGCTTTTCTGTCCATTACCGGCCCTCCCCCGCAAATTTGCCGAAAAGACTCTGTTCGATCAGATCGCACAGGATGTGAATAATGGTAATATGCCCTTCCTGAATGCGGGGTGTGTCATCGGAGGGGACGATCAGCGCAAGGTCGCAGATATCCTTGATGGTCCCGCCATCCTTGCCCAACAGGCCAATGGCGCTACATCCGGCTTGGCGGCCCGTTAAGAGCGCTTTCAGTATGTTGGCTGAGTTGCCGCTGGTGGAAATGCCGATGAGGGCATCACCGGGGGCGGCCAGGGCTTCCACCTGGCGGGAAAATATCCGCTCAAAGCCGTAATCGTTGCCGATGGCGGTGATGATGGAAGTGTCGGTGGAAAGGGCGATGGCCGGCAGTCCGGGACGCTCCATTTTGAAGCGGCCAACGATTTCGGCCGCAAAATGCTGGGCGTCTGCGGCAGACCCGCCATTACCCATGATCAAAAGTTTGTTGCCAATCTTCATGGTTTCAACAAGCCTGACAGCGATTCTGGCAATCTGCTCGGCAAGTTCTGTCTCAATTCTATCGAGGACAGCACGCTGATCCTGTAGTTGGGCGGCAATAAAGCTCTGCATGGTGTCAGACCTCCTTCTTGGAGCTGTTCAGCTCTGCAATGGTGGTAGCGGGAAGCGCGTCATCATAGCCGGGAAAGGAGATGCCGTCTACGCCCTTGATGGTCAGCAGATCGGGGTAATGCAGCACGAGAGAGGCCATCTGCCGTGACAGTCTGCGCAGGGGGAGCAACAAGGGCATCTTATGGAGGGTGATGCCGGTATGCAGGACGTTGAACCCCTGCTTGACCGCCTCCCGGTAAAGGCGACGATGCAGAAACAGGTGAAATGAATGCCCCAGGCGTGCAGCAGCAAGGGTTTGGGCAAAGAGTCCGGAGAGCAGTTCGAGGTTTGCTTCCACAGGTAAGTAGATGGCATAGCGCTGTTGGTTTCCCCACAGGTTGCGACAGATGTCGCGTGAGTGTTCTTCCCGTTGGCGGCGGCGCTCGGCTGAACCCAGGATTGTCAGGGTTCTGGTGGTAAATGACATGCCGGTTACCAGGCGGGTAAAAAAACCGCAGAGCAGCGCCCGGCGCCGGTAGTCCTGCAGGCACCAGGAAGCACTGTCAAGCTCTTCATTGAACTGGCCCACCGCATCGCGCACCGGTTTTGAGACGGCCAGCAGATCGAAGCTTATGTCACTGGTTTCAATGGAGGCGAGCCGTTTGTTGTCCAGCTTGGGCGGAAGGTGATGCACGTCTGCAAGAAAAGGGGTCAGAATGCCAGATTGCGGGCATTTTGTACCGAAATCAAGCCATTTAAGGAAATTGCTTTTGAGGATGACCGATGGGCGCAGAATCAGGGCCCAGTCGGCATCGGAGCGGCGCAGGCCGTGATTGAGCGCCGGAACAAAGCCGATATTGCGCTCCATGGTCATGTAGATGGCCTGATTGCCAAGAGGGTCCGAGAACTCTTCCAATAACTGTTCTGTTACCCGGTCACAGCCGTTGTTGATCAGAATCAGTCTGGCGCCGGCTTCGATAAGGGGCAGCAGAGAAACCAGGCAGAAGCGGGTTTCGTCAGGGCTGTTCCAGACCGGTAGTATGATGTCAAGTGGGGGAGTGGACATAAAGGAAGTCTGGATATCTCACCGTAGAGTCCGCAGAGGAAGGCGAACGAAGCTCCTCTGCGGACTCTATGGTAAAAAGATCAGGAACTGATTGCAACGCGCTTCAGCAAATGCAGTTCATCGAGAACCTTACCCGAGCCCAGCACGACACAGTCCAGCGGATCTTCTGCAATCAGCACCGGTACCTTGGTGATTTCCCGCAGCAGTAGGTCGAGATTACGCAGGTTGGCGCCGCCGCCTGCCAGAAAGATCCCTTTGTCAACGATGTCAGCTGCCAGTTCGGGGGGGGTGCGTTCCAGGCACTGACGAACCGTATCCACAATGGCGTTGACCGCTTCTTTCAGGGCATCACGGATTTCATCGGAATTGATCTCGATGGTCTTGGGAATGCCGGACACCAGGTCGCGTCCCTTGACTTCCATGGTCAGCACTTCCGGGCCGGGGTAGGCTTCGCCGATCTCGATCTTGATCGCTTCGGCCATCCGTTCGCCGATCTGCAGGTTATACTTGCGCTTGATGTACTGCAGGATGGCGTCGTCCATCTTGTCGCCCCCCATGCGGGTGGATTGGGCGTAGACGATACCGGCCAAGGAGATGACCGCCACCTCGGTGGTGCCGCCGCCGATATCCACGATCATGTTGCCGGACGCCTCGGTAATCGGCAGACCTGCGCCGATTGCCGCTGCCATCGGTTCCTCGATCAGGTAGACCTCACGGGCGCCGGCCGATTCTGCCGACTCCTTCACCGCCCGCTTTTCCACCTGGGTGATGCCGGAGGGAACGCAGATGACAATGCGGGGCCGTACCAGCGTCTTGCGGTTGTGGACCTTGTGGATGAAGTAGCGCAGCATCTCTTCCGTAATGTCGAAGTCGGCGATTACGCCGTCTTTCATGGGGCGGATGGCGGTGATGGAGCCGGGGGTGCGGCCCAGCATCTGCTTGGCCTCCATCCCCACTTTCAGGACCTTCTGCTGGCCGGTGGGCAGTTTTTGCACGGCAACGACGGACGGTTCCCGCACCACAATTCCTTTGCCTTTCAGGTAGACCAGGGTGTTGGCGGTACCAAGGTCAATTGCCAGATCGTTGGAGAAGAGCCCAAAGAGAGAATCAAATATTTTAAACATGATAGAACAATCCTTTCAGAACAAAATGGGCTAAAAAATTTACCAGACAGGGGGGTGGAATGCAAGGGGGAAATGGAGAATGCCTTTCGGCGCTGCTGTCTATCTCCTTGACTTTACCCTGTTGCATCGGTAATTTAACTAAATTTTAGTGATGAATGCTACCGGAGAGAGAATAAATCAATGGAATACAAAGATACCTTGAATCTGCCGCAAACCGCTTTTCCCATGAAGGCCAACCTGCCCCAACGGGAGCCGGAGATGCTGAAACACTGGGATCAGCAGGAACTCTACAGTAAAATGGAAAAAACCGGTTGCGGTCGACCCCGCTATATGCTGCATGATGGCCCCCCCTATGCCAACGGTCATATCCATATTGGCCACGCCCTGAACAAGATTCTCAAGGATATCGTGCTGAAGAGTAAGCGGATGGAAGGGTTTGAAGCCCCCTACGTGCCGGGCTGGGATTGCCACGGCCTGCCGATTGAGCTGCAGGTGGAGAAGAATCTGGGGTCGAAGAAGCGGGAGATGAGCAAGCTGGAACTGCGCCGCGAGTGCCGCAGCTATGCCGAAAAATTCATCGCCATCCAGAAGGAGGAGTTCAAGCGCTTGGGGATTCTGGGAGACTGGGATGCCCCGTACCTGACCATGAACTACGAGTACGAAGGCCTGACTGCTGCCGAGCTGGCCCGCTTCGCCCACAACGGCGGACTGTACCGGGGCAGGAAGCCGGTGCACTGGTGCTCTTCCTGTGTCACCGCCCTGGCCGAGGCCGAGGTTGAGTATGCCGACCATGTTTCTCCCACCATCTTTGTCAAATTCAGGATAAAGGATGACCTTTCAGCAATACTGCCCGCCCTGGCCGGGAAAGAGACCAGTGTCGTCATCTGGACCACCACCCCCTGGACCATCCCGGCAAACCTGGCGGTGGCCATGCATCCCGAGTTTGACTACGTTGCCCTGGATACTGAGCAGGGAGTACTAATCGTTGCCGAGGGGCTGAAGGACAGCTTTCTCAGTGCCAACGGACTTACTGGCCAGGTGCTGGCCACCTTTAAAGCCGGACTACTGGAACGGAAACAGTGCGCCCATCCCTTCTACAACCGCGATTCGGTCATTCTGCTGGGTGAGCATGTCACGTTAGAGGCCGGTACCGGCTGCGTCCACACCGCTCCCGGCCATGGCCAGGAAGACTACCAGTTGGGCCTGGCGGAAGGGCTGGAGGTCTACAACCCGGTGGACAACCATGGCCGTTTCATCTCCACCCTGGAGTTCTTCGGTGGCGAAAAGGTCTTTGACGCCAACCCCAAGGTCATTGAAAAAATGATTGAGGTTGGCGCCCTGGTGGGGCAGGGCAAGCTCACCCACTCCTATCCCCACTGCTGGCGCTGTAAGAAGCCGATCATCTTCCGGGCCACGGAGCAGTGGTTTATCTCCATGGAATCCAATGATCTGCGTAAAAAATCCCTGGAAGCCATTGATCAGGTGCAGTGGATTCCCAAGTGGGGCCGTGACCGCATCTACGGCATGATTGAAAACCGGCCGGACTGGTGCATCTCCCGCCAGCGCACCTGGGGGGTGCCGATCACCGCTTTTTCCTGCACCGACTGCGGTGAATATGTGGCAGACGGCAAACTGATGGATTTTGTGGCGGAGCTGTTCAAGCAGCACAGCGCCGATGTCTGGTTTGACTGGGAAGCGGCCCGGCTGATGCCGGAAGGAACCGTCTGCCCCAAGTGTGGCGGCGCTTCCTTTGAAAAAGAGATGGACATTCTGGATGTCTGGTTTGATTCCGGTGTTTCCCATGCCGCCGTGCTGGAGGCCAACCCCAAGCTCTCCTCCCCGGCTGACCTGTACCTGGAGGGAAGCGACCAGCACCGCGGCTGGTTCCACTC
>DIUT01000012.1 GCA_002423105.1 Geobacter sp. UBA6151 | reverse complement strand
TGATGCCGTTGAATTCGGCCAGCAAATCCACGATCTCCTGCACGCCCTGTTCAACAACCTGACGGACGGTCAGCGCGTCATCCAGCTTTGGTTCCTGTTCCAGGTAGCCGATGGTATAGCCGGGAGAAAGTACGGCCTGGCCGTTGAACTCGGTGTCTACCCCGGCCATGATTCTGAGCAGGGTAGACTTGCCGGAGCCGTTCAGGCCCAGCACGCCGATTTTTGCGCCGTAGAAATAAGAGAGGGAGATGTCCTTTATGACCGGCTTTTTATCGTAATATTTTGATACCCGCATCATGCTGTAGATGATTTTTTTATCGTCAACACTCATGCCGAAGCCTCCTGGGAGTGAAAGAAGTTTTATATGTCATGGTCTGTGGTTACTGTCAATGTTCAAGCTTTGCAAGCGTATCTGTGTGACTGACCGGCGCCCGATCAGTTTTTTTCCCGAATGCTGCCACCGCCCCAGATCGGGTCTGCGGCAAATTGGCGGCGAAGGTATTCATCGGGCCTTTGCCGGTAAAACTCTTCCTGGTTGAAAGAAAACCGGTAGGAGTTGACATAGTCCATGATCTGCCGGGCCGCTTCATTTACGGCCCTGGTCTGTCCGGTGGCTGCATCGCCATGCAGGTCAGGGTGGACGTTTTTGAGAAGCGTGCGATGTCGTTCCTTGATGCGGCGTATGGTGAGCTGATCGCTTTCATGAAAACCGAACAGGTGAAGCGCTTGCAACAGTTCTTCGTAGGTCATGGGATGCTCATCCGGCGAAGAAACTGCGTGCCGAAGCGGCGATGCCGTGGCTGTCCAGGCCGTGCATGGCCCGCAGTTCAGGCTGTTCTCCCTGCACGATGTAGGCATCCGGATAGCCGAGCCGCAGTACGGAAACGGCGGACATGTTGCTGTCCGCAAGCAGTTCCAGCACGGCGCTGCCGAACCCTCCCTGCAGGACGTTTTCTTCAACGGTGATGATTTTGTGATTGAGATTGGCCAGTTTGACAATCAGTTCTTCATCCAGCGGTTTCACAAAGCGCGCATTAACCACCGTAAGCTCAAGCCCTTCGGCAGAGAGTAGCATGGCCGCCTCAAGTGCAGGCATGACCGTGGAGCCCAGGGCGATGATGACGCCGTCATTGCCGCTACGCAGCAGTTCAGCTTTACCCATGGGTAGTGTCTGCAACTCCTGGTCCAGTGGGATGCCGTAGCCGTTGCCGCGGGGGTAGCGCAGGGCGACCGGCCCCTCGTGCTGCACTGCTGTTTTCAGCATGTGCTGCAGTTCATTTTCGTCCTTGGGGGCCATGAGGGTCATGTTGGGTATATGACGCAGGTAGGAAAGGTCGAAAACACCATGATGGGTGGGGCCGTCGCTGCCGACGACGCCACCGCGGTCCATGGCGAACACCACCGGCAGGTTTTGCAGACAGACGTCATGCAGCACTTCGTCATAGGCCCGTTGCAAAAAGCTGGAGTAGACGGCGAAGACCGGCCGTTTGCCTTCTGCCGCAAGTCCGGCGGCAAAGGTGACCCCGTGCTGTTCGGCGATACCCACGTCAAAGAAACGGTCCGGGAACTGTTTTGAAAACGGGGTGAGGCCGGTGCCGTCCGGCATGGCTGCGGTGATGGCAACGATCCGTTCATCGTCTTCGGCCAGGCGGGCGATAGTGGCACCGAAGATGGCGGTGTAAGAGGCTGCTCCGCCTTTTCCCTTCAGTATCTTGCCGGTTTCGATGTCGAATGGTCCCACGCCGTGAAACAACGCGGGGTTTTGTTCGGCAGGTTTGTAACCTTTGCCTTTTGTGGTCAGAACGTGCACCAGCACGGCGCCGTCCAGTTTTTTAACCCGTTCCATGGTTTCCATCAACAGCGGCAGATCGTGGCCGTCAATGGGGCCGACGTACTCGAAGCCGAAGGCCTGGAACAGCATGGCCGGCGTAAACAGCCCTTTGAATGATTTCTCGATTTTGCGGGCGACTTTCAGGGCGCTTTGTCCCACATCACTGCCGATTCCCTTGATGAAATCCTCGGTTTCCCGCTTGATCCGGTGAATAAATTCGCTGGAAGAGGTGCGGGAGAGGAAACCGGACAAGGCCCCGACATTTTCGGCGATGGACATTTCATTGTCGTTCAGGATTACGATCAGGTCACGATTCAGGTGGCCGGCGTGGTTCAGGGCCTCAAAGGCGATACCGCCGGTCATGGAGCCGTCACCGATTACGGCCACCACTTTGCTGCCGTTCTGTTTCAGGTCACGGGAAACGGCGAAGCCGGTCGCGGCTGAGAGGGAGGTGGAGGAGTGCCCCACTTCCCAGACGTCATGTTCCGACTCGTGCCGTTTGGGGAATCCGCTGATGCCGTTTAAGGTGCGCAGGGTAGGGAAGCTGTCCCGGCGGCCGGTGAGAATCTTGTGGGCGTAGGCCTGATGTCCCACATCCCAGATCAGTTTGTCCTGGGGCGAGTTGAAGACACGATGCAGGGCGATGGTCAACTCCACGACCCCGAGGGAAGGGGCGACATGTCCGCCGTTTGCAGCGCAGGTTTCAATGATCAGACGGCGAATCTCCTGAGCCAGCCCGGCAAGAGCTGATTCGGGGAGTTTTTTCAGGTCGCCGGGACCGTTTACCGTTGGCAAAGTTGGCATTGGTCAGTTCTTCCGTTCCACAATGTACCTGGCGATCGCCCGCAGCGGTTCGGCGGTTTCACCGAACGGCTCCAATGCAAAAAAAGCGGCATCCATCATGGCTTGCGCCTCCTGCTTGGCGGCAGCAAGTCCCATCACTGCCGGATAGGTGGCCTTGCCGCGGGCTTCGTCGCTACCGGCATCCTTGCCGATTTCTTCGGTGGTGCCCTCGATATCCAGAATATCGTCCGCAATCTGAAAGGCCAGACCCGCGGCCTCGCCGTAACGGCGGATAGCGGCCAGTTGCGCGTCGTCAGCTCCTCCCAGCAGCGCCCCGGCCACCACCGAGGCCTTGATCAACGCTCCGGTCTTGTGGGTGTGGATATACTGCACGGTGGGCAGATCGATATCTGCTTTGCCTTCGCTTTCCATATCCACCACCTGGCCGCCCACCATGCCAAATGTTCCGGCACAGGCGGCAATCTCGTGGATAACGGCAAGATGTGCCGCAGGGGTAACATCAGCGAAAAACCGGGGATCGCTCATCAGTTTGAATGCCTCGGTCAGCAGACCGTCACCGGCCAGGATGGCGATGGCTTCGCCGAACACCTTGTGGTTGGTGGGGCGGCCACGACGGAAATCGTCGTCGTCCATGGCCGGAAGATCGTCATGGATCAAGGAGTAGGTGTGGATCATCTCCATGGCACATGCCGCCGGAAGCGCCTGCTTGACCGGACCGCCAACGGTTTCGCAGGCTGCCAGCATCAGGATGGGACGTACCCGCTTGCCACCGGCAAAAATGGAGTAGCGCATCGCCTTGTGTATGCTTTGAGGACGTTTGTCTTCACGGGGAAGATACTGCTCAAGCGCCTGGTCAACCAGGGCGATCCGTTCTTTCAAATAGGTTTTCAAATCCATGTGTGCTACCTTTCCGTACCCGTTTCATCCGTATCCGGCGCAAATGGTTCCCTGCGGAATGATCCGTTACGTTGCTTGATCAGCAGTTCCACCTTGCGCTCGGCCTCATCCAGTTTTGCCGCGCACAGTGAAGCGTGCCGCACCCCTTCTTCAAAGGCTTTGATGGATTCCTCCAACGGGAGTGTTCCATTTTCAAGTTTTCTGACGATTTCTTCCAGTTTTTTCAGGGATGTTTCAAATTTTTCCGCTGCCATGGAACCCCCGGTAAAATGTAAGAGACAACAATATACCGATTAAGGGCAGTACGTCAATCCTTCCAGAGTTTTGCGCGGTTACGGAAAGGACGAGGACTGGAGTTGCTGTCTGTATATAATCAGCGAAGCGCCTGAATCAGCTTGACCTTGGTTTCTTCGGTTTGTTAATGATAAATACTTGATACTCAGAAATTTTTTGGAGGAACGTCATGACTGTCAATCTTCAAGAAGCAATCAAAAGTTCTCTCTATACTGAAAAAAGCGCAATGGACTTTTACCGTATGGGGGCACAGCACCTCAAGAATCCCGAAGCCAAACGAATCTTTGAACTGTTGGCACGGGAAGAAATCGGGCATGCGGCACATTTCTTCAAAATTTACCGTGGTGGCGATATTCCTGATTTTGAGGCGTTCATCAATGATTCTGCGGCATCTGACGCCGGGTGGTCGGCAGCGTTGAAAACCCTGATCGATGATTCCTTTACTGAAAAAAGAGCCCTGGAACTGGCCATGGAAAAGGAGCAGCAGCTTGAAGAAGTGCTGCGGGAAATTGCCAACACTGTCCAGGATCCCGAAGCGCGGGCAGTGTTTGAGCAGAATGCCGATGAAACCCGTAACCACTATCTGATGATTGAAGCTGAATATGCCCGTGTGATGAAAATGGTCCATGAAAGCGAAATGAATACCTTTGTCAGGGAGTAGACGTTTGTCAGGAGCTCAAGGTATGAAGTTCAGTATCTGGTTGCAGGTTGTGCTGCTCTGTCTGGCGTTTGCAACAGGTTGTTCGAAACAGGAAACCACGCAACGCTCCAAGCCGCCTGCGCCGGTGATGGTGGCGACCGCCGCCACAGCGGATATTCCCCGGACAGCCCAGGCAGTGGGTACGGTTGAAGCCAGCGAGACGGTCACCATCCGTCCGCAGATTTCCGGCGAACTGGCGGCGGTGTACGTTGTCGAGGGGCAGGATGTGGTCAAGGGACAGCGTTTATTCCTTATTGATCCCCGTCCCTGGCAGGCTGCCTTGAAAAAGGCTGAGGCGTCCCTTAACCGCAACCGGGTGATTCTGGAGAATGCCAGGCGTGACCATGAACGCTACGCCGGGCTGGTGAAGGACGGCATCGTCACCCAGGAACAGGCCGACGCCTATCGCACCAAGGCTGAGTCTGCCGCAGCCGACCTGGAAGCTGATCGCGCCGTTGTTGAAAATGCCCGGCTTCAGCTTGCCTATTGCACGATTGCCGCCCCCATAGCCGGACGGCTGGGCAGTCTGATGGTGGATCGCGGCAATGTGCTCAAGGCAAACGAGACAGCGCTTTTGACCATCAACACCATCTCGCCGGTCAACGTCAGCTTCAGTCTGCCGGAACGTGATCTTGCCGAAGTAAAAACCCGTCTTGCACAGGGTCGGCTGACAGTGGAGGCGAAAGCCGGGGAAGGGCTGACGGACAAAGGGGTGGTCGCTTTTCTGGACAATACGGTTGACACCGCCACCGGCGCCATACGTCTGAAGGCGGCCTTTACCAATACGCAGCGTAAACTCTGGCCGGGACAGTTTGTGCAGGTTACGGTGAAGCTTGCCGAAGGCAAAGGGGTTGTCGCTGTTCCGGCGTCGGCAGTTCAGACCGGCCAGCAGGGCACCTTCGTCTTTGTTGTAAAGCAGGATATGACCGCCGAAGTCCGGCCGGTTGTCGTTGGTGCCTCCCACCAGGGACTGAGTGCCATTGAACGGGGGTTGGCTGCGGGAGAACAGGTTGTGGTCGACGGTCATCTGCGGGTAGTGCCGGGCGGTAAGATTGAAATCAAGCAGCCGGGCGAAAAGAAGCCGATGCAATAAATTCAATAAGCACTGCTAAATTGTCATTTCAGAAAGTTGTCCCGCCATCTCATCCTCAAGTCCGCTGAAACGGGCATACACATCCTGTGCACGGTGCAGTGCAGATCCTATGTTGGGCAAAATATTACGAGCGCCGATCACGCGGGGCAGACTTGATGTGTAGATCAAGCGTTTCGGCTGCTTTCTTGCGCCACAGATCAACAGTGAGCGGCCGGTTGCGGTAATCTGCTCGTGTAACCGCTCAATGGCATGCAGTCCGGTGGCGTCGATGGCAGTCATGTGGCGCAGCCGCAGGATCACGATCTGATTCAGTTCATCGATGTTGTGCAGCACCTCGTTAACCTTTTCGGCAGCGCCGAACAAGAGCGGCCCCTGAATATGGATCATGCTCACATAATGGGGGATGGCGTAGTTCTGCACAATGTGCGGGCGCGCCTCTTCCACCGCTTCCGGCGTGATCACTGCAACCCTGGTGGTCTTGGTTACCTGATAGATGTACAGCAGCGCGGCCAGGGTCATCCCCACCTCCACCGCAATGGTCAGGTCGGCCACTACCGTCAGCAGGAAGGTCAGAACCCAGACGGCTATATCCTTGGCATCCAGACGGATGATATGGGGGATTTCATGCCATTCCCCCATGTTGTAGGCCACCACGAACAGTACTGACGCCAGGGTGGCCAGCGGAATGAAACGGGCCAGGGGAGCGGCAAAGAGCAGGATGCAGAGCAGGGTCAGGGCGTGAATTATGCCGGATATGGGGCTTTTGGCGCCGGAACGGATATTGGTGGCGGTGCGGGCGATGGCGCCGGTAACCGGGATGCCGCCGAAAAACGGCACGGTCAGGTTGGCCACCCCCTGGGCCACCAGTTCCACGTTTGAGTTGTGGCGGTCGCCGCTCATGGAGTCAGCCACCACAGCGGAGAGCAGGCTTTCGATGGCAGCCAGGAGCGCCACGGTCAGGGCGGCAGGCAAAAGCGGAATGATCAGATCGGTGCGGAACTCCGGCATCCGAATCTCCGGAAGGCCGGTGGGGATGCCGCCAAAGGTGCTGCCAATGGTGGCCACCGGCAGGTTGAAGGCGGCTGTTGCGGCAGTGGCCAGCAGCAGGGCGATGATTGTGCCCGGAACTTTTTTGGTAATGCGGCCGAACAGGATGATTACCAGCAGCGACGCAAGTCCCAGCATGATGGTGGGCAGGCTGATGGATGGCAGATGTTCGCCAATCCAGGCCATCCGTTCCAGAAATTCACTGGGCGCCGGTGTGCTTGCGTTAATTCCCATGAAATCCTTGATCTGGGTGGAAGCGATCAGGAGCGCGATACCGTTGGTGAAGCCGATCACAACCGGACGGGGAATGAATTTGACGGCGTTGCCCAGGCCGGTAATCCCCAGAAACAGCAGAATGACCCCGGCCATCATGGTTACCATCAGCAGTCCGGAAAGTCCGTGTTTGGCGATGATGGCGGCGATTACCACCACAAAGGCGCCGGTGGGACCGCCAATCTGGGTGCGGGAGCCACCCAGGGCCGAGATCAGAAAGCCGGCCACCACAGCGGTGTAGATACCGGCTTGTGGCGTGACGCCGGAGGAGATGCCGAAGGCCATGGCCAGGGGCAACGCCACCAGTCCCACGGTAATGCCGGCCACCAGGTCGGCGGAAAAATCCTGTTTGGAATAACCTTTGAGGCTGGTGACCGATTTGGGCAGCCAGTTTGCGAGTAGTCGGGCGAAACGGGTAGTCATGGCAATACCTTGTGCTGGAAAACGTCAGATGAAGCGCTTCACCACGGGTGGTGAAGACAAAGAGCGGTCAACGAATACCGGACAGGGCGGGGTATCACGGAGGATGGGGGTGGCAGACTTGCAGTGTGAAGGCGTCATCTCTAAGAACGGACATGGTGCAATGATTACGCTTCAAGAGCAGGGTCTGTCAAGAAAAAAGCCAATAAAATCAACTTTGATTTGGCGAAACTCCGGCTGGTATCCGCTCTTCGCAGGGCACTTTGGTCTGGCAGAGGCCGCAGCCTGGTTTAGGAGTGCTGAACTGTTCTGACAACAGATCGGTGATGGTGCCGTAGACGTAGGCCTTGCAGCGGTTCTTGTCATGGCCGTCATGGGAGAGCGCGCCAACCGGGCAGCGTTTGATGCAGGCTCCGCAACTACCGTTGCGATGGTAGAGGCAGTTGTGGCGATAGCCCGGTCTGTCAGAGCATGAAGGGGGCAGGGTAAGATCGGTAATTACGCTGCCCAGGCGGTGGGCGATCCCTTTCGGGGTGATCAGGGCGTCGTTCAGGCTGAAGGTGCCTAAGCCGGCAGCGTAGGCGGCGTGGCGCTCAGACCAGGAAGAGGCCGGTCCCACCGCTGTGTCGGAAAATTCCTGCCAGTTGGGGTCAAGCTGGGGGGAGATGGTCCGATGCCCCCGCTCCTCCAGCCAGTTCACCAGATGGCGGCGCAGGCTGATGTTGAAGTTCTCGCCGAAACTGCGGGTTTGCGCCCAGGCCAGGGAGGGGTACTTGCTCTCACGGCGGTTGGCCTCGCGGGTGCTGTGGGTGATCGGCAGCGACCAGATGATCACCGTGGCCGCATTGGACAGGATTTCCCCCGGCGTGCGGTGGAACGGGCCAATGACCTGCTTGTAGTGCTGAAAAAGCGGGTCGCTTGCAGCGGCAAATGCCACCAGTGGCTCGTCAAAGTAGGGAGCGCTGCCGTCCGGGAAGCGGTTGCCGGTATCTTCACGGACAAATCGGCTGATCTCATCCATAATTCTGGTATGCATTCATGCCTCCGGGGATAGTTACCGCTTTCCACCCAAAATGGATCCCATCACACCACGGATAATGGCGCGTCCCAACTGGCTGCCTATGGAGCGTGCGGCGCTCTTGGCCATTGCCTCCACCACCCCTTCGCGCTGCCTGCTTGTGCTGCCACCCCCAAGCATATCACCCAGTATGCCTCCGACCCCCCCGCCTGTGGCGCTTTCCTGTGTCGGCGGTTGAGGCGCAGCCTGCGCCTGTGCGGTGCGGCTTCTGAGCCGTTCATAGGCTGATTCCCGATCGACCGGAGTGTCATAGACACCGCTTACCAGCGATGATTTCATCAGCCGCTGCCGCTCTGTCTGATCAATCGGCCCGACCTGTCCCTGTGGAGGGATGATAAAGGCCCGTTCAACCACAGCGGGGCGTCCCTTTTCATCCAGGCAGGAAATCAGCGCCTCGCCAACCCCCAGTTCAGTAATAACCGATGCCTCATCAAGCAAGGGGTTGTCCCGCATGGTTTCTGCGGCAGCAGTAACCGCTTTCTGGTCACGGGGACTGAAGGCCCGCAGGGCGTGCTGTACCCGGTTGCCCAGTTGTGACAGCACCTTGTCCGGTACGTCAGCCGGGTTCTGGGTGACAAAGTAGACCCCCACTCCCTTGGAGCGGATCAGGCGCACAACCTGCTCNNGCCTCCGGCAGGTTCTCAAACAGTTCCGACAGCAACCAGAGCAGGAGGGTGGCGTACATCTTCGGTGATTGCATCAGGCGATCAGCCGCAAGGATATTTACCACACCTTTACCGCCATCGGTCTGGATCAGGTCGTTGATATCCAGCATCGGTTCGCCGAAGAGCCGCTCACCTCCCTGGCTTTCAAGGGTCAGCAGGCCGCGCTGGATAGCTCCCACGCTTGCAGCGGATACGTTGCCGTAGTCAGTGGTCAGAGACTTGGCGTTGTCCCCCACATATTGCAGCATGGCCCGCAGATCTTTCAGATCAAGCAGCAACAGGCCGTTGTCGTCGGCAACCTTGAACACCAGGTTCAACACACCGCTCTGCGTGTCGTTCAGTGCCAGCATCCGTGACAGCAAAAGCGGCCCCATGTCTGATATGGTGGCCCGCAGCGGGTGTCCTGCTTCGCCAAACGAATCCCAGAAGGTAACCGGATATCCCTGATAGTGGTGATCGTTCAATTGCAACTGGGCAACCCGTTCGGCAACCTTGGGGTTTGTCCCCCCCGGCAACGCAATACCGGAAAGATCTCCCTTGATGTCGGACATGAAACAGGGAACGCCAAGTGAGGAAAACTGCTCGGCCAGGGTCTGCAGGGTGACGGTTTTGCCGGTACCGGTGGCTCCGGTAATCAAACCGTGGCGATTGGCCATCTGCGACAGGAGACACAACTCTGTCTGGTCATTTTTGGCGATTTTAAGTGTTGAACTCATGGTGGCTCCTTTTTAAGGGTGAAGTACAATTTTACCACAATCAGTGTTTACAGCAAGTGAGAGTAGCTGGCTACTCCTACGGGCAGTTTTCAAGATGAGAGTCTTGAATTCATGCAGATGTGTGCTAAAATTTATTCAAAGTTTTTCACTCCATCTAGCAAGGAGAAAAGCATCATGAAGATGACAGCAGGGTTGGCAGGGATAGTATTATTGGTTGCCACCACGGCGTTTGCCGCCGGACCAAAAACCTATCAGGTCACCGGACCGGTGCTGGAGGTCAAGGACGACATCGTGGTGGTGCAGAAGGGGAAAGAGAAGTGGGAGATAGCCAGAGACAAGGACAGCAAGGTGAGTGGTGATCTAAAAGTAGGGGCCAAGGTGACGGTTACCTACACCATGAAGGCTGCCGGCATTGAGGTCAAGGATGGCGCAAAGAAGAAGTAGTTGATTTTGTCTTTGCTTGATAGTTCTGATGAAAACGCCCCGACTCGGATTGACCGAAGCGGGGCGTTTTTCTGATAGTTCCTTTGTTGGCAAGGGAATGTCAGGAGAGGGTTACCCCATCACAAACACCAAGTCCTCTTTCTCCACCTTTTCGCCTTCCTTGAACTTCACCTCTGCCACAATGCCGTCAGTCTTGGCCTTGATGTTGGTCTCCATCTTCATCGCTTCGGTGACCATCAGCACATCCCCGGCTTTGACGCTGTCTCCGGACTTGACATTGACCTTCAGTACCTTGCCCGGCATCGGCGCGCCGATATGGTTGCCGTTGGCTTTGTCAGCCTTCTCGCGGACCGCTTCGTCGCTCTGCACCGACTGGTCGCGTACGGTCACGGAACGGGTGTTGCCGTTCAGCTCGAAATACACGGCGCGGGTGCCGTCCGTCTGCACTTTGCCGATGGCGTTCAGCTTGATGATCAGGGTCTTGCCCGGTTCGAGATCCAGCGAGGTTTCCTGTCCCGGCTCCAGGCCGTAGAAGAAGATCGGGGTAGGGATGACCGAGGTGTCCGAGTACTCCTGACGATGACGGTCGAATTCAGGATAGACGTTGGGGTAGAGGATCGACGAAACCAGTGCCTTGTCGTCAATCTTGTGCCCCAGTTTTTCCGCCAGCTTGAGCCGTTCTTCCTCGAAGTCCACCGGTTCCAGCAGCTCTCCCGGACGGCAGGTGATCGGCTGCTGGCCTTTGAGGATGATCTTCTGCAGCTCTTCAGGCCAGCCCTGGTACGGCTGTCCCAGCATTCCTTTAAACATGCCCACCACCGATTCCGGGAAGGCCAGGTCTTCGGTTGTGGTGAAGACATCTTCCGGTTGCAGGTTGTTTTTCACCAGAAACATGGCCATGTCGCCAACAACCTTGGATGACGGCGTTACCTTGACGATGTCGCCGAACATCATGTTCACCTTGTGGTACATCTCCTTGCACTCGTCCCAGCGCTCGATCAACCCTAAGCCTGCCACCTGCGGCTTGTAGTTGGAGTACTGGCCGCCCGGAATCTCGTGGTGATAGACCTCTGCGGTGCCGCTTTTGAGTCCCGACTCGAATGGTGCGTAGTAGTCCCGCACGGTCTCCCAGTAGTTGGCCAGTTTTTGCAGCCCGGCGGCGTTTACCAGCGGATCGCGCTCGCTTCCTTCCAGGGTGGAAACCAGGGCGTTCAGGTTGGGCTGGGCGGTGAGGCCGGACAGAGATGAGAGGGCGGCGTCGACGATATCCACCCCGGCCTCGCTGGCTTTGAGCAGCATGGCCGAGCCGTTTGAGGAGGTGTCATGGGTGTGCAGATGCACCGGTATGCCGATATTTTCCTTCAGAGCCTTGACCAGCTTGTAAGCGGCCAAGGGCTTCAGCAGACCGGCCATATCCTTGATTGCCAGAATGTGGGCGCCCATCTTTTCCAGCTCTTTGGCCATGTTGACGTAATACTCCAGCGGATACTTGTCCCGCTTGGGATCGGTGATGTCGCCGGTGTAGCAGATGGCCGCCTCGCAAATCTTGCCGCTCTTTCTCACCGCTTCCATGGCTACCTTCATGCCGGTGGTCCAGTTCAGCGAATCAAAGACCCGGAAGATGTCAACGCCGGAGTTGGCCGCCTCTTCAACGAACTTCTGCACCACGTTGTCGGGATAGTTGGTGTAACCCACGGCGTTGGAACCGCGCAAAAGCATCTGGAACAGGATGTTGGGGATCGCCTCGGACAGCTTGTGCAGCCGCTGCCAGGGGTCTTCCTTCAGGAAACGCATGGAGACGTCAAAGGTGGCGCCGCCCCAGCATTCCAGGGAGAACAGGTCGGCCCCCAGATAGGAAGTGGGTTCGGCGATCTTCAGCAGATCATAGGTGCGTACCCTGGTGGCCAGGTTAGACTGGTGAGCATCCCGCATGGTGGTGTCGGTGATCAGCAGTTTCTTCTGTTCCAGAATCCATTTGGAAAGCCCTTCGGCCCCCAGCTTCATGAACAGGTCGCGGGAACCGGCGGGGCGGGGTTGGGTATAATCGATCTCCGGTACCCTGGCTTCAATCAGTTCGGCGGATTTGAGCGGTTTGACGACGCCGGGGGAGCCGTTAACGATGACATCCCCCAGGAAGGAGAGTACCTTGCTGGCCCGGTCCTGCTTTTCGCGCACCACCAGCAGTTCAGGATGCTTTTCGATAAAAGAGGTGTCGCATTTGCCCCCCAGAAAAACCGGATGGGTGATGACGTTTTCCAGAAAACCGATGTTGGTCTTGACTCCCCGGACCCGGAACTCCTGCAGGGCGCGGTTCATGATATGGGCTGCATCCTTGAAGTTCAGGCCCCAGGAACTGACTTTCACCAGCAGTGAGTCGTAGTGGGGGGTTATCTTGGCGCCGGTAAAAGCGTTGCCCGCGTCGAGACGGATACCGGCCCCTGCTGCCGAGCGGTAGGTGGTCAGGGTACCGAAATCAGGAGCAAAGTTGTTGGAGGGGTCTTCGGTGGTGATACGGCATTGGATGGCGTAGCCGCGCATGTCGATGGCGCTCTGGGAGGGGATGTTGATCTCAGGATCGGACAGCTTGTAGCCCTCGGCTATCAGTATCTGGTTCTGCACCAGGTTGCGGCCGGTGATCATCTCGGTGACGGTGTGCTCCACCTGGATGCGGGGGTTCATTTCGATGAAGTAGAACCGGCCTTCTTGATCAACCAGGAACTCCACCGTACCGGCATTGCGGTACTTGACCTGTCCGGCGATCTTCAGCGCTGCGGTGCAGATTTCCTCCCGTTGTTGCTGGGTCAGACAGAGCGCCGGCGCAAACTCCACAACCTTCTGATGACGGCGCTGAATTGAACAGTCCCGCTCGAAGAAGTGCACCAGATTACCGTAGTTGTCCCCCAGCACCTGTACTTCGATATGCTTGGGGTTCTCTATGTAGCGCTCCAGAAAAACGGTGGGGTTACCGAAGGCTGCCTTGGCTTCGCTGCGGGCAGCCACCAGGCCTTCCAGCAGTTCTTTCTTGTTGCGGGCTACCCGCATGCCACGCCCGCCGCCGCCTGCCGCCGCCTTGATAATAATTGGATACCCTGAATCCTTGGCGAATTTCAGCGCTTCCTCTTCTTTTTCAATCGGGTCTTCCGTACCGGGTACCACCGGTACCGATGCCGCAACAGCAGCCTTGCGTCCTGCCACTTTGTCGCCCAGTGCCCGCTGCATTTCAGCGGTTGGTCCGATGAAGGAGATACCGGCTGCCTCGCACTTCTCGGCAAACTCGGCGTTTTCAGCCAGAAAGCCGTAGCCGGGATGGATGGCGTCCACATCAGCTTTCAGCGCCAGAGCGATGATCTCGTCAATACCCAAATAGGCGTCGATAGGGGCTTTGCCCTTGCCGATCAGGTAGGCTTCGTCAGCCTTGTAGCGGTGCAGGGACAGTTTGTCCTCTTCGGAATAAAGCGCCACGGTGCCGATGCCGAGCTCGGTGCAGGCCCGGAAGATGCGGATGGCGATCTCGCCCCGGTTGGCGGCCATTACTTTGCGGAATTTGTTGATTTTTTTCATCCAGCTTCTCCTTGTGTCTCTGTTTTGATCTGATCGAAAGTTTGATTGAAGGAATTTTAGTAATGCTTAAAAAATTTAGTTATTTTAAATGGTTATGGCGTTTACGGTGGCGGCACTTAACCAGAAACGGGGGGGGATGTCAATGGGAAAAAGAAAAGGGGCCATGAAAAGGCCCCTCGGGAAAATCTTGTGCTGATATGGCGGAGAGTCAGGCTACTCGGTTTTGTCTCAGACGGTGTATTCGTCGGCGAATTTAACCAGATGAGGTAAATCCGGTTTGGTAAGAATCTGTTGAGCGCCAAGATCGTGCCATTTACGCATGTTGTCTTCTGAGGCAAGGGAGGAGAAGATAATGATCGGCAGGTCTTTCAAGCTGTCCTCTTTGCGAATGGTTGATGTCAAATGCAGACCGTCCATCTGTGGCATCTCGACATCAGTAATCAACAATTGTATCTTGTCCCTTAGCACGGTGCCTTCTGTGGAGCACTGCTGCATTGTTTCGCGTATCCTGTCCCATGCTTCCTGGCCGTTGACGGCCTCTATTACCTGATATCCGGCACCACGCAGCGCGTGGCACATGGTGTTGCGGATAAACGGGGAATCATCGGCAACCAGGATGGTCTTATTGCTGCGATCCTGGCTTTTTGACTCCAGGAGCTGATCTGCGGTCAAGGGTTTGAGGGCACTGGCAGAGCAGAACTCGCCGACAATTTTTTCAAAATCAAGCACCAGGATGATCCGGTCGTCCATTTTAACCAGGCCGGTTATCTGATCGGAGTAGAGTGAGGCAGAGGGAGCTTCAACATGGGCCCAGGAGATGCGATAGATGCGGGAAACCGAGTGTACCAGGACTCCAACCATCAAATTGTTGAACTCAAGGACGATAACCCGGTCAGCCTGCATGTCGCCGGTGTGTTTGTTGAGGATTCGGGAGAGATTCAGAACCGGGATGACTTTTTCACGAAGCTTGATCATTCCCTCAACTTCATTGGAAGTATTTAATGTCTTGGTCAGTTGTGGTAGGCGGATGATTTCCCGCACCTTGGCGACGTTGACACCGTAATGGCATGGTACTACCTCGCCGTTGCGGTCCAGTTCATCAACACGAAACTCTACAATTTCAAGTTCGTTGGTATCACTCTCCAGCAGGATTTTACTCTGTTTCATGACGACGCTCCGGGTAAATTTTCCGGGAGTATAGCACAACTTTTGTCAATGAAAAGCGATTGATGCAGCGTTGACACCCTTACCCCCCTGTGCTAGCTTTTCCCGCATAGTACGCCATTCATGGAGAAACGATGATATTTCCTGATTTTGCTGGTTTTTCCCGCCTAGCTGCCCACGGTAATCTGGTTCCGGTCTATCGCGAGATCATGGCCGATATGGATACTCCGGTTACCGCTTTTCACAAGATTGATGACGGTCGGCACAGTTTTTTACTGGAAAGTATTGAAGGTGGAGAAAAGTGGGGACGCTATTCATTTCTGGGCTCCAGTCCTTCATTGATTGTCCGTTCAAAGGGCTGCCGGGTGGAACTGCTTGACAACGGTAACCTGACCGTCATGGATTGTGCTGACCCCACCACGGTGTTGCGGGAGATCATCAACGGCTACCAGCCGGTGGAGACGCCGGGACTGCCCCGTTTCTGCGGGGGGGCTGTGGGATACCTCGGCTATGACATGGTGCGTCATTTTGAGAAGCTGGACACCGGCAATGCGGATACCATTGATGCCTGGGATTCCTGGTTCATGATCACCGATTCGCTGCTGATTTTTGACAGCGTCAAGCAGAAGATTCAGGTGGTGGCCAATGCCCATCTGGGTGAGGGGATATCGCCCGAAGAAGCATACAGCGGGGCAGTGGCGCGTATTGATGCGCTGGTACGGAAGTTGCGCGGTCCCGTATCGCGTCCGGCAAGCACGCCTCCGGCCCGGGCGGCTGTGGGATTCAACTCCAATATGACGAGACCGGAGTTTGAGGTTGCCGTGGAACGGGCCAAGGAGTATGTCCGCTCCGGAGACATCATCCAGGTGGTTTTGTCCCAGCGTTTTTCCGGTGACCTGACGGTGGACCCTTTCGATATCTACCGGGTGTTGCGTACGCTCAACCCCTCTCCTTACCTCTTTTTCTTGCGCATGGAGGATACGGTGGTGACCGGTGCCTCGCCGGAGGTGATGGTACGCAAGGAAGGCAGCCGGGTAGAACTGCGTCCCATTGCCGGTACCCGTCCCCGCGGCAGCACGGCGGAAGAGGATGCGCGGCTGGCGGAAGAGTTGCTGGCCGACCCCAAGGAGCGGGCTGAGCATGTCATGCTGGTGGATCTGGGACGTAATGATCTGGGACGGGTCTGCCGGTCCGGTTCGGTTGAGGTGAGTGAACTGATGGTGATCGAGCGTTATTCCCATGTGATGCATATCGTTTCCAACGTGCGGGGCGAGCTGGAAAAGGGTATGGATGCCTTTGATCTGGTGCGGGCCACCTTCCCGGCCGGCACGTTGTCCGGGGCTCCTAAAATCCGGGCCATGGAGATCATTGACGAGCTTGAGCCGGTGCGGCGAGGCATATACGGCGGAGCAGTGGGCTATGTATCTTTTTCGGGCAATATGGATCTGGCCATTGCCATCCGCACGCTGGTGGTGAAAGACGGCAAGGTGCATCTGCAGGCCGGAGCCGGGATTGTGGCTGATTCCGACCCTGCTGCCGAATGGCAGGAAACGGTCAACAAAGCAATGGCGGTACGACGGGCTATCGAACTGGCTGAAAAAGGATTAGACTAACCTGCTGGATAGTGCAGTTGTCAATCGCCGGGATGTCTGCGGTAATGCAGTTCCATAAGAGATTTGATGGATGTCGCGAGGCCGGAATCATCAACGTCTGACACCTGTTGTTCGATCCACTCACGCCGCTTTGGAGACAGGGGGTGCAGCAACGGTTTTGTGACTTCTTCAGCGCTCTCTGCCGGTTCATTGACCCGGCCTGCTTTGAAGATGATCTCTTTAACCCGCTCATCGCCCAGGCAGAGGTTCAACTTGCTGTGCAGTTCTTCCTTCATGAAGTTCAGTTGTTGCATCCAGGGAGCGCCTGATACCAGTACGGTCAATTGTCCGCCGGAAAGCCGCAAGGGTCTGGTCCGGCGGGCTATGGCAGGGCCCACAACCTGTTCCCATACCTGCCAGACCGCAAGATCTTTCAGGCGAGCTCCCAGCGCGGTTCCATCAAACCTGGTTGTGATCAGCCGCCCGATTTTTTCAGGGCTGCCTTTGGGGCGTTTTCCGGCCACGCCGAACCCTCCGCTTGTACCATCCTCCCAGCATTTGGCCGCCAATGGCGCTGGCCAGGGTCAGTGGGATGACCTGCCAGTCGAATCCTGCCATCTGACGCATGTGATATACCATCGGAATCGGAAGGTGGGCTGACAGCAGCCAAAATAATGAAAATTTCTTAAACGATTCCCGCACATAGCCGCAGGGTACGCTCACTATGAACGCCAGGAGTACTAAGCCGACCAGGGAAAATGAATCTTGCATGGGGTGTCCTTTTTCGGCATAGTATGTAGTTCATTCTCCATTGTCAATAAACTGAACAGGCACAGGTTCTAAAAACGCATGGAACAGTTCATGGTGAAGGAAGGTCAGTATCTTGCGGTGTTCAATTCGGCTCACCGGGTGATGAAGGCGGAAGACCTGCTCAAATCAAAGGGACTCAAAATTCTTCTGATACCCGCGCCTCGCGTGTTGCAAACCGATTGCGGTCTGGCGATACGTTTCGATGAAGGTCAGCGCAGCGAAGTTCTGGATACGCTGGCAGAGCATGATCTGATGCCGGCCTTTATCAGCCGTTTGCTGGGCGGGAGCTATACTGTCCAGGAGGAGACTACGTGAAAACCATCGATTGTCGCGGTCTCTCCTGTCCTGAGCCGGTTATTCGCACCAAGCGGGGGCTTGAAGGCTCCCCCGAAGGGGTTTGCGTGCTGTTGGATGACGGGCCGCCGCGGGAAAATGTCAGCCGTTTTGCCCGTAATCGCGGGTACCGGGTTGTGGAAACTGCCGATGCTTCCGGCTGGTCGCTGGTGCTGACCTCCGACGCTGCTGCTGCGCCCCCGGCAGATGGCGTTTCATGCAGGACAGGTGAACGGGTGTTGCTGATCACTTCCGACCAACTTGGCAGCGGGCCGGAAGAGTTGGGGCGCCTGCTGATGAAAAATTTTATTCATACGTTACTGGAAACAGCCCCGCAGCCTGACCGGATTTTGTTTCTGAACAGCGGTGTGCTGCTGGCGGTTGATGGTGCGGAAACTGTGGAGGCTCTGCGCAAGCTTGAAGAACGCGGTGTGGAGCTTTTTTCCTGTGGTCTCTGCCTCGATTATTTTCACAAGAAGGAGCAGCTTGCCGCAGGGGCGGTCACTAATATGTTTAGTACTGCTGAAGCGCTCCTTGCTGCTGCTTCGGTCATCAGGTTGTAATCCGGCTGCTTGCTCCCGCTCTTTGGCCCCTGATCTTTTAAGCTGACGAAATACTTGACATCATTCCGGGATCACTTTATAGTTTGTTCCTTTTAGGAACCAGACCCAATGTTTGATACACTTTCAGATAAGCTGGAATCGGTCTTTAAAAAGCTCCGCAGCCAAGGGGTCATGACCGAAGACAACATCAAAGACGCCCTGCGTGAGGTGCGTCTTGCCCTGCTCGAGGCCGATGTCAACTTCAAGGTGGTTAAGGAGTTCATCGAAAAAGTCAGGGCAAAAGCTGTGGGTACCGAGGTGTTGCAGAGCCTCTCCCCCGGCCAGCAGGTTATCCGCATCGTTCATGAGGAGCTGGTTGCCCTGATGGGCGGTGATCAGGATAATTCGCTGGATCTGGCGGCAAAACCGCCGGTTTCGCTGATGTTGGTAGGACTTCAAGGGGCAGGTAAGACCACCTCTTGCGGCAAGTTGGGAAGCTGGCTGCGCAAGCAGAAACGGCGTCCTTTGCTGGTGCCTGCCGATGTGTACCGGCCAGCGGCAATTGAACAGCTGAAAACCATCGGACGTCAGCTGGACATTGCTGTGTTTGACTCAAAGCCTGAGCAGACGCCGTTGGAAATTGTTGCTGCATCGCTTCGTTTTGCGGAGCTGAATGGTTTTGACACCGTTCTTCTGGATACTGCCGGACGCCATCAGATTGATGATTTCCTGATGGATGAACTGGAGCAGATCAAGGAGACGGCCCGTCCCAGAGAGATATTGTTCGTAGCTGATGCCATGACCGGCCAGGAGGCGGTTGCCGTGGCCGGCGGCTTCAATGATCGTCTCGGTCTGACCGGAGTTATCCTCAGCAAGCTTGATGGTGACGCGAAAGGTGGAGCAGCCCTTTCCATCAAGGCGGTTACCGGTACGCCGGTGAAGTTTGTAGGCCTTGGCGAGAAGCTGGACGCTCTGGAACAGTTTCATCCTGATCGGCTTGTTTCACGTATTCTGGGCATGGGTGATGTGCTCACCCTGGTGGAAAAAGCCCATGCGGCTTTTGATGAAAAAGAAGCGCAACGACTCACTCAGAAGATCAAGAAGAACCAGTTTGATCTGGAAGACTTTCTTGAACAGATGCAGCAGATAAAAAAGCTCGGGTCGCTGGAATCGATCATGAACATGATCCCCGGCATGGGCAAGATGATGAAACAGGCCCAGGGTGCACAGCCCAGCGAAAAGGAAATGAAGCGGATCGAAGCGATCATTCGCTCCATGACCCCCAAAGAGCGCGCTGACCACAGTATCATCAACGGCAGTCGGCGATTGCGGATTGCCAAGGGCAGCGGTACGACAGTTCAGGAGATCAACCTGCTGATCAAGCGCTTTACCGAAGCTCAGAAGCTGATGAAGCAGTTTGGAAAAATGGGACCCAAAGGTCTGCTCAAGGGGATGGGCGGCATGCCCGGCCTCGGAGGTATGGGCAAGGCTGGAGGGATGTTCCCGTTTGGCCGTTAAAAATTTATATCAACCGTATTCATACCAGAATACATTTCAGCACAGACCAACAAATTCAAGCATGACACGCAGGAGGAAACACCATGTCCACAAAGATCAGATTGCAACGCGGCGGCGCCAAGAAGCGCCCTTTCTATCAGGTGGTTATCGCCGATGAGCGCTGCCGCCGTGATGGCCGCTTCATTGAAAACCTCGGTTATTATGATCCGACCAAAAAGCCGGCGGTATGCAAGCTGAACAAGGAAAAAATCATTGACTGGCTCAGCAAGGGGGCACAGCCCACTGATACGGTTCGCCAGTTGCTGAAAAAAGAAGGAGTCCTGGAGAACGCTGTCCAGGCAGCCTGACCGTCTCACGCGTCCTAACCGGTCCTATCCGGCTATTCCACCGCGCAGAGGTACGCCAGATGAAAACACTCGTCGAAACCATCGCGCAGGCACTTGTTGATGACCCGTCCAAAGTAGTCACCTCCGAGGAGATGGAAGAGGACACGCTTGTCATCAAGCTGTCCGTGGCCAAAGAGGATATGGGGAGAATCATCGGCAAGGAAGGCCGCACGGCAAAGGCTATCAGGACCTTGCTGAATGCGGTGGCGACAAGGGACAACAAGAAGGCGATGCTCAAGATTGTCGAGTAATGGGAACAGAGATGCATGATCTGATGGCCGTTGGCCGTATCAGTGGTACGCACGGTATCAGAGGACAACTCCGACTTCATTCCTACTCGGGAAATCTTGAAACCCTGCATGCGGTGCAGGAGGTGGTTTTTCAACTGCCTGGTGGAGAAAAACGCCAGTGTCGCTTGAAACGGGCCGTGCTGCACGGAACCAGAATTCTGCTGACGGTCGAAGGTGTTGATACCATCGAAGATGCCGAACGGTTAGCCGGGGCTGAACTACTGGTGCGGCAGGATCAATTGCCGGAAACAGGTGACGACGAATACTATTGGAAAGACCTGATCGGGCTTTCGGTGGTAACGTGCGATGGTGTAACGCTGGGAAAAATCACCCGGATCATGGAAACCGGCGCCAACGATGTATATCTGGTCAAGGATGGCAAACAGGAGTATCTCATCCCTGCCATTGCTGATGTGATACAACGGGTCGATCTGACATCCGGCACCATGACCATCACCCCCCTGGAGGGGTTGCTTGACCTATGAAGTTTGACATTCTGACCCTGTTCCCCGATATGTTCCGGGGACCGTTTGACGAAAGTATTATCCGCAGGGGCCGGGACAAGGGGCTGATCCGGATCGGCTTGCATCAGATTCGGGACTTTGCCACTGACCGACACCATACCGTTGATGACGCCCCCTACGGCGGCGGAGCCGGCATGGTCATGAAACCGGAACCGCTTGCAGCCTGTATTGAGCAGGCAAAACTGGGCAATCCTGATGCATTGGTGGTTGCCGCTTGTCCCCAGGGTGAACGGCTTACCCAAAAACTTGCCGGCGAGTTTGCTGAAGCTGCGGGATTGATCATTGTGTGTGGCCGCTACGAAGGGATGGATGAACGGGTTAAGGAGTTGTTAATTGACCGTTCTGTTTCCATAGGTGACTATGTTCTCTCCGGAGGAGAGTTGGCCGCCATGGTGCTGGTTGATACTGTGACGCGCTTGATTCCCGGTGTATTGGGGTCTGACGAATCGGCCAGGACTGATTCCTTCTCCGACGGAGTTCTGGAGTATCCACAGTATACCCGGCCTCCTGAGTTCAGAGATATGTGCGTACCCGACATCCTGCTCTCCGGTGATCATGCCCGGATAGAGCGCTGGCGGCGCAGGGAATCGCTGAGACGGACCCTGGTGACTCGTCCCGACCTGCTGACCACAGCACCTCTGACGCCCCAGGACCGTAAGACTCTTCGGGAGTTAGAGGCTGATAATGGCTGAAAACCTTGCAGTGGCGCTGGTGCATCATCCAGTGTATAACAAGCACCATCAGGTTGTCACCACGGCTGTTACCAACCTTGATATTCATGATATTGCGCGGACGGCGAGAACGTACAACCTGCGCCGCTATTTTCTGGTGACGCCGTCGCCGGAACAGCAGTCGATGATAGGCCGTATTACCAGCCATTGGGACAAGGGATGGGGCGCCGATTACAATCCCGACCGCCGTGAAGCCCTGTCGCTGGTCACCGTAACGGCGACCCTGGAAGATGCGGTGGCTGATTTTCAAAGGCAGTTTACCAGGCAGCTTTTGGTGATTGCAACAGGAGCAAGGCCTCGTCCCAACGCCATATCGTTTCATGAGTTACGGCAGAAGCTTGCTATTCCCGATCAACCCTGTCTGCTGGTATTAGGCACAGGTTGGGGACTGGCTGATGAGCTGTTTGAAAAGACTGATGCAAACCTTGAACCGATTTGCGGCGCAGGTGATTACAACCATCTTCCGGTTCGCTCGGCGCTGGCGATAATGCTGGACCGGCTGCTGGGCACAAGAGAAACCATACCAACCTGAAACAGGTACATTCGAGGAGGAGCAGGCACCATGAACACCATAGACTTTATTGAATTCGATCAGATGAAGAAGAATATTCCGTTATTCAAGGTCGGCGACACGGTCAAGGTCCACGTAAAGATCGTGGAAGGTGATAAACAGCGGATTCAGGCATATCAAGGGGTGGTTATCGCCCGCCAGAACGGTGGTATTAACGAGTCGTTCACCGTGCGTAAGATTTCAAACGGCGTCGGCGTTGAGCGGGTTTTTCCAATCCACTCCCCGATTATCGAGCAGCTTGAAATCGTAACCCGCGGTCATGTGCGCCGTGCCAAACTGTACTACCTGCGTAAGCTGCGTGGCAAGGCTGCCCGTATCCGTGAGCGCAAGTACGTTCCCGGCATGGCTCGCTAGAGTCCACAAGGCCCCGCTTTTTGCGGGGCTTTTTTTATGCAGGGTTCTCTCTTTGATCATGCTCCTCCCGATCTCTACCTGTTTGAACGACAGGCATGGGATCAGGACTGTCTGCTGGTGGCCGGTGTGGACGAGGCCGGCCGCGGTCCATTGGCTGGTCCGGTTGTGGCGGCGGCGGTTGTCGTGCATCCTGACCGCCCCATTGCAGGGGTGAATGATTCAAAAAAACTGACCCACCGGCAGCGTGAGTTGCTTTTCGATACCATAATGGCGCAGGCTGTTGCAGTGGGTGTCGGCAGTGCTTCACCGGAAGTTATTGACCGGATAAACATCCTGCAGGCAACCCGCCAGGCCATGCTTCAGGCGGTGGAAGCCTTATCCCCGGTGCCGCAGCTTCTGCTGATCGACGGCATCACCACCATCGATTCGCGCCTTCCCCAGCAGACCATCAAGCAGGGCGACAGCCGCTCAGCCTCCATTGCCGCAGCATCTATCATTGCCAAGGTAACCCGTGACCGTCTGATGCAGGAGTATGACCAACAGTGGCCTGCTTACGGCTTTGCCGGACACAAGGGCTATGGTTGTGCTGCCCATCTTGCCGCCATTCGCAACCATGGCCCGTGTCCGATACACCGCACAACGTTCCGGGGGGTGCGTGAATACCATCCGTCAGGCAGCAAATACTTTGGTGGCGTCATCTCCTGAACTCCATGAAACAACATTGGCATTTGTGGGTAAAAGCCGTTAGAGTATGGCCTCACTACACTATCCGGAGCATCTCCCAATGATTGAAGAAAAACTTCTACTGCAACTGATTCAGGAACGTCTTGCCGAAAATGGTCAGGAACTGCCGGTTTTTCACACCGTTGCAGTCAGGCTTCAGCAACTGTTGGCCTCCCGCACCTTTGAAATTGATGATGTAATCGAATTGATCAGTGAAGACCAGTCCCTTTCGGGGCGTGTACTTAAAGTTGCCAACGCCTCTTACTACGCCGGACTTACTAAAATCGCCACCATCAAGGATGCGATTGTCCGCCTTGGGGCGCAGGAAATTGCCAATATGGCGATGCTTGCCTCCCAGTATGAGTTCTACAACTCTTCCGATGCAACGCTGAACCGGATGATGCAGGAGTTATGGGGCCATGCACTTTCCTGTGCCGTTGGCGCAAAGTGGCTGACTCGCATGGGCGGATATCCCGGCATGGCTGCCGAGGCCTTTATGGGAGGGTTGATGCATGATATCGGCAAACTGGCCTTGCTGAAGGTGCTGGACGACCTCCAGCGCGACAAAGGAACTGACATCCAACTGACGGAAAAGCTGGTGGGCAGGATCATGACTGATCTGCACGAAGAGGTGGGATATGCCTTGATGAAGGGCTGGAACTTCCCTGATTTCTACTGTGATATTGCTGCGAAACACCATGGACAGGAGCTGGATGCGGGGAACATATTATTGGTGGCGGTGCGCCTTGCCAACCTCACCTGCCGTAAGCTGGGACGTTCGCTGCATCCCGCTGATGCGTCAATTGTTCTTACTGAAACTCCCGAGACACAATTTCTGGGGCTGACAGAGGTTGCCATGGCCGAGTTGGAGATAATCATCGAGGATGCTGACGGTATCTGCATGGCGTA
>DIUT01000006.1 GCA_002423105.1 Geobacter sp. UBA6151 | reverse complement strand
AACGCGACATCGTGTCGCGATAACGCCATAAGGCACACCGGCCAGCGGAGGGTTTCCCCGCTGTCCGGTGCTGCCGCTAGTTGGACCTGGGGCTTCACGGCAGTATGGTCACCTAAGAATTTTTCGTGATAGAGGCTGACCCGTTCATGCAACTTCTGCAATGTAGTTACAGAAAGTCCTTTCTATAAAGGACTTAAGCGTAATAGGAATACGTGCTCTAGGTGCAATCAACAGCACGCCGTTGGACTGACTCATAGAAACATTCATTTTAGGCGAAGCAGTAATTGAACAATTTAAATTTGCGATATCACGATGAACAGATAGTGCAAATTCTACAAGAAACCACAATAAATATTTCCCTCTACAAAATATTTTAAATTTGTCTTCAAACCTAAATTCCTGCTCTATTGGTGTTATATCTACAGCCGTATTAAATACGATATTACATTGAGTGTGAATATATTCAGCACAAGATGCTTTGTCTTTTGGGGTTGGACAAATTTGCAGTTTCCCAGAATTAACCGTAAAAAGATGTTTCATGTATATGTCATTTAGACACGACTTATGAGCATTACGTTTCCAGTATATAATCCATGACATTACAGGAGCTAAGGCATCAAGAAAGACGTTCTTTTGCGCCTCGAAAAGATCCAATATGACATCTTTTTCTTCAGGAGATAGTTCACGCAAGTTGCATATTTCTGTAATAACGCGATCACAAGTGGATCGGTTAACAACATCATTTTCAATAGAATATTGATCTGTAATGTAAACATTGTCCACATTAGGAAGCTTTTCATCGACAAAACATGATAGGTCACGATCAATAAAAAAGGCTACACGATTTACGGGGAATCTGCTCCAATCAAAATTGGACATGAGTTGAATGACCTTGTCTTTATTTCCTGCCATCCAAAGTTCAACAGACCAGTCTTGTGGTATCGTATGTTCAATAAATCCTTTATAAAAGGACGGATCATCTTTACCTTCAACAAAACCATAAACGGATTTCTTCTCTTTCTTATATCTAGCAATGAATTCATGAAATACCGGAGCAACTTCCTCCATTGCTGCCTGATGTATATCTATCATAGTCATAGATAATATCTCCTTAAACTACAAATTCGCCAAGTCCACGAGCGTACTTACTTAGGGAATTGGCATATATGAAAGGAGAATGAGTAACAGCAATAAGCCCCGAGCAAAATTCACCATTATTTATGTCGGACAAAAATCGTTTTTGCCAAGGGACAGATAATGATAATTCTGGCTCATCAATCAAGACGAAAAAGTTCTTATTTCCTGATAAATATAAGTGATTAAAAAGCGAAACTATCTGTTTTTCGCCAGATGATAAATCCCTCATTTCAATTTCATGTTCTCCATCATAAATCGTAAACTTAAATTCTGATCCATCGTATTTAAAATTTTTGTCGCCCATGTACTCGTTGCATACATTACAAAATGATGTAATTCTCCTTTCTTTATCCATCAACTCTTCATGAAATTTGAGTAGTTTTAGAAAATAATGACATAGTACCCTTGCATGTTCATCAAGTTCACCTTCTGTTCTAACGCTATTTATTCTTTTAAATAAGTGTTCTTTGTGATCTTTACTCAAAATGCTTTCATGTATTCTGTCAAGCACGCTTTTTATTGTTTCTTCAGTTTCGTTCTTAATTTCTAAAGCATTAACTTCTGAGTATTTCTTGTCTACAACATCACCTAAATAACCTAGAGTCAGCTGATTTAAATTTTCTCGTGCAAAGTCTTTCAATGCTTCTTTTTCAGATTCGATTGCGTCATCAACGTCTTTCATTCCAAATTCAATTAATTCAACATACGGACTGTTTCTATCGCGTTTTAAAGGTCTACGTTTATTATATGCTGGTCCAGGTTCATCATAACCCTTAATAATCAGACCTAGTTCCTGCTCTATTCTTCTGTAGGTTGGTAAATATAGTAATTGTGAGTTTAGTGCATCGTTGATTTTATTTAACACAGTTTTTAACTTGTTATTTTCTTCTAAGCCCGGACGCTCTAACATTTCCAACTCACGCATTACATGATGAATTGGTACGTCGTATCTATGACACATCATTTCAAGTTCTTGAGTGATCATTCGGCTATCATTATGCTCCAGAACATGTAAAAAACGATCTCTAGCTGATGGCGGGAATTTCATAAGGATTCTTTTGTCAATATGCTTCCTGTTTCTCAAGATGAGGTCATAGGGGATAAAATATGTTTCTCCATTAATAACAATTGATAAACTGTCAAACTTGAATTGGGCCAATGAACTCCATTGACCTGATAGGATGTAAAAAAGCAATCTTAGTACTGTTGTTTTTCCACTACCATTTTCGCCAACAAGAACAAGCGTATTGTCGGTAATGTCTATGTCGAAGCTCTTGTAACCATGTAAATTCGTAATTTTAAAATTCGATATGATACTCATTTTTTTGATTGCTCCTTTTTTAGAATATTTTATTGGTCCAAACTTGTTAATCTACGGTTTCCCTATATAAGAAGCTTGTTTCCCATATAGGATGCTTGTTTCTTATACAAGAGACTTACAGGGTTTCCTGTATAAGAGGCTTTTACCCCTCTGACGCCATTCAGACAATTACCAAAACCACCCTACCCGCCCCCCAAAACCACCCTACCCATGCTCCCCGCACACCCGGCAATATTTCCCGTGAACATGCGTCGGACTGTTGCAATGGCTGCACAGCCTGAACTGCACAAAGCCGCAGAACGGACAGGCCTGCGCCCCGTCCGGCAGATGCTTCCCGCATTGCTGGCACTCTCCCTTTGCTATCCTGCGCTCAAGCAGCTTCTCCCGTGAGAACAGCTTTTTCTGGAAGATGTAGATGAGGAAGACCGCCGCCGCCACTGCCAGGGCAATGACCAGATAATGCCAGATCGCCACCAGCTTGAGCGATTCGAGCAGGTCAATCAATGTCTTTAACAGCTTCTTGGGGATGATGTCATAGACGGTTTCAATGATCTTGCAGAAGACGGGAATGAATGAAACCACCAGCAGGTGCGAGGAAACCAGGGTCTGTAGCCCCCTGTTTTTTCTGATGCTAGCGCTGTTCCAGAAATAGAAGACCGCTAAAAGCGGCAACAGGAAGACCATCTGCATGCCCAGCTTCTTGACCGGATACCAGAAGTTCAGGGTGCGCAGATCAGACAACAGGGTCTGCCGGTCCTGCTCACGCAGGTTCTGTAACCGCTCCCACAGCGACTTAACCCCGGCATTTTCGTTAATGGTCTGCTCCATGGCCGCAATTCGCTGTTTCAGGCCGTTCAGGTCGCTAGTCTTTTTCTGCAGGTCCTCCTTGATGGCGTCAACCCTGGCCTGACCTTCCTGCTGTTGGGCTATGGTTTCAAGCAACGAGGTATCGTAGGCACCTTTCAGGCTGTTGATGCTGCGCTGCAATTCCTTGACTTCACCTTCAGACTTGCTGCGCTCTTCAAAGGCGCTGGTCAGCGCCTTGTCCTGCTTGATCTGATCCACAAGCTCAACATAGGAGGCACAGAGCGGGTGCCGCTCTTTCTTTTTGTCGCTGGAACGGTAGTAGCTCTGGCTGTAGGAAGTGATGATCTGGGAAAGGTTGTCGATGCGGTTGGTGGGATTCCACTGGCGATCGACGACGATTTCCCGGCAGATGCCGGGAATATGGTCGTCGGGAGCGGAAAGCTGCCTGGTGTGGTCGCCAAGCCCGTTGAAGATGGCGGTCAGGATGAAGATATCCAGAAAGATGATGATGACCAGCGCCGCTTTGCCCAGTGGCTGGTCGTCAAGGCTGGTCAGGTTGGTTTTGACCCTGCCAAGCTTGTCCTTCAAATGCAGGTCCAGGCCCATGCGCCCCTCCCCAATTTACAGCCTGGAATATTCCCTGCGTCTGCTGCCTACGGGCAGTTTCCTATTCGTCTGCCCTTTACTTTCATGTTCATGGTACGTCCCTGACTCTGCATCTTCATGGTGGAATCATAGGCATCGCCCTTGTAAATCGTCTCGCCGCTGAAAACACCGGCATTCTGTCCGGTGCACTTCATCTTCCAGGTCACCTTGTTGCCAGACTGCTTCAGCTCGGTAACGGTGCAGTTCTTGTCTCTGGTGATGGTTTTCTTCTGATCTTTCACATCTTCCTTGCTGTAGCAGTGCTTCAACTTGGTGGGAGCCATCTTCATCGGCATACCGGGCATCTCCATGATGCTGGTCAGCTCCCAATAGCCGTCACGCAGACCATCGGCAGCAAAACAGGTAACCGGAAGGATCAGGGCGGACAGAACGGCGATGATGGTTTTTTTCATGGCTTACGCTCCTTTATGAATCTAGCACCTGAAATGTCCTGCAAATCTATCGTACCGGCTATTTTCCCAATGTCAAACCAACAGGCTGATCATCTGCTCAACCGCAATTGTTTACCACCTACCCGATCACTTTCTTGAACTGCATGCTCAACATGGATTGCAGCCGGGTGACCGACGCAAATATCTTTTTGATCAGGGTCATCTCGATATCCGTCAGTTCCTTGATATCGATCAGATTGTCAGGGGGCAGGTTGCGGTCGGCCATCTGTATCTGATGCTTGTAGCGCAACTGCATAAGGTAGTTATAGCCGAACAGAATTTCATGAAAATCGTTATCGGAAAGTACTTTTTCCTTGTTGAGAAGGGTCAACCGTTCAACGGTATTGCTGGTGTCGATATTCTTGTACAGGGCATAGATCCGGGCAAACATCACCACCGGGGTTATGGCGTATTTCAGATCGAACAGCTCCCTGTTATCGCGCTTTTCGGTGATAATGTTGCCGGTAAAGCGTACAGCGCTTTTAAAATTCAGCACGTTCTCGGCAAAGTTGTAGAAGAACATCTGCTTGTCCTGAACCACCTGATTGACATGCTTGCGCAGATCGTGAGCCAGCTCGAAATTCCCCGCCACCGGCCTGAAGTCGAAAAAGATGGAAACATCCAGTATGTTCTGCGGGTCAGGGGTATTGATCCAACTGTTGAAATACTGTTTCCAGGTTTGCAGCGACACGCACCATCGGGGATTTTTGGCCATAAAGTTACCCTTGCAGTAGTTGAACCCCACCTGATGCAGACTGTCGCAGATGCTGGCGCTTAACCGGGCGAAATAGTCCTGGACAGCCCCCTGCTCCTCTTCCGGCACATCGCGATAGATGATGGCATTATCCTGATCCGTCTCAAGGGTCTGCTCAAGGCGTCCCTCGCTGCCCAGCACAATGAAGGCGAAGTCAACCGGCGGCTCCCCCAGCTCTTCTATGGCCAGCTCGATGATCCTGTTAGTGATCTTGCCGGATATGGCGCTGATCAGACGGCCGATGGCTTTGGCCTGGATATTCTGTTCGATCAGCGGCCGGGCAATGGTGAGCACTTTGGTGAAAAGCCCTTGCAGCTCATCTGCCGAGTGAGCGCTTCTAATCTGGTTTTCCATGAAACACTGGGTCTGGAAAAGTACCTGCGGAATCTCTTTGGTATGCACGACACCGGCTGCCGACTCCTGCCCGTCACGCACCACAATATGATCGACACCGGTTTCAGCGGCCAGCAGCAGCAGATCGTTGAGTGAAGCGTGACCTTCAACCGAGACTACCGGTGAGCTCATCACTTCAAACACCTTTGTTTCAGGCTTGAGCTGTCTGAAGGTGACCCGCTGGCGCATATCTGAGAAGGTGATAACGCCGATATGCTCGTTTGCATCCGTAACCACAGACAGGACATCACTCTTTTTGGCAGCCATTAGCCGTTCGGCTTTCAGCGCCGTATCGTGCATATTGATGGAGAATAGTTTCCGCATATAACGGGAAACCGGCTGCTCCAAGAACAGCGATGCTGATTTCATCTCCACGATCAGTTCGTCAACGGCCTGCTTCTGCCTGATTTTTCCGGTAATATCCTCAATGATCCCTTCGCATTGCAGATACTTTGTTTCACTGGCCACCACCATCAGCGACAGGGAAACGATCACATCACTGCCATCCTTGCGCAGCAGAGCCAGATTGTCAGCCTGTACGCTGCCGGTGTCGATCAGGCTGCTCCTGAATTTCCTGCCGTTCTCCTGACTGACAAACAAGGCCAGAAAGAAAACACCCTCAAGTTCTTCTGCCGTATCGTAGCCCAGGATGCGGGCAGCGGTTTCGTTGGCATGGACGATCCGCCCTTTGCCATCCAGGGCCAAGGTAATGAACCCCAGATTGTAGTTGCTGATAAGCTGCCGGTAATCATCGGTTTTCAGGCTTTTTGCTTCTTTGGTGGTCACATCCTTCAGGGTCAGAATCTTGCCGTTCCTTTCGGATATGGCAATGGAGGAGACCGTAACCAGGGCCTGCTTCAGCGTCTCATCCTTTGTTTTAAGCATCACCTCAAACTGTCCGTCTTCAAGAGCCTCCATGGCGTCACGGTCATCCAGCAGGACGTTGAAGGATTTTCCCGCCAGCTCCTCATTGCTATAGCCGGTCAGTTGTTGAATGCGGGGGTTGGCAAAGGTAATGACGTTATCCATGACCATGATCAGGCCTTCTGTGGTGGCCTGTACCAGAGTCTTGTATTTCTCCATCGAGTCCAGCAGCTTGTCCTCTGCCTCCACCCGCTCTTCTTCGATCCTGGTGCTTTGCTGGATGATGAAGGCCAGCAACAGCACCATGATCAGCGAGATAACCAGCGAGATCAGAATCAGGTTGTGGGTCAGCGAGCGGATCTCTTTTTTTACATCTTCGATGTAGATGCCGGTTCCGATAATCCAGCCCCAGGGCTTGAAGCCCTTGACGTAGGAAAGCTTGGAAACGATCTGCTTCGGGTCGTCCTTCCATTGCCACATATACTCGACAAAACCGTGATTATCGGCTTTCACGACTTTGACAAACTCCAGAAAAAGCTTTTTCCCCAGGGGATCGCTGAACTGATCGAGCGCTTTCCCTTGCAGATCACTGCGGTAGGGGTGCATCACCATGTTGGGATGCATGTCCGATATCCAGAAATAATCCTTATGATCCTCCCCGTAGCGCAAGTGCCGTATCTGTTCCATGGCCTGCTTCTGCGCTTCCGCTCTGCTTAGCAACCCTTCCCGTTCGTAGGATTCAAACTTTTCCAACACGCTGCAGGCCGAGTTGGTCAGTTCCCGGATCATCTCACGCTTTTCATACATGATCATCGATTTGAAGCGGGGAATGACGATCAGAAATATGGTCAGGATAAACAGCAGAAGCGTTATCAGCGTGGGCAGGATGATCTTTTTGATGAAATCCCGCTTGCGCTTCCGTATGTCCTTAATCGTGTAATCCGACTTACTCATGGGGAACACTCCGGCAACCAGATATCACACTTCGGATCAACCCACCCCGGCCCTCCCTTGTCAGGGAGGGAGAAGGGGAGGCCTTACGCAGAAACCTTACCACCCCCAGCCCCTCTTGAAACAGGAGGGGGATTATAAGCTCCCCTCCTTGATAAGGAGGGGTTGGGGGTGATCGCTTTTGGTGCCATCCTGACTACAAATCAATATTCAAAGGGCTTGATTTCCTTCGGCACACGGACCGTTTCCTGCTCAAACCCGGCAAATACGCGCATGCCCAGCTTGAACTCCGACCAGAACTCTTCCCACTGTGAAGGCGCCTTGGCTTCAGCGGTTTCAGGCTTCAGCTCGGCCAGGAAGATGGTCAGGGCGGCACCGCCGATCAACAGAATGCCGGACAGCATGAACGACTTGCCAAGACCGCCCGGCTGGGCGGAGAGCATTTCGGAAACTTTGCCCATCACGAATCCGCCAACGCCCCAGGCGGTAAAGAGCACGCCGTAGTTAAGACCGTAGTTCTTGGTGCCCCAGTAATCCTTGGCAAAGGAGGGGAACAGGCAGAGGTTGGAGCCGTAGTTGAAACCGATAAAGGTTGCCAGAATAACCAGCAGCACCGCGCTGCCGGAGTTGACCACCGCCAGGGCGACGAACATCATCACAGCCTGCATGGACAGCATGATGAACAGCGTGGCCCGACGGCCGATCTTGTCCGAAAGAATACCGGCCACGACGCGGCCACCGGCATTGCCCAGTGCCATAATGGCCACCGCTATAAAGGCCATCGGCCCCATGCTTTTTTTGGCCAGACCGGCAACGCTGCCGATAACCATCAGGCCTGCGCCGGAACCGATAAAAAAGGCCACCCAGAGCACGTAGAACTTGTAATTGCGCAGCATCTCACTGACCGAGGCGTTTACCACCGGCTTTGCTGCATTCAGCTTGGCCAGGGGACCTGGGTCAGCCGGTTCGGCAGGTACAAATTCCTTGGGCGGATTGGTGAGCAGAAAGGAGAGGCCGCAGACAAGGATGGCAAATCCGATGCCCAGGAACAGCATTGCCTTGGGAATACCGAAGGCACCAATAAGATAGGAAGCCAGCGGCGCGATGTACACCGGCGCGATACCGAAACCGGCCACCACGATCCCGGCGATCAGGCCGGTCTTCGAGGGGGAGAACCACTTCAGCGCCGGCGGCGTGGCGGCGGAATAGCCGAAACCGAAACCGGAACCGGCCAGGATGCCGAAACCGAGCACCCAGGCCATGTAGGAGCTTGAGAAGGCCATGAGCATGAAACCGGCTCCCACCAGCAGACCGCCGATCAGGGCGGTGCGGGCCGGGCCGATCTTGTCCTGGCACTTACCGGCCAGGATCATGGAAAAGGCGAAGGCCAGACAGCAGACCGCGTAGGGGTCGTTGATGGAGGCGATATCCCACGTAAACGCCCCTTCCCCCCCCTTTTCGATGGAGGACTTGATGGCTCCCTTGAAGATACTCCAGGCATAGAGTACGCCCAGGGCCAGGTTAATCGCCAGACCGGCAGTTACGACCGTCCAGCCTTTATTCTTGATTGTTTCCGACATGAGTAAATCCTCCCTGGACTCAGAGTGTTCTGGCTACGGCCTTTTTAAGCGGGCCGTTCATACGGATTGCGGTGGCAAACTCCATCCAGAACACCAGATAGATCGACACCATCAATGAAAAGCCGACATTCTGGTTTTCAGACCCGAGTGCCTGCGCCAGAAGCGGCGAGGCAAACCCGGCACCCAGATCACCGGTCAGCCGCTCCAGCACATAAAACAGCGGCAGGGTCAACAGAGTGCCGACCACCATGATGGCAATGCCGGTGGGACGCTTGATCCAGTATTTCGGAGAAAATCCGTAGAGACGCATAAACACCACCACCCAGATGATCCAGAGCGCGTAATCCACCGCGGTATCCGGCAGTGCCAGCCTGTTGTTGAACAACAGCAGCTCAAGTCCGGTAACAAGAGCCAGCAACGTGAACAGCCAGTTGAACTTCTCATTGGCCTGGGAATGCCAGTTGCGGCTGTCCGGGGCCAGCATCTCGCCAAAGGAATGGGTATGGGTGCCCAGGGCGGAGAACAGCAGGGCGAACCAGATACCGGCGGCATGGAACAGAATCGAGGCATGGTTTCCGGCGATATTGGCTATCCGGGACATCGGCTCGTGGGCAAAGTCAGCGGTAATACGCATCAGGAAGAGGTTGGCGACCACTGAACAGCTGATAATGACCGCAATGGTAAAAAGCTTGCGCGGCAGCAGATAGGGATCAACCCGGTCCGGAAAGCCAATGATAAAGGCAAACCAGATCAGGTACATAATCAGAGCGAATCCCAGGCTGACACCATAGAGGGTGTTGCCGGCAAAATCGCCGTTCTGGGCATAGATGGCCAGATCGTTTGACGGATCGTTGTCCGTATTGACAGCCTTGACCGCATCCTTGGGCATGCTTTTTACATGCGGCAGAAGCCCCATGGCGTACCAGCCGTGGTCGCCCTTGTTGGTATCGATCACCCAGTACTGATCGCCCATCATTTCATCCAGGCCGTTAAAGAACTGCATGTTGAAGGTGGCGCAGATCACGCAGACCACCAGGAGCAGAATTGCATTGGTTATTTTCATTGGCATCGCACTTTCCTCCTATTCCTTGTGGGTGGTCCAGAACATGGATACGGCATTGGCGGCAAACAGACCGTACAGCCACATGGCGTTCCATGCCGGGCCGGACCAGGAACCGCCCGCACGGCCGCCGCCGATAACACCGGAAGCCACCACGATACCGATCATCGCCGTGGAAGCGACAATGGCCACTGTCCGCAGGATTGCGCTGTTACGCCAGGTGTGGCGTTCCAGTTCCTGAATCCTCTGCAACAATTCCAACTCTCTCTCACTCATCAGCTATCTCCTTTGTTCGCGTAATAAGATTTCCGCCGGTTGCTAACGTCCCTGTTTTAATGGTTGCAGTTTCATGCAACCGGCTTCTGTTCCGTAGCCCTGTTTGCCGTAAAATCGGTCCGCCAATTCGAGATACTTGGCGCACTCCTGATAATGCCCGTTGCAATAGCGAATAATCATGTTCACATCATGGCTTGAGATGTAGCCGCAGCCCACGTCGCAATAATCATCGTTCTTGCCGTAAAATGGGCAGATGTCTGAAGTTGTCATATGTCTCCCCTCTTCTAACGCTGCTTTTTGTATAAGCATTGATCAGGCCAAAAGTTTCATTCGGTTTTTTTACAAATAAATACGAGCTGTTACAAATTAAGCTGCTTTGAGTGATACGCTGCGGATCTGTGTCAATTCGCAAATATGCGAGAAGGGATTGTTCTGCACGGGGAAGGCCACTGAGTTGGGCATCGGGTACCTGCCGGCGCTGTTTGATATTTTGCCAATGATTACAGGCTATTTTAGAGGAGACAGGATAACCGCATAAAATTTGCAGAAATGCAAATAGCTTTCCCCGTCAATTTTGCAATTTTGCAAAAGCAGCAGCGCACAGCGCTTGCCTAATGCAAAACATTGGGATATATCAATCAAAACAAACAGGTAGGAGAGAAGGTGGCCAGGTGGGTGAATTTCTAAAAAAACTGAAACTGCGCTGGAAGCTGCTATCGCTGGTGCTGCCGCTGGTGATCATCCCGATCATCATCGTGGCCACGGTCATCGGCTATATCGCCAACCTCCAGGCCTACCGGGGGGTCACCCAGACCAGCAAGGACGACCTGCAACATATGGTCTCCTTTACGGTGGACCTGCTGGATGCCCACAATCAGCACTATCCCGAGCGGGCACGAAAAACTGCCGGTGACGGGGCGGATGACGCAGAATCCCACGCCTTTGCCCTGCTCAAGAAAAAGATCAAGAGCAAGCGGGTCGGCAACACCGGCTACATCTTCTGCATGGACACCAGCGGCACCCTCACCGTGCACCACGAGGCGGAGGGCACGAATATTTACGATGTCCGCGACTCCAACGGCCTGTATTTCATCCGGGAGATGATCGAGAAAAAGGACGGCTGGATTCGTTATCCCTGGAGAAACGTCGGCACCAAGACCCCGCGCATGAAAATTGTCCATTACGAGTATTATAAGCCGTGGAACTGGATCGTGGCGGTGGGCTCCTACGAAGATGAATTCTACCGTGAGGCCAACAAGATCAAGGAACGGATCATGGTCAGCATGCTGATCCTGATGCTTGTGGTTGCGGCGGCGGCGGCGGCGCTGGTTTTCCGCGCCTCAACCATACTCACCTGCCCCATCACCCACATGATCGACGTCATCCGAAGCGTCCGGCAGGGCAACCTTGAGGAAAAAATGACGGTGGAAGGGCAGGATGAACTGGCTGAAATGGCCGACTCCTTCAACCAGATGACTGACATCATACGTCGCAACAAGGAGATGGAATCGTCACTGGCCCAACAAGGCAAAATGGCCTCACTGGGGGTACTCTCCTCCGGGGTGGCCCATGAGATCAACAATCCCCTGGGGGTGATCCTGGGCTACGCCGCCTACCTTGAAGGCAAGATGTCGGAAGACGATCCTCACTACAAATACATCCATGAGATCAAGCGCGAAAGCAAACGCTGCAAGAAGATCGTCCAGGACCTGCTCAGCTACGCCCGCACGCCGCGACCATCGCTGGAACCGGTGGACCTGAACGAACTGCTGACGCAGATCATCGATTTCGCCGCCAACCACACCGATATGCGCGGAGTGACCATCACCACCGGATTTGCCCCGGACCTGCCGCTGGTCATGCTGGATGGCGACCAGATGCGCCAGGTGGCCATCAACCTGATCCTCAACGCTGGCGGCGCCATGCCGGACGGCGGCAGCCTGAGCGTTGCCACCGCCCGGGCCGATACCGGGCAGGTCATGATCACCTTCAGCGACAGCGGCTGCGGCATTTCCGATGAAAGCATCGAGAAGATCTTCGAACCGTTCTACACCACCAAGGAGCAAGGCACCGGCCTCGGCCTGGCCATCACCCGCCAGATCATCGAGCGCCACCACGGCCATATCACCATCACCAGCGCGCCGGACAAGGGAACAACCGTAACGCTGCTGCTGCCCATTGAACATGAGGATGTATAGATGTCAGAAAAAAAACGCATTCTGCTGATCGACAACGAAGCCGGACTCTGCCGCATGATGGAGCAGGTTCTGCTGGACCACGGCTATCTGGCCAAAGCCAACACCTCGCCGCAAAAGGCGGTTGCCGAGTTTCACCCCGGCGCCTGGGATCTGGTGATCACCGACATCAAAATGCCCGGCATGAGCGGCCTGGAGGTATTAAAAAAGGTCAAGGAAATCTCCAAGGACATCCCGGTGATCATGATCACCGCCTACGCCACGGTGGAAATGTCCATTCAGGCGCTACGAAGCGGCGCCTACGACATGCTGACCAAGCCGTTTGAGCCGGATGAGCTGATCTACCGGGTGAAAAACGCGTTGCAACAGTCGGAACTGCTGGAAGAGAACCGGGAACTGCGGCGGGAGCTGGAAGGTAAATTCTGTTTTGACAAGATCATCACCTCCGGCGCGCTGAAACACGTTCTGGTCAAGGCGGAGAAGGTAACGGTGCGAGATACCTCGGTGTTGATCACCGGCGAATCGGGCACCGGCAAGGAGTTGATCGCCCAGGCCATCCATTACAACTCCCCCCGCCAGGAGCGTAAATTCATCGCCATCAACTGCGGCGCGCTGCCGGAAAGCCTGCTGGAGAGCGAGCTGTTCGGTTACAAAAAAGGGGCCTTCACCGGCGCCAGGGAAAACCGGCAAGGACTGCTGGAAACGGCCAACGGCGGCACCCTTTTTCTGGATGAGGTGGGCAACCTGCCGATGAACGTCCAGAAGACCCTGCTGCGTTTCCTGCAGGAGAAGGAGTTTAACCGGCTGGGAGACAGCACGCCCACGCGGGTTGATGTGCGCATCCTCTCGGCCACCAACGCCGATCTCAAGCAGGCGGTGCAAAGCGGCGCGTTCCGTGAAGACCTGTACTACCGGCTGAATGTGGTCAACATCCATCTGCCGCCGTTGCGGGAGAGGGTGGAAGATATCCCGCTGCTGACCGCCCACTTCATCAATCTGCAAAACCAGAAGTTCGGCGCCCAGGTCAAGGGCTTTGAGAAGGAGGCCATGCAAACCCTGTGCGGTTTTGCCTGGCCGGGCAATATCCGGCAGCTCAAAAATGTGATTGAGGCCTGCATGACCATGGAGGGGGATGAATACATTTCCCGTGACACGCTGATGCAGTTTATCGATGTCATCCCGGCTCCCGCTGATGCGGACAGCGCAGAGCCCGGCGGGATGCCGTTCAGCGAGGCTCTGGACAAGTTTGAGGCAGACCTGTTGAGGCGGTTGCTCAAGAAACACGGCGGCAACGTCGAGCACGCCGCCCGCGAAGCCGACATGAACATGGCCACCATCTACCGCAAGATTAAGAAGTACAACATCAGGAAAGAGGAGTACTGTTAGCGCCGATGCTGTAATCACGAAATCAGGGGAGATAGTGCAATTTGTTATAATCGGTAACGGGTATGGTTAAAGGGACGTAAAGAGGCATCAATACGTAGCCTGTCCCTTATTGCTAGTTCAAAAAAGGAGGCATTTATGCACCTGCGAGCTTTATTAATTATGATCATGATCTTACTGACATGTTCTCTGGATGTACATGCTGCAAAAAAAGCGGATGACCACGAAGCATTTGCCGGACTTAAAACAGCCAAGGTTATTTTTGATGTGCGAGTTGCTGAACTTGACAAACTTGTCTTCAACCTTAAGCTCTTTAATGAAACGTTAGAAGGGATGGTAGCGCAGGGGATCAAACCGGAGATGATAGTTGCTTTTCGCGGGCCCGGGGTGAAACTTCTGACGGTGACCGCACTTGATGAGGAGGCTGTTGCCCTATTCCAGGCTCTAAGAAAGAAGGGGGTGCGGTTTGAAGCGTGTGCTGTGGCAATGCGTGTATTCAAAGCAGACCCGAATGGGCTAATCCCGGAGGTCACGTTGGTTGCCAATGTGTTCAATTCATTTATTGGATACCAAAACAAAGGTTATGCAATGATTGCTATCAATTAAGGCAAATACAATTGCCTATGCAGCACCCACGAACTCCGACCACGGACGCACCCGGCTGCTAATCAGGCTGACAAAGATGGAAGGGACAATGTATGGATGCAGAAAACGCATATGGCATCGGATTTTTTGCGGGGCACTACCATATCCTCTGCCGTGAGGGAGAAGAGTACCATTTTCATGTCGTCATGCCGCACAACGAGCTTAAACCGGAAAAGCTGAGTTACCATGAAGCCCGGAAATTCATTGAGACTCACCCGATATGCGCCAATATCACAACCCACGAAATACGCATTATGAGTTATCAGGAAATTATGGACATCATACGGGGCAAATCACCGGAAAGCGCGGTGAAGTCATTGGCTATCAGCGGTGAAGAAGAGGAAGAGGAACCTCTGCATTAAAGTAGATTCCAGAAAAATATCCGGATTGACGCCATGATGCCTCGTTCCAGCATCGCATACCTGTTTTATCTCAAGTAAGTACCCAAGAGCAGATGAAGACTATAAAAATTATCCGGATGTTGACGCATTACGAATGACTTCAAAGAGGCCCTCCGGCATCGCCAGTCGGCTATCTCATGCACGTTGGAGCTATTAAGTGGAGTTGAGCCAGATCTACACATACACGTCGGCTGGTCTGTTCGCCGTGGATCGGGAGATGCGTTTCCTGCGCATCAATGGGCGCATGGCCGAGATCAACGGCAAGCAGGTCAAAGAACATCTCGGTCGGACCATCGACGAGGTGCTTCCCGCCGATCTTGCCGCCAGCCTCAGGGAGATCTGGCGGCCCGTTCTGGAGCGGGGCGAGGCGGCACTGGATATCGAGTTGCAGGGATCGGTGTGGTGGTCGCCGGATGTTCCGCGCCATTGGCTGGCCAGCTACTATCCGCTTCTCTCCGACGCTGGCGAGGTGATCGGCCTGACCGGTTTTGTGCTGGACATCACCGACCGAAAGTTGGCGGAGGAAGCGGCCCGACGTTCAGAGCGCTTTTTGCGGGCAACGCTCGATGCCCTTTCTGCAAACATCTGCGTGCTCGACGAACAGGGAACAATCCTGTCTGTGAACAAAGGCTGGTGTGACTTTGCTTTATTAAACCCACCGCTACTTGAAAATTTCGGCATCGGGCTCAATTATCTCACCATCTGTGATGCAGTAACAGGTGATGAACAAGAAGAGGCCCGTCGGTTTGCCGAAGGCATCCGTTCCGTCCTCAAGGGTAAAACGGATCTATACACCCAGGAATACCCTTGTCACTCGGATGAGGAACAACGCTGGTTCCAGGGCCGTGTGACCCGTTTCGTGGATGGGAGTATGGTTTGGATCGTGATTACGCATGAGAATATCACCGAGAGAAAGCTTGCCGGTGAGGCCCTTCAACGGAGCGAGGAGCGCTACCGAGCAGTTGTAGAGGACCAAACCGAGGTCATTGCCCGCTTTCTGCCAGACGGTACCTTTACCTTTGTCAACGATGTCTATTGCCGGTTATTCGGCAAGACACACGACGAACTGATCGGCAGAAGCTGGCAACCGGTGGCGTTGCCCGAGGATATTCCGCTGATCGAGTCGGAGTTGGCTGCCATGTCCCCCTCACACCCGGTCGTTGTCATTGAAAACCGGGTCCGTGATGCCTCCGGGGACGTCCGCTGGATGCAGTTCGTCAACCGCGGGTTTTATGACAGCCAAAGTAACCTTGTGGAAACCCAGGCTGTCGGCCGCGACATCACCGTGCGTAAGAAGGCGGAGCAGGAACTGCGGGAAAGCAACCAGCGCTTTTCCACCGTATTCCACGCCAGCCCGGTCGCCGCCGTCATCAGTCGCTTGGAAAGCGGTCAATTCATCGACGTCAACGAAACGTTTCTCGAACTGTTCGGGTATTCGCGTGAAGAGGTTATCGGCAAGACCTCTCTTGAACTGAAGCTTTGGCCCCATCCGGAAGAGCGTGTCAGGCTTTTGAACGAGATACGCGAACAGGGCCGTGTGCGACAATTCGAAGCCGGGTTCCGCCACAAGTCAGGACGCTTGGGGCATGTCCTTATTTTGCTTGAAATGATCGAATTGGCCGGGGAGCGCTATATATTGGCCATGCTGTCCGACATCACGGTACGCAAGAGCGCCGAGATGATCCTGGCCGGAATCAACGAGGAGTTGGAACTGCAGGTGGCTGAAAGGACCGCTTCCCTGTCCCTGTCCAACGAACAGCTCATCCGGGAGATAGATGAGCGGAAGAAGGTCGAACAGGCGATTCTCGACCATCAGTCGAAACTCCAGGCAATGGCATTTGAGCTGTCCATGGCGGAGGACCGGGAACGGGACCGCATCGCCGGAGAGCTGCACGACCAGGTCGGCCAGCGTCTGATCCTGGCAAAGATGAAGCTCGACTCCCTGACCAGCCGCTTGTCTTCGGAGCATCTGGAAAGTGATGCCGATGACATCAGCAAGCTGATCGACCAAACCATTCAGGACATCAGGTCGCTGACTTTTCAGATCAGGCCGCCGCTCCTGGCCAGTGCCGGACTGGAAGCAACGGTGCAGTGGCTGGGAGAGGAATTGAAGGAGAACTATGGCCTCCGGATGGAACTGATTAACGACGACAAAGCGAAACCGTTGAAATACGAGATCCGTTCCACGGTCTTCCAGGCCGTGCGGGAACTGTTACTGAACGTTGCCAAACATGCGGGCACCGATTCTGTTCAGGTGCATATAGAGCGGGAAGAAGCGTTTTTCGCCATTACCATCCGCGACAATGGAATCGGTTTCGACACCTCGAAAACAAGTGAACGTCCAACAAAGGAGGGTGGTTTCGGCCTCTTCAATGTCCAGCAGAAAATAGAATACCTTGGCGGATGTATTACCATTGACTCAAAACCGGGCAAGGGAACCGTGGCAACCATCAAGGTTCCGCTGGCTCAATCTCATGACCAGTAAAGGGATACCAACTATGTTGAAAATACTCCTTGCCGATGATCATAGCATAGTCCGTGACGGCCTGAAGGCGCTACTGAAAAACGAGCCGGATATGGAGGTGGTGGCAGAGGCGGACACCGGCAGGTCCACGGTTGAGCTTGCCCGCGAACATCGCCCCGATGTGGTGGTCATGGATATCTCCATGCCCGATATGAACGGTATCGATGCTACCCGCAGCATCACGGAAGAACTGGAGGGGGTGCGGGTGCTGGCGCTTTCCATGGAGTCCGACCGGCGTTTTGTCGTGGAGATCCTGAAAGCCGGGGCCAGCGGTTATGTCCTCAAGGACGCTGCCTTTGCCGAACTGGCAACGGCAATCCGCATGGTCGCGGCAAATGAACCGTACCTCGGCAAAAGAATAACGGAAATCCTCATCAAGGAGTATCTGCAACGCATCCCGGCTGAAAACGCCCTGACCGACGAAATGCTGACCCCGCGCGAAAGAGAGGTTCTTCAGCTTATTGCCGAAGGCAAAAATACCAAGGAGATTGCCTTTGCTTTTGATGTAAGCCTGAAAACCGTCGAGAACCAACGCCACGGCATTATGAAGAAGCTCAACCTTTTCAGCATCGCGGAATTGACCAAGTATGCCATCCGTGAGGGGCTGACCACCCTTACGTAGCTTCCGCCCGTAAAGGCTCTTTTCCTCCCTGGAGGAAAAACAGATCCTTCACGCTGTTCGGATGACATCTTTATCCACCGGAGCAATAACCAAGCCGCTTTTTCACCTCGTGTCCCCTTGTCAAACCAAAAGCTTTCTTTGGGAGTTTACGAACCCTCTCCTTGCAATCCCCCTATAGATTCCCTGAAAACCTCCCGGCATACTGTACTGGCTACTACCATCCTGAATGGTTCCGGACAAACATGCCATTTGATCCCGTTTCAATAAAACATGGCAATGCCTCAAAGGCCGATTCGGATTCCACGGACGCCGTCGATTCCGCTGACTCTGATTGTCTGACCGAAAAGGTTATGGAAGGTATTTCAAAATGTTTGATGAAAAGGCCTGGATGCAAACATGCCTTTAGTTTTGGTTACTCAGCCTTATGCCGCCATCCCCGGCATAAGGAGTTCAGAAAGAAATGTTCATAAAATTCACAGGAAGGGGTTGGCATGAATACACCGATCACCGGAATTTGTCCCGCAATCTTTGGAACAATAATCACACTCAGAGGAGAATAACATGACCTGGTTCAGCAGCATTAAAGTAGGAGCTAAACTCATCGCCAGTTTTCTGGTGGTAGCAACGATTGCCGCGGTAATCGGCATTATGGGCATTGTCAAAATCCATCAGATTGATGCCGCCGACACCATGCTGTATGAAAAGATGACTGTTCCCCTGGGAGATCTGGCGAACATGTCGGTCGCGTTTCAGCGCGTGCGCATCAACCTGCGGGATATCGTGGAATCCAGGGATGAGAAGGAAATACAGGCAGCGGTAGAAACCATCAGAAAGCTCCGCCAGGATGTTTCCGAACGTTCGGAACGATTTGAAAAGACCATCCTGACCGAGGAAGGGCGCACATTGTTCAATGAGTTCAAGGAGTCGCGCAATGTCTATGGCGGCCATATCGACAAGGTACTGGAGCTGCACAAGGTCGGCAAGGATGAGGAAGCGATAGCACTTTTGCATGGCGATGCCAAGAAGTCGGCCCTGCATGAGCAGGAAATCATGAACAAGTTGATGGAGTCAAAAGAGGCTCAGGCCAAGCTGACCTCCACAACCAATACCAAGGAGGCCAAGGCGGCAACGATAGTCATGAGCGTCCTGGTCATAGTGGGGGTGCTTATGGCCATCGGCCTTGGCCTGTTTATCTCCAGAACTATCACCAGGCCATTGGCAGAGGCGGTTTCCGTTGCCAACGCCCTTGCCGAGGGGAACCTGACCGTATCTGTTAACGTCAGCTCAGGGGACGAAACCGGTCAATTGATGGCAGCCATGAAGAACATGGTCCAGAACCTGCGGGAGATGATCTCCCGAACAGTGGATATCTCCAGCGGTATCGCCTCTGCCTCCACCCAGCTTCACTCCACCTCGACCCAGATCGCCACCGGCGCGGAAGAGGTTGCCTCCCAGACCAATACCGTGGCCACGGCCAGCGAGGAGATGTCCGCCACCAGTAGCGATATTGCCCGCAACTGCTCCTTGGCCGCCGATGCCTCACAGCAGTCCACGGATGCCGCCAACGCCGGGGCAAAGGTGGTCCAGGAGACCATAACCGGCATGAGCGTCATCGCCGACAGGGTGCGCCAGACCTCCCAGACCATCGAGGCGCTCGGTTCCCGTTCCGAGCAGATCGGCGACATCGTCGGCACTATCGAGGACATTGCCGACCAGACCAACCTGCTGGCCCTGAATGCGGCCATTGAGGCAGCCCGGGCAGGTGAGCAGGGGCGCGGATTCGCCGTGGTCGCCGACGAGGTCAGGGCTTTGGCCGAGCGGACCACCAAGGCCACCCGCGAGATCGGCGAGATGATCAAGGCGATCCAGAACGAAACCAAGGCAGCGGTCAAGGCCATGGAAGAGGGGGTCATCGAAGTGGAGAAAGGCGCCGTATCGTCCCAGAAATCGGGACAGGCCCTGGAGGATATCCTTGACCGGATCAACGAGGTTTCCATGCAGGTCAGTCAGATCGCCACGGCTGCCGAACAGCAGACCGCCACCACGGGCGAGGTGACCAACAATATCCAGCAGATCACGGAGGTGGTGCACCAGACGGCACGGGGCGCGGACGAGACAGCCGGAGCGGCTGCCCAGTTGGCCACCCAGGCCCAGGATCTGCAAAATCTTGTCAGCCGCTTCCGGTTGGGGAAACCATGAGTAATCTGCCTGTAGCTGCACGAGAAGAACGCAAAACTGGACAGGAGCTCATCCAACTGGTCAGCTTCGAACTTGAAGGCGAGGAATACGGCATTGACGTGCTGGCGGTGCGCGAAATCATCCGTATGCCCTCCATCACTAAGATGCCCAACACCCCGGATTACGTGGACGGGATCATCAACCTTCGCGGCACGGTGGTGCCGATCATCTCACTGCGCAAACGTTTCGGGCTGGACGAACGGGAGAAGAACAATCAGAGCCGCATCCTGGTGATGGAGGTAGGCAACGACCTGACCGGTTTTGTGGTGGATGCGGTGGCTGAGGTAATCCGCATCTCTGCGTCGGAGATCCAGCCGTCGCCCTCCATCGCGCAGGGTAACGCTGCCCAGAGCTGCATTACCGGAGTGATCAACCATGCAGAACGGCTGCTGATCGTGCTCGATCTCAACCGGCTGTTCAGCGACGAGGAAAAAGCGACGTTCGAAGCGTTGGAGTAACCAAGACGATACGTTTTTGACTCCATAAGCCGGTCAAATACTGCATCATCTATGAGGCAACTGAAACCAGTACCTCGTAACATTACATTTTTTGCAGTCCCCCCCCTCTCGACCTCCCCCCGCTGGGGGGAGGAGTAGTATCTTCTCTCCCTCCATGGGAGGGAGTTCAAGCAGGTATGGATCAGGGAGCTTGACAACTTTTTGCGTCATTCCTGCCAAAATGATCCGATTAAACCTGTTCAACCGCTTACAAATATTATAAAGTCCCTCAAACTGTCAGACCTGACAGCAGACTATCGCTCAAATTCACCATAGACAGTGAAAGCTATATGAAAACTGAAAATCCCGGCATACTCCAAAATGTGCACATAGAAGCCATTTTTCATGAGATGGCAACAGGTGTCATCTGGTTTGATCAGCAGGGTACCATAGAATCCTTTAACCGGTCCGTGCTGGATATTTTCGGCTATTCAGCCGATGAACTGGCAGGTTTGAACATAACAACGCTGCTTTCAAAAACCGATGTGGCGGAAATAGACTTTTCCTTCTCTAATCTTATTACCTTTGATGCCGGTACAAGTAGCCACATGGTGCGGAACCTGATCGGCCACCGCCGCGATGGCGGTATCTACCACATGGATCTGCTGATCAGCGAACTCAAACAGGGTGATGACTCCCTGTTCATGGGCATTGTGCATGATACGTCCGAGCTGAAGATGTCGGAAAAGGAATTGGGGCTGGCTTCCAAGGTGTTTGAGAACATGAGCGAGGCGGTTGTTGTTACGGATGAGAACAACGATTACATCTCGGTTAATCCTGCCTTCACCAAGATCACCGGCTATACCCAGGAAGAGGTGACTGGGAAAAATCCGCGGATAATGGCTTCGGGACGCCACGATCTGCTGTTTTATCAAAAAATGTGGGAATCAATCAACACCACCGGACACTGGCAGGGGGAAATCTGGGACCGGCGCAAGAACAGCGAGGTCTTTCCGAAGTGGCTCAGTATTGTTGCCGTCAAGGATACCACCGGACAGGTTCAGAACTATCTTGCCGTGTTTTCAGACATCTCTGAACGCAAGGCCGCTGACGAGCGCATTCATTTCATGGCCCACTACGATGCGCTGACCGAGCTTCCCAACAGAATATTGCTGCATGACCGGATTCTTCAGGCGATTTTGTACGCCAAACGCCAACACACCAAAGTGGCCATACTTTTTCTCGACCTGGACCGCTTCAAAACCATCAATGACACCCTGGGGCACAGTTTTGGCGATCTGCTGCTGCAATCGGTTGCGGAGCGTTTGAGAAACTGCCTGCGGAGCAGCGACACCATTGCCCGTTTGGGAGGGGACGAGTTCATCGTTGTCATTCCCGATCTCCATGACGTGAATCACGCCGGAAAAATTGCCCAGAAAATTCTGGATGTCATCTCAACTCATTACACAATCAGGGATCTCGAATTACATACGACGGTCAGTATCGGCATCAGCCTTTTCCCCGAAGACGGCACCGCCAACGAAGAACTGATCTCCAATGCCGACGTGGCCATGTACCGGGCAAAGGAGAACGGGAAAAACAATTACCAATTCTTCACCCCCACCATGAATAAAAGCTCCTATGAGCGCTGGACCATTGAGAACAAGCTGAGAAGAGCATTGGAACGCCAGGAGTTTGTGCTTCACTACCAGCCGCAGATAGACGTGACAACCAAACGGATTATCGGGGCCGAAGCCCTGGTGCGCTGGCAAAACCCGGAAATGGGGCTGGTGCCGCCGGACATGTTCATATCGCTGGCTGAAGAGAACGGGTTGATTGTACCGATAGGCGAATGGGTACTCTGGGAAGCCTGCCGTCAGAATAGCGCCTGGCAGCAACAGGGACTTCCTGCCATATCAATTGCCGTCAACCTCTCGGCCATGCAGTTCCATCAGCGGAATCTGTCAAAAATGGTTGCAAATGTCCTGCAGATGACCAGCCTGCAACCCAGCTGGCTGGAGCTGGAAATTACGGAAACCGGCATCATGAAAAATGCTGAAGCCATAAAAACGCTGAATTCGCTGAAACAGATGGGAATAAAACTTGCCATCGATGACTTCGGCACCGGCTATTCCAGTCTGAGCCACCTGAAAAAGTTTCCGTTGGACAAACTCAAAATTGACAAATCATTTGTCCAGGATGTCATAGCCAATCAGGATGACGCCGCCATCGTCAGCGCCATTATCGGCATGGCAAAGAGCCTGAACCTGCAGGTTATCGCGGAAGGGGTTGAAACAAAGGAACAGCTTGACTTCCTGTACGCACATGATTGTTATAAAATGCAGGGCTATTATTTCAGCAGACCACTGCCGACGGATGAATTTGAGCAATTTATGGTTCAAAGACTCTCGATCAGCAGTTAAAAAGAAACCGCTTCCATGCGGGGCGGTACTCACACCTCTATCCTGAATTCCGCCCCTTGGGCGGTGTTACGTACGGTCAGGCTGCCGTTCATGTTTTTCTCGATAATGGTTTTCGACATAAAGAGCCCCACTCCCGTCCCTTTATCCGTCCCCTTGGTGGTGAAATACGGATCGAAAATCTTGCCGATTATCTCATCCGCTATGCCACCGGCGTTGTCGGCAATGGTCAGCACCCCCTTTTCCCCTTCTTTGCTGATGGTGAGCGTAACCCTTGCATTTTCCGGGCGCTTTTCCAGCAACGCATCCCTGGCATTCATCAGGATATTTAGCAGAACCTGGGCGTATTCGTTCTGAAAACCGAAGACAACAGGATTGGCGCTGGCATGCAGCGTAATGCTGATCTGCTGATTATTGAAGCTATCTTCGACAAAGGACACGGTTCTGGCAACCACCTCATGCAGCCCGAACTCAGCCCGCTCCTTGTCTGTATTGAAAAAATTCCTGAAATCGTCAATGGTCTGGGACATGTGATTGATCAAGCCCATTGATTTATTCAGGTTATTCTCTATAAATTCCTTGTTCAACAAACCCATCTCAAAGTACAGGCGCATTTGCTGGGCCAGCATGGCCATGACATTCAGCGGCTGACGCCACTGGTGGGCTATGTTATTGATCATGTCACCCATGGCTGCCAGCCGGTTCTGCTGCAGGAGCATTCTTTCCTTATCACGCAGTGCCTCCACAGCCCGCAACCGTTCCTTGGTCTCTTCGCGCAGGGCAATTTCCGCCCGTTCCCGCTCTGCCACTTCTTTCCGCAGAAATTCCACGCTGGTAGCCAGTTCTGCGGTCCGCTCATTGACCCGTAGTCCCAGTTCATCATGGGCACGGCACAACGCCTCCTGGGCCTTTTGCAGCTGATCGATATTCAATGCCGTACCAAACCAGCGGACAATCTCTCCCGCTTCATTGCAAATCGGGCGGCCTTGCACCTTGAACCATTCATACACACCGTCATGGCGCCGCACCCGGTATTCGAGATCATACGGTGCTCGCTCCTCAACCGCCTCACGCCAAGCGCTATAGGCGCGCAGACGGTCATCGGGATGCAGCAGTTTGTTCCATCCGTCACCGAAGTGTTCACACATCGGCACACCGGTGAAATCAACCCATTGCTGGCTCTGGTAATCACAGTAGCCATCCGGCCTCGTCGTAAACACCATGCCCGGTATCGATTTCAGGGTCTGCCGGTAGAACGATTCGCTCTCCCGGAGCGAAGCCATCAAAGCATCGCGCTCCGCCAGCGACTGAGCCAGATTGATGTTGCTGTAACTCAATTTTGAAATTATGTCGGCAAATTTTGTAAAATACATCATGCCGGTGCTCACGGTTTCCCGGCTCAACCGGGGAACGCGCTCAAGGGCAGCGATATACCCGTCTTCGTTGAAATTGTATCGCCGTGCCTGGGATTTGAAGAACTCGTAATTCAGGGGTTCATCATCAAATAAAAACTGCCCGGAGAAGAGGTTGCCGACATGCTCGTCGCCAACCATGATCGGTGTGGCCACATCCCACATGTTGTTCTTACACTTGTAGAGTTTGAACTCTCCCGGCCTGATGCCCTCGGTAAGTATCAGATCACTTTCAATGCAGTTGGCATGGGTTTCAGGATGCATCCTGTGGTAATGCGTGCAGATTTCCTGCCATCCCGTGCCAACCAGCACCTTACCATTCAGGTCGATGACCGCCAGCGGCATGGGGACCAGCTTATGAAAATCATCCATCAACCCCTGCAGCGCCTGGACGTCGACAATCTCCTCCAACTCCAAGTCGTTGATCTCCCCCTGGGCAGCAAACATACTTTCCAGGCTCAGCCTTACAGTCTCTTCACGTTCTTGCAGGGCTTCTTTCACAACCGCCTCTCCTTCTTAATCCAGCATGATCAACATCCCGTTACCTCTCCGGACGCATCATTTGCACAACTATGGCACGCTTCCACCGTTGTCAGACACTGCTCGACAACCGAAAACAGTTTGTCAAATTCAACCGGCTTCATGATGTAGTGATCAATCTCGATACCTACTGACAGAGAGCTTTCCAGGATATGTTTATCGCTGATTGCGGTGAGTATGATCAGTTTGACTCCCGGAGCAATTGCCTTGATTTCCCTGGCCATGCAGATGCCGTCCATTACTGGCATATTGACATCGGTGATCACCATAACCGGGGAGTGTTTTTGAAAACTTTCCAGGCCTGACTTGCCATTATCAGCAACTAAGAAGGTAATTTCAGGAAATTTAATGGAAAATACGTTGACCAGTATCTCACGGGCAGTCTCGTCATCCTCCACCAACAATATGGAATGTTGTTTACGCCCTTCCATTGCAAACTCCTGCCGTACTGTTTCCGGGTAGATTGGTAGCGCTGGAGCAGACTGCTACTCGTTGATCTCTGCTGACGGAAGTATACGATACGCAGACCAAAATGCAAGAAGGGCAGCCAAGTGGCGACCCTTCACACTGCACACAGACAACATGGAAATTCTTGCGACCGTCTCAGTATTCTTCCACATATTCAGGCAGACCATCCAGAAAACCGGGATAGCGGGCGGCATGATCCAGAGCTGTGTCCAGATCATGAAGCAGCCGTTCGCGGTCTTTTGGATAGCTTCCTGCCAGATTCAGGAAGTTGGAAACATGGTTGGAGCGAAGAATGGTGCGGCTGGGATTCAGGTGCAGAAGCATCTCCCGCGCTTCCAGCATCAACTCCCGGCGGGTGCACTGGGTGAGGGAGCGCACAAATTGCTCATTGTGCCGGTGAAAGAGGGTCAGCAGCGAGAAATATTCCGGATTGACGCGATTGACCCAGGCAGCGGTGGCCCGCGCGTGCTCGATGCTCCGTTCGCGCCCCGCCAGCCCCAGGATAGCGGTAACAGACAGCTTCATTCCGGCTTCCCGCGCCGTGAGGCATTGCTGCGCCATTTCATCCGCTGTGAACCCTTTTTTGATACTGTCCAGGGTTGCATCATCCCCTGATTCAAGCCCCACATACAGGATACGCAGACGTTTTTCCCGCAGGCAGAGCAGTTGTTCGCAAGACTTGGTGGTCAGACTGTTGGGTGAAGCGTAGGAGCCGACCCTGGTAAGGTTGGGAAACGCAGCTGCCAGCGCATCAAGAATTTCCACCAGCCCTTCATAGGGATAGACCAGGGCATCGCCATCGGCAAGAAAGACCCGTTCAACACGCTGACGATACTGTTCCGGGATACCGTTGATCTCTCCCAGCATCTCGGCCAGTGGCCTGACCGCGAAGCGCTTGCCTTTGTACATGCCGCAAAAGGTGCAGCTGTTCTGCGAGCAGCCCACCGTGATCTGGAAAATAAGGCTTCCGGATTCGCTGGGGGGACGAAAGACCGGTTCGATGTAACGGGGTGCTGATCGGTGCATAACCACTTCCAATAACTCAAATTAACAACGCTCCAGGCGCTGCTTGTGCGTACATGCCGTACCGTGTGCTATGCCAATGCCAGCCACCAGGCTACGGTGACGGTCAGGATACTGAGCAACACCAGCACGGCATTCAGGCCGCGGCCAGGGTGGCCATAGCGGGCAATAAGCAGCTCTGCCAGCAGTCCCAGGGCGATACCGGCCAGGAAGCCGAACAGGTGAGCGCCCAAGTCAGTGTTCGCCCCCTCGGTGCCCAGCAGCACCAGCAGGGCCAGGGCCGCTGCGACCGGCAAAAGCCAGCGCCGTTGCAGGTAGCGCCGGTAACGGACCATGCTCAGCGCCGCCAGAATGCCAACTACCCCGAATACCGCCGTGGACGCCCCCACGGAGCTGTGACCGGGCACTTGCAGGCTGGCATTGATCAGGTTTCCGACGATACCGGCCCCCAGCAGCAGGCTCCAGGCCAGCCCCGACCCCAGCTCCCGGCAGAGCAGCAGCACGAAAACACCACCGATTGCCAGGTTGCTGAGCAGATGCTGCAGGTCGGCGTGCAGGGTCAGGGCGGTAACCAGCCGCCACCACTCGCCTGCTTTTATTTTGGCGGCTTGTGCCATGCCGAGGCCCAGCCAGTCCGGCGCGACACCATTAATCAGTATGACCTCTGACAAGGTGATATTGTGGAAGGCCGCCAGCAGAATCAGCACCGAAAGGGTCGCCAGGCTGTTTTCAACCAGAGGGCGCGGCGCAGGCGGCAGGGGCGGCCAGTGGCGGTTCTCCTCTTCGTAAAGCCGCACTTCCCGGATGGCATCAGTCATGCGGTCATCGGGAACCAGCAAACGCCAGGCAGGCGGATCGTACTCAAGCCGGTGGGGGATGTCACGGGCAGCCAGCACCAATGACCAGAGGCGGAAGTACTGCTGTTTGTGCAGCGACTCCGCGAGTCCCGCCCCGGCAGGAGTCAGCGGCGTCCACGCTTGCTCCCGCACGCTATCCATGTCATGCTGTGCATCCATGCACGGCAGTATAACCATTGCCGCGCAGTTTTACCACCGGGCAAGAGCCACACGAATCCGGCAGTTGAAAGGACACATTATGGACAATGCGGACGACGAACTACTGCAACTTGCAGCAATGCGGATGCCCTTTGGCAAATACAAGGGCTGGCTGCTGATCGACCTGCCTGAACCGTACGTGGTCTGGTTTGCCAACAAGGGCTTTCCGGAGGGGAAACTGGGAAGGATGCTGCAGGTCGTCCTTGAGATCAAGGTGAATGGGCTGGAATATCTTTTCGAACCATTACGGCAGGGTGCCGGTTCGCATAACTTTGAAAGTATACGCCCGCAAAAAAAATAATAACAGACTGTTTTTCCGCCCTGAATCGCCTATAGTGGAATCAGGGTAGCTACCTGAGATGAAGCATCAAAAAAATGAGGAGAGCAGGAAAGTTAATGAGGTTCCAGACGGTAACGTAACAGTTTAAGGAGGAGCGCATGACCGAGGATACGCCTCCCGGCTTTAACCGGAAACATAGCATATAACACAGGCTGTAAAAAACCTTACAACCCATACAAAATGGGTACACAAGAAGTAACCATGAGGCCCGCTGATGAAAGCGGGCCTCTCATTTTATCATCCGAGTCCCTTATATGCCGGTGCCTTCGTCCCGGGATGTCCCGCCTCCTCCGCTGATAAGCCGTTTGAACAACAGGATACTGATCCCCTCCGCCGTGCGGTCGAACTCAAAGGAGAGCTCGCGATCATAGGCCAACCGTGCCACCGCCTCCAGTTGTGCCACATCCCGCAACCGGAACAGTATCCGGTTTCCCTTGCCGAGATACTCGAAGAAGCTGTCTGACATCTCGAACTCGAACAGCCCCGTGTCTTGGGACAGCTCCACCACGCTGACCCCCTGGCCGCTGATTGCTGCTCCATCCAGCATGACTATCCGGGGCTGGAGTCCGTTCAGCTCCAACTCCGGCCTGAACGCCTGCTCACCGGTACCGCTGGGCGATGCCGCGATCACCATACCCGCAGCCACGGTGGCATTGGTGAAACGGTCGATCAGGATAAAACTGCCGGTGTCGCGGTTCTGACGGTAGGTGTCAAAGGAGACCGGACGGTCCAGTTCCAGGCTGGCTACGCCGATCTCGTTCAGCCCCAGGGTTGGTGCCTGCTTCTGCTCCAAGGTATTGACATCCACCACGTACTGCACGCCGGTAACCCGGCCGGGAGTGACAGCGGTGGCGGTCTTGACCAGATAGATCTGCCCCGGTTGCAGCGCTTCGTCATGGAGCCAGACCAGGTGCGCTTCCGGATGACGGGTGTACAGCGGCGGCGTTTCCGGCGTGGTCAACAGGTCTCCCCGGCTGATATCGATCTCATCGCTCAGGGTCAGGGTTATGGCCTGACCGGCAACCGCCTCAGTCAGGTCGCCGTTCATGGTGACAATCCGCTCCACCCGGCTGGCACGCCCCGATGAGGCAACCTGCAGCTCATCTCCCGGCCGGATCACCCCCGAGGCGATGGTGCCGCAAAAACCGCGAAAATCCAGATGGGGGCGGTTCACCCATTGCACCGGCAGCCGGAACGGTTTTTCCCTGTTCTCAGTCTCGATCTGCACGGTTTCCAGATATTCCATAAGCGTAGGCCCGCTATACCACGCTGTGTCGGCGCTCTTCTCGATGATATTGTCGCCGTTTAAGGCGGAGATCGGGATGGCGGTGATCGAAGCAAACCCCAGCGGCGCGGCAAACTGCTCGTAGTCGCGCAGAATGGACTGGAAACGCTGCTCGTCATAGCCGATCAGGTCCATCTTGTTGATGGCCAACACCACATGGCGGATACCCACCAGGGAGGTCAGATAGCTGTGTCGACGGGTCTGGGTCAGCAGTCCCTTGCGGGCATCCACCAGGATCACCGCCACCTGGGCGGTGGAGGCTCCGGTCACCATGTTGCGGGTGTACTGCTCATGACCGGGGGTATCGGCAACGATGAACTTGCGCTTGTCCGTGGAGAAGAAGCGGTAGGCCACATCTATGGTGATCCCCTGCTCCCGTTCCGCCTGCAAACCGTCCAGCAACAGGGCATAGTCGATGGCTCCCCCCTGGGTACCCACCTTTTTACTGTCCGCCTCCAGCGCCGCCAACTGATCCTCGAACACCATCTTGGAGTCCCACAGCAGACGCCCGATCAGGGTACTCTTGCCGTCATCCACGCTGCCGCAGGTGATGAAGCGCAGCAGCGACTTCTCTTCCTGGCTTTTCAGATAGGCGAGGATATCTTTTTCGATCAATTCCGATTGATGTGCCATACGCTTATTCCTCTCTGAAACGTCAATTTTTCGTTCTGGCAAGGCTGTCGAGGGATGGCGCGGAGGCGTAGCAGCGCTACGCCGCACAAGACATCACGAAGACTTACGCCGCCAGAACGGAAAAGTGGCGTTTCTTTAGAAGTATCCCTCCTGCTTCTTCTTCTCCATCGACCCAGCCTGATCATGGTCGATCAGACGTCCCTGACGCTCCGAGGTGCGGGTCAACAACATTTCCTGGATGATCTGCGGCAGGGTATTTGCCTCTGACTCCACGGCGCCGGTCAGGGGGTAGCAGCCCAGAGTACGGAAGCGGACCGATTTGTACTGCACCTCTTCGTCGGGCAGCAGTTCCAGACGGTCATCATCCACCATGATCAGCATGCCGTCCCGCTCCACCACCGGCCGCACGGCGGCATAGTACAGCGGCACGATCGGAATGTTTTCCAGGTGGATGTACTGCCAGATATCCAGCTCGGTCCAGTTGGAAAGCGGGAAAACGCGGATGCTCTCCCCCGGTTTGATCCGGGTGTTGTAGAGGTTCCACAGTTCCGGACGCTGATTCTTGGGGTCCCAGCGGTGATGGGCGCTGCGGAAGGAGAAAATCCGTTCCTTGGCCCGGGATTTCTCCTCGTCACGTCGGGCACCGCCAAAGGCGGCATCGAACTTGTAACGGTCCAGGGCCTGCTTTAAGCCCTCGGTTTTCATGACATCGGTATAGAGCGCCGAACCGTGGGTAAAGGGCGACACACCACGGTCTCCCCCCTCCTCGTTGACATGCACGATCAGGTCAAAACCGCACTCCGCAGCCATGCGATCCCGGAACTGGATCATCTCGCGGAACTTCCAGGTGGTATCCACGTGCAGCAGTGGAAACGGCGGCGGAGCCGGGTAAAAGGCTTTGCGGGCCAGATGCAGCATCACCGCCGAATCCTTTCCGATGGAGTAAAGCATCACCGGATTGCCGAATTCAGCCACCACTTCGCGGATGATATGGATACTTTCAGCTTCTAGTTGTTGCAGATGAGTTACATGTTGACTCACGAATGCCTCCTTAGGTTTACAAACCGGTTGTTACCGCCGATGCAGGCCGCATTCCTTGTTTTCCGGATTCTCCCACCACCAGCGTCCTGCCCGTGCATCTTCGCCAGGCTGCACCGCCCTGGTGCAGGGGGCACAGCCGATGGAGCGGTAGCCTTGACGATACAGGCGGTTTTTCGGCAGCCGATGCTCCTCGGTGTAGTCCAGCAGCTCTTCCTCAGTCCAGTCAAGCAGCGGGTTTATCTTGAGCAGGCCGCCGTTCAGCTCATCACGCCCAATGGCGGCAAGATCGTTACGGGTCACACTCTGGCTTCGGCGCATGCCGGTTACCCAGCCGTTCAGCTCTTTCAGTGCCCGGCCAAGCGGCTCGACCTTGCGGATGTGGCAGCACCCGTGGCGGTTATCCAGTGATTCACGGAAGGAAAACAGCCCCTTTTCCCGCTCCAGTTTTTCAACCGCTTCATGACGGGGGAAATACCAGTCGATGCGCAGGTTATAGCGGTCAACCAGTGCCTCAGCCACCGCATAGGTTTCCTCGTTCAGGCGACCGGTATCGATGGCAAAGACCCCCAGCTTCAGACCGGCTGTATGGGCAATATCAATAATGGCCAGATCTTCCAGCGAAAAGGAGCAGGCCAGGGAAACCGGACCTCCTGCCGCCTCGATACCGGCCTTCAGGATTTCGGTTGCCGTCGTTTTTTCTGTCATATCTGATAATCCTCGACAAAGACTCTTACCTGTCTCGGCCTAACATACACCTGCTCCCCCTGCTGTAACCCCAGATTCTGAAACTGATCCCTGGTCAATTCCGCCTCGATCAGTTCACCGGTACCGCTGATGGCCAAGGTCACCCTTACCTGCGGCCCCAGCTTCTGGATATGCCTGATTTCCGACTTGAGCGCACTGGCGTCCTGCTGGTTGCGATCAAGCTCGATATCGTGGGAACGGACGTAGGACACGGCATTTTCATCCGTCTCCTGCGGGCCGCCCGCTTGCTGCAACCGTCCATGGAACAGGTTGACGTTCCCCAGGAAGTTGAGCACAAAGGGGTTGGCCGGGTGCTCATACACCTGGTCCGGCGTTCCGGCCTGTTCGATCCTGCCCTTGTTCATGACCACAATCTGGTCGGCCACTTCCAGGGCTTCCTCCTGATCATGGGTGACAAAGACACTGGTGACATGAATCTCGTCGTGCAGCCGTCGCAGCCAGCGGCGCAGTTCGGCCCGCACCTGGGCGTCAAGCGCGCCGAACGGCTCATCCAGCAGCAACACCTGCGGCTCCACCGCCAGGGCTCGTGCTAACGCTATGCGCTGGCGCTGTCCGCCGGAAAGCTGCGCCGGATAACGATTGGCCAGCCCTTCCAGTTGCACCAGTTTGAGCAGTTCGGAAACTCTGTCACGGATTTCCGACTTTGCGGGACGCGTGCTTTTGGGACGAACGTTCAGACCGAAGGCAACATTGTCAAAAACAGTCAGATGCTTGAACAGTGCGTAGTGCTGGAACACAAAGCCCACCCTGCGTTCGCGCACATGGCTGCTGGTGGTGTCCTGGCCGTTGAACAGAATCCGTCCGCTGTCGGCAGTTTCCAGCCCGGCGATGATCCGCAGCAGGGTTGTCTTGCCGGAGCCGGAGGGACCCAGCAGCGCCACCAGCTCGCCGGACGGGATGGACAGGCTGACGTCGTTCAATGCCGTAAAGCTGCCGAACTGCTTGGAGATGTTTTCAATTTCGATACTCATGATTCCGTTTCCTGTCATGGGTAGGGGCAACCCCATGTGGTTGCCCGCTTGTTGTCCGCTTGTTGTCGGTCTATTTGGGCGGCCACGCGGGGCCGCCCCTACGATAATGTTGCTCGTACCTTCCACTCGGCAATAGTCTTGATCACCAGGGTGATCAGCGCCAGAAAGGCCAGCAGCGACGCCACGGCAAAGGCGGCCGTGAAGTTGTATTCGTTGTACAGAATCTCCACATGCAGCGGGACGGTGTTGGTCATGCCGCGAATATGCCCGGAAATAACCGAAACCGCGCCGAACTCGCCCATGGCCCGGGCGTTACAAAGAATCACGCCATACATGATCCCCCACTTGATATTGGGCAGGGTGACCCGGAAAAAGGTCTGTAGACCGGTTGCGCCCAGCACCATGGCCGCCTCCTCTTCGTCTCTGCCCTGGGCCTCCATCAGCGGGATCAGCTCCCGGGCGATGAAGGGAAAGGTCACGAAGATGGTGGCCAGGATGATTCCCGGCACGGCAAAGACTATTTTGATGTCATGCTCCTGCAACCAGGGGCCCAGCCATCCCTGCAGGCCGAAAACCAGCACATAGATCAGGCCGGAGATAACCGGCGAGACCGAAAAGGGCAGATCAATCAGGGTTGTCAGCAGGTTCTTGCCCGGAAAGCTGAATTTGGCGATGGCCCAGGCGGCCGAGACGCCGAAAAACAGGTTGAGCGGCACCGCCACTGCCGCAGTCAAAAGCGTCAGTTTGATGGAGGAAAGGGTGTCGGCCTCGGTCAGTGCGGCAACATAGACCGCCATCCCCTTTTCAAATGCCTGGCTGAATACCGCAACCAGCGGTAAGGCCAGAAACAGGATCAGGAAGGTCAGGGCGATGGCGATCAGCAGCCAGCGCACAAGGGCCGGTTCAGTAACGGTGGGACCATCTGCTGCAGTGACTCGTTTATGTGGCGGTGCTGGTAATGACATGGTCTGCTCCGTTACTCCGCGTACTTTCTACTCCACTTTTGCAGCAGATTGATCACCAGCAACATCAGGAACGATGCCAGCAACATGACCGTGGCGATGGCGGTGGCGCCGGTATAGTCAAACTGCTCCAGTTTGGTGATGATCAGCAGCGGCGTGATTTCCGAGATCATCGGCATGTTCCCCGCAATAAAGATGATGGAGCCGTATTCGCCAACCGCACGGGCAAAGGACAGGGCAAACCCGGTCAATAGTGAGGGCAGCAGCAGGGGGAAAATCACCCGCAGCAGGGTCTGGAAACGATTGGCCTCGAGGCAGGCGGCAGCCTCCTCCAGTTCGCTGTCGATCTCCTCAATCACCGGTTGCACCGTGCGCACCACAAAGGGCAGACCGATAAAAATCATGGCCACCATGATCCCCAGCGGCGTAAAGGCCACCTTGATCCCCAGCGGCTCCAGCAATCGCCCCATCCAGCCGTTGTGCGAGTAAATGGTGGCCAGGGTGATACCGGCCACGGCAGTCGGCAGGGCAAAGGGGAGATCCACCAGGGCGTCGATCAGTTTCCGACCGGGAAAGCGGTAGCGCACCAGCACCCAGGCGGTCAGCAGACCGAAAACCGCGTTAATTGCAGCGGCAACCAGGGCAGCGCCGAAGGTCACCTTGTAGGAGGCCAGTACCCGCTGGTCTGTCACCACTTCGAGGAACTCCTGCCAGGAGATTTCAGCGGTTTTGAAGACCAGGGCAGAGAGTGGTATCAACACGATCAGGCAGAGATAGAAGATCGTAAAGCCCAGTGTCGGCCCGAAGCCGGGCAGCACGTTGGTATGCTTGCTGAATAATTTCATGGTCTGTTCCTGCAACGGTTATCTGATCGTAGGGGCACCCCCATGTGGGTGCCCGGACTTGGGCGTGGGGCCCGGACTTGGGCGGCCACATGGGGCCGCCCCTACCTGTAAATCTGGTCAAAGGTACCGCCGTCACTGAAATGGGCTTTCTGGGCTTTCTGCCAACCGCCAAAATCCTTGTCGATGGTGTACAGCTTTTTCACCTTGGCCAGCTTGGTGGGGATCTTGGCGTTAATCGGGCGATAGTAGTGCTTGGCCGCTATTTTCTGCCCTTCGTCCGTGTAGAGGTACTTCAGGTACTCCTCGGCAACCTTGCGGGTACCGCGCTTGTCCGCCACTTTGTCGATGACCGTAACCGGTGGCTCAGCCAGGATGCTTTCCGGCGGCGTGACGATATCAAACTTGTCCGGTCCCAGTTCTCTGACGGCCAGGAACGCTTCGTTCTCCCAGGCCAGCAGCACATCTCCCAGGCCACGCTGCACAAAGGTATTGGTGGAGCCGCGGGCGCCGGAATCAAGCACCGGCACATTTTTGAACAGTCTGGTCACAAACTCTTTGGCCTTGGCATCATTGCCGCCCGGCTGATGCCGGGCATAGGCCCAGGCAGCCAGATAGTTCCAGCGGGCGCCGCCAGAGGTCTTGGGGTTGGGGGTAATTACGGACATGCCCGGTTTCACCAGGTCATCCCAGTTTTTGATGCCCTTGGGATTGCCCTTGCGCACCAGAAAAACGATGGTGGAGGTATAGGGAGAACTGTTGTGAGGCAATTCTTTCTGCCAGCCCGGTTTGATCAATCCTTTGGCGGCAATGGCGTCAATGTCGTAGGCCAGGGCCAGGGTCACCACATCGGCCTCAAGGCCGTCGATGACTGCCCGGGCCTGCTTGCCCGCGCCACCGTGGGACTGCTTGATGGTGACGTTGTCGCCGGTCTTCTGCTTATAGTATTTGGCGAAGGCGGCATTAAAATCCACATACAGCTCCCGGGTCGGGTCGTAGGAGACGTTCAACAGACTGATGTCTGCGGCCATGGCAGGAATGGTGCTCAGGGTTGAGAGGGCTGTGACAGCAACAGCAAGCAGGGTACGTTTGACACTCATGACATTATCTCCTTTGTCTATGGTATTAATAGATTTAATTAGCAAAAAAATATATGGACCAGCTTTTTTGAAAACGATGATTTCAGTACTACCAGAACCAAATCAAAGCTGTCAAGAATAATTTTATATTATCTACCGATTTTATATACTATCAAGTTGATTGTAGCTGTACCGTTGTTTCCAGTGACTCCCCATTGATCTGCAGGTACATGGTGCCTTCGGTAATGGTGACTTCCCAGACAATGGAACGCTCCAGCAGGGCCACCAGACGCTGTATGAAACCCTGGTCAAGGCGCGCAACCGTCAGGTTGGCCACGCTTGCAAGTTTTGGCAACTGCTGCCGCTCCCAATTCGGCAGCCCGTTACCGCAGGCAAGCAGCGCCACCTGCCCGGCATGGCGGGCCGCCTTGATCAGGCGCTCCGCCTCCGGCAGCCCCACTTCCACCCACAGCAGCACCCGGCCATCGGCTCCCTTGGACCACAGGTCCGGTTCATCTCCGGCACAAACCCCTTTGGTAAATAGCAGATCTTCAGTGTGGAACAGCAACCAGGCCAGCAGACGGGCCACCAGACGCTCCTCCGTCTCCGAAGGATGACGGGCAATTGTTGTCTTAAGGGTCTCGTAAACACCCCGGTCAATGTCGGAAAGCTGTATGGTTGCCCGGTACATTGTTGATGGTAGCGCCATGGTTATAGTGGTCTCTTTCTGCGGAGCATTTGGGTCAGGAGGCGGTCGAGAGATGAGGCAAAACGCTGCCGGTCGGTGGTGCTGAACTGGCCGGGGCCACCCTGAGCAAGGCCTTCCGCACGGAGTTCCATCATCAGGTCACGCAGGGAAAGACGGTCACTGACATTATCTTCTGTGTACACTTCTCCCCTGGGGTCCAGGGCCACGCCGCCGTTGGCCACGATTCGGGCTGCCAGGGGGATGTCGGCGGTGATGACCAGATCAACGGCTTGCGCATGTTCGGCAATATAGTCATCGGCCACATCGAATCCCTCGGCAACCACAATGGACTCAACCAGACTGCCGGTATGTTTGGCAAGGCTGGTGTTGGCCACCAGCAGCACCGGCAGGTTGAGACGGGCGGAGGCACGGAACACAATCTCCTTGATCACCCGTGGACAGGCATCGGCATCAATCCAGATTTTCAGGGCAGTTGCTCCTTTCGGCAGACCAGATGGCTGGTGCGTCTCCCGTAGCATACCCACAACAGCGTCCCCAGCCCCAGCCAGATCAAATAGCGCAGCAAGGTTGCTGCAGGCAGCATAAAGATCAGCGTCAGATAAATGAGTATGCCCAGCGGAGCCAGCAGAAATGCGGCCGGCATCCTGAAGGGCCGCGGCAGATCGGGATGGCTGTAACGCAAGACCAGCACGGCCAGACAGACGATCAGCGAAGCTGTCAGAATCCCCAATGAACAAAGTTCCGCCACAACCTGGATCGGCAGCAGCGAGGCAATTACGGCAACCAGCAGACCAACTGCCAGCGTAGCCCGTTGCGGCGTACCGAAGCGGTGGTGGAGCTTGGCCAGGGCATCGGGCAACAGACCGTCCCGGGCCATGGCAAAGATGATGCGCGGCAGAGCCACAAACAGGGCCAGCAGCACCGAGGTCATACCAAACAGGGCCGCAGCAGCAATCAGTTGCGCTGCCCAGGGATGCTGGGCAGCGACCAGCACCACGGTCATGGGGTCGGCCACATCCAGCTCCTGATAGGACATGACACCGGTCATGACCGCTGCAACAGCCACATAGGCAAGCATCACCACCAGCAGTGTAATGCCCAGCGCCCGTGGCAGGTCACGTTGCGGATTTCTGGCTTCTTCAGCAGCCGTGGTCATGGCCTCAAATCCGCCAAAGGCGATAAAGGTTACCGAAGCGGCGGTCAGAACACCGCTAAATCCAAAGGGCATAAAGGGTATCCAGTTTTCGGTCCGCACATGCCCCACCGATTCTCCCAGAAAGATCAGTACTGCGGCAAGCTTCACCACTACCAGCGCCAATGCGGCGCGGGCGCTTTCCTGAATGCCCAGCAGGGCAAACATGACGGTTATCAGCACCACCAGCAGAGCCGGAAGGTTGATCATACCGCTTTGTGCACCAAAGGGAGACATCATCAATGTTTGAGGAATCCCTATGCCGAACCCTTGCAGCAGATGCCCCAGGTAGGCGGACCAGCCGATGGCCACCATGGCGGCGGCAACAGCATATTCAAAAAGCAGCGTCCAGCCGGTCAGCCAGGCCGGGAATTCACCCAGGGTCATATAGCAATAGCTGTAGGCGCCGCCGGATATGGGCAGCATGGCGGACAGTTCGGCATAGGCCAGGGCCGCAAACCCCACGGCAAGGGCAGCCAGCATAAATGACAGGGTAATACCCGGCCCGGCATGTTGCGCCGCTTCCACTCCCGGCAGCACGAAGATCCCCACCCCCACCATGCAGCCGATGCCGATGGCAGCCAGATGCCAGACCGTAAGGGTTTTATGCAGGCCCTGCCCGTCAGAGGCAGGCGGTTGCACCAGTTCTTTGGTGCGCAACAATGTTCGCAGCATAGAAGAAGAACCCTTTCCCATAAAAACAATAACTCGCCATTTGTATTTCACACAACTGCTGGTACACTGCCGGACATGACTTCAAAATCAGATAATTCAATCTCATTCGGCCAATACTGCGTCGCCCTGGCCGTGACCAGCGTCACGCTGATGGAACTGCTGGACACCACCATCCTCAACACCGCCCTGCCGGCCATTGCCGTCTCCTTCAACACCGACATCATCAACCTGCGGGTGGCCATCACCGCCTATCTGGCAACCCTGGCCATTTTCATCCCGGTCAGCGGCTGGGTGGCGGACCGGGTCGGCCCCAAGCGCACCCTGCTGTTTGCCACAACCCTCTTTACCGTCAGTTCCATGCTCTGCGGCCTCTCCACCTCCCTGGAACCGTTCGTGCTGTTTCGCATCCTGCAGGGGATCGGCGGAGCGATGATGACCCCGGTCTCCCGCATCATCCTGGTGCGGTTGTTCCGCGACCGGGGGGAGGACAACTTCCAGAAGGTGGCCGGACTGGTGGCAATCCCGCTGGTGTTCGGACCGGTGCTGGGACCGGTGCTGGGGGGCTGGCTGACCACCCACCTCTCCTGGCACTGGATATTTTTCGTCAACCTGCCCATCGGGATTGCCGCTTTTTGTGCCATTTCCACTTTAATACAGAACGAACCCAACCCGCAGGTTGGCCGCTTTGATCTGAGCGGTTTCCTGCTGGCAGGCATCGGACTGGCAAGCGCCAGTCTCTTCCTGGAGGCGGTTGATGACCGTAGCGTACCGTTGGTCCTGACCGCCGGAGCCGGTCTGATCGGCTGTGTGCTGCTGGTCTGCGCGGTACGTCATTCACTGGGAAAAAGCGATGCCGTGTTCGACCTGGAACTGTTCCGCATCCCTTCTTTCCGCATCGGCGCGGTGCTGACCGTCCTTGGCACAACCGTGCAGGTGGGGATGCAGGCCTTGCTGCCCACCATGTTCCAGCTTGGGTTCGGTATGGATGCCTTTCAGTCCGGCCTGATGACCGTTGCCGTTGCCGCCGGGGTGGTCACCATGAAGCCGATGATCGCCCCTCTTTTCAGCCGGCTGGGTAACCACCGGGTACTGTCCATCTATCCGCTGCTGATGGGGCTGACCATGATCGGCTTCCGCAGCTTCACCCCCCAGACCCCGCACCTGCTGATTCTGCTGCTGTTATTTCTGTACGGCCTGTGGCTCTCCGTGCACGGCAACGTGATCAACGTGATCCCCTACCTGGAGGTGCCCCGGGAGCGGATCAGCCGGGCCTCCAGCCTGCAAAGCACGCTGTTCCAGCTTTCCTTGAGCCTGGGGATCACCTTCGGGGCGCTGCTCTTGCAGGGGCTACTGGCCGCAAAAGGGCTAACCCTGGCAGCGGGAACGTCTCCCCCGGAGATATTGGCCGCTTTTCACAACGCCTTCACCATCTGCGGCATCTTGAGCTGCTGCATAGCGCTCATCGGCCTGCGCTATCGCAAGCTTGAGACTACACCGGCGCCTTCCTGAGATCCACAATCCGCTTGGTTTTTGCCGTGCGCAGGTTCCCTTCGATCCCTCCCGGAGCCAGCAGCTGCACCTCGAATTTCCCGATGCGGTTTCCTTCCCAGCAGTCGCGCAGGGCATGGATGTTGGCCCGGCAACTGCGCTCCAGTTCACCGCGCAGCGCCGCATTGGCAGCCTCAGCCGCAGTGCGGCACTCAACCTTGACGGTGATATCGGTGAGCCCCCCTGCCCCGTCCTCGATCAGCGCCTGATAGATGGAGGTCAGGCCGGGGATGGTGGCCGTGACATTGGTGATGTCCTGAAATGAGATGCTGCCTGCAGGCAGCACGATGCATTTGGCGCTGCGGTCCAGCAGCTTCAGTTTTGGCGCGGTGCGGCCACAGGGGCACGGCTCATCCACCCATTGCGCCAGATCCCCCACGTTGTAGCGCACCACCGGGAACAGGGTGCGACCCAGCACCGTCACCAGCACCTCCTGCTGTTCGTTCAGCTCCACCCGGCACCATTCCTCGGCAATATGATGCTCCGTACCGGCGCAGTGGGTGCACTGATAACCGATGGGGCCGGTTTCCACGGCGGCATAGCCGAAGGAGCCGAACTGCCGGGCCTTGAAGATCGATTGGACGTAGTCAATATCCGGCTGGGAGATGTACTCACCGGCATAGAAGAGCTTTTCAAAGGTGATGTCACAGCCGCTCCGCTCCGCTGCCTGGGCCAGCCGTATCATGCCGGAGGGAAAGGCGATCAGGGTGTTGGGCCGGAAGGTCTTCAGATATTCCAGCGACTGCTCCTCCGGCTGGTTGCAGGACATGGAAAGAATCCGGCAACCGGTTTCCTCCAGCCCGGCGTTCACCGCCAGAAAGCCGGTGTAGAAGCCGCCCGCCTTCAAAAAGTTGACCACCACGTCCCGCTGGTTGATCCCGACGGCCCGCAAGCCCTCGCCAAAGACCCGCTTGGATTCCTCGAACTCCTCCACGCTGTACAGCAGATATTTGGGGCGACTGGTGGTGCCGCCAGAGGCAAAGACGTAACACCCTTCTGCCGGGCCGGTGGCCATGGCCAGGTTTTCATCCACCGAGCAGTCAAACAGATGCTGTTTCTCCAGCACCGGAACCGTAGCTAGTTGATCAAGGCTGGTCAGCGGCAGGGTCACATTCCGGTGATGTCCCCGGTAAAACGGGGCAGTGCGGGCGGTCAGCAGCAGATCGTTCAACCGGGCCAGCAGCAGCGGTTCCTTTTCCTTGTGCGGCAAGCTCTCCAGTCCGAAACGCTGCCAGGCCAGTCCTTCGCTGCTCACCAACCGCACCAGTTGCGGCACCATCATCCGGCCATCGTGGGGGGCTTGGGGGTCACGGCCGCTGGACATCATGCCCGGTGCCACCACCCGCGGCATACCGGCCTGGATAAAGGCCTCGGCCACCTGCTGCAACTGCTCGCTCCCGGCAATCCCCACCGTGGAAAGGTAATAGCGCATCTTCCCCAGATTCCCGGACAACAGCTCTCGCCAGTCAGTAATCAGGTTCAGGTAGACCGTGCGGTGCAGCGGCGAGTCAGCCATCTCAACGGAGCGCTGCACGATGATGCTATGCCCGGCCCCCTGGCCCTCCAGCAGCCACGCTTCCCCCTTGAATTCCCGCCATTTTTGCTGTTCCCGCTCCTTGCGCAGCTCTACGGCGGTATCCACTCCAAGGGCAGGCTGGGGAAAGCGCTGTGCCTCTTCCTCCAGCGCTTCCGCCAGATACTGGCTGAAGCTGGCGGTGGTGGGGTCATCCTCCACAAAGATATTCTGGCAGGAGGTGCAGGCCCGCTGTTCCCAGAGCACGATATCCCGGGCAAAGCCGCCTGCCGCCTCCCGCAGCTCGTCATCACTCAATCCCTTCAGCACCAAACCAAAACTGAGCTTGGGACCGAAGGCCAGAATCTCGGCCTTGGCCGACAGGCCGTTTTTGTAGCGCAACACCGATTCCTCGCCGCCGAACAGCAGGATGCCGTCACAGCTCTTTTTCACCAAGGCTTCGATGTCATGCCTGTCGTGCTGCCAGTAGGTGATGCACTGATGGTTCAGGATCAAGCATTCAGGGTCGGCCTGTTCCAGGGCTTCCAGAAACAGCGCAGGAAAGATGGTGTCCTGAGAGGAGATTTTCAGGATATTGACGTTCTTGGTGATGATCCCCTGGATCAGCGACCCCACCGAACCGAGGAAGATGTTGCCGGCAGCCACATGGCAGACAGTCCCCAGCGGTATGGCCCGCTGCGTGCGACCGCCCCGCAGGTTAACGAAATGATCCAGACTGTGGCGGTTGGGGCCAAGCTGGCGCAACACCCCCTGCAAGGCCTGCCGCCGGGTGCTGCCACGGAAGGCGGCCATGCCAAAGGCCACCATGGCCGGTGAGAAGCCCACATGCTCCGGCAACAGTTCCATGGCCCTTTGATACAACGGGCCGCCGGGATCGCACAGCAGATCGCCGGCCTGCTCCAGCAGGCGCAGGATCGTATCGATCGGCACCGCCATGAACTGCCGGGAATGCTCCGCCAGCAGCGCTTCGTCAAAAATCTTTTCCGCCTGCTCCAGCGGCAGGTCGCCGCCGAAACGATGACGCTGCCCGAAAATCAGATGCTCGAAGGTTATGAGGCTCATGATCCAGCTCCCGCCCTGTTCAGGATTTCCTGGGCCGCTATGGCGCAGCCCTTGTGCTTGCGGAGACCGCCCCGCCGGATTGCGGCGATATACGGCCCCGGCAGACCGCAGGGGCAACCCTCCGCCAGCATTGCCAGGTCGGTGGCCAGCACCGAGAGGTTGGCCTGGGCCGTGTTGTAAGGGGTCAGCAACTGCAGCAGCCCCTCGTGCCCCAGCGGCAACGGCTGCAGGCTCATGGGATCAAGCACCGCCAGCCGCCCGTAAACCGGTTGATGGTGATGTCCTTCCCGGCAGGCAGCGTAGGGGATGCCGTGCTCGGCCATGCCGAAGGTATCACGCACGTTCACCGCAGGCAGGCCGATCCGCTCTTCCAGAAAGCGGGCAAACTCCCGGTGGGTCATGGTCTCCCCCTGGTGGTTCTTCCAGCCGCCGCCGCAGATCACAAAGCTGTCCGGGTGGACCCGGAATGCAGGATTGAGGTTGCTCAGTTCCAGCACACAGCGGTAAATGAAAGCCGGAAAGCCGATCAGGCGCACCGGCTGGCCGGTTGGCACTGCCAGCAACTCCTTTGCCCAGTATGCCGGATCAAAATCAAAGGCTCCGGTTGCCTCATTCCTGCGGATAGTCCAGTGGCGGACAAGGGAGGGGGCCAGCGCCGCCTTCTGTTCGGCGCTCCAGGCAGTGCCCACGTCACCCGCCTGGGAGGTGTCATAGTTGAAGATAAAGGTGTGGGCAGGCGTCTCACTGACAAAGCCGGTTGCAGCAAACACGGCGCGGGAGAGCTTCTCGATGCGGGCCAAAGAGCCTTGGTCAAAGAAAGAGCGGGTCTTCTGCCCGGCAGTGCCGGAGCTGGTCAGAACCAGGGCGATCTCTTCATCCGGAATACTGACGAAACCATGCTGCTTCATGATCCCCACAAACAGCGGCGGGATGCGGTAGATATCGTCAAACTCCTGCAGACACTCAGGAGTAAATCCGGCCCGCTCCCCCAGCCAGCGTAAAAACGGCTGGCGCTCCCACTGAAAAGCGTAGTTCTCGGCCATCGCCTCCAGAAAGAGCCGGTCCGTTTCATCACTGAAATTGAAGGCATCGGTCCGGCTGCACAGGGCATCAATGGCGGCAAAGGTCATGGACTCTCCTTGACTGGAAATGATTTTAGCAGATAACGCGCCCGGATTTGGGGCAGATTTTCCTGGCCTGATTGAGTAAAACCGCAGGCGTAGCAGCGCTACGTCGAGGATTTTACGATTAAGGGGCAGGGAAAGATGCCCTGAAGACGGGTGCGTCAGACTTCAAAGTGCAATTGGATACGGCAAAGGCCATCCCGGCAACTGCTGCTGATCTGGCTGGCGTAGCTGCGCACCAGGTAGCCGGCCAGACGGGCAACCGCCGAGCCGTCAGTGAGCAGCTCCTCTGCGCTTGGCCGTTCTTCGGCAAACTCAGGCGCTTTGCCATGATAAACAAGGTCGAGCCCCAGATTGAAGTTGTCGAAGGAGAAACGGACTTCAAGGAGATCCTGCGACAGATTGGCTGCGGCAATCATTTCCAGCAGCTCATTCAGGGCAGCCGACGCCTTGAACAGCAGTTGCAGGTCAAGCCCCCACGGCGCAACCTGGGTATCGATGAAGGAGAATATCCGTTCGGAAGAATCCCGGCCCGGTTCCAGACGCATGATTGGAGAACGGGAGACAACAGAGCGTGCCTCCTGCTCCAGGCCGAAGCGCGCAATGGCCTGCTCCCGCAGTTTATATTTCTGCACCTTGCCACTGGCCGTGGCCGGGTAGCTGTCCACGATGGCCAGATACCGCGGCACCTTGTGGCGGGCGATACGGCTGCTGCAGAAATCCCGCAACTGCTCGGAGTCAGCTGCAGCTCCCTCCCTGATCTGCACAAAGGCCGCCACTTCTTCGCCGTAAAAACTGCTGGGCACACCGACCACCTGGACATCCTTGACCGCCGGATGGGTAAACAGAAATTCCTCGATCTCCCGCGGGTAGATGTTTTCGCCGCCACGGATGATCATATCCTTGGCCCTGCCGGTGATCCTGACGTAGCCTGCGCTGTCCAGGGTGGCCAGATCACCACTGTGGAACCAGCCGTCACGGTCAATGGCCTGCTCTGTTGCCTCCGGCATCCTGAAGTAGCCCTGCATGACATTGTAGCCGCGACAACAGAGCTCTCCCTGTACGCCGGGAGGCACCGTTTCGCCGCTGCGGGGATTGACGATCTTCACCTCGACGCCGGGCAGGCAGGTGCCGACCGTTGACGAGCGCAGCTCCAGCGGGGTATCGCGACGGGTAATGGTGATCAGCGGCGAGGTTTCGGTCAGACCGTAGGCGATGCACATATCCCGCACCCCAAGGGTGGTGGTGACGGCGCGCATCACCTCCAGCGGACAGGGGGAACCGCCCATGATGCCGCTGCGCAGCGTTGAGACATCGTACTTCCCCTTGTTCAGTGCTTCCAGTTCGGCAATGAACATGGCCGGGACACCATGCAGCAGCGTACAGCCGCAGGCCTGTACCGTTTCCAGCACATCTGCAGCTTTGAACTGTTCCAGCGGCACCATGGTGGAACCGTTGACCAGACAGAGCAGGGTACCCAGCACCGAGCCGAAGCAGTGAAAAAACGGCACCGGAATACAGAGCCGGTCGTCCGGCGTCATGCCCAGCAGTTGCGCCACATCGCGGACATTGCCCAGCAGGTTTGCATGGCTGAGCATGACCCCCTTGGGGAAGCCGGTGGTGCCGGAAGTGTACTGGATCATGGCGATATCACCAGCATTGATGCTGGCCGGGGCCATAACACCTGCGGCATCGCCCAGCGCCAGAAACCGTTCCCAGCCCGGTATCCCGGCATCGTCAGCCGCGCCAAGCATCACCACCCGCCGCAGATGGGGCAAGGCGGCGGCATGCAGTTCTCCGGCACCGGCATCGCTGATCTCCGGACAGATTTCACGCAACATCTCCCGGTATTCCCCCGGCCGGCGCACACCGTCCACCATGAAAAGCGCCACGGATTCCGACTGTTTCAGCAGGTATTCCAATTCAAAGGAACGATAACTGGTGTTCACCGTCACCAGCACCACGCCCCGCAGGGCGCAGCCCAGCTGCAGATAAATCCATTCCGGGATATTATGCGCCCATACCGCCAGATGTTCTCCCGGTTGAATACCCAGGGCGCCGAGACCACGGGCCACCCGTTGCGCTGTTTTCAGCAGTTCCCCATAGGAAATCGACAACCCCTGTTTGTGGTAGATAATCGCCGGATGCTCGGCATGCTGCGCTGCCGTTACAGACAGCAGTTCAGCAATGGTCGCGGACTGCATGGTCACCTTCCTGGATGTTGTTCGGGTCAAGCTTCCGCACATACTCAAGCAACTGTTGCCCGAAGCAGGTGGCTGCTTTAAGTTCTCCGTAACCGTAGCGCTGGTTGTTGAGGTACTGCAACAGCAGACGGTCATTGCCATTGCTGCCGGGCAGCAAACCGGCGAAGAAGAAGCCCAGCTCCTCGAAGTGTGCGGTCAATACGGCCGTGGCAGGCTGCGTGAGCGGCAGGTAGAGGTAGATGGTTTCCAGGCGGTCGAGACACCAGCCGTGCAGGATAGCCCGCACCCGGGCCAGGCTGTCCTGGCCGTAGCTGACTATATGGATATGTCCGGCCTGATAATGATCCACCTCCTGCTCCAACGCCCCCTGCTCCGGCAAAACAGCCGTTTCCCCGGTGGCGGCAAACTCCGCCGCAATGCCCAGGTGGCCGCAGATCAGCGCCAGCATGTCACGATGCTGCGCAGGAACGTGGTACCGCCCGCGTTGCCCATTCTTGAAAAGTCGTACCATGAACAGCAGCGATTCCCGGGCCAGCGCCTGATCATGGAGGTTGCGTATGGCGATGGGCTGCACCCGCGACACCAGCAGCGCCGATTCCCGCAGGCCATGTTTTGCTGCGGCTTTCTGGGAATGGGGATGGCTGGTGACAGCCATCACAAACACCCCTTCGGAACCCCGGCTGCGCACCTCATGCAGCAGATGTTCGGTCAACTCATTCAGGCAGCCGCTGCCCCGGTAGCGGGGATTGACAAAAGCGATCCCCAGCTCGTCAAGGCCGGAACGCTGATCCGGCACCAGGGCGCAGTGGCCCACGATCTCTCCCTGCTCCTGATCAACGGCGACGCAGCTGATCATCCTCCCCTCCCGGTTCAGGGAGCGGACCAGTTCCGGGTCGTAGATATGGTCATAGACATAGGTGTAGTTGTAGGCAAAATAGGCCAGCTTGGAAACCGTTGCCGCCTCGTCGGGCAGCATCCTGCGGATAACGGCCTGTACCGGGACCAGTGGTTCTCCAGCAGGGGAGCCGGATAACGATGGGCTGGCAGCCGGATGGTGCGGCTCCCCCAGTTTACGCACAATCCGGATTTGTTGCCCCTGTTTGCCCAGATTGCGATATTCCAGTTCGTCAATGCACTGCCGCACCAGATGCAGGCCGATCCCCCGCACCGCGCCGGACAGCAGCTCCTCTTCACTCACCTGTTCGCAGCGCTGCAGATAGCCGATATCAAACGGAATCCCCTTGAAACGGATGGACAGTTCAAGCTGCTGGCCGCTTCGGCACAGTTCCAGCTCTATCAGCTCCTGCTGGCCGGGCAGGTACTCGAACTTGATGATGTTGGTGATGATCTCCTCAATCACCAGCTCCATCTGCCGGGCAACGGACAGCGCGGCGCCCGCTGCCAGCGCAAATGCGTTGACAGCAGCCTGCAGCACCGGCAGAGCGGCAAGTTCGTTGGCCACCGTTACGTTAACAGCTTGCATGGTCAGATATCCCTGAAGCGCTTCTCGATCACCCGCAGCGATTTGCCGGTAACCGGTGATGTTTCAAGCGCTTCCGGGGCAACAAACTCCACAGACAACGGCCACATGATCCCCTCAAGCACGTTATGCCGCAGATATTCGTAACGCTCATCCATCAACTGCCGCACCTTTTCCTCCAGCTCCGCTTCATCGTTGCGGCGCTCCCGCAGGGCGATGCGCAGGGTCAAGCGGTCCTTGCCCTCCGGCCGCTCGCTGATCATCTGGAAGTTGAGCAGGCCGTACTGTTCATTGAGCGGAAAGAGCAGATTGCCCACGTCGTTGTAGTAGAAAATCGGCCCGAAAAAGCGCACCCCCTCCCCTGCCCGGCCCAGCAGAAGAAACTTGCGGTTGGGGCTCCCCTCCGGCTCCACCCAGCGGGCCATGTCGCCGGAGGGATAGCGGATCACCGGCATCAGCCCCCGGGCCAGGTTGGTGATATGAATCTTGCCGGGCCGCCCCACGTCATGGATCAGTTCGCCGGTTTCCTCATCAATAAGCTCCACAATGGTCAGGCCGTCCGGGGTGCGGTGCTCGTTGAAACCGCAGCCCAGATCCACATAGCCTATCAGCGCCCCGTCCACGGAGCTGTAACCGCTGGAATGGATGGTGGCAGCGGGGAACACCTTCAGCAGCTCCTCGCGGGTATCGTGGAACATGGTTTCGCCGAAGTAGTAAATCTTGCGGATGCTGAGGCCGTCCCGCAGGTTGTTTTCGGCAATGTAGCGGGCCAGTTTCAGGTAGAGGGTGGGAAAGGCAATCAGCACGTCTATGCCGAACTCCTTCAAGGAAGGCACCAGTTCTTCAAATGGAGTATCCATGCCGAAATGAAAGACCACCAGCGGCGTGGTGGCATAGTGCAGGGCCAGGGCGCTGAACAGGTACGAGGCGTACAGGTTTCCGGCCGGCAGCAGGGTAGCAACCCGGTCACCTGGGGCCATGCCGTTGCCCTCGTTTTTGGTGCTGATATAGCGGCAGATATCGGTCAGTTCGGCGTTGGTGTAAAAGGCCAGCTTGGTCCTGCCGCTGGTGCCGCCGGTGCGGATCACCATGGCTTCGGTCAGGGGAGCGGTCAGGATACGGTTGTCTTCAAAACTGTCGGCAGCCCGGTACGATTCCAGATCGATCAGCGGCAGATCCTCAAAACGCCAGCCTGATTGTGGCAGATCGCGGTAAAGTTCACGGTAGAAGGGGGAGTTGCTGCGGGCCAGCTCAACCAGTTCGTGGGCGGTAAACATAGGTTTCAAACCTCCTGCCCTATTCATACCCTATTTTTTGTCAAATTCAAGTAGGGGGCGCAGCGACAACAAATTTACCGTTTATACATCTACATATTCAGGCCATCCTTGCCGCCCCTTCAATCGCAAAATACTCGACGTAGACACTCACATAAAGCGACTGTACTTGTCGCTTTGAAGTGGTATTGGTAGCAGAACACCATCTGTATGAACGGAGCTGCCATGAAAAAAGCAACCACTCCCGAGCTTAGCAAAAGCCGCTACCTCTATGGTCTGCGCTGTCCCAAATACCTCTGGCTGGAAACCTGGCGTAAGAAGCTGAGAAACGAGTATGATGAACCAACGGAAGAGATACTTGCCCAGGGGTATCGGGTGGGAGCGCTGGCTCGGAAGCTGTTTCCCGGAGGGATCGAAATTCCATATAATGGATTCAGCATGGATGAGCAACAAAAGCAGACCCTGGAGGCGCTCAAACACAGCAAGGTAATCTATGAAGCCTCATTCCAATACAACGGTGTCTTTGTCACAGCCGACATTCTGCGCAAGGTGCGCGGCGGCTGGGAGTTGTATGAGGTCAAAAGCTCAAGCAAGCCTGAGGATAGCCACTATGATGATCTGGCCGTGCAGTACCATGTCATCACCAATGCCGGTATCCAGGTCTCCAAAACCCATCTAGTGCATATCAACACCTCCTACCAGCGCAAGGGGGCGCTTGATCCCAGCCAGCTTTTCATTGTCGTCAATCTGACCGACGATGTGAAGGAACGGCAAGCCTCCGTTAAGAAACAGATTGCAGCACAGAAGAAGATACTGGCCGGTGCAGAGCCGGATGTTCCCATTGGGGCGTACTGTTATCAAAAATACGAATGCCCCTTTACCAGCCACTGCTGGCAGCATGTGCCGGATAAAGGATCAGTCTTTGATCTTGCCGGTCAGGGAGTAAATCAGTACCAGCTCTTTCACGAGGGGATAAAAAAGCTGAAAGATATTCCGCTTGATCGCCTGAAGGGCAAACAACGCCAGCAGGCAGAAGCAACCAGGAAGAAACAGACCATCATCAACAAGGAGGGGTTGCAGGAGTTTCTGGACCGTCTTCGGTATCCGCTCTGTTATCTGGATTTTGAGACGTTTATGGAAGCGGTTCCGTCATACGACGGCCAGAGTCCGTACCAGCAGATGCCGTTTCAGTTCTCGCTGCACATACAGAAAAAACCAGGCGGCAAGTTGCACCATCATGAGTATCTGGCACCGCCGTGTGTAGACCCGCGCAAAGGGTTTCTGGATGAGTTGCTACGGGTGCTGCCTGAGGATGGTTGTGTGATGGTCTACTATATGCCGTTTGAGAAGGGGCGGCTGGAAGAGCTGGCTAAACGGTATCCGCGCAAGAACAAGCAGATTCAGGGAGTGATCAACAACATGGTTGATCTGCTGGAACCATTCAAGGCGCGGCACCTGTACTCATGGAAGCAGGAAGGGTCACATTCGTTAAAGGCTGTGCTGCCTGCCTTTGTCAAAGACCTGAGTTACGATGATCTGGAAATAGGGGATGGCGGGGGTGCCATGCAGGCGTACCATGAGATGTGCGCCCTGGTTGACAGCCCCGAAAAGTTGGCTACACTCAGGCAACACTTGCTTGCCTATTGCAGGCAGGACACGCTGGCGATGGTGAAGTTGTTGGAAGTGCTGTTTGAACGGACTTGAATAACAACAGCTTTCTATTCAATGATTCGTGTGTTATGAGCTCAACCATAACAATTAAATTAAATGACGCAATAGTATTGAAATGACAATTGTTTGTTCGTAAGGAGGAGTACTATCATGCCAGGGCCGAAAACTGGGCTTGAATTGGTAAAAGCCATGATCCGCGGCGGCGAAAAAGCTTACCAAGACTTTTTCCGGATTAGTGGTGGCGAATGGTTTGATGAAGCGCCTGAGTATTTCCTGACGACTTATGTAGCTGGGGCCGCAGGAAATGGTGAAAACAGCTATGCCCTACTTGAGGTCCCGGTCAACATGACGAGGAAAGAAGCGGGAGCAATTCGACGTGGCAGACCCGCGATGCATGAGCGCAAGAATGGCCGGTTCGATGTGGTTCTGTATTGGGCGAATGGGAATCCACGTGCGGCAGTAGAAGTCAAATCTCCCATCTGGTCAGCCACGAGACAGAAGATCATTCCTGACATTGACAGGCTGTGTACTACATTGGTTGCTAGCAAAGATTCGACATTCCAGTTTTGCGCTTTCTTGTTTTACGCCTCAGTAAGCAAACCAAATCGGAAACATGACAATCCAAGTCAACGTTTGCGTGCTCTACTAGGACGGATTGAAGCAAGAGCGTGTGAAAAAGTAGTTGAACATGGAGTAAAAGCCGTATTGGTTCCCGGTTCAGTGCACAGTGGTAATGAAGTGGATGATGGTGCTTGGGCGATCGCTGCAGTAGTGGTCGCCCGACCCACAGGGATCCGTAATTTTTCGGGAGAATAATCGTCTCTCGTAGCAAGGGAATGCGCTTGTCTACCGGGCCTACGCCACGGAGTCCCCTTCCTTACGCGAATACTACATGCAAATTCTGGAAATCGACGGCTACGAGGTTTGGACAGGTAATTACATTTGTGATGTCGGATCCAATTTCAGCAAACTTGACTGTATTGTCAAAAATAATAATTTCGATGATAGCTATCATTGTTGTAGCTGCTGTTAACATCGGTATCACCTATCTACGATACACAGCATACAAACAACAATTCCCCAACGCAGAACCATGGACCTTCTTTTTTCGTTAAAAGCTACCCGTCATTCCGGAAGTGCTTCTGGTCCCGTTCATTGCTGCCGTGCAGACCAATTATCTGAATCATCCGCGATATGCCGTATTTTCAAAGCTCGAGTCATTCACTAGCAACGAAGTGACGGCTTTAGCGTTTGGGATGAGTGAGATCATACGAGCTTTTTCCATATCCGCCGGATTGCCAGCTTTGCGCGAAGAAGCAGAACATTACCCGCTTTTTCTAGAATCCCATGACAAACAAGGTTTCTCCTCGCTTTCAAAAGTACCAGGCCCACTGCTGTTGAATGCTCTGGCAGGCTAACGTTATCTTTTATACCTTCGATTGTTCTGGCCAAAGCTAGTCGTACCGGCATCTTAAGCACCTTGCCAGTCAGTTCTTGCATACCTGGCAGAAACGAATTCCTTCCGGTAATTACCGCAGAGACAAACCGTTCATCAAATCCGGTTTTCAGCAGTTCCCTTGAAAGCAGTGAATACATCTCTTCAATTCTACAACCAACTATTTCAGTAATGTGTTGACGTTTAATAAGTTTTTTACCTTCATCCTTCACTGAATAAATTTCAATCAAATCATCATTTTTCACATTACTGCCCAGACTGCATCCATGGAGTTGTTTAAGCTGTTCCGCCTGAACTATTGGGATCCTCATTCCAACGGCTAGATCTACAGTTAACTGACTACCGGAAACCAAGGAACAATGATAAAAACATAAAACATTATGGGAGAATATAGCGGTTTTTGCATAGCCACCACCAAAGTCAATAAGCAGTACACCATTTTCATATTCGTCCGGCAACAGTGCTATCTCGGCCGTAGCCAACGACTGTAAGACGATGTTAATTTTCTTTATACCGGACAATGTGCAGGCATTTACAATATTTTCAATATTGGCAGATGCCACGGTAATGATGTTTACCCTTACCTCAAGAGTAGAACCTGTCATACCTATCGGCTGGCTGGTCTTGGTCTGCTTGTCGATGATAAATTCATAGGGGATGATGTGCAGTATTTTACGATCAGGAGGTAACTGGTTTGCCCGTGCCGATTCAATAACTTTACGGACATCCTGATCACTTACCTTCCTCTGCTTAATACACACCTCAGTTGAGGAATACTGGCTAAGTATAGACCGGTCAGCAATTCCAACTATTACATTCTTTACCTTACATCCGGCCATATGCTCTGCCTGATTGATTGCTTCACGAATGGCTACGGCAGTGTTATTGGGAGCGACCACCTGGCCTTTTCTCATGCCCTGGGATGGGCTTTGACCAACTCCAATGATTTCGGTGCCGTTATTGCCTGTTTTTCCGACAGCCACTCGAATAGTTGAATATCCCATGTCGAGTCCGGCTATGATTTCCTGTTGTGTTGTTTCCATGTTTTGCTTTCTAAAGTCTTGCGTAGCCAACTTAATTGAAACTGGCATTGCACCAAAATTCCGTCTTGATTTTTGCTACCATACTTGCATGATACTTAACCTGATGTTATCCCCCAAGCGGTCATCCTCTACAAAACCGATTAATGTATTCGCGTTCTCAGCAACATGACTAATAATCACGGCGTGGGCATCAAAAATGTTATCTAAGGTACTGTGTGAGGAACCTTCAAAAACGATCAATACGCCTTTAGCATCTAAGGGTGATATGCCTTGGGAAACCAGTTGTTCCAAGGCAATCAATGCGGCATCAATACTTTTATCCGGACTTAATGCCATTCCAACACCAAGACGTCCGATATTTCCTATACGCATAATCGTTACTACGTCGGCAAAATCTATACCGATGTAGTTGCGCAGGGTAATCATTTTGGTAATGACTGTAATCATATGGAGCATTGGATTTACTTCTTCGCTACTTTGTATGTGAGCTGGATCTCGTTTGTCGGACATAGAATCTTCTGATATGGCAAAAACGGCATCTACAGACGCTGTCAATTGAGCAAGACTTAACAGTTGACTGTCGGGTATAAGCGCAAGCGTCAAGACTCCAGCATTGCGTGCAGCTTGCCCGACATTTTCTACAACGGCTCCACAGTATCCATCTTCGAATGCTGTTATAATAAACACAAGTTCGCTTTCTTGTACCTCAGAAAGGAGTTCTGTTGTCTGAACCGGACTTTCGCACTTTGGATCATAAGCAACCTCATGACATGTAATGCTTGGCATATTGCCGGAAAGCATTCGCACCATTTTCACACCCATTGATCCCACTCCAATAGCTCTGATTCTTGCAATATCAGTTTCAAGGATGGTGATGAAATCATGTTCTTTCATACTTTGCTCCTGAATATCTATAAAATGTGGCTTCTGATTAATCTATTACATCTCTGAGTGTCATTATTGGACAATGCTGCAAACAAGAATATCCGGCGAATTTTGCCGGACTTATTTGTTGTGCTGATCTATTCCAGGTAAAACTTGTTGCAGTGGGAACAGTGATAATGTTCGTCTCCTGCAACTTCGACCGTCTGGCCGTCCAGAGCAAACTGGTTGATGAGCTGGCTGATATCATCCACCGTCAGACAGGGGTCAGTGTAGAGGGTAAATGAGCTTTTCTTCGGAAAAGCCACTACACGACCACGGGGGTAAAAACCATAGTCGTGTGCCTTGAAGCGGCGTTCTGATGGTGTAGAGGGCACAAGATTTTCGTGGTAATCATAGTGTCCGCTATACCCGATGGCGTCGCCGTATGGTTCGCCATCGGTAAGCGGCACAGCGTCAATCAGGAAGTCGGTGTCGATTTTGAAGAAGATGCCAATGTTAGGCATGGTTGTCCAACTCTTTGAAAGCAGAAACCACCTCATTCACCCAACGACTCCTTTTCTGACGCTCTGGTCTGATAGCCACAACCACCTTTGCGCCATTGTAGCGGCCTGTATATTGTACAATTTTATTAGTTAGTGTTTCGGACTTGATGCCTATGGATTCTAATATTTGCCTCCCCCATCCACCAGTAATAAAAAGAATATTTCTTGGCATTAAATACTGAATTTCCTTTTGCAATATTTTAATACAATGTGGGATTTGAAGTGAACGTAGTTTATCTTGAGGATTTCCTCTTTTGGGAGATATCTTATATATGTTGCTCCAAACTAGTCGAGAAGGCCATTCACTTTCATTCAGAACATGATCTTTTTCGAGTATCTTTAACACTTCACGAGTACCACACCAAAACGAAGAAAATCTGTAATTGTAAAATTTGTTTTGGGTACCATTTTTAGCATTTAGCCAGTCATTCCTGTTTCTCAATATCCAGTTCATTTCACAACCAGCTGATTTATCTGCTTCTGGAACTTTGAAAATTTTTAAAAGGCTATCCTCTACAGGAGATTTTGGCTGCCAAGAATTTCGCCATCCATCCACAGCCCGTCCAAATACTATTAGGCGTGTATCACTTTTATAATATTGAGAGCCAACGAGTGGCGAAAAACCAGTGAGCTCTTGATCATTAGGATACAAGGTCATGTCTTTAAGCAAACTTAGATAGTCAGACTCTACTATTTTTCGAAGAGATTCCCCCGACAGAATATTTTCTACCATGTTTCCCCCATTCAGGTGTCATTGGTAACGTAAATGTCATTAAGATTTTACGCCTCTTCCGCAGAATATGTGAGGA
>DIUT01000019.1 GCA_002423105.1 Geobacter sp. UBA6151 | reverse complement strand
TGGCCATGGCGAATGCTCCTTTTGTTCGTGCGCATCAGGCACACTTGTGTGTGACACTACAGTTTACGTCCAATAACCTAATAACTGCCTTCAGTCGAAAAAAATGGAGCCCACATCCGGACTCGAACCGGAGACCTCTTCCTTACCAAGGAAGTGCTCTACCTCCTGAGCTATGTGGGCATTCAACGAAAACATTAAGAAATTGGAGCGGGAAACGGGACTCGAACCCGCGACCCTCAGCTTGGAAGGCTGACGCTCTAGCCAACTGAGCTACTCCCGCATACTTCTGACATGAACTGCTTTTGGCGGCACCCGCATTTTCCTGACCAGTTCCATCGACCTGCACGGCCTCCTGGGTTCGGAACATACAAACACCTGCCGATAATTACATTTATGGTGGAGGGAGGAGGATTCGAACCTCCGAAGTCTACGACGACAGATTTACAGTCTGTTCCCTTTGGCCGCTCGGGAATCCCTCCAGAGAAGAACTAAAGCTTAACCTATGGAGCTGGCGATGGGACTCGAACCCGCAACCTGCTGATTACAAGTCAGCTGCTCTACCAATTGAGCTACGCCAGCGCATTCGTCCAAGCGTGAATTTGGATTATTAAACCAATGTCTATTCGCTGTCAATACTTTTTCTTGAAAAATTTTTACGTGTTTTGCCGCATACTCCCGGCTACCTCTTTATTGATTGATAATCCAGTAGTTCTTTCAACTTTCCGTACTCCTTGGCAGTCAGCCGCCTATCCCGGTACAGCACCCCCGCGTAAAGCTCCACGAACATCCGGACCCACCTGCTTTTTGTTCTGTCGGCAACATCAAACAAACCGGCTTGGGATTCGCAGACAACACCGAACTCGCATCTGGTTCTGGCGTTGAAGCGCCTGAGTATGCGAGACTCCCTGCTGAAGTATCCAGCACGGGAGTAGCGAGAACAAAACCAAGCCCCAAAAACCAGACTGACAACAGCAACCGTGGCACCCCCCAGCCATCGTGCATTACGCAACGGGAATGACTGTAAGCGTGCTGACGTCTTGTTAACCACCTCAAGTTGCCGCTCAAAGTCATAGGTGATGACAGCCGAATTCCAGGTATACTCAAGCGCATCCAGCAACAGACGGGCTTGCGTGGTAAAGTTAAGCTGCCGCTGCCCTCCCAGGGCCATGTCCGCATTTACGGCAAAGCTGCTGGGATCTATCCGCAGCCATCCTTCCTTTTCCAGCCACACCTCAACCCAGACATGAGCACGATCTTCAGTAATCCGGTAGTATCCTCCCAATTCATTGTACACCCCGCCCAAATACCCTCCCACAAGCCGGGTTGGCAGATCCGCTCCCCGCAACAGCAAGGCAAATGCAGAGGCAAAGAACTCACAATGCCCTGATCTGCTTTCAAAAAGAAATTGTTCAAGGGCATGAGCGCCCGTCGGCAGACCGGTACGGCTATAACTGAAGTTATTGCTGCGAAACCAGGCCGTCACCGCATCCAACCGTTGTCGGTCCGAATTTCCCTGCTGGCGAAACTGCAAGACAAGCTGCTTAAGCCGGGACGGCAGGTCAACAGGCAGTGCGGTCAGCAGCGCACGGGATGGCGGCGCAAGCGCCGTACTGCCATCACCAGGCGGCAAGGAACGCACCTCATAGCGGAGACGCCGGGAGGATGGCAGAGGACGATTCCAAGTGGCGTTGGGCATAACGCTGCCACCCGGATGGCTGAAGCTGACCGGCAGGTCAAGGCCGATCAGCATGCGGGAACTGCCCGGCTCCATGGTTATGACCTGATCGATCAGTTGTTGCCGCGAATCCGACTTGACACTCTGCACACCGGCATCCCGCTGCCAGCGCAGGTCATGAATCCGGCTGAACACCGCTCCCCGCCAGTACAACTGTGCCGGGGCAAGACGAATACTTTCTGCTCGAAACGCCAACGGCCCATTTTCAGGCACAGCAGCCGCCATACCAGGAGCCACCGTATCGGCAAGACCAGTGGAGCTGCTCCCCCCGGCCTGCTGGAGAAAACTCCAGAGCGGAAGCTGGGTACGCGGTAGAACCGGAAAAAACACCGGCACCAGCACCAGAGAAAAGAGCGGTATCAGCAGTCCAACGGCAATCACCTGGCGCAGGGCAGGCCGGTCAAGGCGGACCGCCACATCACGGGCTTGAAACGTAAGCAGCACCAGCATCATCGCCAGCAAGGGAAGCATCAACCCGAGCAGCAGCAGAAATCTGGGCCCCAGGTCAAACAGAGATGATGATGAGAGGGCAAACAGGGCAATGGCGCAGCTTTGCAGCCAGGCACGGGGATTTTTCTCCCCAACCAGACGGGCTGCCACCAGTACTACCAGAATACTGACCACCGGCAGAACAGGATTGTGTCGACTGAATTGTGTAGCGTACCAGAAAAACAACAGGATCGAAGCAGCAGTCAAAAGCGGTCCTGGCACCAGAGGAAAACCACGGCGGTCTCCCATGATACCGGCGCAGACACCGGCGACAAATACAAGGCGCGGCAGTAATGGCACGTGCGGAAAAAGGGGAATAACCCCCACCAGGGCTATCGCATATCCCCCAAGGGTTATCAGGCGGCCAAGATCAAGGAACATTGCCAGCGTCTATTTTTCTTTTCTCCGGACCGGCTGTGCGTTTCTGCGTCCCTCTGGCACATCTTGCCGTGATCCCGGTTTTGGTGACACAGCACGCGACCGCTCCGTTCGCCTGACCGGCGGCGGCGATGGAGCATCAAGGCCTTGAGCCTCTTCAGTGGTGAGCAGGCGGTATTCCCCCGGTTTCAGACCACCAAGCGTCAAATTGCCATAGCGGATACGCCGCAGGCGCACCACCGACAAACCAACGGCAGAGCACATCCTGCGCACCTGACGGTTCCGTCCTTCACGGATGGTGATGGAAAGCCAATCATTACTCTGGTCTGCCTTCAGCACACGAACGCTCGCCCCGCTGGCACGGCCATCCTCAAGCTCAACTCCTTCCGTCAAACGCCGCACCTGTTGTGGATCAACCTTACCTCGCACCCTGACATGATACTCCTTGTCCACCTGGTGCCGGGGGTGCATCAGACGGTTGGCCCATTCACCATCGTTGGTCATCAAGAGCAGGCCCTCGGAGTTGTAATCCAGTCTTCCCACCGGAAAAAGACGGGCACCAACATCCTGCACCAGTTCGGTTACCAGTTGCCTTCCCTGGGGGTCTTTCAGACTGGTGACATACCCGGCAGGTTTGTGCAGCAGCACGTAGTACAATTTCTCCGTTGGCCGGAGCAGGGCACCATCAACGGTAATGCGGTCGGTTGCCGGATCGGCTTTTGTCCCCAGTTCGGTAACAACAACACCGTTTACGCTTACCCGCCCGTCAAGAATCATCTCTTCGGCGGCACGGCGGGAAGTAATGCCTGCGGCGGCGATAATTTTCTGCAATCGTTCTGTCATCATACGACCTTTCTGGTGGGGAGGCGCAGCACATACAGGGTAATACAGATAGCCAGCAAAATCAGCAGCACTTTGACCCAGCCAACCGGCACCAGCAGCATAGCCGATGGCGGCAAGGTTATCCAGATCATGACAATGGAAATCGCCTTTGCCCGGGCAGGAATGCCTGAACCATCAAGATAACCGGCAACGAATGGCCCAAGACGGTCATGGGTCAGGAGCCAGGTGTGAAACTTATCGGAACTGCGGGCAAAGCAGGCTGCTGCGAGTAGCAGAAACGGCGTGGTTGGTAAAAGCGGCACAAAGATGCCGACAATACCCAGGCCGGTACAAAGCAGACCAGTGCCCAGCAAGAGCGGACGCAGTATTGGATGGCGTGCAAAGCGCATTACCTTTCCCGAAGCGAGAAGCGGTCCAGAGGGCCTACCCGGTGGCACTCAACAGGTGCTGGAATAACCGTACCATAGACTTCCTTCGACAGAAAGGACAACTCTTCCTGTTCCCGCGCTTCAGCAACACTGATCCACCAGCATTTAGGCCTGCCGTCCACGCCGTCATGCCAGCGGTAGCCACGCTGTTTGAGCAGGTCCTTTGTATCAAAGGGAGCGCCGATGGCATACAGCCTGCTGACCGACTCTCCTGCCCTTTCCAGAAGTGCCTTAAACGCCGGAATACCGCTTTGGGGCAAGCTGTCAAGCAGCAGCCCCAAAACTCCTTCGGCATCATCCAGCGCCCGGTGGGCATTGATGCACCAGCCAAACTTGAACAGCAGGTATTCCAGGGAGCGGGCCTGCAGACGCTCGGCCTGCCAGTCTATCTGCATCAGCGAACAGGCCCAGGGAATTTGTGCAAAGGCAGGATAGCGCGCTTCAACAAAGGGACGGTCAAAGGCGGCATTATGGGCAATAACCAGACTAGCCTGCTCTGCCAGACGACCTACCCGCTCATCGTCAAGGAGTTGCCCCTGCACCATAGCATCGGTAATGCCGGTAATCTCGACTATTTCACGTGAAAGAGGCGCGCCGGGATCCTCGAAACCGTTGTAGCGGTCAACTACCCGGATAATCTGCGCCGTGTCGGAATCATATTCAAAGGCCACGATTCCCAGCTCGATGATTCGGTCATCCCGGTGGCTCAAGCCAGTTGTTTCAGTGTCAAGACAAAGGCCTATCCTGGTCCCCTGCCCGGTTTTATAGTTGAAACGACTATCCTGCTCCAGATTGATCTTGCGCAACACCAGATAGTCACCGGTGGCATGCAGGGCGGTAATGGCTATTTCCGCCTCAAGCTGATTGAACGGCAGTGGTTCTTTCTTCTTTTTCATGGTGCTCCTCTGTAGTGCAACCTGCTAGAGCAGATCCACCGGATCAACGTCAATGGCCTCCCGCACCTGCACCGGGCTGCTTCTGGCTTTGCGGTAGGCGCTCAGCAGACGGCGCAGCGCGTTACGGTCTGCATCCTTCAACAGCAGATGGCGGCGAAAACGGCCACGCAGCCGGTACAGCGGCGCCTGGACCGGCCCCAACAGTTCGCAGCGCAAACCCAGGCGCGCCTTGAGCGTCACCAGCAGTCTGGCCGCTTCAGCCGCCGCATCGCTGACCGCTGCCTCGGCAGTGCCGGAAAACTGGATGGCCGCCAAGTGCCCGAAGGGCGGATAGCCCAACTCCTCCCTGAAGGCCATCTCTTCGTCGTAAAAACCGTCGTAGTCATGGGCAATGGCATGCTGTAGCGCATAATGATCCGGCTGCATGGCCTGCACCAGCACGCGCCCCGGCAGCTCACCCCGTCCGGCCCGGCCGATTACCTGGGAAAGCAGTTGAAAAGTCCTTTCCGCAGCGCGAAAGTCGGGCAGATAGAGACTGCCTTCAGCCTGCAGCACCCCCACCAGGGTCACTCCCGGAAAATCATGTCCCTTGGCGATCATCTGGGTACCGATCAGGATATCGACCTCGCCCCGCGCCACGCGCTCCAGAATCCTGCCATGCCCACCTTTTCCCGCCACCGTATCACTATCCATTCTGGCGATCCGCGCCTGAGGAAAACGGGTAAGCAGCTCCTGTTCGACCCGCTCGGTACCGACCCCCATTTCCCGCAGTTCCAGCTCTCCACAGTCAGGGCAGACACAGGGAAACGGCACCTGATAGTCACAGTAGTGGCACAGACTGCTGCTGCGCAGACGATGGTAGGTGAGCGAAACGGAGCAGTTGGGACAGGAAAGGTTCTTGCCGCAGGCAGGACAGGCCAGAAAACTGGCGAAACCGCGCCGGTTGAGAAAAACCAGGCTCTGCTCGCCGCGATCCAGGTTTTTCTCCAGCGCCTCCAGCAGTTGGGGAGCCAACGGTGTTTCAGCGGTCATTCTTACTGTCAGAGGAACGGTTTCCGGCAAGGGGCGCGTGCCTATCCGCTCCGGCAGCTCCAGATAGCTCAAACGCCCCGAGCGGGCGGCAAAACGGGTGGTCACCAACGGCGTGGCCGAGCCCAGCACGACCACTGCCTTTTCCTGTCTGGCCAGCACCAGAGCCAGATCGCGGGCGTTGTAGCGCAAACCATCGGACTGTTTGAAGGATGCTTCGTGCTCCTCATCCACCACAATGATGCCGATCCGTTGCAGCGGGGCAAAGATTGCAGAACGTGCACCGATCACAATCCGCACCTCGCAGCGCCGTATCCGGCGCCATTCGTCATAGCGTTCGCCATCGGACAGAGCACTATGCAGTACGGCGATGCCATCGCCAAAGCGGGCACGGAATCGTTGCACAAGCTGGGGAGTGAGCGATATCTCCGGAACCAGCACCAGAGCAGTGCTGTTATTATTGGAAAGGCAATGGGCAATGGCCTGCAGGTAAACTTCGGTCTTGCCGCTGCCGGTAACGCCATGCAGCAGAAAAGGACTGAACTGTTCCCCGTCAAGCCCGGCAATGAGCTGGTCCAGTGCGGTTTGTTGATGGCGGTTCAAAGACTTTGGCGAATCAGCCGCCACCACGGAAGAACCGAAAGGATTGCGGTAGACTTCCCGCTTCTCCTGCACAAGCAATCCTGATTCCCGCATCTTTTTAAGCTGAACAGAGCATTCGCCGAAACGTGTCTTCAACTCAGCCGCAGCCACAGCACCGACCTGTCCTATAAATTCAAAAATTTCAAGACTTTTGCCTTTGACTTCCGGCCCCTGGCCCCTGGCCCCTGGCCCCTGAACAGTGCGATACCATCGCTCTTTCTTGACCTTTCTTCCACCAATCAGGACCGTCTCATCACCGGATTTCCTGCTTTGCCGGTTAATCCCGTTGGGCAGCGCAGTCTTCAGCACTTCGCCCAATGGATGCAGATAGTAGTCAGCAATCCAGCGAAAAAAGGCCAGCTGCGCATCGGTCCAGAGCGGTTCGTCATCCAGCAGTTCCAGCACGGTCTTCAGCTGCTGACCTTCCGACGCTGCGCTAAACCCCAGCAGATAAGCACTTACGGTGCGGCGGCCAAAGGGGACCAACACCCTGATGCCGGGACTAGCCTTGCCTGCAAATGCTTCAGGAAGCTGATAATGGAAGGTGCCGTCCAGTGGGAGCGGCACCGCCACTTCTATGGTACACAGTGAAGATGACAAGCTGTTGTTAGTTTTCAGTCATAAAATGCTTCTCGTACAGGTCTTCCAGCACTTGCAAATGACCGCTCTCCTCTTTATGCAACCGCTCAAACAGCGCAGCCATCGGCGCCCCGGCACATCCCTCGCTGGCTTTGCGATAGAACTCGGCAGCTTCTTTTTCCAGCTGCATGGCATAAACCAGCGCTTCACGCACCGTTGAATCGGCACCCAACTCAGCCTTTTTCAGGACATAACCAAGGTTCATGGTGGGAATCTGACGAGTCAGTTCACTGGAAACACTCATCTGGCCATCCACCAGCGCCTTCTCCAGCTGGTGCTTATGGTTCAACTCATCAAGAGCATTCTCCCGCAGAATTTCTTTGGCTCCTTTTTGTTGCACGGTCCGCAGTGCCCGCAGGTAGTTGCGAAAGCCTTCCTCTTCCATGGCAATGGCCGCCTCAAGTGCCCCTTCATACGTGTAACAGATCTGACTGTCGCTCATTGTTCCCTCCGCATAGTGAAATAAACCTTGATTCAATCAATTGATTCAGGCGGCCTGCGCCTCAGCACTGAACACCCGGATCGCATCGAACACAACCGCATCATAGCGGTCCTGGCTGATAGCCATGGCCACTGCCGGAATCCTCAGCAATGACTTGATAAAACCGAAACGCAAATCCCTGGGCAGAACAGCCAGATAGGCCACAAGATGCTCTTCCCGCTCCGGTCCCAACTCCGGCCGGACTTGCAGGGTTGCCAGCAGATCGTTAATGGTGGCAGCCTGCACATCATCGCGCTGTGCCTTGGCCCGGTCTGCCACCTCCGACCAGTTATCCAGCACCTCCTGGGCCGTCAGCGGACGTCCGGCCCGATCTGCCAGCCAGCGCATGAAAGTAATGGCCGCCTCTTTACCAACAATTCCGGCATACACCTCCATCGCCAGATCGCCGGGAAAGCGGCAGTGCCGACGCAAGGTGCTGATCATTTCCCATCCCCGCTCCGTTGGCTCCACCTGCATATCCATGGCAGCTCCCTGGCGTGCCAGGAAACTGCTGTTACCGGACAGAAAACCGCGCACATCACCATCAAGCTCACGCACTGCCGCATAGCGCGCCCAACACTGATAATCGGTCTCCACATACAGCATCACCATCCGGTCGATCAGCGCCCGGTCCAGGGTTGCCACCTGGTAACTACCGTCCGGCGGATTGATGGTAACCACTACCTTGTGGTGGGGTGCCAGCCGGTGGGTATGCAAAGCCCGCTGCAAACCCTCGGCAGGCGGCTCCACAAACTGAAAGATGGCCTGGAGCGTATCCTCCTGCTGTGCCCGGTTCAGTTCGTCACAGTGGACGACAGCAGGTGGAGCAGTATCATCGGGCCACCAAGCCGGACGGGACCAATACATCCGGTCTCCCTCGCGGAACGGTATACCCACCAGATCACCGACCTCCATCTGTCCCAGCCGGATCGGCACATACTCCCGCCCGATTTCACGGCAGACCTGCACAATACCGGCGGTCTTGCCCACGCCACGATGGCCCACCACACAGGGGGTCAGGTCGGTGGTGGTCAACATCTCCTTCAACACCGCTTTCATCTGCTCGACATTCATATATGGACCTGCCTTGCCTTTGTCATCTTGATAATAATATGCCAACCGCCCGGCAGGTTCAAGCAATTAGCCAGAACATCACCGCCAGCATCTGCCGGATAGCGAGAAAATGTGACCTGGAATCTACTGATTTTCTTGACATGAACAGCTTGATAGGCAAGATTAACATGTTATTCTTCCCTGTCGTTCAGATAGGGCAACTCCAGAAAAATCAAGAGGTTCAAATCCCATGTGCGGAATTGTCGGTTACATCGGTTCTCAGGAAGCCGTGCCGATCATATTTGAAGGTTTACGCAAGCTGGAATACCGGGGCTATGATTCCGCCGGTATTGCCACCCTTACCAACGGCGTCATCACGACCCGGCGCAGTGAAGGCAAGCTGGTCAACCTGGAGCGTCTGATAAAGGAACAGCCGCTCTCAGGCCACATCGGCATAGGCCATACCCGCTGGGCCACCCACGGACGTCCTTCCGAAACCAACGCGCATCCTCACCAGGCCGGTTCAATCGTTGTGGTTCATAACGGCATCATCGAAAACTACCTGCCGCTACGCGAAAAATTGAAAAAGGCCGGGCATACCTTCAGTAGCGAAACCGACACCGAAGTCATCGCCCACCTGGTCGAGGAGCACCATAAGCAGAGGCTGGACTTCGAGGCAGCCGTCAGAGCCGCCTTGCAGGAGTTGCAGGGAGCCTTTGCAGTCTGCATCCTCTGCTGCGATGAGCCGGACACCCTGATCGCCGCAAAGCTCGGCTCCCCCATGGTGATTGGACTGGGAGAAGCCGAATTTTTCGTTGCCTCCGACATTCCTGCCATCCTTGCCCATACCCGCGAAATGGTATTCATGGAAGACGGTGAAATGGTCCTGTTTTCAGGCGCAGCCTGCACCTTTTCAACCATCGCGGGCCAACCGCTGGAAAAGAAGGCTCGACACATCGACTGGTCGCCGCTGATGGCGGAAAAAGGCGGCTACAAGCACTTCATGCTCAAGGAGATCCACGAGCAACCGCAGGCGGTGCGGGACACCATCGCCGGCCGACTGCAGGAAGAGCAGGGGAACGTCTACCTTGAAGACCTGCACTATGATGACACCGCCTTGCAATCCATCAAACGGATGGTGATCGTGGCCTGCGGCACCTCCTGGCATGCCGCGCTCACCGGCAAGTTCCTGATCGAGGAGCATTGCCGCATCCCGGTGGAGGTTGACATCGCTTCCGAGTTCCGCTACCGCAAACCGGTGATCGACTCCAGCACGCTGGTGCTGGTCATCTCCCAATCCGGTGAAACCGCCGACACACTGGCAGCCCTGCGGGAGGCAAAAAAACTGGGGGCCATGAACATGGCCATCTGTAACGTGGTGGACTCATCCATCGCCCGGGAGGCAAGCGGCGTGATCTATACCCATGCCGGCCCTGAAATCGGGGTGGCTTCCACCAAGGCCTTCGTCACCCAACTGACCGCCCTCTACCTCTTTACCATACGGCTTGGCCGTGCCATGGGCCGCATCAGCGCCACGCAGGGAGCCCGGATGATAGCCGCCCTGCGCAAGGTGCCGGGCCTGCTGGAAGAAGCCCTGACCCTGAACAGCGCCACCGAGAAAATTGCCCGGCAGTACATGAACGCCCGTGATTTCCTCTACCTGGGCCGGGGCAAGAACTTCCCCATCGCCCTGGAGGGGGCGCTCAAGCTGAAGGAGATATCCTACATCCATGCCGAAGGGTACCCTGCCGGAGAGATGAAACACGGCCCCATCGCGCTGATCGACGAGCATGTACCGGTGGTGGTGCTTGCGCCAAAAAACAGCGCCTACGAGAAAACCGTCTCTAACATGGAAGAGGTGATTGCCCGGGGCGGACGGGTGATCGCCCTGATAACCGCCGGTGATAATGAGGTCAAAGAGCGCGTGGAATCAGTCCTTGAACTGCCCACGGTTGATGAAGACCTGGACCCGATTCTGCTTTCCGTGCCACTGCAGTTGCTGGCCTACCATATTGCCGTGCTGAAGGGGACCGATGTGGACCAGCCGCGCAATCTGGCCAAGAGTGTGACGGTGGAATAACCGATGCGTGCAAGCCGCATGAGACTCAGCCACCGGCTGGTACTGGTGGTGCTTTTGACCGGTCTGTTTGCTTCCTGCGCCGTTATCCGGGAAACCGCAACCATTGATTCGCCCGGACCTTCTCCCCATGACAAGGCCCTGGAAGATCTCACCCGGATCGATTATCCCAGCCAGAAAGGAATCCGTTGGCAACCACGTTTCTTGCGTCCCCATGAAACCCTTGAATCACTTTATGGCAAGGACTGGGTGCTGGTGGCCCGTTTCAACCGGCTGGACCGCCGCCACGCCTATCCCGGCATGACCATCAAGGAACCGCTACGGATGGACGATATCCGTACTTACACACCATTGCCACCGGAACACCCGACAGCCAGACCACATCGTAAATATATCCTGCTGGATGTGACGGAACAGTGGATCGGCGCCTATGAACGGGGACGTCTCAAGTTCTCCATGCCGGCCGCCACCGGCAAAGCCGGTACCGAGACTCCGCTGGGCACCTTCCGGATTGATGCCCGTCACCGGACCCATACCTCATCCTTGTACAAAACCGCTGGAGATGAAGAACAGTATCCCATGGACAACGCCCTGCGCTTTCATATCGACAAACAGAACGTGGGCTACTGGATCCATGCCCGCGACCTGCCGGGCCGCCCCGCCTCCCACGGCTGCATCGGACTTTTTGACGAAAAAATGCAGTTGAGAACCTTTGACACGCCTCGAGATCCGGTCCTGCTTGATGCCCAGAAGCTCTATGCCTGGGCCGCGCCGGACGACGAACACGGCGAAGATGACGGCAGCTTTCAGGAGCTGGAGTATGGTCCGGTGCTTGAAGTGCGGGGAACCCTGCCGGTTTATCGCTGATTTTCCCTTTTACTCTCCATACTCCTGGGCTATTATAATCGGCCATACAAATTTCAATTAAAAGGCAGGCTTTTGTGGACAAACTGATCATCACCGGGGGAACCCGGCTTAAGGGCGAGGTAACCGTCAGCGGTTCCAAAAATGCTTCGCTTCCCATCTGTATCGCCGCCATTCTGGCAAACGGCGTAAGCCACATCGGCAACGTCCCCCGCTTGCGGGATATCGCCACAACCGCCAAGCTATTAGAATCACTGGGGTCAACGGTGGAGCGAACCGGTTCGACCCTGAAGATAGATGCCGGACCGATCAACACCGTGGAGGCCACCTACGATCTGGTCAAGACCATGCGCGCCTCAGTCCTGGTACTGGGTCCACTGCTGGCTCGCTTCGGCCGGGCACGGGTCTCTTTGCCCGGTGGCTGCGCCATCGGTGCCCGCCCCATAGACCAGCACCTGAAAGGCTTAAAGGCACTGGGAGCTGAAATCAGGCTGGAACACGGCTATGTGGAGGCCATTGCAAAAAAGCGCCTGAAAGGGGCCAGGGTCAACTTTGATGTTTCCACCGTGGGCGGCACCGAGCACCTGATGATGGCTGCCGCAACTGCCAAGGGAGAAACCGTGCTGGAAAATGCCGCACGGGAACCGGAAATCACCGACCTGGGAGAGTATCTGAACCGCATGGGGGCCAAGATCGAAGGGGCCGGAACGGACACCATCCGCATCCAGGGGGTAAGCGAACTGACCCCGGCAGCCTACGAAGTCATGCCGGACCGGATCGAGGCCGGCACTTTCATGATCGCCGCTGCTATCACCGGCGGTGATGTGCGGATCAGCGGTATGAAACTGGAGCATCTCGATGCCCTGTGCTTCAAGCTGCAGGACGCAGGAGTGGAGATTACCAGCCGTGACGGCGTGGTGCGGGTTAAAGGGCCGAAGCGTCTCCAGGCGGTCAATATCAAGACCCGTCCCTACCCCGGTTTTCCCACGGACATGCAGGCCCAGTTCATGGCGCTGATGTGTATTGCCGACGGTGCCAGTGTCATCAGTGAAAACATTTTTGAGAATCGCTTCATGCATGTTTCAGAGCTGCAACGTTTTGGCGCAGACATCACGGTTGAAGGCAACTCGGCAACAATAAAAGGGATCAAGAAACTGTCCGGCGCTCCGGTCATGGCCACCGATCTGCGGGCCTCGGCCTGTCTGGTGCTGGCCGGACTGGCCGCTGAAGGCACGACGGAAATCCAGCGCATCTACCACCTTGATCGCGGTTACGAACGAATTGAAGAAAAACTGGCAGGGCTGGGTGCCAAGATCGAACGGGTGCAAGAATCATGAACAGCATGCTGACCATCGCCATACCAAAGGGACGCATTCTTACTGAATCCATTGAGCTTTTTTCAAAAACAGGCATTAATCTGGCCAGCATGCTGGATGATTCGCGCAAGCTGATTTTCGAATTTCCGGAGCAGCAGGTCCGGGCTCTGATCGTGCGGGCCACCGACGTCCCCACTTATGTCGAGCATGGCTGTGCCGATCTGGGGATCGTAGGTAAGGACACCCTGCTGGAGCAGGACAAGGACCTGTATGAACCGCTTGATCTCGGTTTCGGCTACTGCCGCATGGTGGTTGCCGAGGCAGCCGGACTGGCGACCACTGACGACCCGGCCCGCTGGACCCATATCCGGGTGGCCACCAAATACCCGCACATCGCCGAAAAACATTTTGCTTCCAAGGGAGTGCAGGCAGAAATCATCAAACTGTACGGTTCCATCGAACTGGCGCCGCTGGTGGGGCTTTCTGAACGGATCGTGGACCTGGTCTCCACCGGCGAAACCCTGCGTCAGAACGGCCTGTGCGAAGTGGAAACCATAGCGGAGATCACCACACGGCTTGTGGTGAACCGGGCCAGCCTCAAGACCCGTCATCAGCGGATTCGCAGCATCATCGACGGCCTGGAAAAAGTTCTGGGTTAAGGGAGTTCCATCGTGCTGTTTCTCGATATTAACGACACCGATTTTGACCGACAGTTCGCCGCCATCCTAAACCGCAGTGAAGAGACCTCCGCCGATGTTCTGGTCACCGTACAGGAGATAATCGCCCAGGTCCGCAGCCGTGGTGATGCAGCCCTGCTGGAGTACACCAACGGCTTTGACCGCCTGAACCTGACCGATGCCGTTGCGCTTGAGGTCACCCAACAGGAGATAGACGTGGCTGTCAAGGCCGTTCCTGAACAGGACATGGCCGCTCTGCAACTGGCAGTGGAGCGGGTTGCCCGCTTTCATGAAAAGCAAAAGCAACAGACCTGGCTTTCCACCGAAGAACCGGACATCCTGCTGGGCCAGAAGGTGACATCACTTGATCGTGTCGGCATCTATGTACCGGGCGGCAAGGCCAGCTATCCCTCCAGCGTAATCATGAACGCCGTACCGGCACGGGTGGCCGGTGTACGCGAGATCATCATGGTCTGCCCCACGCCGGGGGGCGAGATCAACCCGGCAGTACTGGCTGCGGCCCAACTATCCGGCGTGGATCGAATATTTAGAATTGGTGGCGCCCAGGCCGTGGCAGCCCTGGCCTACGGCACCGCGACCATCCCCCAGGTCGACAAAATCGTCGGTCCCGGCAACGCCTACGTCGCGGCGGCCAAGCGTCGCGTGTTCGGCGTCGTCGGCATCGACATGGTCGCCGGCCCCTCCGAAATCCTCGTGGTCTGCGACGGTGCCACCGACCCCGACTGGGTGGCGATGGACCTTTTTTCGCAGGCCGAGCATGACGAGCTTGCCCAGTCGATCCTGCTCGCGCCGGACGCGAAGTATCTCGACGCGGTGGCGGCGAGCATCGAAAAGCTGCTGCCGGAGATGCCGCGGCGCGCGGTGATCGAGGCCTCGCTTGAGGGCCGAGGCGCGCTGATCCGCGTGCGCGACCTCGACGAGGCCTGCGCGCTGGTCAACCGCATCGCGCCGGAACACCTCGAATTGTCAGTCGAGAATGCGCGGGACCTGCTGCCGAAGATCCGCCATGCCGGTGCGATTTTCCTTGGCCGCTACACGTCTGAAGCACTGGGCGACTACTGCGCCGGACCGAACCACGTGCTGCCGACTTCGCGCACCGCGCGTTTCTCGTCGCCGCTGGGTGTTTATGATTTTCAAAAGCGCTCCAGCGTGATATGCGTCTCGCCGGAGGGCGCCGAAAAGCTGGGCCGCATTGCCGTGGAACTGGCAATCGGCGAAGGCCTGTCGGCGCACGCGCGCTCGGCTGAACTTCGCCTGAGCGGCAAGAGCTGAGCATGAGCCGCTACTGGAGCGAGGTGGTGCGCGGGTTGACGCCCTATGTGCCGGGCGAGCAGCCGAAGCTGCCCAACCTGGTCAAGCTCAACACCAACGAATGTCCCTACGGGCCGAGCCGGCGCGTGCTGGAAGCGCTGCGCGCGGAAATCGGCGACACGCTGCGCCTGTATCCGGATCCGGCCAGCGACCGCCTGCGCGCGGCGATTGCCGCCCGCCACGCCGTGACGCCGCAGCAGGTGTTCGTCGGCAACGGATCCGACGAGGTGCTGGCTCACGTGTTCCTGGGCCTGCTCAAGCACGAGCGGCCGGTGCTGTTTCCGGACATCACCTANNTGTCGACGATTACCTGAAGCCCAACGGCGGCATCATTTTTCCGAATCCGAATGCTCCCACTGGCTGCTTCGTGGCGGTGACGGACGTGGAGCGCCTGTTGCAGGCGAACCGCGATTCGGTGGTGGTCATCGACGAGGCCTATGTCGATTTCGGCGGTGAGTCGGTGGTGCCGCTGGTGCGGCAGTACCCGCAGTTGCTGGTCACGCACACGCTGTCGAAGTCGCGGGCACTGGCCGGATTGCGCGTCGGCTACGCGATCGGCCATCCGGACCTGATTGAGGCGCTGAACCGGGTCAAGGACAGCTTCAATTCCTATCCGCTGGATCGTTTTGCGCAGGCTGGCGCCACCGCGGCGATGGAGGACGAGGAATATTTCCGGGCCATGTGCCTGAAGGTCGTCGCGACCCGGGAAAAACTGGTGAGCGACCTGCAGGGCCTCGGTCTCGAGGTGCTGCCTTCTGTGGCGAACTTCGTGTTCGCGCGCCTGCCCGGCCGCGATGGCGCTGACATCGCGGCGAAGCTGCGCGAACGCAGCATCATCGTCCGCCATTTCCGCGCGCCGGAGCGCATTGCCGGCTTCATGCGCATCACGGTCGGCACCGACGAGCAGTGTGCAGGGCTGATCGAAGCGCTGCGCGACATCGTCAGCGCCGGCTGAGATCGGCGATGAATTGGTTTATACTCTGCAATCAACAACTTACTGATCCGGAATAGCCATGGCGCGCAAGGCGCAGGTCACCCGCAACACCCAGGAGACGCAGATCAGCGTCAAGCTCGATCTCGACGGCAGCGGCCAGGCGAAACTGGCCAGTGGCGTGCCCTTCCTCGACCACATGCTC
>DIUT01000005.1 GCA_002423105.1 Geobacter sp. UBA6151 | reverse complement strand
ATTACCCTGATTACCCTGATTACCCCGATTACCCCGATTACCCCGATTACCCCGATTACCCCGATTACCCCGATTACCCCGATTACCCCGATTACCCCGATTACCCCGATTACCCCGATTACCCTGCCAGACCTGCACGAACAGCATCTTCAGCTTTCTGCCGCAAAGAAACTGTTGTTCTTTTACCGTTCCTTGGTTTAATCGTCAACTGCTCTTCTGGGCATTGCAAAAACCTGTTGACACTGCTACGCTCCTTTGCTATAAGGTCCAAATCACACGCGGGAATAACTCAGTGGTAGANNGCAACCTTGCCAAGGTTGAAGTCGCGAGTTCGAATCTCGTTTCCCGCTCCATTAAAAAGATAATGGGATTAAGTAGTTAGGCTGAACTATCCCTTGACTGTACCCGGTACTGTACCCACAAAGTACCGGGTTTTTCTTTTTCTTGGCACTGATGAAGTCCTCTCCGTAGTACTCCAGAATGTCCTCGGTATCCTCTTCAAGCCCTTCCACGTAGTTCCCGTAGACCTCATATATCATGTGCTTGCTGGCATGGCCCATCAGCTTCACAAGCTTCAGAGGATTGACCCCTATGGTCAGGCTCCAGGCGGCGAAAGAATGCCGTGCTGAATAGGAAGTCATGGCAGGAAGACCGGCTTTGTCTACAGCCTTTTTCCAGACCTTGGCAAAGTCGGTACTCTTGAATCTGGTGCCCCGTGGGGTAGTGACCAGATACGGACCCTTTGCCCTGTCAATCAGGATATCCAGCCGTTTTCTGATAGCCTGAGTGATGAAGACTCTCCGCTTCCGGTAAGAGTTCTTCAAGGTCTGCTTTTCTTCCCCCAGAACATAGGAGCGGTTCAGGTTGATGTAATCCCCTGAAATATCCTCCTGCTTCAGCGCAGACAATTCAGAAGCAATCATGCCGGTCAGGATCATCATTTCAGCAATGGGGCGGTAATGCTCTCCCAGGTTTTCAAGGAACAGGAGCCAGTCATGAAACCTAATGACGATACGCTCTTTTCTTTCCGTCTTCGGCAGCTTCTTGTGCAGGTTGTCAAAGGGGCTTTTAATGGCCCACCGGTAATGGTCGCAGGCATCGTTCCAGATGGCTCGTAAGGGAATCAGCAAATTTATCTTTCTTATCCTTGACAGCGGCTGGCCCTTGTTAGCTCCCGACCTTGATTTCATGGTTTCGGTAAAAGCAAACAATTCCTGGCCGGTGATCTGGTGAAAGGTCATGTGCTTGAAGCGGGGAAGTATCCTGTCCACCAATGCTTGCTTGTAAAGATTCCGCTTGCTGGGTGAACCAAAGGTCGGGAAGATGGTCTTCATCCATTCCTTTGCATAATCTCCGAAAAGAACGTGGTGCGGTTCCGGTCGGTATTCCCTGCCCTCCAGTTTGGTAAAGAACGTTTTTTCTTTCCTGCTTGCACCTGGGAATGCTTCAGCAAACTTGAAGACTCCCTTTTCTATCCGGTCCCCTATTCTATCCAGGAAGTCCCGGACCTTCTGTTCATTTGCCGGGGTATCATCCAACTCCGTGGAGCGGGTAATCCGATGGCCGAAGTAATAGAAGTCGATATAGAGCTTGACCGTATCTTTCCTACGTCTGATGCTGCCGAACTGCTGCGCCGGTTGTTCCAGGGCCAGCATCCCTTTCTTGGTTCTCATCTTATATCCTCATTTTCCGTTACCTCCCCTCGGTGTGTCTTTGTCCAAGAGGGAGGATAACGGTATTTCGTGACGGTTGCAATTAGTGTTGAAGGGCGCGGGGAGAAAGAGGTTGTATGCCGCTCTCCACCCCGCGTTCCTGTCTCTCTGTATCTTCAGATGATGGCGTTTGGGTTGTGGATGGCGTGATAACCCTTTTACACGCCATTACTGTTCGGCCTTATTTAACCCGGTGCCCCATAGTCCAGATTGATCCCTGGTTGTGAAGGGGTATGTTTTTGCCTCTGCTTTGCAGACACAGCAGACTCAAAATCTCTCGTGACTTTTGCTTTCTTCTTTTGCTTGAGCAGCAGGCCGGTGTCCCAGACAAAGCGGATGATCCGCCCCAGCCTGAAGTAATGCTTTCCTTCTTGCAGCAGACCGTTTTTCAACCAGCCAAAGACGGTGGTGCGGGACACCTTCAGTCTTTCGGCATACTCTTCAACAGTGAGCAGGTCATTGTCAGAAGGGCAGATCATCGTCATTGTCCGACCCTCCCAATGTGCCACGGTAGCCCAGCTTGAACAGTTTTTCCTGAAGCTTTTCCTTGAACGTGCTGTCATCTCCATGCCGTTCAAGAAGGTCGTACAGATTGCGGATTGATTCTTTGCGGTCTTTGATACCGGACAGGGCAGCAATGGTTATCATCCGCGAATAGACATGGGGCAGGATTTTCTTGATCTCCTGGGGGTTGTCACTGTCATAGCGGCGGCGTTCTCCATTGTTAACGCCCAGCAGTTCACCGGATGCTCCGACTGCCTCCCACCAGGGATGGATGGTGCGGCGTTCTACTTTGTCATTGTCCGGCAGGCGCAGGGAGAACCATTCCGTTGTCAGATACTCCCAAATAGTCCCGATTTTTGCCCATAGGTCTTCAAGGGTGTTTATCCGGTATTGGTGAAGGAAAGCGCGGCGGAGCTGGAATTCAACCCGCCAGACGTTTTCAGGATCGTGAATCCCCCAGAGGTCAAGGAACCACTGCTTGTTGCTTTTCTGAATTTCTTTGCCTTTGTCGTACAGGCGAAGCCGTACCGGTGATCCCGGCGATCCGCTGTAATAGGTTTCCAGGATACCGCTGTTGATGTGTGTACTGACGTAACGGCTGCGAGACACCTTGTGTTGTTCCAGAAATGGAAAGTCCGGTGGAGGGCTGATGCGGAAGTCTGCCGACAGGTCGCAGCGGCTGGGCTGGATGCGATCTATGGTTCCGCCGAAGTGCTCCAAGTCAAACGCCAGCAATTCCAAGATGGAGGCAAAGGGTTCATGCCACAAGACAGCGGAATTGATTGAAACGTAGACATTGGGGGATTTGCCGTATTTGTCGGACTTGGCAATGTAAAGGTGATATTCCAGAAACTGGAGATGGTAGCGATAATTCGGCGGCTTACCGCTGGGAAGGTGCAGGAACTGGCGGCCAAGGTCGGTTGAATCGACGATGGATGTGCTTTCCTGGGAAGCAAGTTTTCTGATTTCCAGATTATTGCGAACTTCACACCATCCGGCATTCCAGGAGACAAACAGGCCAAGATCAAGACTGTCTATTCCGCAGAGCAATAACTGAAATGTTTCACATAGTGGGTTTAGCGCATGGCGTGTTACAGATGACGCCATGCTTGGAGGTGATTCGGAAGAGGCACCAGGGTCCTCGGCAGGGCCGACAACCCTGGTGCTTATGCTTGGTGGACTTTGTGAAAGATTCGACTCTGGACGTACTACTACATTCTCGGACATCTGATGTGCCTCCCTTTGGCGTTGTAGAGAACGGAGCCGACACAGAAGCATCGCACCGTTTTCTTTTATTGAATTGTGGCTCTATAAGATGCAAATAATCGCAGGTACGTCAAGCATAAACGTTTATGCCGGAGCAAATTATTTTTATCTATCTGATATCATTAATTTAATACAGAAATGTAATCACAAAAAATCCCGATTATTTACGATTACATTTGCGCATTACGCTTTTCAAGGTTAAAAGCTAATGTTATAGGTGGTTTATGATCTTATGAAGCTCCCGCATACGCCCGTGTTACCGAAACGGGGAAATTGACATGTCAATAATGGATTGAGGGTTAAAATACCAGCCTAAGCTGGTGATTAACGGGCTGAACAAAAAAATGGCAGATAAATTGAAAATCGTATAAATTGAGTAGATTGACTGTGATAAAGGAGAACGCTATGAAGCTCAATTCACTGTATATTAATAATTTTAGAGCTTTTGAAGATTTTGAAGTTAACAAAATTGGACGACTGAATTTGATTGTCGGAAAAAATAACTCTGGAAAAAGTTCCGTATTAGAGGCAATCAGAATTTATGCTGGCAATGCTGAGCGTGCATTATTAAATGAAATTGCATCAGGACACGATGAAAAACATCGTCTAGACGAAGGTTCTCGAAATGAAGATTTTCAAGAACTGCCTTACGAGCATTTTTTTGCTGGACGAACTTTTCCAAAAGATAATAAGGGGGCAATTCTTATTGGAGAAACAAAGAAATCTCCATCACTGCTAAAAATCAATCATGTCTTTTTTATTGAGTATAAAGAAGAGGTAACTGGCGATGATGGTGAATCATACCTTCGTCCAAGAAGAAAAATCATTACAAACTCAAAAGAAAATATTGGTACAGACCAAGAGATTAAACAAGCTATTGCTGTCACAAAAAATCATGTTACACGGTTGTATGATTTATCAAGAAATTTAGTTGCTAGTAGAACCATAGAATCCAATGATTTAATTCCCTGTGCATACATTCCAACTCAGTTTATTTCAATTGATGAGTTGGCAAACATTTGGGACAAGGTACTGTTTACTGACTACGAAGAAACTGTAATCAAGGGACTGCAAATTATTTCACCAGAATGTGAAAACATCGCATTTGTGAAAAGTGATTCAAGATACTTGAATAGCGCTAGAGAGATCCGAAGAACTGCCAAGATTAAAATGAAGAATTCCAGTAGAGCTTTACCATTGAACAGCATGGGTGATGGTATGTTGAGAATCTTGCAACTAATTTTAAAAATAGTGCCAGCAAGAGGTGGTTTCTTATTAATTGACGAATTTGAAAACGGATTACACTTTAGCGTACAACAACAAATTTGGTCCTTATTATTTGAGTTAGCTGTGAAGCTTGATATTCAGGTATTTGCAACAACACACAGTTGGGACTGCGTAGAAAGTTTCGCAAAGGTTGCACAAGAAAATACGAATGCTGAAGCCGTACTGTTTCGAGTTGGTCGCAGTGTACTCAAAAGTGATAAAGGAAAAATAATAGCTACAATTTTCGATGAAAAAAAACTGGCCAACATAACTCAATCAGATGTGGAGGTCAGGTAACATATGAATGATAAAATATTACTGGTTGAAGGTGAAGCTGACAAAAGCCTCTTTTCTGCTATTTGTTATGAAAGGAGGCTGGGGGTAAATGTAAAAGTTGGCAGTCCGTTAGATTTTTGCGGAGATGGCTGTGGTAAGGGTAACGCCCTTAAACTCTTGCCTACCCTCCTAGAGCAAATGCGTGATGGCCAGATAAGGCGAATTGCAATGGTTATTGATGCCGACTTTGAAGCAGCTGATGGGTTAGGCTTTCATAAAACTTTGAATAAGGTAGCCGTAATTCTCAGGGATCACGGTTACAAAGTAAGCACTATTCCAAAATCTCAAACTGGTGGATACTGCATCAAACATTCAGATGGTTTGCCTGACTTTGGTTTATGGATAATGCCGAATAATGCGTCAGATGGCTTATTGGAAGACTTCATCAAAAATTCTATATCTGATACTCAGAAAGATTTACTCAAAACAGCTGTAGATGCTGTAGGAAAATTAAAAACTCCTTTATTTAAGCCTATCCATAGAAGTAAGGCAGATGTGGCAACGTGGATGGCATGGCAAAAAATACCAGGGCAGGCATTACATGGGGTTGTAGGAGGAAAATTAGTTGATTTTTCTTCCGGTGAAGCAAAACTGTTAATGGATTGGCTGCATAGAATTTATGCCTAATAGACCATAATCAGAAACAAACAAAACGCCGCCGCGAAGCCCTTTATTACAGAGTTTCACGGCGTTTTAAAGACCGGCCCCCAAAGCCTATAGAAGCCTGTTCTTGCCAGTGCCCAGAATTGTCCAAGCCGGGCACGAACCACCGTTCCCACGCTGTTACCATATAAGTTGAATCTTAATGAATTGTGCTGTACTGTGTTGGACGAAAGACACACCGGGGGTATTAGTAACTATTTGATTTTACAATATCCGCACAACTTATTGATTTCATTATGGGTCCTTCGAATCTCGTTTCCCGCTCCAACTAAATTATAAGGAACCCGTCAGGGTTCCTTTTTTTTGCCTTAATCTTCATCAACTCTTTCACCCGCACGGTAGCTGATTGAACCACCAGCCAAAGTATGCTAGCCTGCCGCAACCAATTTTGAACCGGAGCAAGCATGTCTGAAGAACAGTCCAAAGTCCTGCCTTTTATCGAACATCTGGTGGAGTTGCGCCGCCGCCTGATTATCATCGTCGTTGCTGTTTTTATCGGCATGGGCATTTCCTGGAATCTCACCGATGAAATCCTGGTTTATATTGAAAAACCACTGACCGGCATAACCTACGTAGATGCCGCCAAACTCAAGCTGTATCGTTACATCGGTGAAAAATATCCGGCTCTGTACAAACGCGCTGAACTGGATAAAGTGGTGAACAAACCCCAGAAAAAGCACGCGCTGAACTACACCAAGCCGATGGAACCATTTTTCATGCAGTGCAAGATATCCGCCATTGCCGGTTTTGTGCTGGCCCTGCCGGTGGTGTTCTACCAGATATGGGCTTTTGTTGCGCCGGGACTGACTCGCCGGGAACGGAAGCTGGTAATACCCTTCATGCTGGTGGGCACCATCGCCTTTTGCGTCGGCGCATTTTTCTTCGTATCAACGGTCTGGCCCTTCATCATCAACTTTTCTCTCTCCTACGAAACCGAAGGGTTGCGCAGTTGGCTTTCGCTCTCCGCCTATGTTGACTTTTGCCTACGGCTGCTCCTGTTATTCGGACTGATGGCAGAGATGCCGGTGCTAACCCTGCTGCTCTCCCGCTTCGGCCTGGTTACCTACGAGTTTCTGGCCCCACAACGGAAGTACGCCCTGTTGTTAAGCTCAATCGTGGCCGCCTTCCATTCTGATCTGGTCACCATGTTCGTGATCATGATCCCCATGTACATGATGTATGAAGTCAGTGTCTGGGTGGCCCTGATCTTCGGCAAAAAGAAGAAGCCGCAAGAACCGTTACCCGAACCTGAAACCGCCTGATTGCAAAGGCGGCCACCCCTCTATGTCTGAGCACTCCCCTGACAACGCTTTTGATCACGGCGGTACCATCCACGCCACAGCACGTACCATTGGCTGTGGTGTGGATGATCTGCTCGATTTTTCAGCCAGCATCAATCCCCGGGGCCTGGCGCCAATGGTACACCAAGCCATTGTGCAGGCCATCGAACAGATCCCCCACTACCCTGATGCCACTGCAACCGTCCTGACCGAGGCACTGGCCGCTTATCATCAGCTGCCCCATGAATCGGTGGTACCTGCAAACGGCTCCACTTCCCTGATCCATCTGCTGCCGACAATCTGTACGGGAACACGCGGCATGATCGTCTGCCCGGCTTTCAGCGAATACGAACTGGCACTTACACGGCACGGCTGGACGATACAACGCCATCTACTCTCGGCCGCTGATAACTTTACGCTTGATCTGGAGCGACTGGAAAGTAACCTGCGTCGGGAACGCCAAGATCTGCTGTTCTTCTGCACACCGTCCAATCCGGCAGGGGTGCTGTATGACGCAACACAAGTGACTGCGGTGCTGGAACTGTGCCGGGCGCATGGAACACTGCTGGTGCTGGATGAAGCTTTCATGGACTTCTGCGGGGAGGAGTATTCGGCAAAGCAGGCGGTGGTTGCATCGTGCCAAGGCATTGTGCTGCGTTCGCTGACCAAGTTTCATGCCCTGGCCGGGCTGCGTCTGGGCTGCGCCCTGGCGTCAGCGGAACTGGCCGGGCGTATTCGTGCCGCGCAACCACCCTGGGAGGTGAGCAACCTGGCCCAGGCAGCCGGTGTAGTCGCCCTTGCCGATGCGCACTTTGCCGAGGAAACCAGAAGGTTAATCGCTGATGATCGCGCTCAACTTAGCGAACAGCTTACGCAGCTGCCGGACATCAACCTGTTCCCTTCAACGGTCAATTATCTGCTGCTGCAGCTGAGTGGCAGCTGTACCGCGCCACGGTTGCGCGAGCAGCTCTTGCGGAACCACCGGATCATGGTGCGGGATTGCAGCAGCTTTGCCGGACTGGGGGATCGTTTCCTGCGGGTGGCGGTACGTAGCAGAGGAGAGAATGAACGGCTTGTTGAGGCGCTAAAGGCAGAACTTACACCTTGAATTCTGATTCAGGTCCGGCAACAAGACTGTTGATGACGCCATGATGGTTGATCTTGTCAGATCATGCCGTCCCGCCGCAGCAGATTGATCAGCAGTTCGCCCATGTCGCGGCTTTCAATGAATTTGTTGTCATCATTTGCAGCCTTTACCGTTGCAGACCAGAGCAGCTGACCTGTTTCTGCATGGAAGAGATTGATCTGCTGTGTGGCGGTCATGACATCATCCCAGGAAGAAGGGATGAAACCTTCTCCGTAGAGTACATTGCCTTGCCCCTGCTGGCTCAGCTGCTGATTGCCGGCTGTCAGCCCTCTGATGGTCAGCACTGCATCACAGCCTGATTTTTTGACGGCTGCCGCTATATCTGCTTTCGTGTAGTTTTCCTTGACGCTAACGAATTTGTGCCCTGCAACCGCCGCTATGTTGCTGTCCTTCATCTCTCCGGCAACAACATTCTCATACATCTCCCTGACGTTCTGATCCAGATTCAGATTGATGACCAGCAGTTTTTTCTGTGGAGCTCCTGCCGTGGCGGAAGAACTGTGCCAGGTTTCCAGGACCTGAACAGAGGAACATCCTCCCAGAAGCAGTATGGCAAACAGCAGGCAGATCAGGGGGAATGACATGGCGCGCATGGACTACTCCGATTATTTTGTTTTGAATGTGAGCAGGTCTTCACGGGTGAGGGCATCCAACACCAGAGCAGCCAGTTCTTCAGTGGACTGTATCAGCTTGTCGGCATGACGCTCATTGGATCTGCCTGACCAGACAGCACTACCTGTTGCGGCATCAAACAGGGATGTTTCAAGGATAGTTACCGATGAGAGCACCTCATCAACCTGTCTGGAATCAAAGGTTGCATAATTTTCAACCCCTTCCCAGTAGTTTCCGTAATAATCATAATAATCTACCACATCGACGCCCCGGTCAGTCATGACAAAGCCTGTTTTCGTGACGTGTCGTTTTTTAACGGCAACAAAGCGGGTTGTCAGCAGACCGTCAGAACCGGTTGTGCGTACTGCTTCAGCAAAAGCTGCACGAGAGGCCTTACCCTTAAGCCCGGCAATGGTGTAGCTGGAAACCGCGTTTACCCCCCGTTTTCTCAACTCATCAGCAAAGATTTCCTCAAACACCTGACGTGTTGCGGGCGTATCCGCCATACCGACAACCAGCAGGGAACCATACTGTCTTGCGGGTGCTCCGGCAGCTTTCTGTGAGGAAACAAGCGTGGTGGATGCACATCCGGATAGCGCCAGAAGCAGTAGCAAACCAGCCAGCCTGACCAGTAACGTATTCATATGCAAGCTCCTGTGCTGGTGCCAGCCGACTTGAAACCGCCTGATCTCAGGCCTTGAATTTCGATTCGGTTCCGGCAACCAGACGGCTGATATTGCCATGATGTTTGGCAATCACCATGGCCGATATCAGCGCTGTGGCAATCAGCAGTTGTGGGGTATGGGGCCTGAAAAAGATGATAACCGGCATGACGGCTGCGGCAACCACTGATCCCAGCGAGATGTAACGCCAGACAGCCACCAGGATCACAAACACTGCCAGTGCTCCCAGCACCGCCAGAGGGGCCAGGGCCAGGTAGACCCCCAAAGCGGTAGCAACCCCTTTCCCCCCCTTGAACAACAAGAATATCGAGAACACATGGCCGCAGAAGGCGGCCAGACCGATCCAGGCTTGCATCGGTTCACCCAGCCCCAGTTTCCAGGCCAGCAGCACCGGCAAAAAGCCTTTCAGGCAATCGCCGGTCAAGGTCCAGATACCGACCTTTCTGCCAACGGTGCGATACAGGTTGGTGGCACCGATATTGCCGCTGCCTTCCTGCCTGACATCTATGCCGTACAGTTTGCCAAGCAGTAGGCCGGTGGGGATAGAACCCAGCAGGTAGGCTCCAACTATCCAGAACAGTTCAATCACGGTTTGCGTGCTAAAAGACTGCGGGCATCGCCCAGATATTTGCTGGATGGGTACTCGCGCACCAGTCGCCCCAGAACTGTCTGCATTTTTTCCGGCTGCTTTGTCTCCAGATATGACCTGCCCAGGTACAGAAGAGTTTCATCGTGGCCGGTGTAGTCCGGAAAATCCAGCAGAGCCTTTTCAAATCGGCCAATGGCAGCAATGTAATAGTCGGTACGATAGTAAAAACGGCCTACATAAATCTCGTATTGCGCCAGCTTGCCGCGGCAATCGGCGATTTTTTCCTGAACCTTGGGCAGATATTCCGACCTGGAATACTGCCGGGCAAAGCTTTCAAAAAGCGCCAGCGCGCTTTTTGTGGGGGTCTGATCCGTATCAATACCGGTAATCAGGTTGTAACTGGAAAGAGCCTGCCGGTACAGGGCAAACTGGGCCAGATCATGGGCAGGATGCAGCTTGCGGAAGTCCTCGTAGGCTGCGGCCGCCTCAATGAAGTCGCCATTCAGAAAATAGGAGTTGGCAATGCCAATTTCAGCCTTTGAGGCCAGCTCAGGCTCCGGAAAAGATTCCCTGACCTGTTTCCAAAGCTCTATTGCCCGCTCGTAGCTGCTTTTCTTGAAGGCAAGCTCTCCGTCCTGATACAACTCTGCGGCGCTCTTTTCCGCTTTTGGCGTACTGGCGCAGCCCGGCAGCAGGGCAAGGGACAACATCAACAGGGTCAGTCCGTACATTAATAGCTTCATGATGTGATTCCTTTAATAAGACTTCCGTTTATGGCTGTATGATCTCCGGACGGGTTGCCGCCAGGCGGGCGATGATATCGTGATTCAGCCAGAGCGTGGGCTCCGCGCAACTCCATGCTGTTTGTACCATGAGGTGGCCGGTGGCCCGGAAAACCACCTTGGAAAGCTCGGCGCAAACCAGTTGCTTCTGGTCGGCATGCATCTCCATCAGACGGTTTGAAGTGGCCAGCATCAGTTCCATCTGTTCTTTTGTAGAGTGCTGGGGCCACGTATCGAAGGAAAGCGCATCGGTGATGAGCGGTGCTGTCAGATAGCGGTTGGCCTCTTCCAGTAGCCCGGCCAGGGTAGCGCCATCGGCAAGCAGGGCAGCACAGCGGGTTTCAAGGGCAGCCGCGCCATCATCAACCTCGGCCCGGATTGCCTGCAAAAGCGGATACAGGGATATCTCCACTCCTAAAAACAGGGCGCTGGAATTGGTCAGGATTTCCGGACAATTAAAGACGGTGGCGTTGATGCCCTGGCTACGGGCCGCTTTTGCGTGGTCTTCGAGCAGCATCTTGGCGTAGCCTTGCAAATAGGGGGTGTAGGACTGCCAGGCAAAGCTGCCGTTCCTCAGGATGCCGGTACCATGATAACCATAGGCGGTGTAGGCAACCCGACCGCCAGCGGCGGTCAGGCGCTCACGCAGCGCCGCGGAAGCAGTGATCAGATGGCGCAGGGTATCGCCGGTCACCTCGTTGAAACTGGCGTCGCACAGCTTGCCCAGACCGCTTTGCCAGAAGGGGGCTGAGGGTAGGTACTTGTCGCCGCTTCCCTTGAAAACCCGGTTTAAGAGCGGCATAAAAACACGGGCCCGGGGGATGCCGCCAGCCATGGTGTGGGCAAAGATAACATTGGCCCCTGCCGGAATCAGCGTTTCCAGTTCCGTCATCACCCTGGCCAGGTTAGCCATGAAACGCACCCTGCCCAGTTCCCGCGCCCGGCTGATGAACTCATCATCAAAGGAGACGCTTTCCCACTCATCGGGCTTGACCTTTTTCAGCCGCTCCGCAACCGATGGTTCGCCGTCAGGAGTTTCCATGTCAAAACCGGCTTCGAGGGGAACATTGATAATGGCGCCGCCACCAAGCAACGCCTCGGCGTCGGCCAGTTCTTCCGGGGTAAGACAACGCAGGGTACCGTCACTGTCACGGCGGCCCACGGTGGTGCCGATCACGGTCATGCCCAGACGCCGGGCCTCTTCAATCAAGCCGTTGGCATAGCCGCGGCCAAACAGCTCACCGATCAGCACCAGGCAATCACCCGGCTTGTAACCGGCGGTTTCGGGAATAGCACGTAAGGGGGTATAGTCGGACATACGCTGACACTCCAATAGATAGATAGTGTAAAGTTTGTCTTTTTATCATGAAGCAGCAGGGCATTGGAACAGAAAAACCACCATCACCCGCCTCCACAAGCGGTGACAGGAAGAACAATTGGTGCTACGCTGCAAAGAGTTCATCCGGGAGGAACCTTGTACCATGAATGACGATCTGATCCTGCTGGGACACGGCAGTGGCGGCACCCTTTCCCACCGCTTGCTGGACGACCTGATCATCCCTGCACTTTCCGGCATCAGCCCTGCCAATCAGAATGACGCCGCAGTGCTGGTGGCGGGAGACAGCCGCCTGGCCTTCACCACCGACGGCTATGTGGTTGATCCGCCCGTCTTCCCCGGTGGTTCCATCGGTTCCCTGTCGGTACACGGCACGGTCAACGATCTGGCCATGATGGGAGCACGCCCGCTGTGGCTCAGTTGCGGCCTGATCATTGAGGAAGGGCTTGAACGGAGCCTGTTGGCCAGCATACTTGCCGATATGCGCCGAGCTGCCGATGAAGCTGCTATCCAGATAGTGACCGGCGATACCAAAGTGGTTCCCCGGGGCAAGGCAGACCGCATTTTCATCACCACCTCCGGTGTCGGCGTGATCGAACACCCCTTTTCAATCCATGGCAGCGCAGCCCGGCCCGGGGACCGCATCATCTTGTCCGGCAGCCTTGGGGACCACGGTATTGCCATCATGGCGGCCCGTGAGGGACTGCCCCTTGACGGCCTTTGCAGCGATTCCGCCCCGCTCTGGACGCTGGTGACAGAGATGCTGGATGAAGGGGGTGCAGCAGTTCATCTGCTGCGTGACCCCACCAGAGGAGGGGTTGCCACCACGCTCAAGGAGTTGGCCCGGCAGTCTGCCGTCACCTTCACCATTGACGAATCAGCCCTGCAGATCAAGCCCCAGGTCAGGGGATTGTGCGGCATACTGGGCCTTGACCCGCTCTATGTGGCAAACGAAGGAAAACTGCTGGCCTGTGTTGCGCCGGAAGTGGCAGAGCGGGTACTGGCCCGGATGCACCAACACCCCCAAGGACAGCAGGCCGCCATCATCGGCACGGTGGAGGCGGGTGAAGCAGGCCGGGTACGGATGCAGACCAGCGTTGGCGGCATGCGCATGATAGAGATGCTGGCCGGTGAACAACTACCAAGGATTTGCTAGGAACGGTCTTTTTCCGCTATGGAACCGCCACTCTTCACAATGCCTTGTGCGGCGTACTTTTATGTACGCCTCCGCGTCATTGTTCGATTGTCGGCCCCATAACAAAAAAATCCTCGTTCCTTGAATTCGGGAGAGTCAGAGATGGCAAAGGACAAGACGCCGGTCACACCGGCAGTACGCCAGTTACGGGCAGCCGGTATCACTTTCACGGATCATCCCTACACCTATGAGGAAAAGGGAGGAACTGCCGTCTCTTCGCGAGAACTGGGGGTTGCTGAACATGCGGTGATCAAAACGCTCGTGATGGAAGATGACCGCAAGGAGCCGCTGATCGTGCTGATGCATGGCGATATGCAGGTTTCCACCAAAGAGCTGGCCCGCGCCATCGGTGCCCGTTCCGTTGAGCCCTGCCGCCCGGAGGTGGCCCAGAAGCATACCGGCTACCTGACCGGCGGCACCTCCCCCTTTGGCACCCGCAAGCAGATGCCGGTGTATGTCGAGCAGACCATCCTTGACCTGCCCAAAATCTACATCAATGGTGGAAAGCGGGGATACCTGGTGGGGCTTGCCCCCGGCGATCTGGAACGACTGCTGAATCCGACCCCGGTAACCGCAGGGCACATGAAAATCAGAGGCTGAAAAACATGCTGCGCATCCGTTTCCCATTCATGGCGTTTTTGGCAGTATCCCTGCTGTGCATCGTGGCTGGTTGTGCTCCGCAGGTGATCCAGTCAAAAAATCGGGATACTGAGCCTCACATCAAAAACGGACAGTATTTCACCGGAGACAGGGCAGTATTACCGGTACGCTCCTGGCTGCCGGAAACAACTCCTGCCAAAGTGGTTGTCGTCGCGCTGCATGGCTTTAATGATTACAGCAACGCCTTCACCTCTCCTGCACGCTATCTCAGTCGTCACGGCATTGCTTGTTACGCCTACGACCAGCGCGGTTTTGGAAACGCCCCGGAACGAGGGTTATGGGCTGGCATTGACACCTACGCAGCCGATCTTACCGGCTTTGTAAAGGCGCTGCGCAGGCTTTACCCGGACGTTCCGCTCTATATTCTGGGGGAAAGCATGGGAGGCGCTGTCACTATTGTCGCCATGACCGGGAACAATCCCCCTGATGCTGACGGAGCCATTCTGGTCGCCCCGGCAGTTTGGGCCAGACAAACCATGCCCTGGTATCAGCGCTGGCTTCTGGCCGTTGCCTCCCATACCGTTCCCTGGCTGGAACTGACCGGTAAAGGACTGGGAGTTATCCCGTCAGACAACATTGAGATGCGGCGGGCACTGGGTCGTGACCCACTGGTTATAAAGGCTACTCGTGTTGACACCCTCTATGGACTCAGCAACCTGATGGACGAAGCCTTTGCCCGGGTAGACAAGCTGCATATCCCTGCACTGGTGCAGTACGGCAAGCATGATCAGGTTATTCCCAAAGAGCCGACCTTCCTTATGCTTGAAAAAGTCCCACACACAACCCGCAAGGTTTTTTACGATCAGGGATATCATATGCTACTGCGGGATTTGCAGGGCGAAAAGCCCTTGGCAGACATTGCAGTTTGGGTAACGGATCGCAATCAACCCTTGCCATATGGCAAGGACAACTGGAACTGACCTAACGTTTTTCACAATCAAACTGCAAGCAGTAAAGCCGGGAATACTCTCCTCCCAATGCCAACAGTTGATCATGCGTCCCCTGCTCCACCACCTGTCCTTGCCGCAGCACCACGATCCGGTCCGCATCACGCACTGTTGAAAGACGGTGAGCGATCACCAGCGCCGTCCGGCCGGACAGCAGGCGGTGCAGTCCTTCCTGAATCAGTTCTTCGGCGGCGCTGTCCACACTGGCGGTGGCCTCATCCAGCACCAGCAGATCAGGTTCAAAGGCCACGGCCCTGGCAAAGGAGAGCAATTGCCGCTCTCCCAGGGAAAGGTTGGCACCGCGCTCCGCCAGCATGGTTTCAAATCCTAGAGGCAGTTGCGCGATAAAACGGTCCGCCCCGACGACAGCGGCAGCCTGCTCTGCCCGTTGCGCAGCCGCTTCGTCTCCCAGCGAAATGTTGAATGCCACACTTTCGGCAAAGATGAACGGCTCCTGCGGAACCAGGGCCATTCTGCGGCGGAGCTGGTCCCGCGGAATATCCCGGATATCCCGGCCTTCCAACAGAATCAAACCAGAATCAGCCTCATACATCCGGTACAACAGGCGGGTAATGGTTGTCTTGCCGCCACCGCTTTCCCCCACCACGGCCAAGCGCCCCCCTTTGTGCAGCGTCAGACTGAAATCCTGAAAAACCGGCTCTTCCGGACGGTAGGCAAAACAGACGTTGCGAAATTCGATAAAAGCAGGGTCAAGGGTCAAGGGGCAAGGGGCACGGTTAGAATCAAGAGACTTTTCATGACCCTTGACCCCTGACCCTTGACCCTGTTCTTCAATTTTTTCATCCAGCAGCGCAAATACCCGCTCCATGGCTGCCATGGCTCCCTGCATAATCCCGTATTTGGCGGACAGATCGCGGATCGGGCCGAAAAATTTTTCAATGTACTGAATAAAGGCCACCAGGGTGCCGAAGGTCAACAGACCCTCAACGATCTGCCCGCCGCCGTACCAGATGATCAGGGCAATGGCCAGGGAGGAAAACATCTCGACCATGGCATACAGGGAGGCATCCCAAGTAATCACCGGCATGTTGGCATCCCGGTGTGCCGCATTCAGCGCGCTAAAACGCTGCTGTTCTTCCCGCTCCTTCCCAAAAACCTGCACCACGGAAATTCCGCCCACCACCTCCGCCAGGCAGGCGTTCATCCGCCCCAGACGCGCCCGCACCTCACGAAAGGCCTGACGCATGTTGCGCCGGAACAGCCAGGCGGCAATCATCAGCGGCGGCAGCACCGTAAAGGTCACCAGGGAGAGTTTCGGCGCCATCCAGAGCATGGCGGCCACAATGCCGGCCAGCAGCAGCAGATCGGCAACAATGGTGATGATCCCGGCGGCAAACATTTCACCCAGCGCCTCGATATCGCTGGTGATACGGGTGACAGCCCCGCCTGTGGGAGTCTTGTCGAACCAGCGGGACGGCAGACGCAGCATATGCCGGAAGAGAATGCTGCGCAGGTCCGCCATTATCCGTTGTCCCACCGCCTGCAGGCCATAGACCTCGCACCAGGTCAGCAGCGATTCCGCCAATAATAGCGCCAGAAACAGCACGGCCGGTGCGGTCAATAGTTCCAGGCGGCCAGGTACAATGGCAGTATCAATGGCGTATTTCAGCAGCAGCGGCTGTGCAAGGCGGCAGATGGTCACCAGGGGCAGAACCAGCAGGATGCCGGACACCTGCAGGCGATACGGGCGCACGTAACCCAAGAAACGCCGTAACAGCCGGGTATCGTACGCCTTGCCGGCTATGGCGTCTTCATGCAGTCCACCGTGGTGCATCATCGTATCCTTTCAGCGCTGGAGCCAAAAGTGAGATTCGCAGAGCGCCCCGCTCTTGTCAACCCACAGGCAGGCACAACACACTATTCATGCCCAAACAGTACAAAAACAAGTTGACACCCGGCGTCTTATGTCATATCTATATTTTTAATAGATATGATGCTATCCAAAAAGACAAAATACGCCTTGAAAGCGCTCCATTATCTCGCCGAACAGCCGGGCGATCAGCCCGTGCTGATTGCCGATCTGGCACGAGCGGAGAATATTCCGAAAAAATTCCTCGAATTCATCCTGCTTTCCCTGCGCAAGGGAGGAATCCTGCAGAGCAGAGTCGGCAAGGGGGGCGGTTACTCCCTGGCGCAACCAGCCAACAGAATCACCATCGGAGCGGTGATAAACATCCTGGAAGGCAATATAGCGCCGGTACAGTGCCTGGACACCACAAACCAGGCCCACTGTGAAGAATGCCTGGACGAAAAGACCTGCGGTATCCGCCTGGTCATGACCGATGTCAACATCGCGCTTTCACAGGTGCTGAACAATCTCACCCTGACTGACATGGTGGAGCGCGCTGAAGCTGCACGCAACAAACAACAAAATATCGTGGATTTCAGCATCTAAATTTTTTTGCCAAACTATGGATCAACAAGTTCGGACAGATTGACGGCAGCGGCATCTAATGCAGCAAGGCAGGGCAACATATAGGCTGACCGGAAACACCGGAGGCCAGGCAGATGGACATTCCCGTCCGTGTCTGGCCTTTTTTCATTGAATAAGGAACGAATCATTAAGCATTCTACTGGTGGGCGGCATGGACCGGCTGGGTGAACAGTACCGGGTGGGGGCGCAGCGTTACCGTGAGCTTATGGTCTGCGCCATATTCTGAACTCGCTGATTACGTTACCGAACAAGCCGTCTATAAACTCGGCATCGTGAGGTGCAGCGCCCGGGAAAAGAAGAACATTCTTGTTAATGTTGAATACCAGTCCCTGCTCTTCGAAGAACTTGACGAATTCCGAACGCGGCATGGATACACGAAAGTCGTACACGCGCCAGACGGGGTTGTATTGGACGATCTGGAGAGCAGTACGTTTGAGGTTGAGAGACGCATTGGGTGGCAACTTCACCCCGAGCTCTGTTACTGTTGGTGGTCGTCGCGATAGTTCTTTCTGTACGGCAACACGCTTCTGGTTGACGACAAAGCCGCCCTTTGTGACTGTGGATTCACCCGCTTGTGCAATGATTTGGGCAAATCTGTCTGATTCAGCGCAGACGGCAGGCAGCGTCACCGTAATAACCAGTGCAATGCTGGCAAGAAATTTCATGGTGATGTTCCTCTCAAACTTCAATCACAGATTGTGCCCCTCGCAAGTAATTATCAGGCCTATTTACAGAACTGGCTAATCAAGGCTGGCCTCCACTCCCTCAGGATAAAGGCGAGGGAAATAATACCCCACCATCGATGCAGGAAAACCGAGCATTACAGGTCCTTTTTCAGAACCGGAAACCAAACAACCTTTTTCCAATAAACTGCTGACAACCCTCCGCGCTGAACGTTCGGGCATTCCGACGATATTCGGAATTTCTCCACGAGCTATTTGCCCACGTAAAAACAGGTCTCTCAATAAATATGCCGCTTCAGGCTTCAATTCACCAAACGAAACTTGACGATCAACCACCGCTTGTATTCTTTTCTGCATTCCATCCAGATCCAGAAGGACTGACATAAAATCAATCTGATCAATAGCAGTTTTGAGGAAAAATTTACAAAACCCTGACAATCCCGCTTGTGTCAAATTTCCTCTGCCATCCAGATCGCCTCTCCGTGGTTGGTCTGCCCCAGCCAATGAAGCAAGATACTCATCTCGATGCCTTGCGAAACCTCGGGTAACAGTCCACAAGCCGTGCCCATCTATTTTCGCCTTTTTCAGGTAGGCATGAGTCATAAGACGTGTAACTCGTCCATTGCCATCCTGAAACGGATGAATCCATGCAAGTCGGTGATGGGATGCCGCAGCCGCGATAACCTGACTTAACCCTTTTAGTTTTGCAGGGTCGTATGCCTCTTCAAATCTTTTCATAAATGTGCATAAGTGCTCTGATTTAGGCGGCAAATGCCTGCCGACCTCCACCTCTAACGCTCTTGTTTCACCAGGGATCACTTTTTCAGCTTTTCCATCTGCACGCTGTACGACAAGATACTCCTCAGGCATCCGCTCATAAAATTCCTTGTGTATCCAGCACAAGAAGCTCTTGCTGGTAATGACTGTTTGCGGAGCATCCTCGATGCGGGCCTCGATGAGTTTCTGCACTTCTATATGCGCTTTACTTTCCAACTGCCTCGCTCTTTTAGCAGGATCATGAGAAAAGTCTTCTTGCATGGCGCGATCTATGTCTACAGGATGGGTATTGTGCCCTTCTATCAAATTTGAATAGTAGCTGTTCATTTTTCTGACTAATTCTACAATTCCTCTACGGGTAACTGGATGAACAGCGGCACTAAGGGCGGCAGATTTACGAATCACTTCAATCGCCAAATCATCGAGTTCTCCCGAATGATCAGCAGGCATCATTGGTTCCATTTCCGAAATTTTTGTATAAAAACCATTTTCCATGTTGATTCCCCAAGTACAGGCCAGTATTTTGGCCGATACTGAATCCTGATATTTCAATTAACTCAGAGACAGATTTTACACGCAGCCTAGTATGTTTATCTGAAAAATTGGCCGATTACACAAAGGCCCCATTAATAAAAAAACTATGCTGTAACCAGATCTTGCAATCAACAGCACATAAATACATCAAAAGTTATGGCCGATATTTTGGCCGATGTTTTTGTACCTCACTTCACCAGAGAAATAAACAAGTTTTTAGATTTCCCAATTTTGTTGGCCGATGCTTTGGCCGATCCAGCAGAAGCTAAAACAAAAAAGGACCATTCCGGTTCTTTGACTCAGCATGATGCAACAGCACCACCTTCTTCAACACACCATATTTCTTCTGTCAAAGGCCGGGCTTGACATACCGGCCTGCTATTCCCTACTATACCAACATGTTCAGGCTCAGGCTCCACATAGTCTCCCTCATAACACTCATTGCCCTGTTCACCGTGCTGAGCGGCATCGTTTCCACGGCATCCGCGTTGCTGTCCACCGCTGCCGTGGATGTCTGCTGCGATGTCGACAGGCAACAGGATTCCGAAAAAAAATCTCCCTGCACCACCCCTGACTGCGTTTGCACATTCTGCATGACTGCCGTGATTCTGAGCGACATTCCTGCTGTGAAAACAAACAGCGCCCCCATCCTCTCCCACGGGGGCATGCAACAGCGCTACCATCTCCAGGAACCCTCGAATACCATCGACTACCCTCCGGAAACAGTCTGAGCTCAAACCAGTTAGCACCATGTAACACCTAAATCTAACCCCCTCAGCCCCCCCTTACCTAAGGGGGGAAGCCGTTAAGTCTCCCCTTGAAATAAGGGGAGATTTAGAGGGGTTATTTTTTACAGCATGCTACGCCCAATACATCCTAAGGAGCATTACCATGAAAAAATCCGCCATTGCAGCAGTCGCTCTGGCCGTTGTCGCAATCATCGGCTTTGTTGCCCTCACCATGGGGGACGCTAAAGCCCTCAACGTCAATGACGTGGGCAATGACCCGGCATCCTTCAAAGGCACCATCACCATTACCGGCATCATGGGCGGCATTTCACAGCAGGATCCGTCCATCTTCGGCATCATGGACATCAAGGAGTTGCAGTGCAAAACCCAGAACTGCAACAAGCTGTTCATCCCGATCAAGTACCAGGGACAGTCCCCGAAGATCGGCGATGAAGTCAAGGTGACCGGCAGCTTTACCAGGCTTCCCGACGGCTTTCTGTTTGCTGCGCAACAGGTGAAGGTTGTGCGCAACCACAAGATCGGAGGGTAGATGACGCTGTCAAAACTTGTGTTCAGAAACATCTCCCGCCGTCGCGGCAGGTTCGTGTTTACCCTGCTGGGCATTACCATCGGCATCGCCTCCTTTGTCACCTTCCAGTCCATGGGGGGCAGCTTGAAGAAAGAGATTTACCGCGAAAGCACTGCCCTGGGAGCCAACCTGGTGGTCATCCCCAAAGGCTCCTGCGGTTATGAGCAGCTTTCCGTGCTGACCGGTGACCAGATGCCCACCAATATCACCATGGAGGAGGTAGGTAAGATCGCCGCCATCAAGGGGCTGAAAGTGGTGCCGTTCCTGGCCCAGAAAACCGCCATCAATAACAAACCGATTTCCGTCAGCGGCATTCAGCCGGAGGAGACCCAAAAACTGAAGGGCTGGAAAATCAGCCAGGGAAGCTATTTCACTCCCGGTGACGGCAACGCGGTGGTGATCGGCACAGCTCTGGCCGAGCAGTTCGGGCTTAAACCCGGTTCCAGTGTTACGGTACGCAGCGAGCAGCTTGCCGTTGCCGGGGTGCTTGAGCGCACCGGCGGCAGGGATGACTACACCCTGTTCATTGCCCTGCCCACAGCTCAGCGGCTGTTCAAGGCCGTGGATCGGGTTTCCTACGCCGCAGTCACGGTGGATAATCTGGCGCTGATTGATCAATACATCGAGCAGATCACCGTGGAGACCGGGGGGCTGGGGGTGATATCCGACAAGCAGATGTTGAAGTCGGTGCTGGCCATCGTCGGCTCGGTCAACATCACCCTGCAACTGATCGCGGCGGTATCGGTGCTGGCGGCAGCCTTTGGCATCATCAACACTATGATGACCGCCACCTACGAGCGCAAGCGGGAGATTGGCATTTTGCAGGCTCTGGGAGCACGGCAGAGCACCATTTTCAGCTCTTTCATTCTGGAATCGGGATTCTACGGCCTGCTGGGGGGCATTACCGGTGTGCTGACCGGGCTGGTGGCCTCCATTGCCGTTGCCCCTTATATCAGCAGCAATGCTTTTACCACCCTGGTCAAAGGTTCCGGCACCGGGTCGGTCATTGATTTCAAGCTGATTATCGGCTCCATACTGTTCTCAACCATCGTCGCCGTTATTGCCGGGCTGTATCCTGCCTGGCGGGCGGCCCGGCTTTCACCGGTGGAGGCGATCAGCTATGAATGAGATCATCCTTAAAACTGAACAGGTCAGCAAGGTCTATGGAACGAGAGATGTCAGTACCGTGGCCTTGAACGGGGTCTCGCTGGAGATTGCTCAAGGGTCGTTTACCTGCATCGTCGGTCCCTCAGGGCATGGCAAGAGCACCCTGATGCACCTACTGGGCGGGCTGGACCGTCCCAGCAGCGGCAAGGTCTGGCTTGACGGAACGGAGTTAAGCAACCTTGACAACAACAGCCTGGCCAAGCTGCGGGGAGCAAAGGTCGGTTTTGTCTTTCAGTTTTTCAACCTCTTGCAGGGACTGACCGCACAGGAAAATATCGAGACCGCCATGATGCTGGCTGGACTGCCGGAAAAGACCCAGGGCCCGCGGGCGCTGGAGCTGCTGGCCATGGTGGGACTGGCTGACAAGGCCGGATCACGGCCCTCGCAACTTTCAGGCGGCCAGCAACAACGGGTGGCCATCGCCCGGGCGCTGGCCAACGAACCGGAGATCCTGCTGATGGATGAACCGACCGGCAACCTGGATTCCGCGGCAGAGGCGGAGGTGCTGGCCATTCTGCGCACTTTGCACAGCCAGGGCAAGACCATTGTCATCGTGACCCACAACGATGCAATCGCGCAAACAGCGGAACAGATCATCCACGTCAAAGATGGAAAAATCGTTCAATAAAACACTCTGACGTATCCTGGTTGTAGTAGA
>DIUT01000021.1 GCA_002423105.1 Geobacter sp. UBA6151 | reverse complement strand
TAATCAAAAATTCTGCTGAAGAGCCGATTTTACTAACCCGGTATGTGCTTCTGGCTATGCACGCAAGCTACTGACGGTTGCCCCAATATTATGCGTTATGTGTAAGTGGCAACGGTACCATACAAAAAGGCTTTTTCAACATGGACCACCTTTATTGATACGGCGTCTACTACAATTTGTCGTTTGGTTTAAGCGCTGTCAACTTTCCCTTGGACAATCGCAGTTTGGGTTTGTCAATATCTGATGTGGTACCGATTCCGGTTGCAATCACCGTAACCTTGATCTGATCGGCAGATCCCTCTTCAACAACCATCCCAACAATAATAGTAGCGTCATCAGCGAGTTGTTCAGTGATCACCTTGCAGACCTGATCAAATTCGTCCAACGTCATGCTACTGTTGCCTGTTATATTCAACAGCACACCACGAGCAGATGAGATGTCAATCCCTTCAAGCAGCGGATTATGAATTGCTCGGTGTGCTGCTTCCAATGCCCTGTCAGGCCCAGACGCAATACCAATTCCCATCATGGCAAGACCATTGGCCTCCAAAACTGTACGAATGTCACTAAAATCCACATTGATATGGCCATGCTTGCTGATGATTGCCACAATTCCCTGTACTGCCTGTCGTAACAAATCATCACTAGGCTTAAAGGCCTCAAGCAACGATGTGCCTTTGCCGGATATGCTGATCAGTCGATCATTGGGAATCACCACCAAGCTATCCACGAGCGGCAATAGTTCACGTATCCCCTGTTCAGCCAATTCCATACATCGTTTTCCTTCACGTGAAAATGGTTTGGTAACCACAGCAACAACCAAAGCTCCTGCCGCTTTTGCAAGTTTTGCGATCTCTGGTGTTGCTCCTGTTCCTGTTCCTCCGCCCAAACCAGCAGCTAAAAAGACTAAGTCCGTATTTTTCAGGCAATCAATGAGATCCTGATGGCTCTCCTGTACTGCCTTACGAGCCACTCCGGGATCACCACCAGTTCCAAAGCTTCGGGTGCCTAATCCAATCCTGATCTTGAGCTCTGCTTGCGATTTTCTGAGCCTTGCCTGAGTGGTGCTGATAGCAATGAACTGAACGCCTGTGAGGCCAGCGCCCAGCATGGCATTAACGGCATTTAACCCCGCACCACCAATACCAATGACCTTCAACCGTGCGGGTACTTGGTTTTGCACATCATATTCAAGCATAAAGACTCCTTATTGCACATGGCTGATAACAGACTATGTAGTTTACCTGACCTGATGAGCACTGGTCCTCCGCTGAGCGCAGCCAGCCCTCAGGTCTATTGCCTGTTTGGACAGCGGCATGGATCAATCGGGGGAGCATCCCGGCAGTGCTTCTGGGCCAGAGAAGTTGGCACAGGCCGAAATCATGAGTGCCGGACAGAAGCGTTCCGGAATGGCAGAAAGAATTCGCGATCAGTGTCAAAAATCTTCAGCCCATTTTTCCCAGAATCCCGGCTCATCGTGGTGGGCGTTTCTCATCGCATGCTCCAGTGGCAGATAGCAGAACATAACGCTCTCAAATTTCATACTGCCATCCGGGTTTTCCAGATAATCACGCACCATGCAATACTGTCGGTCATTTTCGTCGAACGGAACGTCGATATAGATCTCGCCAAGATACGGTCCGAACCCATCTTCACTGGCCACGGGACCGCACTCTTGCCACGGAATCCCCTGTGCATCAAACCATTTCAGCACCTGTTTTCTGCTGGCATCCTTCCTGAAATCATAATTCAGCCATGAGTCATCCTCTACAATTTCCACTCCATTATTTTTCCGATGGAATATCAAGTACAGGACGTCCCTCTCTTTTTTCCTTGCAATGGCGTCGATATGCTCAAGTAACTGTGGCATGGGCGACCTTTCATGTTCCTTGTAGGGTTTGATTCTTGGTTGGATGATTTGTGTATTCCCTCCACCCAGCTTTTAACGTGTTGTCGTGCAAGGTGAGCACTTTGGAAATATCTCCGAATTTATCCTGCTGATACCCTCCGGCCAGGCTGACACAGACCTTAAGCCCCCAATGACGAGCATGCCTGAACACCAGCAGATCCCTTTCCATTAATTGCGGAGTGGTAAAGATGCCTCCCAACGGGTCATTTATATGGGAATCAACCCCGGCATTATAGATAAGAAGATCGACATTACTGAAATCTTTTAGGATTTTTGGCAATTTTTTGAGCCAATATATCGCACTGATGCCTTTTTTAACAGTTTTACGTCCAAAGGTATAATGGCGTATGAAACTAAGGCCCAACTGTTTGATAATATCATCTGTGCCGTTGCCGCAATGGCAATCGAGGTCAAGTATGCCTACTTTGGAAGCGCCTGCCATCTGTGCCTTCATAGCAGCAATGACCAGAAAGTTGAATGTACAGAAGTAACCACCTTCACTGTAACAGGCATGGTGTGCCCCAGAGGTGGGACTGAGCGACAGTTCACCAGTTTTCAGGCTGTGCAAAGCAGCGGCGACCATGCTGCCGCAAACCCAGGGAAGAGCCGCAGCCACTTCCGGATTTTTGTTGCCAAAGCCGTTCTCCTCTTCAAGCGCCAGAACGCGCTCTACATACCGGCGGTCGTGGGCCAGCGCTATCTCATCAACATCAAGGGGTTTAAAGCAACAGACTTCAAGCGGGATTTCCAGTCTTTGCCAGCTTTCCAGAACCTTGGCCGGTTTTCCCGCAGACGGGCTGAACGAGTTGTTTGATGCAACAGATTGCCGTGCGTCATAGAAAATCTTTATGGGCTGTTCACCATGTATGTGCATACCTCTATCCCCCAAACCCGATCTTCCTGGACACAGCTCCCTTGGCCTCACACTCTTTCTTAAGACAATCATGGAGCTGTTCCGCTGTGGGCGTTTCACCCCACAGCTCAAACTGCCGGGCCGCCACAGCAAAGTCGCCGGGGGTAAGCTGTTCCAGCCTTCCAACAGCATTTTCCCATGCAACAGCATCTGCTTCGTTTCCGCCCAGCCGAACCAGTTCTTGACGGAACATCTCTATCCGCTGATCGGATTTAAGCGGGTCAAAGCGTACCTTGAAGGCAAAGCGCCGCAGTGAAGCCTGATCCAGCTTACTCATCAGGTTGGTGGTACAGATGAAGATCCCCTCAAAGGCCTCCATCTGGGTCAGCAGCTCATTAACCTGGGTCACTTCCCAACTGCTCTGGGCATCCCGCCGGTCAGACAAAAAACTGTCTGCCTCATCCAGTACCAGCACACTATCTTGCTCCCGTGCCTCTGCAAACATGGCCGCGATGTTCTGCTCGGACTCTCCCAACCATTTACTGAGAATATCCGATGCCCGCTTGATCAATAACGGTTTGCCGATCTGATCCGCCATGTAGCGGGCCAGCTCGCTCTTGCCGGTACCGGCGGCGCCGTAAAAGCAAAAAGTACCCTGCCGCCTGCTTTTCAGGCGTTCCACCAGCCGTTCTATCGGTAGATCAGTATTCAGCCATTGCAGACTGTAACCGGTGCGCAGGATGTTTCTGTCCGGAGTTTTCTTTTGTCCCAGCAGGCTTGTGCTGCGATCCAGGGTCTGTTCCACCAGCTTCAGCGCCTGCCGGTTGTCATCAGGACTGCCCAGACGGGCCACTTTGGCGGCTCGTTCAAACTGCGCCGGGCTGATCGCCTCATTTGATGCCAGTTTCTCCAGCCAGGCGCGGGGCGGCTCAAAAACAGCCAGATGGTGTTCCGCCATGGTGACCCTGATGGCATGGGGAGGAGTGGGAAAGCTGACCGAGTAATCGAAGCGCCGCAGATAGGCTTTGTCGATCTGCCGTATCTGGTTGCTGATCCAGAGGGCCGGAACCGGATTGTATTCCATGGTGCGGTTGATCCAGGCCTTGCCGCTGGCTTCGCTGCCTTCTTCTGAGATTTTTCCACCAAACAGCATGCTCAGAAAGCCGAAACCACCGGGAAAAACATCTTCTATTTCATCAAACAGCAGCAGGGCGTTGCCGTGGGAAGCCAGCAGCTTCTGGCAGAGCGCAAATGCCTTCAGCCGTGCCTCCCCTTTGATTGGCTCGCCATCTTCATCGGTAAAGGAAACTTCATACAGCTCAACCTGCAGTTCTTCAGCAAGGGCCTGGGCAAACTCGTTTTTACCCACGCCCGGCTTGCCGTGCAGCATGATGTTGACGCCACGTTCCTTCTTCAGCAGCGCATTGTGCAGGTAGCCTGAAAGCAGGTCGGCATCCCGCTGCAGATGGGGAAAGTTTTCAAGGGTAAGAGTGGGTTCCGCCGCCTTCTTCATGAAGCGGGACACCAAGTCATTGGCGCTTTCGTGGCGTAGTAGAAGAATGTCTGCAAGGCCGTTCATCAGCGTGACCTTGTTTTCCAGATCTTTACCGTAGTGTTTACTAATCACCAGCAGTCCGGTGGCCAGCAGAATACTGTCGCAATGCAGAGCCTTGCCGAGAGCCGCCTCCGCTGTTCCTGTTATCCGCCCCAGGGCCTGACACAAGCTGGGGATGCTGGTTTTTTCCGAGCGGGGGCTGATTGCATCTTGAAACTCTGGAATAACAGCCAGTCCGGCTACAAAGATCAGCAGTGTCTTTTCTGCCTCATTAATTGCAAGCAGCTCTGCCAGCAGGTCAATGTTGTTCAGCAACGGCAGATCGTCGGACAGTTCCATCTTCTGTAGCTTTTTACGCTGCATCAGCAGTTTGGCGCGGCAGCGCATGGTGGAAACCGGAACCGGGTTTTCCTCTTCATCATCATCTTGTTCTTCAATGGGTGGCAACCCGGTAAGTGCGCAAAAGCTGGCATCCTCAAATATGTCTGGCCAACGGTTTTTGGATTTGCATTCATGCCAGCCGTAAACAAGGGCCAGATCCAGCAGCCAGGTGCCGAATAACGGCATGTACTTTTTGCTCTCGCTGCTTAGCTTGACGGTTTGAGACTGGAAACGGTGACGGTTGTGACGGTGTTTGCGGGCCATGATCTGCCTCCATGAAGCTGGATTTCATGGAGATAGAATGACATAGTTACGCGACAAGCTATGTCGTTTTAGGTAAATACAGGCTACTATATCTTTGAGCCAGTTCAACATACTCCTGCCGTAATGCCTTTGGCGCCAGCACTTCAACCCTGGCGCCAAAGCCGTTTAACCACCAGCGCAGTTGCAGCGTATCCTCAACAGACGCGGTCAGATCAAACCTGCCGTTGGGCAACTCCTTGATCACCTGATTCTCAACCAAGGGGGACTCTCTCAGCCGCTGGATATCGTCACGATGGCTAAAGCACGCCTTCAAACGGATGGTATCGCCAACCGGAAAGGTGAGCAGTTCCTGCACCCATTCGTCCAGGTCAAAGTTCTCCGGCACGGTAACCGGTTTTTCCAGCAGTTCAATACTCTGGAAGCGGTGCAGCAGCAGGAGCACCGGATCAGTGTGATGGTTAATCGAGGCGATCAGGTAGGTCAGTCCATCTACAAAGGCCATCCCCAGGGGATTCACCTCATTGTACTTGCTGATCTTGCCGTTCAGGGTGCGATACTCTGCCGTGAAACGGCGCTCTTCCAGCAAGGCTGTATATGCTGCTTCGGACAGCTCAGAGGAGATTGCCGGAGGCAGGGTGGTCAGGTTGCGGGAGATGATCCGCACTTTGTCGGGCCAGCGGGAGAGAGTGGATTCTTTCGTCTGCTTCAAACGCTGGTCGGCAGTGGTAAAATAGGGATCCAATGCTGACAGAACTCCATGGGGCAACAACCTTGACAAGTATTGACTGGTCAGCTTGAAGGTAAGCGCGGTGACCGGATCCATATTGGGAACGTCAAAGTGGGGAGCATCTTTCCTCCAGCTCCAGCCGGAAGGTTTTCGGCCATCGCACTCAAGCGGAAAGCCGCTTGTTTCCAGCATGATCAGGTCCCGCTGGATGGTGCGCAAGGTGGTTGTAATGCCGTTATCAGTTTCAAGGCGACGCCAGATTTCTGTGGTGTCGATCTTCCGGCGTGTCGGAATCATGCGCAGAATGATCCAGTGGCGATACAGAGTGTCCATGGTAGTGCTCTCCCTTTTCCAATTCCAAATCAAGGATGAGATCAAGGCGGCGAGGAATGCGGCGACGCAGGCGTACACGACAGTACGTCGAGGAGCCGAAGACAAGCCAACGAAGATATCGCCTTGAGTTGGAATTGGAATTACTAAGGCGACGGCTTGCGTCGCTAAGGGACTATACCACAAAATCCGGACGTTCTTATGCGCTGATCCATTTTTAACACAACCGCACTCAATATCATTAAGTACGGCTGCCCGTGATTCGCTGTACCGCCTGTATCAGCATGCGGTCAACAATGGTATAGAGTGCCATAATCTCTGTGCCCGGGTTTGATTGCTTCAGCAGCAGCTCCCGCTCGAAATGAACCAGATATGGAGGAAACAGGTGTAGCTTGAGCAGGTTGATCTGGGATAGCGCGGTCTGGTGCTCCTTTGTATAGCCGGGACCTCTGGGAGCTGTGCCGATTACGCGTGACGTGCCGCCAGCCAACTGTGCCTGCGTAGCCAGAGGCCCCACCTGCGCGGCTTCGGCATTCTGCCCAAAACCGGTTATCAGAAAAACCCGATCACCGGGCCGTACCAGCTGGGCAAGTCCGTCTGACGGATGTGGTTTGGCTGGCTGTTCATCAACGATGGTGTTTCTGTATTCCCCGGTTGCAGGGTCCTGCCACAGGAACAGTTTGTGGTGTGCGGTTGAGGCGCGCAACACAACGGCGTCGTTGGCCAGTGCAATGTACCGCTGCTCTGCCGGAAAGGTGCGGCAGGTATCCAGCGCACGAATGGCTGTCCAGCCAACAGCCAGGAGCTTGATTGGTGCAGATGACGCAAGGGATGGTATCATGCCGACCTCCTGTAATACTGTAATAGAGTGATGGTCCGGCATAACATGTGATGGCGACAGATGGTGTCGCTTTGTGGTATTTGTTGATGGATTAATTGCTTTCTCTTCTGTCAGAGTCTGCTTGCCAATCATCTATTTTGCACATAATATAGTACAAAAAGGAGGCCTAATTATGGCACAACTTTCACTGGTACAGGATATCCAGCCTCTATCGGTATTTCGAGGCAACATAACCGGCTTTATCAAACAGGTCCAGACCACACATCGTCCGCTGGTTATAACCAATCACGGGCGGAGCGCTGCGGTGCTGCTTGATGTGACCAAGTATGAAGAGCTCCTTGAACGTCTTGAGCTCTTGCAGGAAATACATGTCGCCGAGAAACAGATGGCTGACGGCAAAGGGGTGGAGCACGAAGAAGCTCTGCGGCAGATACTGGCGGGTATTGCAGTATGAATCTCGTCTGGTCGCCGCTGGCCCTCCAGCAAGTGCGGGACATAGCCGGATACATTGCACGGGATAAGCCTTCGGCTGCTGAAAAATGGGTAAAGAGGCTGTTTGCGGCTGTGGCAAGATTGCCGGGTCAGCCGCTTAGCTGCAGAGTCGTTCCCGAGCTTAACCGCCAGGATATTCGTGAGCTCATTTTCGGCAACTACCGCGTGATATACAAGCTGCATGACGGAATTCAAGTGCTGGCTGTACGTCATGGTCGGCAACTACTTGACGAAACAACAGTTGATATCTCGCTTCCCAAAGGCGTATGACAATCAATCTCTATGGCAGACACGTGTCATGAATTACGGTTGCCAATCAGCGGGCTGATGCCTATAATGCTGCATTTCGGAGACAGTATGTTCATCACCTTTGAAGGCATAGAAGGCAGCGGCAAGAGTACGCAGATCCGTCTGCTGCACAAAGCCCTGCTGGCCGACGGACATCAGGTTGTGCTGACGCGGGAGCCTGGCGGCTGCCCGGTGGCGGACCGCATTCGCGCCGTGCTGCTGGATGCAGCCAACCGCGAGATGGCCCCGATGACGGAACTGATGCTGTACGCGGCTGCACGGGCCCAGCACCTGACCGAGGTGGTCAGGCCTGCTTTACAGGCCGGAAAAATTGTACTGTGTGACCGTTTCAGCGATGCAACCCGCGCCTACCAGGCCTTTGGCCGGGGCTTGAACCGGGAGACCGTTGAACTGCTGAACCGGCTGGCCTGCGGCGATTGTGCACCGGATTTGACAGTGCTGCTGGATTGCGACACAAAAACCGGGCTGGGACGCGCCCGCAGCCGGATTGAAGCAAACAGCACCGGCCCACGCGAGGAGCGCTTTGAACTGGAATCCCTGTCCTTTCACCAGCGGGTGCGGGACGGCTACCTGAAACTTGCGGCAGACGAACCGGAGCGCTTTGTGGTGGTGGAGGCAGACGGCACACCGCAGGAGATCGCCGGGAAGATATTTGGGCAGGTCATCCCCCGCCTGGAGCAGGGGTAAACCATGAAGCTTGCCGCCATTCTGGGCCAGGAACGGGTTGTGGATGCCCTGCGGCGTTCAATCGCCGCCAACCGGGTCGCCCACGCCTATCTGTTTGAAGGCCCAAATGGTTGCGGCCGCCGCACCACCGCCCTGGCCCTGGTGCAGGCGCTGTTCTGTGGGGCACCTGTTGCAGGGGACGCTTGCGGAACATGCCCTTCCTGCCGCAAACTTGCCGCAGGGCATCACCCGGACCTGCATCTGCTGGAACCGCTGCCGGACAAGCGGGATATCGCCATTGAACAGGTGCGGGAGTTGCAGCAGGTGCTGTCGTTACGCCCCTACGAGGCGTCCCGCAAAGCCTGCCTGATCTATCCTGCGGAACGGATGACCGTGGGTGCGGCCAACTCCCTGCTCAAAACGCTGGAAGAGCCGCCGGGCCATGCGGTGATCATCCTGCTGGCCGCCCAGACCGACCTGCTGCTGCCCACGGTTCGTTCACGTTGCCAGCACCTGCGGTTCAGCCCCCTTGATGACCGGACCGTTGCCGCGCTTCTTGAAGCACAGGGAATGGACCGGGAACTGGCAGCAAAGCTGGCCCCCCTGGCCCAGGGCAGTCTTGAACGTGCGCGGGATATTGACGGCGAGGAAGATGCCCGACGCCGCAGCGCGTTGCTGGCCACCCTGCGGGCCGCAACCCCCGGCCGGATAGCCACCATCTTTGATGCCAGCGAAGAACTGTCGGGAAACCGGGAAGAGACCACCACACTGTTCGACCTGCTGCTGTCGCTGATCCGTGACCTGCTGCTGCTGCGCACCAGCGGCGCAAACGGTGTGGTCAACCACCCGCTGTTGGAACAGCTGACGGCTGAAGCAGCCCGTTTTACTCCGGCCAGCATGATGGAGACCCTGGAGCTGGCCCTGGAAACCCGCCGCGCTGTACAGGGCAATGTAAACCCGAAGCTTGCCCTTGACCGCTTCCTGCTGCGCTACGGAAGCCTGAGAACAAACTGATGACCGATACCGCTGTAAAGGAGTCTGGATTGATAAAAGTAGTCGCCATACAATTTACCCCGGCCGGCAAACTGTACGATTTCAATGCCGGAACGCTTGATTTGAAACCGGGAGACCGGGTGGTGGTTGAAACCGAACGCGGCAGCGGTCTCGGCATGGTGGTGACTGCCCCGGTTGAAACACCGGCAGAAAAGATCACCGCCACGCTCTCCACCGTGAAACGTCTGTTGGGGCCTGATGATGACCGAACCATCCAGCACCACACCCGCCGGGAAAAGGAAGCCCGCGATTTCTGCATCCGCCGCATCAAGGAGCGTGGACTGGACATGAAACTGGTGCGGGTGGAGTATCTTTTCGACGGCAGCAAGGCAATTTTCTACTTTACCGCCGACGGCCGGATCGATTTCCGCGAACTGGTCAAAGACCTTGCCCACACCTTCCACACCCGGATCGAAATGCGCCAGATCGGCGTACGTGACGAGGCCAAGATGGTGGGCGGCTTAGGAATCTGCGGACGGGAGCTCTGCTGTTCCTCGTTCCTGCGTGATTTCCAGCCGGTTTCGGTAAAAATGGCCAAGGAACAGAATCTGGCGCTCAATCCCAACAAGATATCCGGCCAGTGCGGACGCTTGCTCTGCTGCCTTGATTACGAGTATGAAACCTACTGCTGTCTGCGCAAGAACTTCCCCAAGAGCGGCAAATATGTGCGCACCGCCCAGGTTGACGGCACCGTGGAAAAGATCAACCTGCTCACCGGCGAACTGGTGCTGCGCCAGAAAGACGGCAAGCAGGTTTCAGTACGCCTGAATGAACTGGTGGATGATAACAGTCCCCTGCCGGTAGCGGCGCCGCCTGCCAAAGAGGAGGTGGCTCTGCCCGCCCCCCGCCGGGAGCGTGGGCCGTCATTCCAGAAAAAACAACGCCCTGCGGCATTGTCCTCACAATCCCCGGCACAGCCGGAAGCGCCTGCCGCAGTAACAACTCCGGCAGAGACAGCAGCAGGCGAACAGCCGCTTAAACCGGAAGAAAAAGCCAAGCGCAAGAAACGCAACCGCCGCCACGGACACCGCAAAAACCGTGAACAGAAACCGGACGCACCGTCCCAGGAGTAAACCAGATGAAACCTGCTTTCTACGTCACCACCCCCATATATTACGTCAACGACGTCCCCCACATCGGCCACGCCTACACCACGGTGGCCGCCGATGTCCTGGCCCGCTACAAGCGGCTGAAAGGTTTTGATGTCTTCTTCCTGACCGGCTCCGACGAACATGGTCAGAAGGTTGAAAAGGCGGCCCAGGCAGCCGGTGAGACACCGCTTGAGCTGGCCGACCGCGTGGTCAAGCGCTTTCAGGCGCTGTGGGAAAAACTGGGCATCTCCCACACCGACTTTATCCGCACCACTCAGGAGCGCCACAAGCAGGGTGTGTCCCACATCTTCAAGCAGTTGATGGAACAGGGAGACATCTACCTGGGCGAGTATGAAGACTGGTACTGCACCCCCTGTGAAACCTTCTGGACCGAAACCCAGATCACCGACAACAAATGTCCGGACTGCAACCGCCCGGTGGAGCGCCTGAAGGAAGAGTCCTACTTCTTCAAAATGAGCGCCTACGGTGAGCGGCTGATGGCCCACATCGAGGCCAACCCGGACTTCATCCAGCCCAGAAGCAAGCGCAACGAGATCATCTCCTTCATAAAAGAAGGGCTACGCGACCTCTCCGTCTCCCGCACCTCGTTCTCCTGGGGTATCCCGGTGCCGGGCAACGAACGGCACGTCATTTACGTCTGGTTTGACGCCCTGACCAACTACATCACCGCCCTGGGATATCCGGATGAGAGCGCCAATTACGGCACCTACTGGCCGGTGGACGTGCACCTGATCGGCAAGGATATCCTGCGCTTCCACTCGGTCTACTGGCCCACCTTCCTGATGGCCGCCGGGCTGCCACTTCCCAAAAAGGTCTATGCCCACGGCTGGTGGACCGTAGAAGGGCAGAAGATGAGCAAGAGCCTGCAGAACGTGGTGGAACCCAACATGCTGATCGACAAGTACGGCGTGGATGTGGTGCGCTACTTCCTGCTGCGGGAGGTTCCCTTCGGCCTGGACGGCGACTTCTCCCACGCCTCGCTGATCAGCCGCATCAACTCCGACCTGGCCAACGACATCGGCAACCTGCTCTCCCGCTCCACCGCCATGCTGACCAAGTATTTCGACGGTGTGTTGCAGGCGCCGGGTGATCTGTCGGAACTGGACAGCGTCCTCAAAGCCAAAACCGAAACCATGGTCACCAACCTGGATAGCTGCATGGATGAACTGGCCTTCAGTAAAGCGCTGCAGGCCATCTGGGATGTGGTTTCCGCCGGTAACAAGTACATTGACGACACCACCCCCTGGACCCTGGCCAAGGACCCGGCCAACCGGGACAAGCTGGCCACAGTGATGTACTGCCTGCTGGAAACCCAGCGCATGATCCACTGCCTGCTGGCCCCCTTCATGCCGGAGACCTCCCGCAAGGCCCTGGCGGTACTGGGCTGGAACGATCCCCCCACCGGCACCGATCTGGTCTGGGGCAAGCTGCAGCCCGGCACAAAGATCGCCAAGGCCGAGGCGTTGTTCCCGAGGATAGAAAAGACGGAATAACCGATAACAAACGGGGAGACTGGAAACGGTCTCCCCGTTGTTGTCTGTTCAGATGTCAACAGGATTGTCCCAAAGGAGTTTTACCATGAAGATTCTGCTTACTCTCACAACAGTGATGTTCTCCCTTGCAACAATCTGTCATGCCGGATTCCTTGACCGGTTTTCACGCGATATTCTGCCGCCAACACAACAAATAAACAGTAAAGACAACGGCACGGTTGTCAGCGGCCTGAAAGAAGCACTGGCAATCGGCACCGAACGGGCTGTTCGAACCGTTTCCAAACCGGATGGTTACTTCGGCAATCAGATGATAAAAATACTGTTGCCAGAACGGCTGCAACAGGCGGCAAATCTACTGGGCAAGGTGGGGTATCAGAAACAGGTTGACGATCTAGTGCTGAGCATGAACCGGGCTGCCGAGAAAGCGGCGCCTGTGGCAGTCAGCTTTTTTGGTGACGCCATCCGTGCCATGACACTTGAGGATGCAAAGGGGATACTTGGCGGAGGTGATACAGCAGCGACCGAGTTTTTTGAGAAAAAGACCCGTGAGCGGTTGTTCGAGACATTCAAGCCGGTTGTCGTCAAAAACATGGAGCAGGTCGGCACTGCCCGTGCTTACAAAGAGATGCTGGGCAGATACGAGGCATTACCTCTTGCCTCATTGACAGGAAGGCCTGCAATGGACCTGGACAGTTATGTAACCAACAAATCTCTGGACGGACTTTTCAAAATGGTGGGCGAGGAAGAGAAAAAGATCAGACGCAACCCGGCTGCACGAACCACCGAACTGCTGAAACAGGTTTTTGGCACTTCCAGGTAAAAGCAGACTTCGAGTAGTCTGCCCTCAAAGCATCCATAAGCATCTCACAAAACAAACGGCCATCCTGGAAGAGGTGGCCGTTTGTTTTTGTTCCTTTGTGTTGTTTTGCTAGTTCTTTTTCTTCAGCATCTGTTGTGCCATGGCCAGATTGTGGTAGGCCACAGCCCGGATTTCCGGCACACGCGGATCATCCTTGTGCTTATCCAGTTGAGCCAGGAACCGCTCCAGATCATTGCGGGCCGCATCGGTGCGCTTCTTGTTGTACGGCAGGGCTAAGTTGATCCCCTTTACATCCCAGGCCGTGGCGGGCAGTACGGCAAAGGGGGCGATGTCGTGCAGCTTGCGATTGGTGGCCAGTGAGGGCTGTTCCCAGGTGATGTCGCTGAAGCGGATACCGTCCTTGTCAGCCGTGATGGTGTAGCCCCCCTTGAACGGTTTGGTCACGTCGCGGTCTTCGAAATAACTCCACTGAGACTTGCCCACCTGGGCCTTGCTGTCATGGCAACTGCCGCAATTACGGGGCTTGCCCATGGCATGGCTCAACTTGTCCATCTGGATCCAGAGTATGGCCTTGTTGGCGCCGGGCAGGTCGTTGCGGGTACCCACCACAATATAGGCATCGTTCACATCGGTGGCAGACCTTGCCACTTCAAAGGTCAGCGGCTCACCGATCTCAGGGTTGCCCGGCAGGGTGCGTTTTGGTATGGCCCGGAACAACAGTCCGGTGGGAACCAGTTCTTTGGTCTGGTTCATCACCGCCATGGGATAGGGCTTGACCGGAATCCAGCGACCTGAAGCGTTCTTGATGATGGTAGGCAGATCGCGGGTCCCGTAATATTCCTTGTGTTTACCGTAAGGGGTTTCTACACCGTAGTAATGGCCCTGCCCCCAGAAGGTGTACTGATAGGCCCCGGAAACCGTGATATGGCAGGAGGTACAGTCAACTTTCCCATGGGCGGAGCTTTCAACCGCCTTGACAATGCCGTTGTGGCAGTTTTTGCAGGAGCTGCGGGCATCGTCGGCAGCAAGGTGTCCATACTGGTGGTTGGCCGGTTTGTGGCAGTCAAGGCACTCAACTCCTGCCTTAACGTGTACCCCTTGGGGCAGGCTTGCCGGGAAGGAGTATTCGCCCCGCATGTAGCCTGCGCCGCGACGGCGGTCCATCGGCCCGGCGTGGCAGATGCTGGCCCGCCCGCCACCATAGCAACTAGGGGTGTCAGGCTTGCCGTAAGAATGGGTTCCCTTGCCTGCCACCGGCTTGAAGTGGCAGTCGTTACAGGAGGCGTGGCACATGTTGCATGAACGATCCATGGCCCCGTTCATGGCCTTGCTGTACGGTACAGAGGTCTGACTGCGGATTCCTTCCTCGTTCTGACCGGCCCACATGCCGCAGTTTTGCGGACCGGGCTGTTTTTCAGACCAGTCGCGGAAGGCGCGCTGATGCTTCACCAACCCCTTGGCAGAATTGTTGTACTCCTTGACCTCTTTGCTGTGACACTTTCCGCAGGTCTGTTCCGCCACCTTGGGGGCATAGGCCATGGTTTCTGGATCACGGTCATGCCACTGGATGCCGACGATCCGCTTGATACCGGCTGCATCAAGTTTTTGGGGATCACCTTTGGGGATCATGCTGGCCATCCCCTTTCCCTTTGGTACCAGCGCCTGCATGGCGCCAGCAGCCTCGCGGGATATGGCCTGGCCTTTGTGATTTTTACCAGCAGCCACCAGAAACGGTGCCAGCATCCCCTTGTGGGCTGCTGTCTTGTCCTGGGCTGCGGAATCACCCAGATGGCAGTCGGTACAGACCGGCTTGCCTTTCATACCCACCTCGCGATCAACCTGGGCGGAATCAAGGTACATGGCCTCGGCGCCCAGCGCCTTCAGCTTTGTCTTGTCACTGTGACAGGTAACACAGCTTGATCCGGCATCAGCCCCCCAAGCCATACTGCCTGCCATCAACAGCAAAACTATAATTACCGTTTTCATCGCATCCCCCCTTCAAAACTGTTATGCAAAGTTACTACATAGTGTAACGCGACTTTCTGTTTCGTCAAATCACTGAATCTGCTTCATGCGCCTTCTATTGCCGTTTCAGTTACGATGTAAAGGCCAGATACACCTTCCGCTCCCGCGGACCATCAAACTCGCAGAAGTAAATCCCCTGCCAGGTGCCCAGCCACAGCCTGCCGTTCCTGACGATCACTTGTACCGAAGAACCGTAGAAACTGGCCTTGATGTGGGCGTCAGAATTGCCCTCGCTGTGTCGGAAGCGGCTGCTCTGGGGCACCAGCTCGTCGCTGAACCACTCCATATCCCGCGCCACATCAGGGTCGGCATTTTCATTGATGGTTACCCCGGCGGTGGTATGCGGCACAAAGATGGTAACGATGCCGTCCTGCCAGTTATTTGTGCCGACAAGCCCGGCAATTCTATCGGTAATGCTGATGAACTGGCTGCGCCGCTTTGTGGATACAGTAATTTCTGTGGTTGATGTCATGGTGTCATTCCCCGTTGGTTGCCTGAAGAGCACAGAGTGAATCATCTACACTCAGACGATTGGCCTCTGGCTCACCTATGTCGGCTGGCTTGCCAAGTCGCCCGCTGCGGATCAGTAAGTATCGGCTGAAAATGACGCAAAAAAGGCGGGACCGTCACAGTCACCGCCTTTTTTACGCTTGGAACAGAACGCTTATGTTCAGGCCAGGAACGAACAGCAGTAATCGGAAACCGTCTGCACCTTCATGGTAAAGGAGGAGTTGGCAGGCACTTCAAAGGACTGACCCCCGCCGATCCGGCGCCAGCCGTTTTCTCCGGCCATCTGTAGATCCAGTTCACCGGAGAGGATTTCCATCAGTTCGGCAGCGCCGGTATTGAAGGTATACTCACCAGGCTGCATTACTCCCAGGGTCTTTTTGGTGCCGTCGGCAAACAGCACGGTATGGCTGGCAACCGCCCCGTTAAAGTAGATATTTGCTTCACGAACAACAGTGACATTGGTAAATTCAGACATGGTTACAACACTCCTTTCAGGTTATTGGTGGTGCATGCTACCATACTTGTAGCTCGTGCGTCCTGCAAAAACCATCATTGCAACCCAGCCGCAGGCCGTCGTTGCAACGGAATAACATCGGACGGACATCAGTTTTCAGTTGACAGGCGCGACCCCACAGATTGTAATACAGAGCAAACCTATTCCGGGAGTGAGACATGATTACCAAAGAGATGAAAATTGGCGACATCATCAGACAACATCCCGCTACGATCAAGGTATTTTCCCGTCATCGCCTGGAATGCCTGGAATGCCAGATCGCTGACCTTGAGACCCTTGAACATGGTGCCGACATCCACAACATCTCAATAGACACACTGTTGGAAGAACTGAACAGCGTGGCACATCCCAACGCATGAGTGATTTCAAAACATACCAGCAGCACTTCCCGGTCGCCAAAAAAGTCAACGTCGCCATTCCGGTGCCTCAGGGTGATATCTTCCGTGATTGGGCCATCATCAGCAGCATTGATGAAGATCTGGTCACACTCCAACTTTCCCGAGATGAGCTGCCTGCAGGCGTCAGGCTTTCCACCGGCTCCATTATGGATCTGCGTGTCGGTTCCGATGACTCAGGCTATTCCTGTCGCGGCATCATTGTTGCCGAAGGATTCCAGCGCGAAATAATTCTGCGCCTGATCGGCGAGATTGTTTCCAACGAACTGCGCGAGTTCTACCGCATTGACGCTTTTCTACCGATCCGCTACTTCATTACGAGCGAAAAAAGCGAAACAGCACTGAAAATCGCCTGGAAAGAAAAACGCGAAGCACGCCTTGCTGCGGAAAAGGAACAGAAAGAACGGGAGAAAAAGCCTTGGGAACGCCTGCGGGATATGCGCCATGAAGAACAGCCCGACGAGGAACTGACCGGGGAGGATTTACGCAACAGCAAAGAGGATGACGACGAAGTAGTTGAAGAGGATGACGGACTGGACCACAGCTGGGACGATGTCATTCCCCTTGCTGCAAACATCAGCGGCGGGGGTATCCGCATTCTGCTGCACCACCAGTTTGCCGAGGACGATCTGGTTCCGGTGGAAATTTATGTGCCGCTGGAATCTGGCCCCAAGATTATTGACGCCGTATGCAAGGTGGTCTTTTCCAGAGAGAATTTGGCGGCGGAAAAACAGTTCAACCGCCCCACCTACAATACCGGTTTTCACTTTTTATGGATTGATGAGCGGGAACGGGATGCGCTGGTTACTTACATATCCAACGTACAGTTAAAGCGGATCCGTATGATGCGGGAGCACTACATGCTCCGTGAGCGGCCTGAAAATGAGGTACTGGCTGACAAAGCAACAATAATCAAGCGGCGTATTACACAGGCAATCATTGGTGTGATGGCTCTGACTGCTCTGACCTTTATCGTCGTCTATTTTATCAACTATACGGAAAATCGCCCAAAAAACGAGATCGAGCTGATTTTTGACAAGGGTTTTATGGAGTATCTCAAAAAGATGGGCCGGATCAACGGCAAACCATGATTATCACAATTATCGCTATGCCGACCACGGCGGTAAATCCGCCCTGGTCGGCAACATCTCCTTTAGCGTACCGTGGCCCCAAGCTTCTGGGTCGTGGCATCCACCACTTTCTGATGCAGCTTCTGAACTTCTTCGTCAGTCAGAGTTCGTTCGTTGGAACGGTAGCGCAAGCGCAGCGCCACACTCTTGCTGTCCGCCGGAATCCGGTCACCCTGATACAGATCAAAGATGGAAACCTCTTCCAACTCCTTCAGACGCAAGCCATTGACACAATCAATCAGCTCCGAAATCGGCCTGGCCCTGTCCAGTAGAAGCGCCAGGTCACGAACGCTGTCCGGATAGCGCGAGGGCGGAATGATCTTTTTCTGTGCGCCTGCCAGACGTACCAACTCTTCAAAGTTCAGTTCAAAATAAAACACCGGATAGTCTATGCCGTAATTGTGCAGCACCACCGGATGGATCTCGCCGACACTTCCCAGCGAAACACCACCAACACTGAAACGGGCAGCCTTGCCCGGATGATGAAACGGTTCCGGAGCTTCCGGTGACCAGCAGGTATGTTCAACCTTGGCCAATTCCAGAATGGATTCCACAATACCCTTGGCATCGAAAAAATCCACCGGCTGCGTACCATGGCACCAACTGGCCTCTTCTCTGCTGCCGCTGATCAGGCCTGCACAAAAGAGCGGCTCCCGGGGCATTTCCTCACCGTTGTTTGGCAGATAGATCCTTCTGAGTTCAAAGAGAGCCAGATCAAGGTTTCTGAAGCTCATGTTCCTGCTTGCGGTTTCAAGCAGGCCGGGCAGCAGGGTCGTACGCATGACCGACTGTTCCTGAGCCAGAGGATTGCAGAGCGCGATGCTGTTTCTGCGGCTGTCATCGGCGGCAAGCAGCAGCCGGTCAGCAGCCTCCGGACCGATAAAACTAAAAGTAACAATTTCATTCATTCCTGCGGACACCAGACAGTCGCGCACCTGACGCTGAAGAATCTGATGCAGGGACGGACGCTCGGAAACCACCTGGGCAACCGGCAGCGTAGCAGGAATCTGATCGAAACCGTTCAAGCGACAAATTTCTTCGATCAGATCAATTTCACGCTCAATATCACCTCTGAAGCTGGGTATACAGACCTGAAAGGTGCCATTGGCCGTCGGGATAACGCTGAATTCAAGATTTCTGAACAGATCAGCCATCCGGTCGCTGGGCAGATGCAGTCCCAGCATTTCATTGGCCCGGTCTGGCCGGAAGGTGATTTCAACCCGCTTGCGCGGCGCAGGATAGGCGTCAACCTGTCCGTTTGCCATCTTGCCGCCAGTTAGCTGGGCAATTAGTACGGCAGCGCGATCAAGCGCTTTTGGCGCCATCTCAATGTCAATACCCCGCTCGAAGCGGTGGGACGATTCGGTGTGCAGCCCCAGACGTTTGCCGGTTTTGCGTATAACAGGAGGGTTAAAATAAGCGCTCTCCAATAAAATATCGCTGGTTTCATCGGCAATTTCAGAGTTCAAACCACCCATGATGCCGGCCAGTGCAACCGGCTTTTCTTTGTCACAGATTACCAGATCGTCTGCCGTCAATTTTCGCTCTTGATTATCCAGGGTGAAGAACGGCTCACCTTCCTCTGCCCGGCGCACAATGATCTGGCTGCCAACAATCCGGCTATAATCAAAAGCATGGAGCGGTTGTCCCATCTCCAGCATGATCAGGTTGGTGATATCCACCGCATTGTTGATTGAACGGACCCCCACAGCCTTCAGCCGGTTGACCAGCCAGACGGGTGATGGTCCTATGGAACAGCCGCTTATATAGCGTGCAGCATAACGGGGACAGCCGGACGGGTCCTGAATGGTTACTTTGATTTTTTGGTGAACCGGCTCGCCATCTTCCGGCTGGGTTACGACCGGGTACTTGACCTTCCGGCCCAGTTTGGCGGCAATTTCCCGCGCAATGCCGATAACGCTCAAGCAATCGGCACGGTTGGGAGTCAAGCCGATCTCAAATACGGTGTCCTTGATCTTCAGCGCATCAAAAAGCGGTTGCCCCAAGGGCAACTCCTCCGACAGCACCATGATGCCTTCGCTCTCATCCGCAAGCCCCAGTTCCTTTTCCGAGCAGAGCATGCCGAACGATTCTTCTCCGCGGATCTTTGAACGCTTGATTTTAAAATCCCCCGGCAGCACAGCCCCGATCCGGGCCAGGGCCACGGTGTCCCCCTGCTTGAAATTCTGTGCGCCACAAACCACAGAAAACAGTTCGCCACGTCCGTCATCAACCTTGCAGAGGGATAGTTTGTCGGCATTGGGATGCTGGTTCTTTTCAACCACCCTGGCAACAACCACCTCATCCAAGTCACCACCAAGATGCTCCACCCCTTCGACCTCCAGCCCCAGCATGGTCAACAGATCACCCAGCTCTGAAGCAGACAGGTCAAAATCAACAAACTCATTCAGCCAGTTGTACGTTACTTTCATGATGTGGCACCGCCCTGAAACTGTTTGAGAAATCTGATGTCGTTTTCAAAAAGAAGGCGCATGTCGCTGATACCGTACTTCAGCATGGCGATCCGTTCGATGCCCATACCAAAGGCAAAACCGGCGATCTGCTCGGGATCGTAGCCAACATGGCGGAACACTTCGGGATCAACCATGCCTGCCCCCAGAATCTCCAGCCAGCCACTCTGCTTGCAAACCCGGCAGCCATTGCCACCGCAGATTACACAGGCAATATCGACTTCGGCAGACGGCTCGGTGAACGGAAAGAAGCTGGGGCGCAGCCGCACACCTGTTTTTTGCCCGAAAAGCTGGTTGGTAAAGGTGGTCAGTATCCCCTTCAGATCAGCAAAGGAAACCTTGCTATCCACCATTAAGCCTTCAATCTGGTGAAACATAGGAGAATGGGTAGCGTCTGAATCACAACGGTAGACAGTGCCGGGAGCAATGATACGCACCGGTGGTTTCTGTTTGAGCATGGTGCGAATCTGTACCGGAGAAGTATGGGTGCGCAGCAGCATCTCCTGCTCGACAAAAAAGGTATCCTGCATGTCACGGGCAGGATGTTCCGGCGGAAAGTTAAGCGCTTCGAAGTTGTACCAGTCGTGCTCAATTTCCGGCCCTTCAGCAACGGAAAAACCAAGACCAGCAAAAATTTCGGTAATTTCCTCAATGACCAGGGTAACCGGGTGTTTACTGCCCTGACGGAACCTGCGTCCCGGCAGCGTGATATCAACCCGCTCAGTGGCCAGACGACGTGTGGTGGCAGCATCGCGCTCACGCACCAGAGCCTGTTCCAGGAGGGTTTCCAGCTCAGCCTTGACACAGTTAACCACTTGTCCTACAAGAGGGCGCTCTTCAGGAGACAATGCGCCAAGTCCCTTCATCAGACCGGTCAACTCTCCCTTGCGCCCCAGAAAACGCACGCGAATCTCGTTCAGGCGTTCTTCACTGTCCGCTTCCCGAACTGCCTCTACCGCTTCCAGCCTGAGCTGCTCCAACTGTTCCCGCATAAAGGTATCCTCGTAGTAAAACGGAAAAAGGAATGGGAGCCGTACGCCCCCATTCCTTTTTCCATGAATCAGCCCGATTTAAAACTGGGCCTTGGCCATTGCGGAAATTTCTGCAAACCCTTTCGGGTCGCTGATAGCTATATCAGCCAAAACCTTACGGTCGATCTGAACATTCGCCTTTTTCAGACCAAAAATGAATTTGCTGTAGGAAAGTCCGTTCAGGCGTGAAGCAGCGTTGATCCGGATAATCCAGAGCGCACGAAAATCGCGCTTTTTGACGCGACGGTCGCGGAATGCATAATTAAGCGCACGGTCCACCGCTTCGGTAGCACTGCGGAACAATTTGCTCCGTGCGCCACGGTAGCCC
>DIUT01000020.1 GCA_002423105.1 Geobacter sp. UBA6151 | reverse complement strand
AATAAGGGTGAAATTCAACGGCCTGATAGAAACATTTACTGTACGAAGGTCAATCAACAATCGAAAGTTTGGCCAAACTTCAATTAAATATTCGATGTTTAATGTTGTAAAATTGCTGAGAAACAAGAGCCTTAGAGAACTACGCATTAATGTTTGTGATGAAATGAAAAATATGACTGAGGATTGGGACAAAGTCAGCCAATTTGCAATGAACGGACAAAATAGAAAATTTGTCAAACATCTTCTTTCTAGAATTTGTAGTTATGTTGACAGCTTGGTAGGTAAAGATATCCCATACGCTTTATATCAATGTCCCAATGGTAAGCAATTTGAAATTGAACATATTTGGGCAGATAAATATATTAAACATAAAGATCAATTTGAACAAGAAAGTGATTTCCAATTTTGGAGAAATTCCATCGGTGCATTACTTCTTCTACCACAAGGGACAAACCAATCCTTTAGCGATGCTCCTTACGATCAAAAATTGAAGCATTATATTAAGGAAAATACCTTTGCCCAGACCCTTCATCCTCAGTTTTATGATAAAAATCCTAATTTTTTAAACTCACCTATTGTTCGTAGATTAGGATTTACACCCCATGAAAAATTTGATTCAGAGAATATAGAAGAAAGAGAGAAGCTTGTCACACGCATCTGTAAGAGAATTTGGAGTCTTACTAATTTTTCTGCGCCGGAAATAGAATCGGCAGGGGCAAAGTGAGCACAAGTCCTTCTTTCCCATTTTATGTGGACAAAATGCCCAGATGCCCAACAAAACGATAGCACCCGCCCTGAAACCGGCGAGTGAATCCCTCTGCCGTTAGATGGAAATTTAATCAGCTGAAAGCATACAAACATGTCCCACGTAATCATCATAGCCGGGCCGAATGGTGCCGGAAAATCCACCACAGCGCCAGCGATCCTAAATGGTGCACTTGGTGTAACTGAGTTTGTCAATGCCGACACAATCGCCCAAGGGCTTTCTGCGTTTAATCCAGAGAAAGCCGCTTTTCATGCAGGTAGGGTCATGCTGGAGCGTCTTCAGCAGTTGGCTGATGACAAGGAAAACTTTGCTTTTGAAACAACTCTGGCAAGCAAGACATTTGCCCACTGGTTACAGGGGCTGAAAGCGGAAGGCTATTCTTTTCATCTTTTCTATCTTTGGTTGCCATCCCCGGAGTTTGCCATTGCCCGTGTTGCCGAGCGTGTTCGCGTGGGTGGACATAATGTCCCGGAGGACACTATACGCAGACGGTATCACGCAGGGCCGAAGAATTTCTTTAAATTGTACCGGCCAATTGCGGACACTTGGCGTATTTATGACAATTCACGCCCAGGAGAACCCCGCTTGATCTCTTCTGGTGAAAACGATACTATTGAACGCGGAATAGATGGGCCTTTATGGGAAGCATTCAAGAGGAAATATCATGGCTAATGCAGTTAAGAAGGATATCGGCAAAATTATTGCCGAAGGTACGCTGATTGACGAGGCAGTGAAGCAAGCAGTTAAAGAAGCTGTTTTGAAGCATAAGCAGGCGGGTAATCCGATTGTTGCCATGAAAGACGGGCAAATGGTATGGATCAAGCCGGAAGAGATTTCTGTCTGATCGTGCCGCTGGTTGCTGCCCCCACGATGACCCTTATCAGGTTGAAACTGGTTGAAATAGATTGGACTTAGCTGGACTAACTACCGACGAAATACAAGCTAACTATTTGATGTATTTATGGTCTATTTAAACACCTGAAAACACTGGTGATTTTCGAATCCCGTTTCCCGCTCCAAGCTAACTACAGGGAATCCCCAGGGATTCCCTTTTTGTTTTCCCGGAAAACTGAAATCTGCTTTGTAAGACCAAGGTTAACGGAAAGGACTTCCAGCCATGAGCAAAATGATCGGCATCCTGACATCCGGTGGTGACAGCCCGGGACTTAATGCGGCTATCCGGGGGGTGGGCAAGGCACTTCTGGGGCAATATGGCATGAAGGTGATCGGGTTTCGCGACGGTTTTCGCGGCATGATGGAAAACCGGACCCAACTGCTTGATTCAGCGGCACTCTCAGGTATTCTCACCTTGGGAGGAACTATTCTCGGCACGAGCCGCGACAAACCCTATGCCATGCCTGTTGCCGGTAAGCTTCGGGATATGACCGATGTCATTGTGGACAATTACCGCAAGCACCATCTGGATGCACTGGTCTGCCTGGGAGGTGGCGGGACGCAAAAGAACGCCTATCACCTGATGAAACAGGGACTGAACGTGATCACACTCCCCAAGACCATCGACAATGATGTGCCCTTGACCGATGTCTCCTTTGGCTTTGATACCGCTCTCGGCATTGCCACAGAGGCGATTGATCGGCTGCACAGTACGGCCCATAGCCATCATCGCATCCTTGTTCTGGAGTTGATGGGGAACAAGGCCGGCTGGCTGGCTCTGGGTGCTGGCATTGCCGGCGGTGCCGATGTCATTCTGATTCCGGAAATACCCTACGATGTGGAGAAAGTGGCCGCGGCTATCATGCGTCGCAGCCACAACGGACAGGGTTTCAGTATCGTTGCCATGGCTGAGGGGGCCATTTCCCGACAGGTCGCCGCCAATCTGGCTGAAGAGGGCAAGAACAAGGTGGACAAAAAGAAGAAAGCGCCGAAACTGCAGGCCCAGGAAAGGGTGGCGGTGAGCAAACCGGGCAACAGCCTGCATCTGGCCCAACAGCTGGAAGGGCTCACCGGTCTGGAATCACGTCTCACCATTCTTGGTTACCTGCAGCGCGGTGGGACACCTTCGGCGGGAGATCGCCTGTTGGCCACGCGACTGGGAACGGCCTGTGCCGACCTGATCAATAAAGGCGAATTCGGCGTTATGGTGGCTGCACGGGGTGATGGCATCGAGCCGGTAGCGCTCAAGGATGTCGTCGGTAAACGTAAGACAGTGCCGTTGGATCATGACTGGATTGAGAGTGCCCGCAGCGTACACACCTGCTTTGGAGATTGACGGCAGGAGCGAATGTTCACCAGAAAATATAAGCAGATTGCAGCTACTACCGAAAACAGGAGGTAGTTGGCATGAAAGATGGTCCCTTTGACCCTGAGCAGTTTGATCCCAAGGCGGTCGTATTTGCAGACCCGGCTAAAGTATTTGAGCTGTGTTTCAACGAGTGAACCCAAACAGATGGTGTTCATCAAACGGTTCTTAGCGCCTACACATAGAGAGAAAGCCGGTTTCTCAGGGCCTGCATCTCATCAGGGGTAACCGGTTGCGACGGTTTACTCTTGATTGACTCGTCAGCCTCTACCAGCGCTGAAGAGAGCGTAACATCATCGCTGATTCTTCTGGCCTTCTGTTCTTTTGACTCCTTGGGGGTCTGGTTGTTGCTTTGGTCAATATCAGACTGTTTTTTCAGCTCGGCATACTGCAGCTCAAGTGGAGAAAGGTTGGTACTTCGTACAGAAAAGCTCATTGCAGGCATCCTTCAGTTACCGCTCCAAAAAAACAGTGCGCCACTTCAGTTTCCAGGTCCTCATCATCATGGAAAAGCTGAAAGATTGCCATTCGTTCGTCGTATGAAATTCCATGGTAGTTGAACTCTGTCTCAATCATGCTGTGCAACACTCGCTTTCACCTGGGATTCAGTAGTAGTTATCGGCAGTAATCTGCGTTTCTTGAAGTTGCAAGAAACCGGGCTTGCTGAGATACAATGCGTGGGCCAGCCATTATTCATCGTGTGGATTAGGTAAGGTAAGCAGTCAATTAACCCAGGGGAGCTACAAATGTTCGAGATGCAGTACAACGACGAGATGGAGGCCGAAGTAAAACGTCTTGATACAGAACGGAACTCAGCAGACGCTTCATACGGGTTGCCTGGTTCACGATTACCGAGGCGTCCCCTTGTGTAGCATGAGAGCGCCACGATTCCCGCTTACTGTGTTCTACGACGGCGCATGCATCGTCTGTGCAACCGAGATCGAGCATTATCTGAAGAAAGACCATGGAGAGAAGCTGGTGGCAATAGACATCAGCAGCCATGACTTTGATCCGGTACCGTACCAGATATCCCTGGCTGATTTCATGCAGCAACTGCATGCCATTGATCAGGACGGTCAGGTATTCAAAGGAATCGACTCATTCTGGGCCATCTGGCAGGCATTTCCGCCATCAACCATCTACGGCATCATGGGACGCGCCATCCAATTATCACTGCTAAACCGGTTTGCCCGTATTGCTTACTGGCTGTTTGCCCGCATTCGAACGTATCTGCCAAAACGGAATCAGTGTGACAGCGGAACCTGCAGTATTCATCACAAAAGGTAAACACCTCAATATGATGATCCGTGCAACATCGGGTCCTTGTCGGCGCAGGTCATACGGTTACCGTGGTGATCCGGGGAATGAGCGCACCATCGAGCGTGGACATATCCTCTGCCCCGAGCCGTTGCAGTTCATCGCGCACTCTTGTTACCTGCCGGATCAATTCAGCCACATCCACCCAGAGACAGGGAGTGGCTACCCGCTTCAGGTAGCCGCCACCGCCGTCCAGCAGCTTCAGCGCTCCGTTAAAGTTACCGTTGCGCCAGTGATGCAGGGCAATCGCAATCTGGACAAGCCCCTGGTAGAAATCCCGCACCTCACCCGGTTCCTCCAGCCACAAAGCTTCCAGGGTTTCGTGGCATTCATACCACTGTCCGCTGTTGAATTGGCGGATAGCCAGCAGCATCCGGCCTGACGGAGCGTCATGGCAGCTGCGGCAGTCTGTTTCAACACGGTATGGATGGAGATTATGGAACATGATGTTTCTATATAGCGCAGTCTAGTCTGGAATTCACGCAACAACATACAACGGAATCGGCCCGATAAACCTCTCCAATAGAATAAACTGTTGTTTTTCCGGGAGTGTGATAGATTGCACAAAATCTCGCAGCAAAGGAGCGAAAAATGAAACGTATCATCAAGGTTCTTGTGGTTTGTTTCTCGATTAGTGTTCTGGCGACGGCAGTACAGGCAGAAGTGCGGGCCATGAACAATGATCAGCCCCGCGATTGCTCAAAACTGACCGATGCCAAAAAGAAAGCACGCTGTGAAGCCTTTAACAAGGCCCTTGCAGAGTGCAAGGCCGAAGGCAAGAAGGTTGGCAAGGAGCTTGACGCCTGCCTGATGGAGAAGGGTAAAAAGAAGTAACCTGCTCAACATGAATTGACATTACGCCTGTCAAAGCCCTGCAACCCTGTTGCGGGGCTTTGTATTTTTACTCATCTACGCCATGGTGTAGCGCTACCAAACCTGAAAGAACGTGATAGAATAACAAATCAAGTTTACAGGGTATCTTTCAGTTATACGGAGCCAGCGTCATGTCCCGGATAGTTCAGATCATTGCAGGGCTAGCTCTTGCCTTTTGTCTGCTTGCTCAGGAGAGCCTCCTTCATGCCGGAGAGAATGCCGCCTTTACCTACCTGTGGGGCGGGTTCGCCACCTCCCTGACCGCCCGCTCTGCCCAGCAGCGTCACAACAGCATCATTGCCGCCCGCGATCTGGATGGTCTGGTGATCCCTCCCGGTGGCGTATTCAGCTTTAACGAACGGATTGGCGCACGGGAGCGCGGCAAAGGTTATGCCGCCGCCCCGCACATTGATGCACAGGGCCTGTTGCAGGATACCCCCGGCGGCGGCATCTGCCAGCTGGCTTCCACCATCTACAACGCCGGATTACAGGCAGGCATGACTGTGCTGGAGCGGCACCCCCATTCCCGGGCCGTGGGCCATGTGCCGCCGGGGCGCGATGCCACCATCTCCTCCTGGCGCAAAGATCTGAAACTGGGCAATCCCTTCCCGCACCCGCTGCAACTGCGGGTGGGCATCAGCCGGGATCGCCTGAGCGCATCCTTCAACGCTCCCGTTGCGCAGCCGTTCAGGACGGAGATCATCACAACGCGCAGCCAACTGCCTGCCGAAACCATTGTCAGAAGCGCCGCCCAGACGAACAGGCAAGCCGGAGCGCCCGGCTACCGGGTCACTGCCCGCCGAATCATGCATGATACAGCGGGTGCCAGGGAAGAACTGCTTTCCGAGGACACCTACCCTGCCCCCAGCCGGATCATCGGCCAATGATCGGATAACCAGATGCGCACGGCTTGTATCCTGATAGTGGTGCTGGCGCTGACAGCCCTTCCCGCCTGGTGTTCCGGCATGGAGAGCGCTGAGCAGCGGGCATTGGCGGCATACGCCAGAGCAGCACTGCTGCATCGGATCGGCATCGCTGACCAGCCCGTTGCGCCGCAGGTTGCCCAGACTATCCAGCGCGCCTGTTTCGTCACCTTTTTCCATAACGGCAAGGTGTTTGCCTGTTTCGGCGGCTTCAGTCCCCGCACCGCCAGCCTGGCGGATGAGGTCCGCGAGAATATCCGTCTGGCCCTGAAAAACGACCCCCGTGCCCGACAGATTACTCCGGAGCAGGCCACTGACAGCCAGGTGCAGATCACCCTGCCCGGTCTGCTGCAAAGGATCAGCAGCCTGCGCACACTGGACCCATCCCGCCACGGGCTTTTTGTGGAAGCCCCGGACGGCAACGGAGTAGCAATTGTTCCCGGCGAGGCCAAGACCGCCGCCTATGCCCTGCGCAGCGCCCTGGCCCGCCTGGGACTGACCGGCGACGCAAAAGACGTGCGCTTGTACCGCTTTTCAGCAACCGTCATCAGAGATCAACAATGAGGTGTGCCATGTCCCGTCTGCTCACAATTTTCATCAGTTGTTTCATGTTGTTGGCCATGATTTCTTCAGGTAATGCCGCACCGGCTTCCTACCCCGTGGAGGTCTCGGTCAGGGCTTCGGAAACCAACCGTCCGGTGCCCGGCGCTTCGGTGGAGTTTCTGGACGCCAACCGGCAGGGACAACCGCGTGCCGCAACCCTGGTACTACAGGCCGATGGTACCGGGCAGACCCGGCTTGTCAAAGGTTTCTACCGCTATCTGCTTAAAGCCGAAGGGTTTGGTCTGGCCAGCGGCTTTGTCTCGGTTGGCGGTTCGCAGCAGGCTGCGCTCACGGTCTGGCTGAACAAGGCAGCCACGCTGCAGGGACGGCTGGTGGACCGTGAAGGACGTCCCCTGCCGGGCATACAGTTGCTGGTGGGTGAAATATTTCCGGTGCAGAGTGATACTGACGGCCGCTTTACGGTGAGCGGGTTGGACAGCCGCGGACAGGATCTTACCGTGCAGCAAGCAGGTTGGACCCTGGAAAAATCATTCTATATCCAGTTGACTGCCGGTCAGACAAAGGATCTGGGCAACCTGACCCTACGGCGGGCCGCCACGGCGCTGGTCACGGTGTCGCTCCAAAAAGGCAGCAGACTTGCCAGCCCCTCCGGTATTACCGTCAGCCTTTCCGGCGCAACGGTCTGGCGCAACGGAAAGACAGCCGGTGATGGGACCGTTGAACTGGCTGGACTGCCACCTGGCAGATACACCATCGCCGTGGATGATGAGCGGATGCAACGTGTTGAGACGACGCTGGAACTTGGCGAAGGGGAGCGTCAAGCGGTGCAGTTGCAGGCGGTCACCCGCCCCCCCTCTGTTGAAATCGAGGAGCGTGGCGATATATTCCTGCCGGGCAAGCCGGTCAAGATGCAGGCTTACGGACTCTGGACCAAACGCGCCACCGCCACCCTGTTCAAGATTCCCCGGGAGAGGATCATTGACGGTACAGTAACGCTTGCCGAACCTGAAAAAATCGACGCCGCAACCCTGACCGTGGCACAACGGCTAGCGGTGACCTTGAAACAAGGCAAGAGTTCTGTCCGCAGCCGTGGCCGTTTTACCCTGCCGCCGCTGCTCCCCGGCCCCTATCTGCTGACCCTGGAAGGTGACGGCGCGTCGGCCCGCATCGCTTTTCTGGTGACTCGCCTGGGGCTTGTGGCCAAGGTTGCGCCACAGGAAACCCTGCTCTACGCCGTTGACCTGCTCTCCGGCGCACCGTTGAAAGACGTGTTGTTGTCCGGCAATCAGACATCCCTGAAAACAGACGCCAACGGCACGGCAAACTGGGACAGGTCCAGGCTGGGAACAACCATCATCGCCAGGAGCGGCGACAGTCTGGCGCTGCTCACCCTTGGCAATAAACAGTCAGCAGACACTAAAAACAGTGATATCAAAGGTTACCTCTACACCGAGCGCACCGTCTATCGCCCCGGCCAGGAACTGTTTTTCAAAGGGATTTTCCGCCGCACCAAGGACGACAGCTATCAACTGCCCACCGTTGATCCGGTGCAGATCAAAATCACCGACGCCGGTGACAAGACCGTGCATGAAGCCACCGTCACTCCCGTACCATCCGGTTCGTTCCATGGCTCGTACCAGCTTCCGGCAACGCCGGGCCTGGGCTATTACACCATCAGCGCCTCCCAGGGAACTGCCCGCTGGCAGGGTAGTTTCCAAGTGCTGGAGTACCGCAAACCGGAGTTTGAGGTAAAGCTGCGCCAGTCCGACCGCTTTCATCTGGCAGGCAGCACGGTCCCGGTACAGCTTTCCGCCCGCTACTATTTCGGTTCTCCGGTGGCTGGTGCCAAGGTCACCTGGCGGGTTTACTCGGAGCCCTACGAGCCGGATCAGGAGACAGGGAATGGTTTTGGCGGCGAAGGACACGCCTTCGGCGGTTACAGTGATTTCCTGGGCGAAGGTGCAGGACTGCTGGATCACAATGGCGAGCTCACCATTAATGTCCAGGCCAAAAGCCACGAGATCGCCACCGGCTACCGGGTTGAAGCGGATGTCATTGACCTCTCCTCCCGTCAGGTCAGCGGAGAAACCGGCTTCACCGTGGTTCCCTCCCTGGTGAAGGTCGGCATCAAGGGGGAGCAGTACCTGCTTGCACCGGGCAAGGCGGGCACGTTTACCATCCGGGTCAGCGACTGGCTGGACAGCCCCCAAAAGGGCAGCCCCGTCTCCCTGCTTGTGGAGCGCCAGATCTACGACAAAAAGAGCCGCTCCCACAACTGGCAGCAGACCGCCAGCCTGCACGGAATCACCGCTGAAGACGGCGTCGTGCGGCTTGCCTACACCTTCCCGGCATCCGGTTTCTACCGGCTGCGGGCCGTGGCGCAGGACAGCGAGAAGCGGCGCAGTTACAACGACAGCTTTGCCTGGGTCTGGAACGAGGGCAGCCTCTGGAACAGCAGTTACCGGGAGCTGGAGGCGGAGTTTGACAAGAAAAGCTACAAACCGGGAGACACAGCCCGGCTGATTCTGCGCACCCCGGCCACCGGCGCCTCACTGCTGCTGACCCTGGAGGGACGGCGGATTCATCAGCACCGGATCGTTGCCCTGAGCGATGCCGTCCAGGTGGTGGAAATTCCGGTCACTGCCGAACTGGCTCCCAACATCCATGTTTCCGTGGTAGCCGTGCATGGCGGCCGGTTTTATCAGCGCACCGGCCTGTTGAAGATTGATCTGGAACCGGGCAAGCTGGGGGTGACGGTGACCCCGGCACAGCCGGTCTATGCCCCCGGCGACACGGCGCGGGTGAAGATCACGACAACCTCCGGCAGCACACCGGTTGCGGCGGAGCTGTCATTGGCGGTGGTAGATGAGGCGATCTTTGCCGTTGCCCCGGAAACCAGGGAAGATATCTACCGCTTTTTCCGGGGCCGCCGGGAGCATCTGGTGCAGACCCTGCACTCCTTTCCGCGGGTCTATCTGGGGGGTGCCTCAAAGGACAAAATGATCGCCGCGCCGGAGGATGAACTGAACGGTATCAAGGTGCGCAAACTGTTCAAGGACACCGCTGGCTGGTTCCCGCTGCTGCTTTCCGGCACAGACGGCACGGCACACGCGGAAATCCCGCTGCCGGACAACCTGACCACCTGGCGGGCCACCGCCATCGGCCACACAACCGACCATCAGTTCGGCAGCGGCCAGGCCACCTTCATCACCCGCCTGCCGTTCATGGCCCGCCTGAGTCCGCCCCGCTTCATGGTTGTGGGTGACAGGCTTCAGATACCGGGAATCATCAATGACGCAAGCGGCAAGGACCAGCAGGTCCAGGGCCGTTTTGAGGCCACGGGGCTGACCCTGCTGCCGGAAACCTCCTTTAGCGACACCCTGAAGGCACACAGTTCACTGCGCCGGGACCTGACCGTGGAAGCAGCAAACGCCGGAACAGCCAGCCTCAAATTCATGGCCAAGGGCGATGAGGGTAAGGATGCCCTTGAACTTGAACTGCCGGTGCTGCCCCGCGCCCTGCAGCGGGAGCGGACCGCCGGGCTGGACCTGCAGGAGAACAGGGGAGAGACCAGCCTCAACCTGCCGGACAACGCCCTGGCCGGAAGCGGCACGTTGACTGTGCAGTTTGCACCAACCCTGGCCGACAGCCTGCTACCGGCTCTGGAGCAGCTGCTGCGCTTCCCCTACGGCTGCGTGGAGCAAACCGTCTCCCGCTTTGTTCCGCTGGTGCATGCCCGCACGGTACTACAGCAGCAGGGTCGGACACTTCCGACGGAGATGGAACAGCAACTGCCGGATATCCTGGCAAAGGGCCTGAAACGTCTTGCGGAACTGCAACAGGATGAGGGAGGATGGGGCTGGTGGAAGCAGGGTCCGGTCCGGCCGGAGATGACCGCGCTGGCCATGCAGGGACTGGCCGTGATCAAGCAAAGCGGCACTGCCGTTGACCAGCAGATGCTCAACCAGGGCATTGAAGCTCTGCAGAAGTTGCTGACAGAATCAGCGCCCAACGCCACGGCCACGCTCTACCAAGCCCTGACCGCCCACGGAGTCGGCAATGATGCTGCTGAAAAACGGCTGTTCAAACTGCTGCCGGAGCTGTCGCCACAGGCCCGCATCGCCTTTGCCGAAGCCCTTGCCAACCGGGGTAATCGTGGTGAAGCGCTGAAGCTGCTGGAGGGGGTGAAACAGAACGTCCGCCATGAAGGCAGCGCCGGTTTTGTGGCGACAGCCGCAGAAACCGGCTGGGGCGGATCAGCCCTTGAAACCACTGCCAGCCTGCTATCAGCACTGTCACGGATCGCCCCCGGCGACCCGCTGACCCCGGCCCTGGTCCGCTACCTCTCCCGCCAGCAGGGGGGCGGCTGGTGGCGCAACACCGCAGCCTCAGCCGGAGCAGTCATCGCCCTGACCGACTATCTTGGTGCCACCAATGAGTTGAACAGCGCCTACAGTGCCCGCCTGCTGCACAACGGCGTGGAAAAAGAGCATTATCAAGTGGCTGGTGGCAAACTCATTGCCGGAAAAACCACCCTGACTCTGCCTGCCCTGCCGGGAGAGAACCGGCTGACTTTGGTGCGGGACTCTGCCGCTGGCGGCGGTCATCTGGCAGTTACGCTGCACTGGCTGGCGCCTCCCCAGGCAACAGCCAAGGCTGATGGGATCAGTTTGACCCGGCAGGCTTACCGGATCAAGAGCGTCAAGGACGGGGAGCAGTGGCGGCAGGAATATCAGCCGCTGGCAGCAGGGGAAGCAGTGCGTGTGGGTGAGGATATCGAACTGCGGCTGGTGGTGGAAAACCGCAAATCCCTGGAATACGTCATCCTGGAGAATCCACTGCCCGCGGGGTTTGAGCTGCGCCGCACCGATAGTGACCCGCGCTATGCGCACCAGGCCTGGTACCGCAGCTGGTATGAACAGTTGGAACAGCGGGACCGCCTGACCGCCTGGTTCATTGGGCAATTGCCAGCGGGACGCCATGAATTCCGGACCGTGATCAGCCCGGAGCTGGCAGGCCGGGTTACGGCGCTGCCAGCGGCGCTCTGGCCCATGTACCAGCCGGAACTGCGCACGGAATCGGCACTGTGGGAGACGGAGATCAACAATGCTGAAAAAGCACAAAAATAATTTTTCTTAAAAAAGTACTAAAAGCCCCCTCCCATCAAGGGAGGGGGAGCCTATTTCCAAGACGTTAAGAGAGTTTTAATGAAAGGACTATGACTGCATGGAACAGGTAACACGCGACGGAATAACCTTCAGTCTGGCCGGGCCGGTGGAACTGCCCCTGCGCTGGGTGGGTCAGGAAGAGTTGCTGCAACAACTGCTGGCCGCCTGGCTGGTGATTGACGAAGCAGATATCCCCTTTAATCCCCGCTTGATCGGCAAACCGGGGGTGGGCAAGACCACCCTGGCCTATGCTGCAGCCTGCCGCCTGGGACAACCGGTCTACCTCTACCAGGCCACCATGGACACCCGTCCCGAAGACCTGATCATCACCCCGGTGATCGGTCCGGGGGGCAGCATCTGCTACGCCGCCTCCTCACTGGTGTCGGCCATGCTGAAAGGCGGGGTGCTGATTCTGGACGAAGGCAACCGGATGAGCGAGAAGGCCTGGGCCTCCCTGGCGCCGCTTCTGGATGACCGACGTTATGTGGAATCCATTGTCACCGGCCTGCGGCTGCCTGCCCACCGGGATTTCCGGATCGTGGTCACCATGAACGAGGACTCCTCCACCTTCGAGATCCCGGAATATATCCACTCGCGCTTGCAGCCCCAGATTTTCATCGACTTTCCCCAGGCTGACGAGGAACTGCTGATCCTCAAGGAAAACCTGCCCTTTGCGCCGGAAACCGTTTTGCAGTACGTGGTGCGCTTTCTCCAACGTAGCCACAAGGCTGATGAGCTGTACTCAGCCCGTGACGGCATCAACATCGCCCGTTACGCCATGAAGATGGCCTGGGCCGACAACAGCAACCCGCAGCAGCTGATTCCCCTGGCCATCGAGCGGGTTTTGGGAGAAGAAGCGCTCCAGTATCTTAAAGGTTGACCCATGCCGCAACATCTGCATCTTGAAAGCTTCGGGCCGATCCACGCGCTGCCGGTGCTGCACTACCGGATGGAGTTCGCCTGGTTGGTGCGCCAGGCCCTGGAGCGGGTCCGACCGGACTGTATCGCCATTGAACTGCCCTCTACCCTTGAGGCGCAGTTCCTGAAAGGCGTTGCCCGGCTGCCGCAGATTTCCGCCCTGCGCTATGCCCTGCACACAAAAGGCAAACAGGAACAGACCGCCTGGCTGCTGATCGAACCGGCCGACCCGCTGGTGGAAGCGGCGCGGCGTGCCCTGGAACAGGGGATTGCCCTGCATCTGGTGGATGCGGATACCGGCGGCTACCCGGCCCAGCATGATGCCCTGCCCGACCCTTACGCCATCCAGCGTATCGGCCTGGCAGCCTATTACCGGGCATATTGCGACCGGCCCGATCCGGCTGAACCGGGCCGGGAGGATCAAATCCGTGAGCAGGGGATGGCCTGGCGCCTGCAGCAACTGTCCGTCAATCACCAACGGATTCTCTTTATCTGCGGCATGTACCATCTGGAGCGGGTCAAACAGGCCTACACCAGACCACAGACTGCCCCCTTTGCCCGGCAGCGGCGAGAGGGAATCAGCCTCTACAACCTGCATCCCGACTCCTGCCGGGAGATTCTGGGGGAATATCCCTTCATATCCGCAGTGTACGAACATCGCCGCAGCACGCTGCCGGAGGAGCCGCTGGAAGGCACGGCCAGCATGCGCAAGCGCTTCAGCGCCCTGGAGCTGATCCAGGGGGGCAAAAAGGAAATTCCTGAAGAGCAACTGCTGGACAACGCCATTCTGCGCGCGGCCCGGCATTGCGGTGCGGAAGGTTCTTCTCCCGACCGCCAGCGGATCATCCTGCGCTTGTTCATGGAAGCAGCCCGCCATTACAAGCAGGAGACGGGCGAGCCGCTCCACCACTGGCAGAAACGGGCCTTTTTCCGCTTCAGCCGCAACTGCGCCCTGGTGGCAGGCAGGCTGCTGCCCGACCTGTTCCAACTGCTGGCAGCGGCCCGCAGCTGCGTGGACGATAACTTCGCCTACGCCATGCTGCGGTTGGCCACCCGTTATCCCTGGCAACGGCAGCAGGCGGAGATCGCCACCATCACCATCACCCCGGAGGAAATCTGGGGCGGTTCCCGCACCCTGCGTTTCCGTCCCCGCCAGCAGCGGCACAAGGACCTATCCCCCCTCGAATTCCTGAAACGTCGTAAAAAGGAGAAGAAACCGGGAGAGTGGCTGGAAGGGTTCGACAACCCCTCCATCTGCTCCTATCCGCCGGAAGATCTGGCCATTGAGGCGTACGGCAACTTTCTCAAGAAAAAAGGCAGCCTGCTCAAGGCTGAGGAACAGGCGCGCATAGAGCCGTTCACCACTTCATTGCTGGACGGCATCGACCTGCGCGAAACCCTGCGCAACATCCATGACGGCAGGGTCTATGTGCGGGAAACCAGACGGGGAAAAGGGGATGTGGGGGTTGTGGTGGTCATCTTTGATGAAGATCGCGCTAACCGCGGTTTTCCCTACCTGACCACCTGGCTGGGCGAACACAACCAGGAATCGGACATGGCCTTCTACGCCACCGCTCCGGCCGACAACATCGTCGGCCCCGGCATCTGCCGCTGCGAGTACGGCGGCTTCATGCTGTCCTATCCACCGCGCCGGTTGCAGGATGTCTGGTCTGACCTTGACTACGCCTTTGCCCGGACCAAGGCAGAAGTCCTGCTGACCGCCGCCCTTGACTACTCCAGGGAGCGGCAGGTGGTCTATGTTGCAGCCAGGCCGCCGCGCAGCATCTTCAAGCAGCTTGCCGCCCGAATGGGCAAGAACATCCTCTATATTCCGCTGGGAACGCTCTCACCGGTGCAGCTCAAAAAACTGCGCATCATGCATATTCTGCATGGCCATGATAAACGCAAGATTGCTGCCGAGTATATCTGGTAGCGAATACTTCCGTGATTGTTGTTTTGTATTACATCACAAAAGCAGTTGAAACAGCGGGATTCTCAAGAAACTGCGTAACCTGGTCAGACTCTGACCGGATTGCGTTGATGAGATATTCCCAGAAATCAGCATTATTAACCGTGTTCTGCACGGTTTTCTGAGGCAGGAATCGTTGCATTTCATGCATAAAGGCAACTCTGACGCCCGGATCAGTATGTAGTGACCGGCTACGTTCCGACAGTTGCTGCAGGTATTCGGCAACAGTACAACGATGATCCAGAATCTTTTTGGGGATCAAATCAAGCGGCAAGGTGACATTATTCTGTTTGAGCCACCCTATATCCCAGAGATCACGGTTCTTGAGCCGGTTTGGCCGCAGAGCAAAGGCAATAAGTTTATCCGCAAGAATCTCTTCACGACTCTGCGCCTGAATAATCAGACCTGATGTCCCCATATCAACACCATAAAAATTACGCAGCACAACCGGTCTTTTGTCGTAGCTCGTTATGGAACAGACAACAATGTTGATCCTTTGGGACGGCAATCCTTTTTGCTCAGGCCGTGTGATCATTTTTAATTTCCATGTATCTACATTGCCGGTATCTTTTACCGGTTCGCTCATCTCAACCCGCAAGCCATATTTGGCAACCAACCGATCAACAAGAACAGCTCCCAACCTGCTCAGAGTTTCCCGTTTAAAATCTCTTCCGCCGGTAAAATCAAGATCTTCGCTCAAGCGGTTTGAGCCGTAGCAGGCCCGCAAGCAGGTTCCGCCAATAAACGTAAGATTGCCAAGCAACCCCGCTGCGCTCATTTCCCGCATAATGTCATGGTGCAGCAATTCCTTTTCAACGACAGGCAGCAGTGGTGCAAGCTCTCCCTGATTTTTCAGTGCCTGGGAAACAAGGCTGTCAAACAAGCTCATGGGCAGTCTCCCTGTCAATCAAATCGGTACTGCGTCTGGTCAGATGCATATCCATAAGGGCTAACGCCACCGAGGCACGCCACAGGCGGCAGCGTGTGTCATAGGTAAGATGGGCGGCGAGATTCTCCGGGCGGCGCTTGGTGTGGATGTATTCTATATGACCAAAAGCTCCGCATCCAATAATACCGCTTCGCCCTGAAGTCATAAGGGTAATCCAGTTCATTGGAATCTGGGATATCACACCGGCATCACTCAGGGCCGACTCAAGGCTGATATAGCAGAATTCATCGGCACGCAATCTGGCAGCGGCATGATACAACAACAGCCCCTGTTGATAGTTGACTTTGGGGTAGAGATACAACCCACGGCAGACCCGCGTAAGCATGCCATCTTTTTCTGCCCGACAGACCAGCGCCTTAAATGCACCGGCGCCAAGTTCAGGAATTGCTCCCTGCAGATCGTTCAGGGTAAACAGATAGTGTTCTGCGTCTGCAAGCGTTTCCAGAACACGTTTCAGGGTTTTGATTGGTTGCATTACCGGGTCCAGTCAACAATAAGTTGCACTTATTGTAACTTTTTGTGTACATAGTGCAAGAAATATAAAAAGCATTTTAACTGGGATGAATAGGATAAACACGGATAAAATCAGGAATTTATTTGGCAGAGCTCAATTCATGGAGATATATGTGGGACGTGCCTTTTTATTCTCTTTTTTGCAAAAACCAACGGGGCTGAGGCTGACCGGGCGGTTTTTGGGGCGGTCGTGCCGATGGTTGGACTCTGGTCTTTCAGGTTATTGTTTGAAAAAAGGGAATGAAAAGTTGCATCTTCATTCCCTCGTATTCTTTCGCCTTTTAGTGAGTGTGTTTAAGCCGCTCTTGTATTTCTCAACTCATTTAATAGATCTGGATGATGGTCAAGTAACCTGAATAAATTAAGTACAGCCTGGATTGGCTTTGCTTCTCCTCGTTCATACCGTGAGAAAGCGTTATGGCCTCCGCCAGTAATGAGTGCTGCCTCTTTTTGGGTGAGTTTCAACTTTTTCCTGATTCTGGCGAGTTCTGCAACTTCTTCTGCTTCCACCTTATCGCGGAATGTTTTCCATTCTAACTCCTCGCGTTCATCATAATCGGGGAACCCATCATGACAGTGATTGCAGAAAGCTCCATGCATTGTGGATTCATATTTACGACCTCGATATTCCAAGGCTTTTATCTGGCTTCCTTCATGCAATGTACCCTCCAAACATAGTGGGCATTGTTTATTGTTCCATTTTGATTTCATGGTTATAACTCCTTGAAAGATACAACGAAATACTCGCCTGCTTGTTGAAATTTCACATAGAATAATTTTTCTCGCCACTTTGCATGGTAGACGTCCTGCCAAACTCGATTACTCTGGTGCGTAGTCATGCTTTTATAGAAATCGGTTCCAGAAAGCTGATGTATCACTTCAAGAGCTTCATTCAGAGCCATTCCGGCGAATCTTATTCCCTGTTGAGCAGACATTGTCAGATTCATATTCTCCACACAAATCATCTGTGCAAGAATTGCTTTGAGGTCGTAGTGCGGTCGCCGTTTTTCCATGTTTTAAATAACCCTTTCAGGGTAGTTAGTCAATCACTTTCACATATCATTCCTACTTCAATTGATGGGTCAACGGGGCCAAGGCACCTGCGGCTTAACCGCTGTTGCCGATGGTTCGGAGAAAATGCAGTTTATGTTCTGTCTTGCGCCATATAGGGGGAGCCTTTGAGCCTTTGGGGTCTTGACAACTTGATTTAATCCGGCTTTATCAAACTATCAAGTCCTGGCCCCATTGCCTTCCTTATGCTAAAGCAATAAAGCAGCTACGTCCCTCTTAGGTTCTCCGGCTACCCGATTAGGCATTTGTGCCATTTGCACCACGCTACTTTAACTTACTTTGAATAGTAGATAGACAATACTTTGCCCAATTGCGAGTTTCAACTTTAGAGGCGTGAATAGATATATAAGCGATACCCGCGATAGCTGTTTCGTTAAGCTTTTCGACTGGAACGCTATCACATGAACTTGGCAATTGTTTAGCGACTGCGTAAGCTTCCCTGAATTTCAACCATTTGAAGTTTACTGTCATCTAAGAAAACTCTGAGAGCTTCGGTGTACTCCGTCATTGGCTCTATATCGATTATTTGCAACAATTCTTGGCCGGAACGGGAAAGAGCAACGCCTGATATTCTAAATTCCTGGCCAACTGCACGTTCAGGTGATGAAAGTAAAGCCCAGTATTTTTGCTGATACATAAATGGCAGCATTACTTGTTTTTGTTCGTTTAAAATGCAAATTTTATAGTCTCGCCATGAATTGTAGTCAGTGATAATCAACCCATACTCAGCCAATATGTTGAGTTGGTCAAAACTGAATCCATACTTGCTGAGCGAATTCGATCCTGCATTACCACCCAAAGATGGAACTCTAGCGTCTATTATCTGATTAGTGCCTGGAATTCTAAGGGTAATGCAAGCACTGCAGAATTTTTTAAATAATGCTGCTGCGACTGGATCTAAGTTAGCTAATAGCTTAACTGTTTTTAGTGAAAATGAAGTTGGACGTCTGATTTCTCCAGCTAATATGCGCCCAAAGAGAAGTTGCATTTCCTCTGTGCTTTTTTGGCTAGCTTCTTTCTCAAAGGTGTTCAGCCAATCCTCGCTAATAGACTCTTCCGGCTCATTATTTGTTTGCTGTTGTTCTCCTTGATTTGCCGTTTCCTTTAGAGTGCTTGCTGCAACCTCCGAGATCATGTCGAGATTAACCTGTTCACGAATTACTTTTTGACCAAATTTTCTCACTGCAACACGCGCGTACTCCGGATCTACTTCCATCTGTTGAGCAATTTGCTCCGTGGTTCGGCCAATAATTTTAATCCGACCTTGAGTTTCGGCTCGTTTTTCAGCTGCAACCCCTTCCAGGTAAGCAACAGGAATCTCGATAGCAGCAGAGCATAACCGGCCAAATGCTTTGAAAGCGTTTCGTTTTATTGGGGCAGGGATACTTGTTCCAGTTACGAGATCAGTAACAACATCAAAAGCAGTGCTTGCGAGATCTGTATTTACGCTCAAATCCTGCTCATTTGAAAAGTCTGTCATATAATCTCCGTTTGTTTTGATTTATTCTTTGACAACCGGGTAGGTCAGGAGCCTTTCGG
>DIUT01000009.1 GCA_002423105.1 Geobacter sp. UBA6151 | reverse complement strand
CCGGTCAACAACCGGGGTGTGGATTCCCCATACATTAAAGAGGGACAGCATATTTAATTCAAAAGGCGGCCAAAGGGCCGCCTTTTCTGCATCTTCAAAAAACTCTATTGCCGCTCACTATCAACTGTGGCACACTATCAGGTACTTAATAAAGTACCTGAAGGAGTCCGAGAATGAATACCATCCCTGCTCAGGAACTGAAACGACGCGGTATTGCAGCGGTTGACGGGCTGATCGCACAGGGTGACGTGCATGTCATTCGTAACAACCGACCCGAGTACGTGATACTTAGTGAGGCGCGTTATCAGGAAATGGTGGCCGATGCCGAGGAGGCGTATGTTGCTCGGGTGAAGGCATCACTTGAGGATGTTAAGGCGGGACGGGTACGAAAATTTGCCTCTGCTGATGAACTGCTGAAGGCGCTTGACCTTGACGGAGAGTGAGCATGTTCAGCGTTACCACCTCCGAAAAGTTTATCCGCCAGGCAAGAAGGTTCTTCAGGAAACACCCTGATCTTAAACCTCGTTTTGCCGCGACTGTCAGCGCTCTGCAACAGGACCCGTTTCAGCCGGGCCTTGGCCTTCATCAACTCACCGGCAAACTTTCCGGATGCCATGCCGTCAGACTGACCTATTCATACCGCATTACCCTGACTCTTCTGATCAGCGATCATGAGATCATCCTGCTTGACATTGGCAGCCATGACGAGGTTTACCGGTAGTACCTCGGTCTCCTCACCATAACCAATCCTACAATTTTCCAGGCTTAACAGGTGTTGAAAAGCCCAGGTTGTTCAAAAATAGTCAGATCGTCGCACCCGGAGAAAGCCCCGCGGAGGCGTAGCAGCGCTACGCCGCACAAGGTGGGTTTCGAGGACGGCGGCGAGATGGCTGTTTTTCAACAACCTGTAAATACTGCACGGCTTCCTCTAAAACGTGAGCCGCCCATTGGTTAAGGCTTTTGCCCTCGCTCTCGGCGGCCATGATTGCAGCGGAGTGAACTTCGGGAGGAATACGCAACAAGACCTTTCCGGACGCGGGAGCGTGAGGCTTTTGTCCTAGCTTGGCGCACGCAGCAAGATAATCATCAACCGCTTCATGGAAGGCATTTTCAAGTTCTTCAACGGATGACCCGTGAAATCCAACGATGTCACGTATCCCTGCCAGATGTCCGACAAAAATCCGGTCGTCGGCGTCAAACTCTATGCGGGCGGCATATCCTTTGTATTTTATGGTGTTCATGGCTTTACTCCGATAGCTTCGAGAAAATGTCGAGTGTCTGTCACTCTGTACCGTAATGATTCCTTTTGCGGATGGGGGCGGTGAAAATATGCGCGTTTTCCCTGTTTTTCAAAAGTGACGGAAGAACCGGACCCTTCAACCACTGTACAACCTACGGCAACGAGCAACGCTTCTATCCTTGCCCATTCGATATTTCCGTTTACAGGGTTATTGAATATGGCTTCAAGCGTTTTTCGGTGTTTGCTGTTCATGGTGAAATGATAACATTTGGTGATATCATTTCAAAGAAGTATTACTGTAATATTTGCGATTGTTGCGATCCTACCCAGGGCCGCATTTCAAACCCATCCTATATGGCAGTTATTTTATATATGACAGAATCCACTGATTTGTTTCTCGTTGCCCCGCAGCTTTTCGTCTGATTTCTCCTTTATAATCAATCAATTACATCATCAATATCCGCAGTCATTCACTGGCACACTAGTTGCCATAAAGTTGAGGTAATCCAACTTGTGTGGAGCCGTACGACGGTACTCTGCACAAGCAGGGGGAAACACACCAATTACATGAAAGGAGAAATAAGATGCCGCTTATTCAATTAGTACTTGTTCTGGTTGTCGTTGGGTTGATCCTCTGGGTTATTAACCGCTTTATACCGATGCAGTCCACCATAAAGAGTATTTTGAATGTGGTAGTGGTTATCGTTGTGATTGTATGGCTATTGGGCGTCTTCGGGCTCATAGGAGACATATCAACGATTCGCATCGGGAAGTAAAAGGATAACGGGTGAAAACACGGGGAAATAATCATGCCCAATGAAAAACTTGTAGTCATTGGCGGCGATGCAGCAGGGATGAGCGCTGCCTCACAGGCAAAGCGCCGTAGGCCTGATTTGGATATCGTCGTCTTCGAGCGAAGTCCGCACACCTCCTTCTCTGCCTGCGGAATCCCCTATTATGTCAGCCGGGTGGTTGATGCGGAGGAAAAGCTCATCGTCCGCACCCCGGAAAAGTTTCGGGAACGGGACGGAATTGATGTGAGGGTTTTACACGAGGTGGAGGAAATCGATCCGCCAGGGAAAAGGGTGTATGTCCGCGATCTGAAAAGCGGCAAATCGGCGTGGGAGCAGTATGACCAGCTCCTGATCGCCACCGGCGCGGTGCCGCTCTGCCCGGATCTCCCCGGCTCCGATGCCATCAATATCTTCGGGGTTAACACCCTTGAAAGCGGCCTGGTGATTCGCAGACGTCTCGAAAAAGGTGGCATGAAAAAAGCGGTTGTCGTCGGCGGCGGTTACATCGGCCTGGAGATGGCGGAAGCTTTGGTAATGTGTGGCCTGGAGGTTTCTTTGATCGATCGGTCTGCTCAGGTGATGGGTACCCTTGATGAGGATATGGGAGCGCTTGTCTCCCAGGCATTGCGGGATGTGGGTGTCACTTTATATCTGGAGGAGACCCTTACGGAGTTTGAGACAACATCCGGAAAAGTGACGGGGGTTGTCACCGACAAGCGTACCCTGCCGACCGACATCGTGATCCTTGGGCTCGGGGTGCGCCCCAATACGGCGCTTGCCGAGGCGGCAGGCATTCCCCTTGGTGAAAAAGGGTCGATCCGGGTGAATGAGCGGATGGAAACCGGTATCGCTGGTATCTGGGCAGCAGGGGATTGCGCCGAATCGTTCCATCTGGTGAGCCGCAAACCCATCTATATCGCCCTCGGCACGGTGGCCAACCGCCAGGGACGGGTTGCAGGTGTAAACCTTGGAGGGGGCTATGCCACGTTTCCCGGTGTGATGGGAACGGCTGTCACAAAGATATGCCAGGTGGAAGTTGCGCGTAGCGGCCTCCAGGAAAAAGAAATTGAAGCGCTTGGCCTGGAGCATGTGAGCGCTGTCATCAAGAGCCGCACCAAGGCGGGATACTTTCCCGGCTCAGAGGAAATAACCGTAAAGGTGCTGGCGGAAAAAGGGAGCGGCCGCCTTCTTGGAGGTCAGATCGTCGGCATGGAAGGTTCGGCCAAACGGATAGACACCCTGGCAACCGCCCTTCATGCCGGGTTCACGGTGGAGGAAATGATTAATCTCGATCTTGGCTATGCTCCACCCTTTTCACCGGTCTGGGATCCGGTTGTGATAGCTGCTCGTGAAGTGGCCAAGAAGCTGTGACAGGATAAAAAGAAATCTGATTTTACGGCAAGAACAGAACAAACCCCTGAGGAGGATGACATGAAACGTAAAGCTTCGGCAGAATGGAACGGAAGTCTTAAAGAAGGAAAAGGGAACATCTCTACGGAAAGCGGCGTGCTGTCGAAGACGCAGTATTCTTTTGACACCCGCTTCGAGAAGGGAATCGGCACCAATCCGGAAGAGCTGGTCGCTGGTGCCCACGCTGCCTGTTTTTCCATGCAGCTCTCGGCGCTGCTTGGCGAAGCCGGAATGGTCCCGGATCGAATCTTTACAACCGCCGTTGTCACCTTCGAGAAGCTGAAGGAGGGTTGGACCGTCACCGAGAGTCATCTGGAGGTGAGCGCCACCATACCCGGTGCAACCCTGGATTCTTTTGCAAAACTGGCAGAAAACGCAAAGAGCGGCTGCCTTATGTCACGGCTTTTGAACACAACTGTCACTATGGAGGCGAAGCTGTTGGCATAGCATTGCCAAGAGGAGTAAATCATGGATTTCGAATACACTGATAATGAGTATCTCGTAGAGTGTACCGAAGGATGCGGGGTGATAACAGGCTGGCTGCAAAGCAGACTTATTGCCGAGCAAGCGATTAATAACCATTCAAAAGAAAACCAACACAAATGTCAGATAATAGAAAGAATGAGGCCTGACGGATTGGACCAAGTGAGCCAGAATGAGAAGCAAACCTGATCTTTCACCCGAAGCGCCTGCGGATTCCCGTGACACACCGGTCGAATCCGATCACGACCAAATCAGCGAAAATATTGAGGCCGTGCTGGATTTCTACTCGCGCGAATATCAAAAAATAAGCCATTCGCAACGTATTCTGGAGCGCATTAGCTGTTTTTTAGGGCAGCCGATTTTTCTTGGTATAATTCTGTTCTTTGTTGCGTTCTGGATGCTCGCTAATGTTGTAGTACGACAATTTGGTATGGCTGCATTTGATCCGGAGCCGTATTTCTGGCTGCAAGGGGTTGTCGGTCTGGGTGCATTGCTTACCGCGACCGTAGTTCTGTCAAAGCAGAACCGGCTAAACAAACTTGAGGAACATCGGGCACATTTGGACTTGAAAGTCATGTTACTGACTGAGCAGAAGACTGCAAAACTAATCAACCTGTTGGAAGAGCTGCGGCGTGATTTGCCAAATGTCAGAAACCGTCATGATCCCGAGGCGGCAGAACTGCAGCAGTCGATGAATCCTGAACTGGTGCGTGGCGCACTGAATGAACGGAGCGAGCGCACAAAAAATTGAAGTCCGCCGGGCGCTGGTCGTAATTGTCAGGGGTACAAAAAGTAATCTGTTTTCAAATGGGAGAAAAAATTTGCGACAGAATTACGACCGCATTGACAACAGTATGTACCATGCGGAAAACGACCAATGGTGGCAACCCGATTCTGTGCTTTACCTGCTGAAGACATCGATTAATCCTGTCCGGGTGGGTTATTTTACGAAGAAACTGTTCAATGAATTGAACATAGCGCCTCAAGAAAGCGCTGCTTTGGAAGTGGGCTGCGGAGGAGGCATATTATGCGAAGAAATTGCGCGGATGGGGTTCGATACAACCGGAATTGATCCTTCTGCACAATCGCTGCATATCGCCATGACGCATGCAAAAACCAGCGGATTGAAGATCAGATATGAAAAGGGAATGGGCGAAGCCCTCCCTTTGCGGGATAACAGCTACGATGTGGTTTTCTGCTGTGACGTATTGGAACATGTTTCTGATCTGCGGGCAGTAATTTCAGAAATCAGCCGGGTGCTGAAACCGGGAGGTGTGTTCTGTTACGACACCATTAACCGCACATTCATCAGCAAACTGGTAGCCATCAAGATTGCGCAGCAATGGAAGCGGTGGGCCTTCATGCCGCCGAATCTCCATGTATGGGACCTGTTCATCAGGCCCGAGGAATTAAAAGCGCTCCTCACGCTCAATAATTTTGAATGGAGAGAGCACCGGGGAACGGAACCGAATCTTTCCTATCCTCACATTCTGTACTATCTGCGCAAAAGGGCCAAAGGAGAATGGACGTATGAAGATCTCGCCGAAAAACTCCTGCTGGTCGAGAGTACGGACATGAACATCATGTACATGGGATATGCCATCAAAAACAGTGATCTCACAGAATTCAGTGGCCCCGGAGAAAACAGACCATGAATGAAGCATTGGAAACCGCCAGGAACTGCCGACATTACGCGATGTGCAAAATCGATTTTTTGGGAAGCGGGGTCTGTGCCTCCGGGCCGGAAAAGCATTATGTCAGCTATTATCCGCAGGGCAGGATGGATCTGTATGCTGCCCTGGCGGAGCAGAAAATTTCCGTTACGGACACGTGTGTCGAGATTGCCGACAGTTGCGATCTGTGCGGCAAATGCGACTACCAGTGCTGTTTCGTCACCGAGATGCAGCCCTCACGGGTGATGAAAGCCCTGAAAGACCACGTCGCCAGCCACATTGCCGCGGGTAGTCCGGTGGAAAAAGCTGCGGAGGACCCGCTGCTGCGGCAAATCAGGGATATCACCGGCGATGAATGGGCCACAAATGACCGGGCTATCGCCGCCACCTATGCCCACGACCCCTGTGCCCTGGCAGTACCGAAAATGCCCGCTTACGTGGTTCTGCCCCGGACGCGGGAAGAGATATCGGCGCTGCTGCGGCTGTTTGGGCAGCACGAGATCCCGTGGGTGGTACGGGCCAACGGTACCAATCTCCTCGGTTTCCACCTCTGCGAAGGGGCGGTCATAGATCTGAACCGGATGAAAGACATGGTCTTTGACGAGAAAAACTGGTCGGTCAAGATCGGGCCGGGGGTTGCGGCATTCGACCTGCAGCGGGCGGCAGTGCAGCGCGGTTATCGGGTCAATGTTGCCGAGGCCGCGGCGCTGGTCTGCGGCAGCATGATGTCCTCCGGCATATTGTCGCTTTTTTCAGCCACGTACGGGACATCTGCCGATAATTTTGTTGATGCCGAGTTTGTCGCCCCGGATGGTTCGTTCTTTTCGCTCAACGAAGAAGATGCTCCCAACCTTTTTGCCTTCATCAAGTCCGGCCGACAAACCCCCGGTATCTGTACGGCGATGAGCGCCAAACTGCATCCCATGACAGACGACGAGGCCGGGGTCCTGGTCCCTTTCCAGACATTGGCAGAAGCCCTCGATTTTGCCGGGGATTGCGCGGCACGGCGCATCGGCCTGGCCATAGGGGTTCTCGGTGCGGAATATGTGTCGGCCTTTATCGCTCCGACTCGGCAATTGGCCGCCGAAGCCAGGGAGATCTTCGAAACGAAGCTGGGCATCGCCTGCATGGTCCTGGTGATCGGCGACAAGTACGCCCTGCGCAGCATAGCGGAGATGGGCCATCCGGTCATCGACCAGCGTCTTTTCACCGCTTTAAGCCTCGGTTTGCCGTCGCTGAAGACAGCTCGCTGGCTGGACCTGATTACCGAGCTTTCCGCGGGTGAACCGTTCTCTTATCTCAAGATCAACGGATTTGCCGAACTGGCGGAAACGGCGCTGGCATCGTCACCGGCAAAGCTGGCACAGGAAACCGCTCCGGAACTGAGGGAATTTTACGAACAGCTGTATGCCCGGCCTGAAATGACGAATCTGGTCTGGCTCAACATGTTCAGGATCACCAGCACCAGGATGGGTCGCGCGAAGCATTTCTTCCCGCTACTCATGTATCTCCCCCTCGATTATTCTTTAATCTCCACCTTGAACGAAGGCTTCTCACAGATAGGAGAACGCCACCAACTCAAGCATGAATTCGGTTTTGTCACGCCGGTGGACGGCGGCAAGCGCTGCATTTACGAATACGACTATTTTTACGACCAGAACGATAGGGACGATATCGCCCGCGTTCAACAGGCCACCATGGAAGCCGGCGCGCTGATTGAAGAGCACTCGGCCCGCGAGGGGACCATTAGATGGCTGAAACACCTTTTGTTCCAGGGATATTGCCGGAAGGAAAATCTGCTCTACGCATAGGCGACGACATGACAGATACCAGTACGCAGACATACGTGCTTACCGGGGCTACCGGCTTCCTGGGAAGCCATTTGCTGGCTGCTTTGCTGCAACGGGGCGACCGGGTGATTGTCCTGGGCAGGCCCACTGCAGATGAAAGCCTGGCAGCCAGAATAGACAGATTGCTGGCGTGGTTCGACCTTCGGGGGCGCAGCGGCCAGATTGAGACGGCAGAGGTCGATTTCCTGAAGCCGTTGTGCGGCCTAGATCCGGAGAGATACCAGGAACTCTGCGACAAGGCGTGCACTATTATCCATTGCGCGTCAGATACCCGCTTTTCGGAACGGAATCGCCACGAATCAACAACCACGAATATTGACAGCCTGGATCAGATTATCGGGTTTGCGAAAGACAGCAACGCACCATGGTTCCATTATGTCAGCACAGCCTATGCCGCCGGGATAGCATCCGGGCATTGTCCGGAGGCACCGGTGGCTTCGGAGCGCTTCGTAAACGTCTATGAAGAGACCAAGGCCCGGGCCGAAAAAGAGGTTGCAGCGCACTGTACGATCTGTGCCATACCGTTTACGATTATCCGCCCGTCGATTGTTTACGGCGATTCCCGCAGTGGACGGGCCAACTGCTTCAACGCCCTGTATAATCATGTCAAATCGCTCTATTACATCAAGGAAATTTACCTGAAAGACATACATGAGCAGGGGGGCCGCAAATCCCGGGAGCACGGCATCTACCTGGATGATAGCGGGATTCTCCATCTCCCTTTGAAAATAGCCGTTGCCGATAGAGGCACTATCAACCTGATCCCGATCGATTATTTCGTTTCCGCCTCCCTGTCGATTCTGGCCAACGCGCAGCCCGGAACTTTTTATCACATTACCAGCGCTCACCCCAAAACCTTGGAGGATCTAGCTTCTTATTGCGAAGCGTTTCTGAATATCCGGGGGATTGAAATCGTTTACGGGGTTGCCCCGAACAGGGCATTCAACCCGCCTGAGGCTCTGTTCAACCGTTTCATCGAGCCATACCTGCCCTATCTCTCCGATACCCGCACGTTTGCCCGGAACAACACGGATGGGGCGACAGCCGGCCTGATCCCGCCTGAATTCACCTTTGATGTTTTTGAGCGGTGTATGGAGTATGCCGTCGGGGTACATTGGGGAAAATGACACAAGAAGCTCCCCCCCACACCGCTGCGGAACTGAAACTCCTTGCCCGCCGTGCTACACAAGTCTGGCCTTTCGTCGCCGTCGAAGATCGGCTGGCCTTGGGGGGCGCGGCCCTGATTACAGCCCTGACCAGCGCTGCGAACACAGGCGGTGCGATTCTTTTGGGTCGGCTTGTTGATAGCATTCAAACCGGGGCCAGCCAATTAAGTCAGACGCAGATGTATTGGGCGGTCGCCTGGATTCTCGGAGCACTTGCGGTAATCTATCTGCTGCGCGAAGCTTTGAATGTGGCGCGGCGCTCGTTGGTTGAACGAAGTCTTGCACGTCTTAACCGCGATATGCATTTGCAACTCGTCGGGCACGTACTGCGAGGGGACTTGACTGCGCTTTCCAGCGAACAAATTGGCACCTTGCATGGCAAAATCCTGCGCAGCGCGGATGGCTTGATCCGTTTTGCGCAGCTTCTGTTCGTTGACTGTTTGCCCGCCCTTTTGACCGGCCTGTTCGCCCTGCTTGCCGCGCTCACAAAACATCTTGCTATAGGCGCAATCATGATGGGCGTGATTCCGCTCACCGTTTATCTGACAATGCGCCAGCTTCGGTCGCAAAAGGGTGTTCGGCTGGAGCTCATGCGCGATTGCGACGAAATTGACGGGGCTGTCGTCGAGCAATTGGGGGGCGCCGAGTACATCCGCGTTGCTCATACGTACGACCTGGAAATGCTGCGCCTTACGCAGCGCGCCGAGAAGCGCCGCATACGCGAGGTACGGCATAACTTCGAGATGTCTCTGTATGGCTGCGCGAAGGCGCTCAACGAAGGATTCTTTCACATTCTCCTTTTGGCGCTCGCCACTTACCTGGCTATTCATCAGCAGATCAGCTTTGGCGACGTGCTGACCTTCTCGGTGCTGTTCTTGAGTGTAATGACTCCGCTCAACGAGGTGCATAGGGTGGTGGATGAAGGGCATGAAGCAAGTTTACGCGTCGGAGATTTGCTGCAAATGTTGGGTTCGCCTTTGGATCGCGCGTTTGCGACGCCCGAACAGAGCGGCATGGAATTAAAGGCAGGGGCACCGGTGATTGAAGTCGATGATCTGCTGGTGGAGTATGTCACCGCAGATGGCGAGACCCACCGGGCGCTCGATCACTTGAGTCTGACGATTCGACATGGTGAGACGATTGGTATTGCCGGGCGTTCCGGATCGGGCAAAACGACCTGGATTAAGGCGCTGCTACGCTTGTTGCATCCGCAAGGGGGACAGATCGCACTGTGCGGACGACCGCTCACTGAAGTCAGCCGTATGGAACTGGCGCACCTGATGAGTTACGTCGGTCAGAACCCTTTCGTCTTCTCCGGAACGATTTACGAGAACATAGCTTACGGCAACGGCGAGGTCTCGTTGGCCCAGGTGCAACGGGCTGCGGAACTTGCCAATCTGAATGACGAGATTATGCAGATGCCCGGCGGCTACCAAGCCGCAGTTACTGAACGGGGCCAGAACCTGTCGGGCGGTCAACGCCAGCGCGTGGCCATCGCCCGTGTGCTCTTAAAAAACGCGCCGATCCTGATCCTCGACGAAGCGACGAGCGCCCTCGATAACATCAGCGAGCGATGCGTGCAAGACGCGCTGGGGATCAAGGACGCCGATCGAACGACCATCATCATTGCTCATCGCCTCTCGACGTTAAAAGATTGCGATCGCATTCTGGTCTTTGAAGAGGGCAGAATCAGCGCATTCGGTTCTTATGACGAACTCGTGGCTCAAGACGGACTCTTTGCCGAACTGGTCCGCTCCGCGGAAACCGTCCCCGGCAGCACCGGTTCGCCCAAGCGCACACCATGAAAATACTTCTCATCAGCACAAACCGAACTGCTTTCCCCATGCCGTTGATGCCGATAGGCGCCTGCATTATCGCCCATTCTTCGGAACTCGCGGGCCATACCGTTCATCTGTTGGACCTTATGTTTACCCAGGACCCGATAGTGGACATCAAATCGGTCGTAACACGCTTTAACCCGGATGTGGTCGGTCTTTCGATCCGCAACATAGACAATGTCGACATGCAGGATACGACGTTCTTTCTGGATGACCTGCAGAGCATCGTGACTGCCATTCGTTCCGGAAGCAGCGCCCCGATTATTCTGGGAGGGGCGGCGCTGGGGGGCATGCCTGAACAGATCCTGCGCCTGGCAGCTGTTACTTGCGCCGTAGTCGGCGATGGAGAAATGGTCTTTCCCCAGCTCCTTGAGCGCCTCGCACGCGATGAGCGATTCTGTGATATGCCCGGCGTCGCCTGCATCGAAAACGGTGTCTTTCACCGCAACAGCTCTGCTGCCACCGGTTTTTCAACAACCTGTACAATGCCTGACTACCATCGCTGGCTCAATATCCCGGCCTATCTCTCTCAGATGGCAACAGTTCCGATCCAGACCAAGACCGGCTGTCAGTTCCACTGCGTCTACTGTACCTACCCGAAAATCGAGGGGAGCAGTTGTCGTCTCAAGGAACCCGGTAGTATTGCCGATGCCGTGGTGCGGTTCACTGCAATGGGGTTGCGGGATATCGAGTTCGTGGACAGCGTGTTTAATGCGCCGCTGGAACATGCCATGGAGGTCTGCGCAGCTTTGGCGCGAATCAAACATACGGCGCGGCTTCAGTGCATGGATCTGAATCCACGGGATTTTGACGACGCGCTGGTGACGTCTATGGAACGGGCAGGTTTTACGGGCATGGGTATTACCCTGGAGAGCGCCTCCGATGCGGTGCTGCAGGGACTGCGCAAAGGTTTCACAAGCCGCGAAGTGCATCATGCCGCTGCGGTGGTACGTAGACACCGTATTCCCTGCGCATGGATGTTCCTGTTCGGTGGTCCTGGAGAAACGCCGGAAACGGTACGGGAAACTCTGCAATTTGCCAAAAATAATATCCGTCCCAAGGACGTGGCGTTCTTTAATGTTGGCATACGCATCTACCCCGGAACGGAACTGGAATCTATTGCGCGAGCAGAAGGGATACTTGTGCGTCCAGCGGAAGAGATGCTTGCTCCCCTGTATTATATTTCTCCGAAAGTGGATGCAGAGTGGCTGCATCAGGAGCTGAAAAATCAGATGAATAGTACTATGAACTTTATCAGTATGGCTTCAATTGGTCACCCCCTGTTGCCGACCATGTACCGAATCAGCCATACACTCGGTCTGCGACCGCCGCTCTGGAGACATACCGGAATCATCAGGCGCGGACTCAGACTGGCGGGAATGGATGTGTAAAGTTCAGCCAGATATTCGTAACCCCACCTGTCCCATAACGGTATCTCCCCTTAGCTAAGGGGAGGGACGCTCTGATCTGACAGAGAACAGACCAGCAAACAGTGTCTGTTTCGTTCCCTCTCTTAAGATAAGAGGGGGACAGGGGGAGTTATGAGACCGGTTTACTTCCGTCATATATGGCAGCTATGCTAAATATACCGGATACCGCTGACGACTTTCCCCCCTCCTATCTGCCCTCTCTTTATTACCCTTTACAAATCAACAGCTTGCATCACAGCAACCAAAGGACTACGACGGCATGCTAGTTGCGATATAGATTTGCAACAGGCTGTGCGGGGAGAACCGTCTGTTTTCTTTCCGCGTTCGCCGTCATGCTTTGCAGAAAGGTAAAAAGATGGAACGATTCTTATGCATTCATGGCCACTTTTATCAGCCGCCCCGCGAAAACCCCTGGCTGGAGACCATTGAGATCCAGGATTCGGCCTATCCCTATCATGACTGGAATGAACGGATAACCGCCGAGTGTTATGCCCCCAATTCAGCCACACGGAATCTGGACAATGAAGGCCGCATCATGGGGATCGTCAGTAATTATGCCCGGATCAGCTTCAATTTCGGTCCGACCCTCCTTTTGTGGATGGAAAAAAAATGTCCTGACACCTACCGGGCGATTCAGGCCGCAGATCGCCAAAGTATGCTATGGCGTTCAGGTCATGGGGCCGCCCTGGCACAGGTGTATAATCATGTGATCATGCCGCTTGCCAGCTTACGCGATAAGCGGACACAAGTACGCTGGGGAATCAGGGATTTCGAACATCGCTTCCAGCGTTTCCCGGAGGGGATGTGGCTACCTGAAACCGCTGTGGATAGAGAGACCCTGGAGGTATTGGCCGAGGAAGGTATCCATTTCACGATCTTAGCTCCTCACCAGGCGTCACGGGTTCGCAAGATCGGAACCGGCCGTTGGAGGGATGTTACCGGCTCACGAATCGACCCTTCTCAGGCCTATCTCTGTCGGCTTCCCTCAGGTCGAAGCATCACCATCTTCTTTTATGACGGCCCCATTTCCCAGTCAGTGGCCTTCGACAAACTGCTCAGCAGCGGAGAACGGTTTGCCGACCGCCTGCTGTCCGGTTTTTCGGAACAGTGCAACCATCCCCAACTGGTACATATTGCTACGGATGGAGAGACCTACGGACATCATCATGCCTTTGGCGAGATGGCGCTGGGGCACACATTGACTCACGTTGAGGCACATAATCTGGCACGTCTGACCAACTATGGCGAATACCTGGAGTTGCACCCGGCAACCCATGAAGTGCAGATTATTGAAAACAGTTCCTGGAGCTGCATACACGGCATCGAGCGCTGGAGAAATGACTGCGGCTGTAACTCAGGCGGGACTGGTGGCTGGAACCAGCATTGGCGACAACCGCTGCGGGATGCCATGGACTGGCTGAGCGAACAGCTGGCTGATGGTTACGAAAATAAAATGACTGATTTCGTAAAAGACCCCTGGGAAGCGAGGAATGACTATATCAATCTCATGCATGACCGCTGCGATGAAAAGGTTGCCGCATTCCTGCTCAGACATACCCTGCGTCCCCTGGATGAAGATGCAAGCGTAGCCGTACTCAGCTTGCTGGAGATGCAGCGGCACGCCATGCTCATGTACACCAGCTGCGGCTGGTTTTTTGACGACCTGTCCGGGCTGGAAACGGTTCAGATCATTCAGTATGCCGGTCGAGCAATGCAGTTGTCGGAGAGTTACTGCCTGCAGGGGATCGAACCCCTTTTTCTGCAACGATTGGCACTGGCTGAGAGCAATGTGCCCGAACAGGGCAACGGGGCTGAACTATACACCACCTACGTCAAGTCGGCCATGATCGACCTGCTCAAGGTCGGCGCGCACTATGCCGTCAGCTTTGTCTTTGAGGAATACGGCGAGGAAACCGATATTTTCAGTTATCTCGCCCACAGGGAGGATCATCAGATAATCCATGCCGGACAGATGAAGCTTGCGGTAGGAAAAATATTTATCCGCTCCTCCATCACCCGCAAATCCGACCGGATCAGCTTCTGCAATCTGTACTTCGGCGGCCATACCTTAAACTGCGGTGTCTGCTCCTATGTTGGCGAGGAGGCCTACCTGACCATGAAGCAGGAGGTCATATCTGCCTTCAATGAGGGAGATTTTGCTGCAATAATCCGGCTGATCGACACCCATTTTGGCACACACAACTACTGCATCAAAGACCTGTTCCGGGATAAACAGCGCCACATTTTGCGCCTGATCATGGTCGGCACACTCCAGGAGTTTGAAGACAAGTTCATCAGCCTCTATGAAAACAGCAAAACCCTGATGGGATTTGTGAGGGAAACCGGCAAGCCCGTGCCGAACTATTTTATGACTACTGCCGAGACCGTACTCAATCTCAAGCTGCAAAAGATGTTCATCTCGGAAGCGATCGACGTGGGCAGATTGAAGGAGGATATCTCCGAGATCGGAAGTTGGAATATCAGTCTGGACAAGGTGGCTCTCGAATTCATCATCCGCGGCAAAGTGGAAGAAGCAATGACTGCTTTGATAGAGGATCCACATAATGAGCAGCTATTAAAAGAGCTCATCCTTCTGGTTGAAGCAGCAGCGCTGTTACCCCTTCAGGTGAATCTCTGGCGGGCACAGAACATGTACTGGAGCATGCTGCAATCATGCGCATCCGAGCAACGATCCAGCGCCGGAGGGGCAATCAGCCTTATCACCTGGAGCGAAGCGGCCAAAAGTCTGGGGCAACTGCTCTTTTTCAATGTTCCGGCAACACTTGCAGCTGCAAAGGGAGACATATGAACTTCCTGAAGCGAAAATACCCTGTCGGAGCTGAATTGCAGGCGAGCGGCGGTACGCATTTTCGAGTATGGGCGCCGCGCCCGAAAAAACTGGAACTGCTCCTGGAGGCTGGTCCTGGAGCGCCGGCGGCCATTCAGCTAACAAGGCAGAAGGACGGATACTTTGCGGGGCTGGTTCCTCAGGCTGCTGAGGGTAGCTGCTATCGCTTCCGGCTGGATGACGCCGGTTGCTTTCCTGACCCGGCATCACGCTATCAGCCGGACGGACCCTCGGGATCGTCTCAGGTGATTGACCCTTCGGCTTTCACCTGGAGCGACCGTGGTTGGCAGGGGGCCGACTTAAAAGGTCAGGTTATGTACGAAATGCATATCGGGACCTTCACGAGAGAAGGGACCTGGCAGGCAGCCCGGCAACAACTGGCGGAGTTGGCTGACTGTGGAATCACCCTGCTGGAAGTGATGCCGGTGGCCGAATTTCCCGGTCGTTTCGGATGGGGTTACGATGGAGTGGGTATGTTCGCTCCGGTTCACCTGTATGGCAAGCCGGACGATTTTCGTTGTTTTGTGGACGAGGCTCACCGCTTAGGCTTGGGGGTGATTCTCGATGTGGTCTACAATCATTTTGGTCCGGATGGCAATTACCTGAGTGAGTTTTCAGCCGACTATTTCACTGACCGGTACGAGTGCGATTGGGGTGAGCCCATTAACTTTGATGGCGAGAACGCAGGTCCGGTGCGCGAATTCTTCCTCACGAATGCCGCTTACTGGATAGAAGAGTTCCACATCGACGGCCTGAGACTGGACGCAACACATGCGATTTTCGACGCCTCGCCGGAAAACATCATGACGGTTATCGGAATGCGCGTGCGGGAAACGGTGCGCGGACGGAAAAGAATTATCGTGGCGGAGAACGAGCCACAGCATACCAAGCTGGTGCGTCCGGTTGAAAACGGCGGTTACGGACTGGACGCTCTCTGGAACGACGACTTCCATCACAGCGCCATGGTCGCCATGACCGGGCGCAACGAGGCCTACTACACCGACTACCTGGGCAAGCCGCAGGAATTCATATCGATGGTGAAGTATGGCTATCTCTACCAGGGGCAGCGCTACACGTGGCAGAAACAGCGGCGTGGCACCCCCGGACTCCGGCTTCCTCCGGAACGATTCGTGACGTTTATTCAGAATCATGATCAGATTGCCAATTCCGGCTATGGTGAGCGGGTGCAGTTCCTGACCAGTCCCGGGCTGCTGAGGGCCATGACTGCGCTTTTGCTGCTTGCGCCTGGAACCCCTCTGCTTTTTCAGGGGCAGGAGTTCGCATCATCAAGCCCATTCTGTTTTTTTGCGGACCACAATCCTGATCTGGCCAAGCTGGTGGAGGAAGGGCGAACGAAATCTCTGGCGCAGTTCCGCAGTCTGGCGACCGGCGAGATACTGCCATACCTGGCTGATCCGGCGAATCTCTCGACATTCGAGCGCTGCAAGCTTGATTTCAGCGAGCGTGAACGTAACCGGCACATCTACGATCTGCATAGGGATCTGCTGCGTTTGCGTCGGGATGATTCCGTATTCAGTGCCCAAACAACGGGCGCGGTGGATGGGGCCGTGCTCTCTGAGGGCTGTTTGCTGTTGCGTTTCTTCGGTGCAGATGGCGACGACCGCCTGCTGCTGGTGAACTTCGGCGCGGATCTGCATCTGGACCCGGCTCCGGAACCACTACTGGCGCCACCGGATGGAACTACATGGCAGACGTTGTGGTCAAGCGAAGCTCCCCGATACGGCGGTATCGGGACGCCGCGGCTTGACTCCGAAGACAACTGGCGTATCCCGGGGCATGCCGCTGTAGCATTGCGGCCGGAATCAACGGAGTAAAAAGTCATGAATAACCTGATTCGAGTTATCCAGAATAGAACGTTTAACGATGCCAAATCTGATCCCCACATGTTGCAGGAATGGCTGGTCACCAACGGCCTTGGCGGATATGCGTCGGGAACGGTGACCGGAGCCATTACCCGGCGCTATCACGGATTCCTGATCGCCGCACTGCCTAATCCGCTGGGCCGCATGATGATGCTCAATGGACTTTCCGAGCGCCTGCGCCTGCCGGACGGACGTGTGATGTATATGGGCGCGGAGCAGATCACAGGTATCTCCCCGGAGTCGATTCTTGCTGTCAGTGAGTTTCGCCTGGAAGCCGGGCTGCCGGTGTGGCGCTATGAAGTGGATGGATTTGTTCTCGAAAAACGGCTTTTCCTTCCCTACCGGCAGAACTCCGTGCACCTGACGTATCTGTTGCTCTCCGGCCACGGCAAGCTGCGCTTGGGACTCAGACCTGCGCTGCATTTCCGTTCGCACGATGCGCAAGTCAGCGAGCGACGCTCGACTCACTATAAATTATCCGCACTTGAGGACCAGTTTGAAATAACGGGAGCTGAAGGACTACCGGCGCTGCGCCTGATCGTTCACGGTCCTTCCACGGCATTTACCTTCGACCGCAAGGAATCCACCGTGATTCCCTATCGCACCGAGCGCAATCGCGGATACGAGTGGGAAGGGTCACTTTGGAGCCCTGGTTATTTTCGTGCTGATCTGGGCGAAGGGGACCGGACAACCCTCGTGGCGTCTACCGAGGAGTGGAACACGATTCGTGCACTGGCACCGGAAGAGGCATTCCGTGCTGAACTGGATCGCCGCAAGCTGCTGCTGGAGGCCGCTCCGTCTGTAGCACGGACGGGGCTGGCCGCGGAACTGGTGCTGGCGGCTGATCAGTTCCTGATTACGCCGGTTGGCCGGGTGGATGACGTAGCTCGCATGCAAGCCTCAGGTGGTGAAATGCGGACCGTTATCGCGGGATACCCCTGGTTCACGGACTGGGGCCGTGACACCATGATCAGCTTGGAAGGACTCACGCTGATGACCGGCCGTCACAACGAGGCAGGCTGGATACTGCGGACATTTGCACATTATGTGCACAATGGACTGATCCCCAATATGTTCCCCGAAGGCGAGAAGGACGGCCTCTATCATACTGCCGATGCTACGCTGTGGTTCTTTCATGCCATCCATCGCTACGTACAAATTACGGATGACCGCGCAACGCTGAAACTGCTGCTGCCCACGCTTATGGATATCATCCAGCATCACGGGAACGGAACGCTGTTCGGCATCGGCATGGACCCCAAGGACGGATTGCTGCATCAGGGAGAGCAAGGATACCAACTCACCTGGATGGATGCCAAGGTGGGAGACTGGGTGGTGACGCCGCGCAGAGGCAAAGCGGTGGAGATCAACGCACTCTGGTACAACGCGCTGCGTTTAATGGCGGTCTGGTTGGAAGAAGAAGGTCTGGAAGCCAATATGCAGCGAATGAGCGATACGGCTCAGCGGGTGCGAGAGTCTTTCAATGCGCGGTTCTGGTCTGAACAGGGGGGCTATCTCTACGATGTAGTTGATGAAGAAAACGGTGGCAACGACGATGCGTGCCGTCCGAACCAGATTATTGCGATTTCGCTCGATTACCCTGTGCTGGACGAAGCCAGGTGGAAACAGGTTATGGACGTGGTAACGGATCGCCTGCTGACACCCGTTGGGTTGCGTTCTCTCGCCCCCGGGCATCCGGATTACAAAGCGAAATATTACGGAGACCTGCGCGCCCGCGATGCAGCATACCATCAGGGCACCGTCTGGGCCTGGCTTATTGGTCCTTATCTGGATGCGTGGCTTAAGCTGAATCCGGGCAAAGAGGCGCAAGGCCGACAATTACTGACAGGCTTGGCGGAACACCTGAACGAGGCCTGCATCGGCTCGGTCAGTGAGGTTTTCGATGCCGAAGAACCGTACACACCCCGCGGTTGCGTGGCTCAGGCGTGGAGCGTTGCGGAGCTGCTGCGCTGCTGGGTGAACACGGCAAAAATGTAAGCTCAAATGACGAACAGTCTTCGCATCATTACCTATAACATTCATCGCTGTATCGGTGGCGATCGCAAGCTTTCACTGCAACGTGTTGCCGATGTGATTGCTGTCCATCAGCCTGATATTGTGGCTTTGCAGGAGGTTGACTGTGGAGCGGTTCGCCCGGCTTTGTATGATCAGGCTGCTCTTATTGCGGAACAGCTGAGTTTTCCGGAGGTCTGGATCGAACGAGAGCGGTGCGGCAATGCCGTTCTCAGCCGTTATCCGATGAAGCGGGTCAAAGCCGGGGGACTGCACAAGGTTCATAGATGGCATACGCTTGCCAGACGGGGAGCACTATGGGTGGAGGTCGAGGCCTTCGGCATACAGATCCAGATAATTAATACTCACCTGGGGCTCACTCCCAGAACACGACTCAATCAGTCGCGGGTTCTGACAGGTCCGGACTGGCTGGGCAGTCAGGACTGTCGACCTCCCGTAATTCTGTGCGGCGATTTCAATGCCCAGCCCGGATCAACCGTCTTCAAGCTGTTCGAAGATAAACTCATAAATGTCGAAAATTTAAAATTAAATGGGGATCAAGAAAATACCTGGCCAAGCTCCTACCCGCTGCTCAGCTATGATCATATTTTTCTATCCGATGACCTTGTTGTAGAAGCGGTAAAGGTTCCCACCGATGCACGAGCGCGTATAGCATCGGACCATCTGCCTTTTGTTGTTCAGATCAGCCTGCCGATTCACAACATGTGGCAGTTTTGTGAAATATAACAGGCTTCGTTTACGGCTTTCCCTCCCGCAGCGCATACCCTCACTATAAAATACCAGCTATTTCATGTAGTTACATATACCGTATTCGTCCCTGTGCTCCGGCACGGTAGTTGCGATTACCGTGTAAGAAATTTTTCTTGAGCCCAAATTTGAACGCCAACTTTTCTTTCATGGAGGAACGGTATGCTCAGTAATGAAAAAGGGAAAATAGGCTGGGTTTTGCTGTGGGCCCTGGGAGTTCCGATCCCGGTATTATTTGTTTTCTTTTTACTGCGGGGATGCACGTAACGCAAGAAGCTGAACAGGCTATCACTAACAAAGGCCGATACTAACCAAGGAGATTTTTTATGAGCAAAGAAAAGAACAAAAACAATCCAGCAAAATTTATGAACCCTGTTGGTGGCGAACTGCACCAGATTGCTGGAGGAAAGCACCAAGTACTCACCACGAACCAGGGTGTGCCGATTTCCGATAATCAAAATTCACTAAAGGCCAATCCGCGTGGTCCCACGCTTCTTGAGGATTTCATCCTCCGCGAAAAAATTACGAGTTTCGATCACGAGCGTATTCCCGAGCGTATCGTGCATGCGCGAGCGACGGGCGTGCATGGTTTTTTCGAGCTGACCGCCTCGTTGAAGCAGTTCACCACCGCCAGGATACTCACCGAGGTAGGTGAGAGGACTCCCGTCTTTACCCGCATATCTACCGTTGCCGGTGGTGCTGGTTCGGTGGACACGCCCCGTGACGTGCGCGGATTTGCCGTCAAATTTTACACCAAGGAAGGGAATTGGGATCTGGTTGGCAATAATATCCCGGTTTTCTTTATTCAGGATGCTATCAAATTCCCCGACCTCATCCATGCAGTAAAGATGGAGCCAGACCGCGGCTTTCCGCAAGCGGCATCTGCGCACGATACCTTCTGGGATTTTATTTCGCTCACGCCGGAATCCATGCATATGGTGATGTGGATCATGTCCGATCGAACCATACCGCGTTCGCTGCGGATGATCGAGGGCTTTGGGGTGCATAGCTTCCGGCTGATTAACGATGCCGGTGAATCGACCTTCGTCAAGTTTCATTGGCGACCCAAGCTCGGCTTGCAATCCACCATTTGGGATGAAACCGTCAAGATTGCCGGCGCTGACCCTGACTTCCACCGCCGCGACATGTTCAACGCCATAGCAATGGGTGATTACCCCGAGTGGGAATTTGCGGTACAGCTTTTCACTCAAGACGAAGCTGACAGCTTTCCATTTGATCATCTCGATCCGACAAAACTCATTTCCGAAGAACTGATACCGCTTCAAGTAATCGGCCGCATGGTACTGGATCGCTGGCCGGACAATTTCTTTGCTGAAACCGAGCAGGTTGCATATTGTCCTGGCAATATCGTGCCGGGTATCGATTTTTCCAATGATCCCCTGCTGCAAGGCCGTTTGTTTTCTTATATCGACACGCAACTTTCCCGCCTGGGTTCACCCAATTTTCATCAAATTCCGATCAACGCGCCCAAGTGTCCGTTTGGCAATCATCAACGGGATGGACAGATGCGGATGTCGCAACCTAAAGGCCGGGTTGCCTATGAGCCGAACTCTTTGTCTACAGATTCCCCGCGAGAAACTCCTGCCGAGGGTTTTCATAGCGCGGTAGTTACTGATACCGGCGAGAAAGGCCGCATCCGACCCGAGAGTTTTGCCGACCACTACAGCCAGGCACGGCAGTTCTATCTCAGTCAAACCGATTATGAGCAGGCGCACATCGCCTCGGCTTTAGTGTTTGAGCTTTCCAAGGTCGAACATCTGCATGTGCGGGAAGCGATGGTTGGTCACCTGCGAAATATTGAGGAAAATCTCGCCAATCGAGTAGCTGTAGGACTTGGATTTGACACAATGCCAGCTGCGCCAGTTGCCGCAGTTCCCGTGCAGGAGATGGAGCCTTCGCCCGCATTGCAACTGATCGGCAAGATGAAAGACACGCTCATGGGACGTGCGGTGGGCATTCTGATCGCAGACGGTTCTGACGGCGCAGTCATCAAAAATATCAGAAAGGCCGCAACTAATGCGGGTGCCGCCGTTAAGATCGTTGCCCCCAAGGTGGGGGGCGCAACGCTTGCCGATGGCTCGTTGCTGGCCGCTGACGGACAACTGGCCGGTACCCCTTCCGTGCTGTTCGACGCAGTTGCCGTGATCCTCTCCGACGAAGGTGCACAGGTACTGTCGAAGGAAAGCGCTGCGATCGATTTCGTGCGTGATGCGTTCGGTCATCTCAAGGCAATTGCCGTCGATAAGGGTGGTCAGGCCCTCTTGGTAGAAGCGAAAATTGAAAAAGACGGTGGTGTCGTTTCTGTGACTGACATGGACGCCTTTATTGCTGCTGCGAAGACACGGCAGTGGGACCGTGAAATGTCGGTTCGAACGTTGGCATAACTCTATGAGGTTAACTATGGAAACTGGTACTTGGAGAACTGAGACAAGAGGCGAAACTGCGGCAGATTGCCAAAGTTCAGACAGATCGTGCATCTGCGGAGATATCAAAACGGTTATTGCTGACAAGATGCATAAAGTTGCTGTGGCTGTGGGGGAAAAAGCTGCAGATCAGGATGCGCAATCAGCCATGGCCCAGTACGGTAAACAGGCGTCCGAGATGTTGGACGAATCAGCCGATTACATTCGGAAATTCGACTATGAACAAACAGATGCCAAGGTCCGTGAATACGTCGGGCGACATCCGCAGCGCAGCCTTCTGATAGCAGGAGGCATAGGCCTGATTATAGGAGCGATTATTGGACGCAGGTAAGAGGTTCCCCAATGAGTGACAAGTCTGTCAACAAAGACACTGCAACACGCCAGGAGTCTTTCTCTGAACTGTTGGGGCAACTAGCCAAAAGCTCAGCCGTGGTGGTTCGTGACGAAATTCAGCTCGTTATTCAACGAATTCGCGAAAAGGTGAAGGCTGCTCGCAGTGGACTCTTACTAATATTGACGGGAGCGGCGATTGGATTTGCTGCATTTATCTGTTTGTGTGCCGCGTTGATCATCGGACTTACTTCTTATATGTCACCCGTCATTGCTGCGCTTGTCACAGGAGTGGCGTTTGCTTTCGTCGGTGTCGTAATTGCCTTTATCGGCTACCGGCAAATAAAAGTAGGAAAGGAGGGCAAGTAATGGATGAAAGAGGGCGCAGTATCGAAGATATACGTCAGAATATAGCTAGAGAGGAGGAAAACCTTTCCAGAACGGCTCACCAAATTGGTGATCGTATCAAAGAAAAACTGGATTGGAGTGAATATGTGAAGGACTCTCCATACTGGGCGTTGGGAATTGCCGTCGGCATTGGCATTTTTGCCTCAAGGATGATGCAAAGACGTACTACGCCAATGGAGCGAATCATCGGTTCCTTTGCCGAGGACGTTCGGCACACGCTGGGCGGTTTGCATATTGAACCCGTCAGGCCGAGCCTGGCAAAGGTCACTCTGCTGGGAATCGGAACAAAGCTCGCCGCCGACTGGATCAACAATGCAACCTCGACAAGCGGGTCAAGCGGTTGCGTGAAGTCTCCATCGCAGGCAGGAGTTGATCCGACAAGTACCTTGTAATCTATTATTTCGCGATTAACTCCTCTAAATCTCCCCTTGTCTAAGGAAAGACTTTAAGGCTTCCTCCCTTAGGTAAGGGGGGACTGAGGTGGGTTAGAATTGTATGTTAACTACTAAAAACCATTAAGTCAGGAGATCACCATGGATAACGAAACAAATAAATTTGAGACAGATTTCGCCAGCGTAACTGCTACAGCGCAGAACATCCTGGATCAAGGTACCGAGGCTTTCGGGAAAGCCGAGCAGGTTGTAGGTGAAGCGTATGACAAAACAACGCAGAAGGTTAAAGAAACGTATGAAAAGGCTAAGAGTTATAGCGACGAAAATCCGAGTAAGACATTATTTATCGCGTTAGGGATAGGAGTAGGAATCGGGCTGCTCCTGGGTGCGAGTTCCTCTCACCGGTCACGTACCGGTCGGATCGCCGAGCCGGTCATCAACGCGCTTTCCGACATTGCGCATGAGGTTTTCCGATAAATATTGCTCTGGCCCAGGTGTAGGGGCGCTGCTTGCCGCGCCCCGATTGGGCGGAGCAAGCGAAGAAGCGTGAAGAGTTGTTCAAAAAGCTGAGAGAAGAGCTGGTCCCTCAACATTAAGGCCGAGGAAAGCACCTTCTATCCACACTTGCTGGCGAAGAAAGAAGCGCGTGAAGATGCTCTGGAAGGGCTAGAGGAGCATCATGTGAGCGAGCTCATCCAGAAAGAGCTGGAGATGATGCCGAAGGGCGAGGATCAATGGGGAGCCAAAATGAGCGTATTCAAGGAACTTGTGGAGCACCATATCAAAGATGAGGAGAGCAAGGTATTCAAGAGCGCGGAAAAGGTATTGGACCAGGACGAGATTCAAAACATCATGAAAAAGTTTGATGAGGAAAAGCAAAAAATCAAAAAGAATTTGAAGTAACCAGGACGCCAAGGGGAATAACGGTGCGCATAAAACCAAGGCAACTAACAAGGAGGCTACATGTCTAAAAATATTGCAGTTTATGGAATCTATCCCAACCGTTTGATGGTTGAAAAGGCGGTCGAAGAATTAAAAGATGCAGGTTTTCGGTACACGGACATCTCCGTGCTGTTCCCTGCAGGTGGAGAAACCAATGAATTCGCGGTCGAGAAAGAGACCAAGGCGCCGGAAGGGGCAGCAACAGGAGCGGGGACCGGTGCGGTGGTCGGCGGCGCTTTAGGGTGGCTGGTGGGGATTGGCACATTAGCCATTCCTGGTATTGGTCCCTTCATCGCGGCAGGTCCCATTATGGCTGCCCTTGCTGGAGCAGGTGCCGGCGGATTGGTGGGCGGGATAGCCGGAGCGCTGATTGGCATGGGTATTCCCGAGTATGAAGCGAACCTTTATGAAGGGCGTATCCATAAAGGAGGAATTCTGCTTTCTGTCCACGCCGACGATTCAGATTGGAAAAATAAAGGCAAGCAGATACTGGAACGTACAGGGGCGGAAGATATTGGTTCTAAAGGAGAATCCAGCGCAGACAAAAGCGATTCAAAAGCACCAGAGATAACCGTGAAATAGTAGCGGGAGAGGCTGGGAATTCTTATTCCAAACACAACAAACCAAAAGGAGATGATTATGACTGAGATACATCAAGTTTATGAATGTGAAATCTGTGGCAATATCGTTGAGGTCCTTCATGCTGGTGAGGGTGATCTTGTCTGTTGCGGACAAGACATGGAGCTGACGGTTAAAACACCGTAGATGAAATAGATTCGGTATAGGCGGAAAAGCATGGGGCAAAGAGACGGTGGGCTGATAAACCTCGTTCGCATCTCTCTCTTTGCCCCATTCCTGTCTGCTATTCAGCGTTTTCCGATTTGTTGAAAAGGAGAAACGAAAAGCAATGGACAATAATTCAGGACAAACCATATCGATCTGGATGGCAACGGCGGAAGTGCCGGAAAAATCTCCGCTCACCGAAAATACGCATTCTGATGTGTGTATTGTTGGCGCCGGGATAGCCGGCATGACAACCGCCTATCTGCTTGCGCGCCAAGGCAGGTCGGTGATTGTGTTGGATGATGGACGCATTGGTGGAGGGATGACAGAGCGTACGACGGCGCATCTTTCCAATGCGATTGACGACCGCTACTTCGAGATCGAGCATCTCCACGGCGAAAAGGGGGCGATGTTGGCGGCCGAGAGTCACACGGCGGCGATTGATCGCATTGAGACCATCGTTGCTGAAGAAAAAATTGATTGTGACTTCGAACGCCTCGACGGTTACCTCTTTGTCCCGCCGAATGACTCTAAAGATCTGCTCGAACGCGAAATGAAAGCAGCCCATCGCGCTGGACTCACCAATGTTGAGCACGTCGGACGGGTGCCAATCAGTGGTTTTGACACCGGTAACTGTTTGCGCTTTCCCCGACAGGCGCAGTTCCATCCCTTGAAGTACCTGACTGGGCTCATTCGCGCTATTGAACGGGACGGTGGGCGCATTTTCACCGGAACGCATGTAAGCAAAATAGAAGGTGGCACCCATCCGCGGGTAGAAACAAGCGATGGATACGCAGTGACCGCTGATGCCATTGTGATTGCCACAAATACGCCAATCAATGACATCGTAACCATTCACACCAAACAGGCTTCTTATACCACCTATGTTATTGGTGCTCGGATTCCACGCGGCTCGGTTACCAGAGCCCTCTACTGGGATACGGCCGACCCGTATCACTACGTCAGAGTGCAATCTGTTTCGGCCAACGATGGTGACCATTACGATCTACTGATTGTCGGCGGCGAAGATCACAAATCGGGACAGGCAGACGACGCTGAACAGCGCTACGAAGATCTTGAAGACTGGGCACGGGAGCGATTCCCGATGATTCAGCGTATGGAAATGCGTTGGTCCGGTCAGGTCATGGAGCCTGTTGATGGCCTGGCTTTCATCGGGCGCAATCCAGGAGACCAGCAAAACGTCTACATCATAACCGGTGATTCGGGGATGGGAATGACCCATGGCACCATTGGCGGAATTCTTGTCACGCAATTAATTATGGGGGACGCATGCCCGTGGCAGTCGCTGTACGATCCTTCACGAATAACCCTCCGTACTTCTTTTCAATTTGCCATGGAGAATATCAATGTTGCCGTGCAGTATGTTGAAGGCTTTTTGAGCGGTGGTGACGTTGACTCGCCCGAAGAGATTGCACCAGGTGAAGGCGCTATCGTTCGTCGCGGGATTGCGAAGGTGGCTCTTTACCGTGATGAAGATGGAACCTTGCATGAACGCTCAGCCGTCTGCCCACACCTGGGGTGTATCGTCAGTTGGAATCATTCGGAGAAGACTTGGGATTGTCCGTGTCATGGTTCAAGATTTGACCGCTACGGGCGTGTCATTGCCGGACCAGCGAACAGTGATCTTGAATGAAAACGAGGTGTCTGTCATGGGTGTCCCTATCAAGAGTAATATTTCATGGGTAGGCAAGGTTGATTGGGAATTACGCAAGTTCCACGGTGAAGAATATTCCACCCACAAGGGAACATCGTATAATTCGTACCTGATACAGGAAGAGAAAACGGTACTGATTGAAACTGTCTGGGCACCATTTGCCAAGGAGTTCGTCCGGAACCTGCAAAAAACCATCGATCTGAATTCCATCGATTACATAATTGCCAATCATGGTGAAATTGATCACAGCGGTGCTTTGCCTGAACTTATGCGGCATATTCCGGAGACACCGGTCTACTGTACTGCCAATGCGCTCAAATCCCTGAAAGGTCAGTATCATCAGGAATGGAATTTCAAGATAGTCAAGAGCGGTGATCGTCTGAATCTTGGCACGAAGGAATTGATCTTTATCGAGGCACCGATGCTGCACTGGCCGGACAGCATGTTCTGCTACCTGACGGTCGACAACGTCCTCTTCAGCACCGATGCCTTCGGACAGCATCTTGCCACCGCCAGGCTTTTTAACGATTGTGTTGATCCGTCTGAGCTGTTTCAGGAGTGCATAAAGTACTATGCAAACATACTGACCCCCTTCAGTTCGTTGGTTGATAGAAAAATCAAGGAATTCGTCAGCATGAATCTGCCGCTCGATATGATCTGCACCAGCCATGGTGTTATCTGGCGCGACAATCCGATGCAGATTGTAACGAAATATCTTGAGTGGTCAGCCAACTATCAGGAAAACCAGATTACGATCATCTATGACTCAATGTGGGATGCAACTCGTAAAATGGCTGAAGCAATTGCACAGGGTATAGCTGAGGAAGATGGTGCCGTACTGGTAAAATTATTTAATGTAGCCCGAGCCGACAAGAACGACATTATCACGGAAGTATTCAAATCAAAGGCGATCCTGGCGGGTTCTCCAACGGTCAACAAAGGTGTGTTATCCGCAATTGCAGGCATCCTTGAAGAAATCAGGGGATTGGGATTTAAAGACAAGAAAGCAGCGGCTTTCGGGGCTTACGGATGGAGTGGTGAGTCGGTAAAGATGATAACAGAGAGGCTGAAAGAGGGCGGATTTGACATCGTCAACGAAGGTCTGAAGCTGCTGTGGAACCCTGATAATGAAGGCATTGCAACCGCTACGGCTTTCGGAAGAGATTTCGCCCGTACAGTCGCGTAGTAACGAAATAGTAGAAAAGGAGTCCGGCATGAAAACGAAAGCAGGCTTATGGATCGATCACAGGCAGGCAATTGTAGTTATTGTTTCGGCCACATCTGAAGAGATCAAACAGATATCGTCAGATGCTGAAAAACAACTGAGACGTACCGGCAGCACACCACTTCAGGGTAATTTTGAAGCACAGAAGGTACCCGCAGATAACAAACAACAGAGAGTCTATACCGCGCAACTCAACACGTTTTATGACGAGGTGATTGACTGCATTCGTGATGCAGAGTCCATTCTGATACTAGGTCCCGGTGTGGCAAAGGATGAGTTGAAGGTGCGTATTGAAGAAAAAAAACTCGGTGAGCGCGTCTCGAGTATTGAAACGGCTGACAATATGACGGAGCCGCAGTTAGTTGCAAAGGTTCGGCAGTATTTTGATGGATAACAACCCAAGGGTGAAAGGTACCATGAGGGAGTTGGCCATCCGGGTTTTTAGAGGCATCCTGAGGGACGACTGCGATGGGTACGCGGCCCAGATCGCCTTTTTCTTCCTCTTTGCATTCTTCCCGTTCCTGCTTTCTCTGACAACGCTGCTCGCCTACCTGCCAGTGCCTGATCTGTTGCACGTCTTACTGAGAATCTTCGGGCGTTTCGTGCCGGGCGATGTTCTTTCCCTGGTGGAAGATAATCTCGGTAACCTGGTCAGTGTACAGCAGGGAAAACTTCTCTCCTTCGGCGTGTTGCTGTCGCTTTGGACCTCGTCAAACGCGGTTATCGCGGTCCAGACCGCCCTGAATAAAGCCTATAACTCGGAGGAACAACGCCCCTACTGGAAGGTGCGCCTAAATGCCGTCCTGCTGGTCGTCTGCTTCACGTTCTTTGTCATTCTCTCGCTGCTGCTGCTCATTTTCGGCCCCCTTATCGGCGTCTGGATAGCATCTCTGGCCGGTTTCGGCAGTGCCTTCACCAATGTCTGGAACATCCTGCGATGGCCGGTAATCGTCTGGCTCATGATGTCAGCCCTATCAGCTCTGTATCGCTACGCGCCAACGATAAAGTTGCCATGGGCTGAGACCTTCCCCGGCGCGATCACGGCGGCAGGATCATGGATTGCCGTTTCGCTTGCATTTTCATATTACGTAAACAGTTTTGGGTCCTATGACAAGACCTACGGGAGCATCGGAGCGGTCATTGCACTCCTCGTCTGGATGTACGCCAGCGGATTCGTGATCCTCCTTGGAGGAGAAATCAACGCCCGATGGAGCGAACTCTGTTACGAAAAGCATGAGTTGAAAGAATTACGAGTTCAAGATCCTGGTTATACTGATGAAAAATAGAAATCACAGCGCGAGGTCTCCCGTTAAGATAACCGTTGTATTTAAAAGAACTGCCATAACTTGAGGCCGCTGGCATCGTTTCGTATTCCTGATGTCTCCACTGGTGGCCTAACCCTCCAATTATATTCATGAATCAAACTTAAATTTTAAATAGTCTGTTGGCCGGTTATTTGCTCCTATCCATTTATGACAAGGCGGCACAAAAATTCTTCCCGAGGTCATGGAGCACTGTTGAGACACTGCGGTCGCTTATCAGCGACAAAAAGCAGACCAAAGGGGTCGAGATGAATATCAACGTGAAAGATTTCCAGGTACCGGAAGGCAAAACAGTAAATCTCAAAAAATGGCCGACAGAGGTGAAGAAGGTTTACTCGTCAAAGAAGAGGTATCACGAACTCCTCAAAGAGCAGGTTGAGGAACTGAGTTTGCTGCAACGTCTTCACTACGCATTCAACCGCTATGCGGTGTTGCTAATTTTTCAGGCCATGGATGCTGCCGGCAAGGACGGTGCCATCCGACATATTATGTCAGGTGTCAATCCACAAGGCTGCCAGGTGTTCAGTTTTAAACATCCATCGGCCATGGAACTGGAACACGATTTTCTCTGGCGCACCTCGCAGTGTCTGCCAGAACGGGGGCGAATCGGAATCTTTAATCGATCCTATTATGAAGAGGTGCTTATCGTTCGAGTGCATCCTGAAATCCTGCGTAGTCAGGGGCTTCCAGACGCTTTGCTTGATGAAAAAACTGTCTGGAAAGAGCGCTATCGTTCAATTGTAGATATGGAGGATCATCTCCATCGCAACGGAACACGGATTCTCAAGTTTTTCCTGCACCTTTCTGAGGACGAACAGCGCAAGCGCTTTATCGAGCGTATTGATGACCCTGAAAAGAACTGGAAATTCAGTAGTGCTGACATTGAAGAGAGGAAATTCTGGAACCAGTACATGCTGGCCTATGAAGCATGCCTGAGCGCTACAAGCACAAAAAATGCACCGTGGTTCGTGGTTCCCGCTGACGACAAAAAGAACACCCGCCTGATTATTTCCCAGATTATTCTTGATACGTTCAAATCACTCGACATGCAGTACCCGGAAACCTCCGAAAAGCACCGACAGGAATTGGAATCTATCCGCAAGCAGCTTTGAAGAGAAGTCAATGATCAGATCAGAGCAGTGCAATTGAGGGACAGGAGGAGAATCGAATGTTCATGAAAACGCTGTACACGCCCGGAGTGGCGCAGTTGTCGTACATCTTTGGAGACGACGGCCAGGCAGCGGTCATCGATCCCCGCCGTGATGTCAATGAGTATCTGGAAATCGCCCACCGACAGGGGGCGAGGATCACCCACATTTTCGAGACGCATCGCAACGAGGACTACGTCATCGGCTCGCTGGAGTTGGCCCGGCGCACCGGAGCTGAAATCTACCATGGCAGCCAGCTGGACTTCCACTACGGCAACCCGGTGAACGAGGGGGACGAGTTCCAACTGGGCAACGTCAAGCTCAAGGTTCTCCATACACCCGGCCATACGCTGGAGAGCATCTCGATTGTCTATAGCGACGTGGCGTTCAGCGATGACCCGCTGGGTGTCTTCACCGGTGACGCCCTGTTCATCGGTGATGTGGGCCGGACTGACTTCTACCCGGAGCGTGCTGAAGAAGTCGCGGGCATGCTCTACGACAGCATTTTTCAGAAGCTTCTGCCGTTGGGCGAGCATCTGCTCCTGTGGCCTGCTCACGGGGCGGGCTCGGTGTGTGGTTCAGGCATTGCGGAACGCAGTTTTTCAACACTTGGCTACGAGCGAAAGCACAACCCTGTGTTGCAGAAGACGGATCGCGAAGCGTTCATCCGCTTCAAGGTCAATGAAGAACACTTTCTGCCTCCTTACTTCCGGCAGATGGAAAAATATAACCTGGAGGGCGCTCCGCCGCTGGACCGATTGCCGATTCCGCAACCGTTGTCTCCGGACGAATTCGCCGGGGCTGCGGAGGGCGGGATGCTCATGGTCGATATTCGCAGTCCCGAGGCCTATGTCGGCGCTCACGTGCCGAAAAGCTACTCCCTTCCGCTGGAGATGCTGCCTGCCTATGCCGGAATGTTCCTCGCTTACGGCCAGCCGCTCGGCTTGATTGTCGAAGAGTACAGCCAGATTGATGAAGCGGTGCGCGGCTTGACCAGGATTGGCTACGATCAGATTGTCGGCTTCCTGGCCGGAGGGCTTCACGCCTGGGAGACAAGCGGACAGCGCTACGACAGGATCGAGGCAATTCACATCACGGATCTGAAACAGCGGCTCGACAATGGCGATGATTTCACGCTGGTGGATGTGCGCAGCAAGCCGGAATTCGAGTCCGGTCATCTTCGCACGGCTGTTAATGTTTACCTTGGCGATTTGCCCTTAAAGCTCGAACAGATTCCGAGAGGCCGACCGATCACCACCTATTGCAGGAGCGGCGATCGGGCCACGGTTGCAGCAGCGTTCCTGAAACGCCAAGGCATGGAACCGGTCGAGGTGTGCCTCGGATCGATGTCCGCGTGCTCCCACGTGCAATGTCTGGTGATTGTTGGAGAATGAAGGAGTTGAAGAATGTCAAGTCGCACCGTGCTTCACCTGATCGGGCTGATCGTCGCGACGCCGATGCTTGCCCTTGCCCAAACCGGGGTAGGTGACCCGGCCGCGACCGGCCCTGCCTGGTCGCCGTACCTGGTGGGGGGAGGAATCGGTGTGCTCAGCATGTTCACCTTTTACTTCAGTGACAAGGCGCTGGGCGCGTCCACCGCCTTTGCCAACCTTGCCGGCCTGATCGGGCGGCTGATCGCCCCGCGACATACCGATTCCTTGCAGTTCTACGCGGACAGGAAAGCATCCGGGATCGGCTGGGAAGTGGCGCTGGTGATCGGTGTGACCATAGGTGCGTTCCTGGCGGCATGGAGCGGTGGCGAAATCAGCGGGCGATGGCTGCCGCGGATGTGGGTGGAGCGGTTTGGCGAAAGTGTCTGGTTGAGGATGGCAGTCGGCTTTCTCGGCGGTGGCCTGATGGCCTTTGGCGCGCGGATGGCAGGCGGTTGTACCAGCGGACATGGCATCAGCGGTGCGCTGCAACTCTCAGTCGGCTCGTGGATATCGCTGCTGGGTTTCTTTGTCGGCGGAGTTGCCACCGCCATGCTTTTGTTCTACGCCTGAAATAAGGTGAAATTATGACACAAGATAAAACCAGTAACCTGACCATAAACAAAGATCCCCAGCCGGACGGTCCGCCGGAAAACCGTGCAGCCCAGCTTGGGCTTGGTTTGTTTTTCGGCGTGATCTTCGGCTTTTTATTGCAAAAAGGCGGGGTCGCAAAGTACGAGGTGCTGATCGGCATGCTCTTGCTTGAGGATTTCACGGTGGTGAAGGTGATGTTGTCGGCCGTGATTGTGGGCATGATCGGTGTCTACGCGCTGCACAGCGCCGGGCTGGTCAAGCTGCATATCAAACCCACCCGCTACGGAGCCAATACGCTGGGCGGGATTCTCTTCGGCATCGGCTTTGGTCTGGCAGCCTACTGTCCGGGTACCGGCGCCGCAGCCTTGGGACAAGGCAACTTCGATGCCATCGCCGTCCTGCTCGGCCTGATGGTTGGGTCCTACGTTTTCGCCGAGGCGTCGGGCTGGCTTGCTAGAACGGTGAATCACTGGGGCGATCGCGGCGAGTTGACATTTGACCGCATGCTGAACCTGAAACCGCGGCTGTTGGTTCCCGTCGTGGCGATTGTATTGGTTCTTGTACTGGTGGCAATACATATCTTCGTGGATTCGACCCCCTGAGAAGCTATGGAAATGGGCAAGCCAGGCCAGAAGTCCGAACAGTCATCTGCCACGTTGACAGACCATTCGAAACCCGTGGGCAGCTGGCGGCGCGTTGTGCGTTTTCTGCCTATCTTTGAATGGTTGCCCCGGTACGGACGCGACGACATTGCGGGCGACCTTATGGCCGGAGCAGTTGTGGCGATCATGCTCGTGCCGCAGAGTATGGCGTACGCCATGCTCGCCGGATTACCGCTCCAGGTCGGTCTCTACGCCAGCATCCTGCCTCTCCTGCTCTACGCCCTGCTGGGAAGCAGCCGGGTTCTGGCGGTGGGGCCGGTGGCCATGGTTTCTTTGATAACCGCCAGCGTATTGGCGCCGCTGGCTACCGCAGGTGCAGCCGACTATGTGAACCTCGCTCTGTTTTTGGCCCTGCTCGTCGGCCTCTTACAGGTGGTGATGGGCATCGCCCGTCTGGGATTTCTGGTAAACTTCCTCAGCCACCCGGTCATTTCCGGATTTACCAGCGCCGCGGCGTTAGTGATTGGCTTTGGCCAGGCACAGCACCTCCTGGGCATCGTTCTCGACCGCCCCGAACGTCCGTATCAACTGTTCATGGAACTGGCCCTCGGACTGTCGGCGACCAATGTTGTCACCCTCGGGCTGGGCGCTGGAAGTATCGGCATTCTGCTGTTTTTTCAATTCGGCCTCAAAAATTTGTTGCAGCGAGTTGGCGTATCAAAGCCGCTGGCGATTGCCCTGCCCAAGAGCGGTCCCCTGGTCGCCGTGCTGGTCGCAACGCTGCTGGTCGGCATACTGGAGCTTGGCAAGAAGGCACAGGTGAAGGTGGTCGGCGAAGTCCCCACCGGATTGCCTCCGCTCTCTTGGCCCACTATTCCGTGGGATCAACTCGGCATGCTTCTGGGAGCTGCACTGGTCGTTGTTTTTGTCGGCTATATGGAAAGCATCGCCATCGCCCAGGCTTTGGCCAGTCGCCGCCGCCAGAAGGTCGACGCCAATCAGGAACTGATCGCGCTTGGCATCGCTAACGTCGGGGCCTCATTCACCGGCGGCTATCCGGTCACCGGCGGCTTCAGTCGCTCAGTCGTCAACTTTGAAGCAGGTGCCACGACCCCCCTGGCCTCGGTCGGTACGGCCGCGCTGGTCGCGTTGACCGTAACGTTCCTGACGCCGATGTTCCACCACATCCCGCACGCCGTGCTCGCTGCGGTAATTATCGTCGCTGTGGCATCGCTTGTGGACTGGCAAATGCCGCTTCGCCTGTGGCGTTCAAACAAGGCCGATGCGTTCGCACTGGTCGTCACCTTTGTCGCCGTATTTGCGCTGGGAATCGAGATCGGCGTTCTGGTGGGCATCGGCACGTCACTGGGGCTGTTTCTTTGGCGGACCAGTCGGCCTCACATCGCCGTGGTTGGTCGGGTGGGCACCAGCGAGAGTTTCCGCAACGTGCAACGGCATGAAGTGACCACCCATCCCGCGGTGCTTGCGATTCGAGTCGATGAAAGCCTCTATTTCGCAAACACCAAATACCTGCAAGACGCGCTGCTGGCCAAGGTCGCTGAGCATCGTGACGTCAAGCATCTCCTGCTGGTCGGCAGCGGTATTAACTACGTCGACGCCAGCGCAATGGAGACGCTTCGTGAACTCATTGAGCGACTACAGGACGCTGGCGTTGCGTTTCATTTGGCGGATGTAAAAGGGCCGGTATTGGACCAGCTTTACCGAGCCGGCCTGATCAACGAGTTAGGTGAAGATCACCTTTTTTTGAGCACGTACGAGGCGATGGCCGCTTTGACCGATAAGCCGTCGACATTGGAACCATAGAGCGGGCAGGGAATTGCGGGGACTGTAGCTTCATTCAAAAGGCGGCCAATCGGCCGCCTTTGCTGTTTGTTGGCCCGGCAGAGCGCAATCGTTCTCAATCCTGTAGATACTGCCGCGCCCAGCTGCACATCATTTCCAGAATCGGATAGATGCTTCTCCCTTTCTCGGTGAGGGAGTATTCCACCTTGGGCGGCACCTGGGGGTAGACCTCGCGATGTACCAGGCCGTCGGCCTCCAACTCGCGCAGTTGCTGGGTCAGCATCTTGCGGGTGGTGCCGGAAAACTGGCGCTGCAGGTCGGAAAAGCGCATGGTCTGTAACGCCAGGTGCCAGAGGATCGAGGCCTTCCATTTTCCGCCGACAACTGCCAGGGTTACGTCGATGCCGCATTTGTACTCTTTGTCCCGATAGACCATGAGGTCTGCTGCTGATTGCGGTTGCATATATTTTCTCCAAAGTATATAGGTTCCTAAACAGGTACTACGTACCAAATAAGTACGTAGTTGACTCTATGAAACCTATGGACGATGATAGCCCACACGATGCAAAAAATACAGTCCGATTTTACGGGGAGGAGTTTGATATGAAAGTAGTGGCGTTTAATGGTAGTCCCAACAGGGAAGGCAATACCTGGCATGCGCTGAAGATGGTGACGGCTGAGCTGGAGCAGGCAGGAATCGAAACCGAGATCGTACATGTGGGCAACAAGATCATCCGCGGCTGTGCCGCCTGCGGTCAGTGCGTCAAGAACAAGAATGAAAAATGTATCCTGCCGGGTGACGAGGTCAACGAGTGGATCCAGAAGATGAAAACAGCGGACGGCATCATCCTTAGTTCACCGGTGCACTATTCTGCCATTGCGGGCACGATGAAGTCGTTTCTGGATCGTGCCTTCTACGTGACGGGCGTCAATGACGGTATGCTGCGGCACAAGGTAGGCGCTTCGGTGGTGGCGGTGCGACGTTCCGGAGGGGTGCCGACCTTCGAGCAGCTGAATAATTTTATCAACTATGCCGAGATGCTGATGCCTGCCTCCAACTACTGGAACGTGATCCATGGCAGAAGCCCGGGAGAGGTCACGCAGGACACGGAAGGGGTGCAGATCATGCGCGTGCTGGGGAAGAACATGGCTTGGCTGATGAAGCTGGTCGAGCATGGCAAGGGAACGGTTACCCCGCCGCCAAGAGAGGTCAAAACATATATGAACTTTATCCACTGAAGATGATGGAATTCCGGGGAGAATACGTGTCAAACCTGCACTTTTGGCAAAGTAAAGGTGTAGGTTTGACACTCTACTCTTTATCCAGGATTGACCTGAAAACCTGAAGAAACGAAAGATCGTGCAAAGTGCCAACATGTGTGTTGTTGAACCCGTAGATATGTACAGCTTCCTGTTGCGGCTTGAGAGGCAGCTGCTGTGGCAGCGGCACGACGCCGTCGCTGTTGCCCTGCCCGAAGGAAAATATCAGGTAGTAGGGGATGAACGAAGGCCATGGCCATTCGTCGACCTCTTTCAGAAACGGGCTGCCGGGAATGATATCCAGCCAGGATTGCACCAGGATAGGTGAAGTGGCACCAAGCTTGGCGCTGGGTATTCCGCCAAGCGGAGAGTTGATTGTCATGACGAAAGCGAGGTTGTCGGCCCGGTCAGGGTTGTTTTCTACGTATTTTTTGACAATCGATCGGGTGACGAGACCTCCCATGCTATGACCGATCAGGGCAAATCTTTTGAAACCATAACGCTCCTGTACGGCGACAATGGCTGATTCAAAGTAGTCGCTGATGATGCCCAGAGAGACGCCGCTTGGGTAGTAGAGTGCAACCGGCTGGTATCGGGTCGTGTCCATGGTTTCGATCAAGGTTCGAAAATCCGTAGGCCCGCCATTGATGCCGTGAACGAAGATCACCGGAATCTTGCCGTTTTCGAATTCCTGCAGAAAAAAGAGCCCTCCGCCGATTTTGTTCAGAAAATCGGTGGGACGCCACATCCCCATGGCGCAGTTCTCCGGACTGAATATTGGATCCTGCAGCGTGCTGACTTTGCCCAGGTTGGCGTAGAGCCTCAATTGCACGTCTACTTTGACCGACGGGTCGAGAACGGGGGACCGGTCGAATATGGTCAGCGGATCAAGAGAGATGGTCGTATCTCCCGCCACATGTATGGGTGTCGGCTTGCCGTAGTAACTCCACGGTTCGTCTTTCTGAATTACGCCATCGTTGTTCGTGTCGATGAAAGCTGCAACATAGTATGTTCCGGGAGGGCACCACAGACGGTAGTTCCCTGTAGAGCCTGCCGCAGCCTGGTAGATCAGCTGGACGGTTGAAAGCTCCTCCCGGAAGAGCAGCACGTAAAGCTGCCCCTGCTTGCCGGTAGCTCGCTTGACAGTTCCCCCGATGCTGCGCAAGGAACCAATAGCATCGGACTGCTTTCGTATTTCAAGCAGTGCGCAGCCGGAACAAATAAAACTGAAGACCGCCAGCAGGATGATGCCTGTCAGTCTGCTGCCAGTCGAGTGTAAACTGCCGTTGTTCCGTATGGGTGTGTTGATAGTTTTTATCGTCATCACCTTTATTTTTATTAAACGCGCAGAAAACAACTTCTAACGTACTACACTATCTTCCGCGGTTGACCGGTGGAGGCGGTGACGCTGTACCACAGCCAATCGTCCACCAGTGTGGTTGCAAGAATAACATAGCCAGAAAACCGATCAATACGTAAAGCTTTGTTGACCCCTTCATATTCATGAACAATTTCTTTCCTCCTCGGAGTTTACCTTTTTAGTTCTATTCAGGCGGCCACTCAGCCACCTTTGCTGATTTGTCACGGGTAAAAAACATCTTGACCCGTCTATCACTTCACAGTTTAGCGTTTCCCTTGTCATGGCCATGATATAGACAATCATAATTGAAAAGGAGAACGAACTATGAAACCAACTGTAACTGTAGAGGAGTGGGTGGCCCGCTTCAAGGCCATCGGGCTGGACCAGGCGGCAATGGAGAAGTGGCACCGCCTGTTTGAACAGGAAAACCAGGCCGGTCACCAGAGTTTCCTGGAGTGGCTGGGCCTGTCGGCGGACAGGATCAGCGATATCAGAGCGAAATCCGCATAATATCGACTCGCCCCCGGCACGGTGCCGGGGGCGCTTTTGGAGGAAGTATGTACCGCATTTCCCAACTGTCCCGGCAGTTCGGCCTGTCCCGCAGCACTCTGCTCTACTACGACCGGATCGGGCTGCTGTCGCCATCAGAGCGCAGTGAGGCCGGCTATCGCCATTACTCTTCCGCTGATCGGGGTCGGCTGGAGTCGATCTGCTCACTGCGCCGGGCCGGCATGGATATCGAAGGTATCAGGGCGATTCTGGCCACTGCTGGTGATGATACGACCATCGTAGTACGTCGGCGTTTGGATGAGCTCAACGCGGAGATTGAGGCGTTGCGTACCAAGCAGCATCTGCTGGCCGGTATGTTGAAAGTGCAGGGTGAGGGTGGACCGGGTTCCACCGTGAACAAGGAGATGTTCGTTGCCATGCTGCGTGCTGCCGGTATGGATGACGCCGCCATGAAAAAGCTGCACGTGGAGTTTGAACGGCGGGAGCCGGAGGCCCACCAGGCCTTTTTGCTGTCCCTCGGCATCTCAGAAAAGGAAGCGCTGCTGATCCGCAAATGGTCAGCGGCCATGGAGAACAGTATGACCATGCACTACTTTTACGAACTTTTTGAAACATTGCCCCGGCAAGGGCCTGGTTGCAGAGACGCAACCCTGCGAGCTCTGGGGCTGTTGACTGATCTGCCGGCAGATCCCGTGGTTCTGGATATCGGCTGTGGGTCCGGCATGCAGACATTGGTGCTTGCAGAGGAACTGAGGACGAAAATTATCGCGATTGACAACCACCGTCCTCTGCTGGATTCCCTGAATCTGTCCGCCAAACAGGCAGGTCACACTATTGAAACCCGTGAGTTGTCCATGGTGGAGATGCCCTTTGCTGAGGAAAGTTTCGACCTGCTCTGGGCCGAAGGCTCCATCTTTATTATCGGCCTGTTACGCGGTCTGCGGGACTTCGCGCGCTATCTCAAGCCGGGCGGCTACCTTGCGTTTACCGAGCTGTGCTGGTTTGTTGACGATCCTCCTGCGGAGGTGAAAGCATTCTTTGCTACCGCTTACCCGGATATGAAAACCATAGGTGAGGTCAGGCAGCTGGCTGCGGACAGTGGCTACCGGACCATTGAGAGTTTTAACCTGCCTGACAGCGCCTGGTGGGATGAGTATTACACCCCGATGCTTGAACGGATGAAAATCTTTAAACCGCACAACGCGGGCATAGCTGAGGCAGAAGAAGTTTATGCCAGGTTAGAGGCTGAGATAGACATGTTCCGGAGGTATTCGACCTGCTATGGCTATACCTTCTTTATTCTGAAGAAATAAAGTACTAAAATCAGGGCAGAAACTCTGTGGTTAACTTCCGTCCATGGTTTAATACAAAAAGGGCAGCCCCGTGATGGGGCCGCCCTTTTTCCTTCCCTGAAAAGGAGGATGGGAAGGGATTACAGCCTGAATCTGCCCACCAGGGTCTGCAACTGCTTGGCCTGACCTGCCAGTTGAGATGCGGCAGTGGCGGTCTGTTCAGCGCCACGGGCGGTCTGGTGAACCACTTCAGTAATCTGGATCATGTTGTGGCTGATATCAGCGGTGGTGGCGGTCTGCTCTTCCGCTGCCGTGGCAATCTGGTTGACCTGCATGGTTACTTCGTTGATTCGCTCCAGGATATCTTCCAGGGCCTGACCGGATTTCTGGGCTGATTCTGTTTCTTTTTGCACTTCATGGACACCTTCTTCCATGGCTTTAACCGCTTCGCCGGTCTCCTTCTGAATCGCCTTGATCATTTCATCTATCTCGCGGGTAGCCCTGGTAGTCCGCTCGGCCAAGGCACGCACTTCGTCAGCAACCACGGCAAAACCACGTCCCTGTTCTCCGGCTCGGGCAGCCTCAATGGCAGCATTCAAAGCTAGCAAATTGGTCTGGTCGGCAATGTCTTCAATGGTGCCGATTATGGCCCCGATCTGTTCTGAACGGGCACCCAGGGCACCCACTGTCCTGGCAGAGTCGGTTACCCGCAGGGCAATTAACCCCATCCCCTTGATGGTGTCCTGTACTATGGCGGCCCCGGCAGTGGCCGATTCGGTGGTCTGCTGGGAGGCATCGGCGGCATGGTGGCAGTTACGGGCAATATCGCTGCTGGTGGCGGCCATCTCTTCACCGGCAGTGGCAACGGTGTTGGTCTGGTTGGCTACTTCTTCCGCACCGGTGGCGATCTGTTCGGAGGTACTGTGTAGTTGATTCGCAGCTGAGGCGATACCGGTGGAGATATCAACGGTCTGGCCCACCAGATTCCGCAGGTTTTCAACCATGGTCTTCATGGCTACCATTAACTGACCGGTTTCATCGCGTGAGGTAGCTACAAGTTTGACGGTAAGGTCGCCGCCGGCAACGCGACCGGCTGCGTCGACGGCAACAGCAAGGGGAGCAGTGATGGAACGGATGATCAGCAGTCCGAACGCCACGGCCAGCAGCACACCACCGCCTATTGAAATGATGACAGCCATGCGCGTCCAGGTATATATCCGCCTTGACTTGTCATACTCATCCTTTGCGACCTGCAATTGCAGATTGACAAGATCGCTGAATTTGCCTGAAACAGGATCAATTGCCGGATACAGGTTTGCTATGGTGAAATTTGCCAGGCCTTCAGCATCTTCCTTTTTCATAATGTCATACAGTTTTGCCACCTCAATATCTGCTGCCCTCATCAAGGGTTTGATCTCTTCAATCAATTTTTTCTCATCAGCCACCAGTGAGGTTGCAAGATAGGTCTTCCATTTCTCAGAAATGCTTCTTGTTGCATCGTCAAGGTTTTTCAGCCCGTCATTCCAGGTAAGATTCCCGTTGCGCACCTTATGCGCAGTATCAACAATGTTGACTGCATACATATCCACAACAACCTTCAGATCCCTTAACGGCACTACCCGGTCCGCATACACGGTTTCCAGTCCGTCACCGACCTTCTGGGCCACAAACAGTCCTCCAAAACCGATAAGAACCAACAGCATTGCCAGAAAACCGATTAACCCGTAAAGTTTTGTTGAGACCCTCATATTGTTGAACAATTCCTTTTCCTCCTCGTTGAATGTGGCCTTTGGTTCTATTTTAGAATGATACTGGCTGGAATGTTCCGATACGGTTCATCGTAACGGAACTAGCGGATGAATGTGTCGGTAGCACCGATGGTAGGTGACAATTTTGAAACATCATCTTCAAGTGACTCATCTCGCGTCATGGTGTTATCAAAGAGATAGAGATGGGCAGGCAGGTCTATGGCGGCCTTGGCGGTGTCATGAACATTGGCTTCTTGCGGTACTGATACAGAGAGCATGGTTTTTTCATGATACTTGACAATTTTATTTAGCTGGCTAAATATAAGGCCACTAACAAAACAATCAAGGGCATTTCATGTTTGATATTCTGGACCTTCCTGACAGCACCACCATTACCAAACTGGCGCAACGCTACCCGATGCTGGAGATCCCGGCCTTTGAGGCCTGGCTCTCCCTGATGCGGGTCTCTGGCGATTGCATGGCTGATCTTGACCAGTTTCTTGCCCGTTACAATCTTTCTCAACGCAAGTTTTTTGTCCTGATCCTGCTGATGCGGAATCCCGACGGACTGAAGGTATCGCAACTGGCAGAGGGGACCGGCGTTTCCTGCGCCACCATGACCGGTGTGGTGGATGGTCTGCTGAATGCCGGACTGATCACCCGTGAAGCTGATCAGCAGGACCGGCGCGCCTTTGTGGTGGAGATTACCCAAACCGGCCAGACGTTGCTGGATCAGCTCCTGCCCCGGCACTACCAGCGTTTGAGCGGGATTATGTCAATGCTTGATGTAACGGAACGGGAGCAGCTGCAGGCACTCATGAGCAAGGTACGGGCAGGGCTGGAGAGCGTACGCACAGTAGACAATATATCGAGTCAGGAGGATTCTTCATGAAACGTTTCATTGGAGTTGTATTACTCATGATCATTTCTGGTTGTGCCGGCGGGCCTTCATACCAAGCTATGAGAGTCGCCCCAAAAGGAGAACTTATGGAGTCAGATCGCTACACAAGAGGGTGGGAAAAACTCAAAGAAATAGATGGCCAGGCTGGAGAGCGGGTCATCGAGGCACTGGGAGATGTTGCCCCTGATCTTGCACGTTATACCATTGAGTTTCCTTTTGGTGATGTGTATTCACGCGGTATCCTAACACTAAAAGAACGTGAAATTGCGACTGTCGCTGCTTTAACCGCATTGGGGAATGCACAGCCCCAGCTTAAAGTTCATATCCATGGAGCACTTAATGTTGGTTGCACAAGACAGGAAATTATTGAGATTATAACTCAAATGGCAGTCTACGCGGGGTTTCCGGCGGCTCTGAATGGTGCCTTTGCTGCAAAAGAGGTTTTTGCGGAACGTGATAAAGCGGGGAACTGGAAGTAGTCTCACTCCTTATTAAGAGGTTTGTAAGGTCGGCACGTCATCTGCTTACTTTTGCTGTAAGTTAATAAGGAACAGCAAGGCGGCCATCGGCCGCCTTGCTGTTTCATTATAAATCATGGTTACTCCAACGACTTGAAGACAGCCTTTTCTTCGTCGTTGAACATACGGTTGAGATCAAGCACGACCAATAGCCGATTGTCATGGTTAATCACTCCTGTGATGCCCTCCTGGGCCGCGTTGCCCTGTACGATGGGCGGCGACGGCTGGATGTCGGTCGGGGTTATTCGGATTACCTCAGCCACCGCATCAACCACGAACCCGGTCAGACTGTCTCCCACCTCCATTACCAGGATGCGGCTCTGACGGTCCACCGCTTGTTCAGCCAGCCCGAAGCGCCTTCGCAGGGAGACGATCGGCACCACCGTGCCCCGCAGGTTGATGATCCCTTCCACGTAATTCGGGGTGTTGGGCATTTTGGTGATACCAGGTATACGGATGATCTCGCGCACCATCAGCACGTCGATACCGTACTCCTCACTTGCCAACTCAAAACTCACTAACTGGATGATCTCGTGGGATGTTTGACTCTCTTTTACTCTAACTGCCGGTAGGTTGCTCATGCGTATCTCCTTGTTTCGCTTTTGCAAAATCAAAAGAATGTTTATCCAAATCGACCGGTTTTCCGGTCAGACCCGGACCGAAATACCGCTTGCGCATCTTTGTTGAAAAAAGCGGTTATTTGACTCCCTTTCCTTCACATAAACGTATCGAGGGCAATCGGCATGCGAATCCGTCATGCAGAGTCCATCCGCCTCTCCGAAGATCAGATGCAATCCATTGAACATGGCGTTGCAAACCAGCTCTGTATTGTTTTCTGCGTGCTCCAAATAAACACACCTCATTACGAGCTCACCACCTTTTATGCCAGCCGGAAGTGGCTGACAAGGCTTTGCAACTCCTGGGCCTGGCCTGCCAGCTGGGCTGCCGCTGAGGCTGTTTCTTCTGCGCCCTGTGCCGCTTGATGCACTACTTCGGTGATCTGCTGAATGTTGCTGGTCACTTCGCCGGTGGTGGCGGTCTGCTCCTCGGCAGCCGTGGCGATCTGGTTGACCTGCATGGTCACCTCGTTGATCCGTTCCAGGATATCTTCCAGGGCCTGGCCAGATTTTTTTGAGGATACGGTTCCCTTTTCCACCTCCTGAACCCCTTCTTCCATGGCCTTGACAGCGTCTTGTGTTTCTTTTTGGATCGCCTTGATCATCTCGCCTATCTCCCGGGTCGCCCTGGTGGTGCGCTCGGCCAGGGCCCGGACTTCGTCGGCAACCACTGCAAAGCCGCGCCCCTGTTCACCGGCNNAGCAGGTTGGTCTGGTCGGCGATGTCTTCGATGGTGCCGACTATCTGGCCGATCTGGTCAGAACGGCTCCCCAGGGCCTCAATGGTCTTGGAAGTCTCGCGCACCCGGTTGGCTATGACGTTCATGCCACTGATGGTCTCCTGCACCACTGCGGCCCCGGCGGTGGCAGAGTCGGTAGTCTGGCGGGAGGCCTCGGCCGCCATGGTGCAGTTGCGGGCAATGTCTGTAGATGTGGCGGACATTTCCTCGCTGGCCGTGGCCACGGTGTTACTCTGGGAGGCCACCTCCTCCGCCCCGGTGGCGATCTGGGTTGAGGTGGACTGGAGCTGGTTTGCTGCGGAAGCAATCTGAACGGAAGTTTCGGTAACTTTGCTTACAATGGTACGCAGCTTTTCAACCATCTCATTCATTGCTGAAAGAAGCCGGCCGGTCTCATCCTTGCTCTGACAGGCAATAGCAATGGTCAGATCTCCTTCTGATAAACGATTTGCTGCCCATTCACCTTGTGCCAACGGACGTGTAATGCCTTTTGTCAGAAACACCGCCATTGCGATACCAACTATGAAGGAGACAGCACCCATGACGACAAAAATGAAAAATGCGCGCCCGGATGACTTCCTTGCATCCTCGTAGGCAGCAGTCGTTTGCTCTTCCTCATACCTGAGCAATTCGGCAAATTTGTTTTGCAGCATTATAAAATTCTGCCGCGCTTCAGTAACCATTATAGTGATGGCTTCGGCATTCTTCTTGGCATTTGCCAATTCGAGAACTTTGTTGTTGATAGGTTTCCCTTCAGCAAGGAGTGCCTTGATTTCAGCAATGAGTTTTTTTCCCTTTTCCGTTTTATCCAGGGATTCGAGTTTGTCCATCGCTTCCTTGTAGCTTTTCCGGGTCACATCTATCTCGGTGTGTGCGTTACGTTGCGTATTCTCGTCATCCACCATGGCAATGGTTTTTATGGCGCTTGTGATAGTGATGGTCGCCGCCGACGTAATTTGTGCATTCTTGACGGCTTGATTCTCTATCTTTACAATGTGTTCGAGTTTTTCCTCCATTGTCTTCAAGACGACTATACCGATCACCACCATGGCTGCCATCAATACCAGAATAGCGCCGAATCCAAACCCCAAGCGTTTACCGATACTCAAATCCGTGATCTTCATCTTTTTACTCCTTTCTTTACATAATCGTGGTTCATCCCACAGGTCGGGCGGCCGACAGCCTCCAGCTTCCGGGCATGGTGTAGCTGATTTTCGCGGTGCTTTTCGCCTTCCTCAGCCTCCAGCAGTGCGAGTTTCACCGCCGGTCCCAGGCGCCCCAGGCGGCATTTCAGCACGTAATCGGTCGCGCCACTCTTCAGGCTCTCGATGGCAACTTCCTCTCCCATGGTATCGGTGACGAAGATAAAGGGAAGGTCGGGGTACCTTTGGCGGCTCATCGCCAGGGCTGTCATGCCGCTCATGCCAGAAAGGGTCAACTCGGACAAGACCAGATCGAATTCTCCCCGCTTTAGCAAGGCTATGAAATCCGTTTCCGTTTCGACGCGCTCGATGTCGCACACGAACCCTTCCTCGGTAAGGAGCACCTGGATCAGAGATGTGATGTAGTAGTTGTCATCCAAATGGATAATCCGCAATGTATGGATCATGGTGTACCTCTTGGTGACTTAGCAGTTCTGGTTGACAGGACTTAATAAGATTTAGCCTCAGCATAGAGAAACAGGCGGGAAATAAGTATCGTGGTATTTACGGTTTTTTTACTACGCAAACTACGTGCTGGAGAGGTGATGGCAAATGTGGATCTTCTCGGTGATCTCTTGTCTGTTATCGTGCGCGAACCAGAATGATGTCCTCGTGAGTTATTCTAGTGCCGGGAGGGCCTATCGACACGTTGGAAGATTTTTTCAATAGCATTGCTTAACGCACGGAAGACATTAAGGACATCGGGATCGAAATGCTCCGGCCTGGTCCGGTCGTCACCTTCGAGAATGATGCGATAAGCCGTTTCATGGTCAAAGGGTGGTTTGTAGCTACGGGCACTGCGGAGGGCGTCATACGTATCTGCAACACTTACTATGCGCGCTTCCAGAGGGATCTGGGTCTTGGACAGACCGTAGGGATATCCTGACCCGTCCCAACGCTCGTGGTGATACAGGGCAATCATGTGGGCCATCTCCAGGCGCGGATGATTGCCGATGATCTTGGCTCCGAAGATGGTGTGATCCCGCACGGCTTTCATCTCGGTTGCGGTAAGCTTTCCCGGTTTTTTCAGGATTTCAGGCGGGATATGGATCTTGCCCACATCGTGAAGTTGACTCTGCAATGCCATGGTCTGTGCCAGCTCATCTGGATATCCGATGCAACGACAGATTGCAGCGCTGTATTCGCCCACTCGCAGTATGTGGTTGCCTGTATCCTCGTCATTGACCTCTGCCGCCCGGGCCAGAGAGGTGATGGTGTAAAGAAATGCATCCTCGGTTTGTTGAAGTTGGCCCGACAAATTATCCAGATATCGAGCCTGTACCGCCAGGCTCTTTACCACCGCCGCATCACACTCCGTCACGGTTGAAGGATAGTTCAGGGCACATATGATGCGGCTGCCGTTTCTATACCAGACCAGGTTATGGGGGTGTTCTCCACGCCGTTCGTAGTGTTCAAGAAAGTGCCTGAGATGCGGGTCTCCGGGCTGCGGGTAGCCCTCGTTGAGATAGTAGAGGCTATGGCTTCCGGCCGGAACGCTCAGATCCACCGGCGGGTGATCCAGATAACAGGCCTTCTGAAGCCACGTGTCCGTTTTCATCTCATACCAGAACCACACCGGTTGCCCGGAAAGGCCATGGGTCAATGTCATGATGACGCTGGTTGGACCATGGGAACTTATACCGCTTGCTCCACGCAGATAACCTTCAATCATCCGGTCGAGTTGCCGCTCCACTTCCGTGCAGAGACCGAGTGAGGTGTTGACGCTGTTCTCGCCATAATCAATCAGCGAATTGATCGTCCGGTAGGCTTCGACAATAGAATGTTCCTGATAGCTGAGACTCCTCGCCTTCCTTACCGTTTTGATGCAATGCCGAAGCATTGCGTCCAGCTTGTCCCGTTCCAACGGCTTGAGCAGATAGTGGCTGATCCCCATTTCTATAGCCGCCAGAATATAGTTTGTCTCGTTATGGGCCGATGTGACGATGATTGTGGCGCTGTCGTTCAAATCCAGGATGGCGCGCGCCATCTTCAGACCATCCATGACCGGCATCTTGATGTCGGTCATCACGATGTCGGGCAACTTGTCACGGTAAATACTCAACCCATCTTCGCCGTTTTCCGCCAGCCAGACGGTATCGAAACGACGATGGAGAAACCCGAGCATGTTCGTGCGGATACAATCGTCATCTTCAACATAGAGCAGCGAAATGTCCTGCGTCAGAGCGTTCATCTGCGCCTCCGGATAATTGTGGTGCGGCGGGAAGACTCATGACAAACAAGGCCCCTTCGGGCATATTCTCCGCCCATAATGTCCCATACATTTTTGTTTCAACGATAACCTTCGACAGATACAGACCTATGCCGGTCCCATTGGCTGCTTCCTTGGTAGTAAAGTACGGCTCGAAGATGCGCTCCCTGATCGATTCATCAATTCCGCCGCCGTTATCCATAACGCTGATAAGGACGTTACCCCCCTCATGGCTGATTCGTATGCTGATCCGGCCCGAACAGTGTACGGCGCTTTTCAGTGGCTGTTTCAAGATGGCATCACGGGCATTACAGAGAACATTTAGTACGACCTGTTTGAACTCATTATGGCATCCCTGCACCTTAACCTCATTGTCAAGCTCATCAACAATATCGATCCGTATGTTTGTGAAATTGGTGAACCACCCGCTCACCATGGCCACCACTTCATCCACGCACTGTTTAGGACAAAAACATTCCGTCGAACCGTGAGGTCTAAAAAAGTTGCTGAAAACGTCGACAGTTTTGGACATGAAACAGATCTGCTCCATGGACCTGGCAACGGAATGTTCCATGCATTCGCCGTCGAACTCTCCATATTCCAAGGCTTCCTTCATGTTTTGCACGATCATGGACAGGGCATTGAGCGGCTGACGCCACTGATGGACTATGGCGCCCAACATCTCACCCATGGCGGCCCGTCTGGCCTGGTGAATCATTACATGCTCGTTGGCCGCACGCTTTTCCGATTCTTCGCGAATACGTTGTTCCATGGAATCCCGCATGTTGCGGAGCTCGGCATCTTTTCGCCGGATCTCACCTTCCAGAAGCCTTGCATACCGAGCAGATTGAGCTTGCGGAAGTCCGGCAATTGTCCAATCCCCACTGAGATGTACCGCCGCAGTACCAGACGCATCTGCTCTCATGCCTTGCCTCCTTGGTAGTAAAAAACGGCTCAAATATGCACTCAAAAAAACTGCTGCATCTTCAGCCTGAGGATAGAGAAACAGGAGGGAAATACATATCGTGGGATGTACGGTTTTTTTACTTCGCAAACTACGTGCTGGAGAAGTGATGGTTTAAAGAGGAGACAATCCTTCGCGGATGGCGTATCTGGTCAGTTCGGCGACGCTGCGAATGTTCAGCTTCTCCATGATGTGTTGGCGGTGCGTTTCGATGGTTCTTACGCTGAGGTGGAGCAGGTCAGCGATCCGGGAGGGACTGTTCCCCTCCGCAAGAAGCTGAACGACCTCCCGCTCCCGGAGCGACAGCACGGAAAATACCGAGCCGTCGCTCTTCTGTAGTTGCTGGAGATAATCGCCGATGAGCAGTTCGGAAACCTGATGACTCAGGTAGGTCTTGTTCTTGAGAGTAGTACGGATGGCACGAACCAATTCCTCGCAGGCACTGCTGTCCTTCAGCAGGTAGCCGGAAGCCCCTGCTTTGAGCATCTCGATGATGTAGCGCTTGTCTGCATGCATCGACAGGGCGATCACCTTGATCTGCGGGGCAGCGGCAATGATCTGGCGGGTCGCCTCGATGCCGTTCAGCCCCGGCATGGCGAAATCCATGAGAACCACGTTCGGAGACAGCTTAACGGTAAGCCGTACCGCCTCTCTTCCGTTTTCGGCCTCGGCGACGACCTCCATGTCGTCTTCCTTCTCGATCAGGCTGCGCAGACCGTCGCGCATAATCTTGTGATCGTCGGCCAGGATGATCCGGGTGCTCATGCCATTTCCCCCTTTTCTTCACTCTCCAGTGCCAGCGGCGCAGTCAGAACAACCTGCGTGCCGCTGCCGGGAGACGACGTGATGTCAATGCTTCCGCCGAGATAGGTCAGCCGCTCGCGCAGACTGAACAGACCAAAGCCGTCGTAGGTACCGGTCAGGTTCTTCCCCGCGGTAGCGAAGCCAATCCCGTCATCCTTTACCATAATCCTTATGCCTGTCTCTTCCCGTTGGCAGCAGATAATTATCCGTTGTGGCTGGGCATGTTTGACGGCATTCACAAGCAGTTCCCTTACCCCCTGAAACAGGAGAACACGCATGTCTTCGGAAAGCGGCTTGGGCCGACGGTCGTCGCTACAGTCGATCCGGATGCCATGTTCTTTCTGGTAGCGTTTGGCAAGGGAGGAGAGGGCTGCCTCCAGTCCCAAATCATAGAGGATTGGCGGGCTGAGTTCAAAGATCAGCGAACGGGAAAGCTGTATCGACCGGCTTATCATGGTACTGATTTCGACGAGCTGCTCCGCCAGATTCCCCGGGATATCAGCTTTCCGCAAGGATTCAAGCTTGATGGCAGCCATGGCGAGGGGCTGGCCTACCTGGTCGTGAAGGGCGGTGGTAATCTTGTGCCGTTCCCGTTCCTCTGCAAACGATATCTCGGACGCCATCGACCGGAGTTGCTCCTGATACGCGATGATCTTCCCCTCAGCGCTCTTTCGTTCGGTGATGTCGCGCACAAGGGACAGGATGTATTTGACGCCGCCATGCTCAAAAAAGTTGGAGGCGATCTCCACCGGGAAGAAACGACCATCTTTGGTCCGGTGACGGGTTTCGAAGGTTCGGGTGCCTTGCATGAGAACTTGTGTAAAAAAGCGCGGAATGTTCTCCACCGGATACTCCGGATCGATATCAGGAATAGATAAACCGATCAGCTGGTCTCTGCTGTAGCCCAGAGATTGGCAGGCTGCCTCATTGACATAGTGAAACCGGCCTTGCTCATCCAGCAGGAAGGCCGCTTCATGTACTTGGTTCAGAGTGAATTCCGAGATCGCCAACTCCTCCTCGGCCCGTGTGCGTTTTTCTGTTTCACGGGTAATTTCGAGTTGTTTCATGCCGAAATCCGCCAGAGCTTCCACCCATGTTTGTATGAACAACAGATTTTTACGGATATATTCACGGGTGAACACGGGAACCCGGCTCAACGCTGTGAGGAATTCATTGCTATCAAAACCGGCTTCCTCCGCCTGTCTACGAAATTGCGCCATGTCGGGCCTGTCGTCATTGTAGAAGAACTGCGACACAAAGAAGGTTGCCATGTGCCTGCCATCTATGATGATCGGCGCAACCATAAGGTTCAAGCCGTTCTTGCAGCGATATTCCAGGAACTCTCCCGTGAAGTCATGCAGATGGGCCTTGATGAAGAGATCGCTTTCGCGGCAGAAGACGCATGTGTGGGGATTGTCACGGAAGAACTGCACGCAGATATCCTGCAATCCGCTTGCAATGAGCACATTTTCATCGACATCCATCACAACATAGGTAAGTCCCGAAAGCGCCTGGTGGTATTCCAAATGTCGTTGCACAAGCTGGATATTGACAAGTTGTTCAAATGTATAGTCAGTCATGGTGTGGCTACACTATCTTCCGCGGCTGACCGGTGGAGGCGATCACGCTGTTCCACAGCCACCCGTCGGGGTCGATCTTCTTCCGCTCAGAGGTGGCAAGGGAGATCGGCACATGAACGAACTGGTGGTTCCAGAAGCCGACCACCATGTTGGACCGTCCGGTCATCCCGGCATGGACAGCGTTGTGTCCCAGCAGCAGGCAGAAAGCGGCATCATGAACATTGGCCGGTTGACTCCGGATGATATAGCTCGGATCGATGTATTTGAGATTTATCTCCTGCGTGGTCCGATTGAAATGTTCCTTGATGGCGTCCCGCAGGAAGATACCGATGTCGCCCAATTTGATGTTCCCGGAAGCATCCTGCTCCCCCGATGCTGCCAGCAGTTCCTGCCCCGCACCCTCGGCCACGACGATGACCGCGTGGCCTCTTTGTTGTAACCGTTCCTCCAGGCTGCGCAGGAGTCCATCCAGAGTAAAGGGAGCCTCAGGAATCAGGCAGTAATTGACCTGGCTGTCGGCCAGGGTCGTAAAGGCGGCAATGAAACCGGAGTCCCGTCCCATCAGTTTCACCAGGCCAATACCGTTACGGGCACCGGTAGCCTCGGTATGGGCGGCATAGGTGGACCTTTGGGCCTCGGAAACGGCTGTCTCAAAACCAAAAGTGTTCTGGATAAAGGAGATGTCGTTATCAATGGTTTTGGGGATACCAATGACACAGAGTGTTACCCCTCGTCGTTTTGCTTCTGCCGCAATCATTGCGGCCCCCTTCAGGGTTCCGTCGCCGCCGATGGCGAAGAGGATGCCGATCCCCAGTTCTTCCAGAGTATCAACCATCTCAGCCGGTTCCTGATGTCCGCGGGAGGAGCCGAGAAAAGTTCCTCCCAACTCGCCGATCCGGTTCACCAACTCCGGTGTCAGGCTGACAGGGTTGTGGCCGTAGCGTGTAACCAGCCCTTCGTAGCCGTAGCGGAATCCAAGTATCCGCTTGACGCCATAGTGGTGATGGAGGCTCAGTACGATAGAGCGGATCACGTCGTTGATACCGGGACAGAGTCCGCCACAGGTGACAATGCCGCAGGCGGTCTGGGCAGGGTCAAAAAATATCCGCTCCCGCGGTCCGGCCAGTTCCATGGCAGGGGGCTCAACGCCCGCCTCGATTGACGGTCTGATCTCCTCAAAACGGGAATGGTACAAAAGACGTTCCTGATCACCGGTAAAACGTCCGCAGTTCATGGGTGAAGGAAAACGGCAGTCGCCAAGCTGCTCAATGGTGAAGTCCGGGTCGGTCATGGGTGTGTATCCTCCTACAGCGTATTGCTGGTCAGCAGTGCTGCCAGCGAATATGGCGGCACTTCATAGGTTGTCCCTTCGATCAATGGCGCCTCATCCCACGGCACGATATCAGCGGGTGATGGGTACGAAGTATCGAGCCATCGGTGCCAGCCGCTACCGGGAACTCCAGGGGGCGGCGGCAGTTCGAAGGTAAGGTGTTTAGAGTAGGAGTTTATCATAAAATGGAAAGCAATACCTCCTGACCGGTTCCAGGCAGTAAAGGCGATACTGTGGGAATCATCCCCCCAATCCGGCTGCCCCAGTCGCACGCCATGCCATTCCAGTTGCGCCTGGCGAAGAATCTGGTTGAGGGTTAAATCGGCATATTTCCACGAGATATGCCATGTCAGCCTGGCAGTGATGAGGAGACGTACAAAGCGCTGGATATCGGCGTGGCGTTCCACCAGTTTCCAGTCGAACCAGCTTGTCTCATTATCCTGGCAATAGGCGTTGTTGTTACCCCCCTGGGTGCGCCGTACCTCGTCACCCATATGCAGCATTGGCGCACCGATGGCTATGAGTGTCAATGCCAGGAAGTTCTTAACCTGCCGGTTGCGGAGCGCTTCGATTGCCGCATCATTGGTGGGTCCCTCGACGCCGCAGTTCCAGCTCAGGTTCGTATCCGCGCCGTCCCGGTTCTCTTCGCCGTTGGCTTCGTTGTGCTTGCGCTCGTACGAAACCAGGTCGTTCAGGGTAAATCCATCGTGACAGGTAACGAAATTGATGCTCTGCTCCGGCTCCCGCTCTTCGTGACCATAGATGTCCGGGCTCCCCAGCAGCCGGGATGCGAAGCGGGAAATCGTCCCGCTGTCGCCTCTGAGAAAGCTGCGAACATCGTCACGGAAGCTGCCGTTCCATTCCTTCCAACTGTCGCCGATGAACGAACCGACCTGATACAGCCCGGCGGCATCCCATGCCTCGGCGATGAGTTTTATCCCGGCCAGCGCCGGATCTGATTCGATGTCCCAGAGAACCGGCGGGTTTTCAAGGGGGCGGCCCTGTTCATCACGAGAAAGAATGGCGGCCAGGTCGAAACGGAAGCCGTCCACATGCATCTCTTCCACCCAGTAGCGGAGGCTGTCTAAAATAAGCCGCCGGACAATGGGATTATTCGCGTTGAGGGTGTTGCCGCACCCGGTGTAGTTGGCATAGGCTCCGCCCGGCTCAATGATGTAATAGACATCATTGGCCAGTCCCCGGTAGCAGAAGGTCGGACCGGACTGGTCTCCCTCGGCGGTATGATTGAAAACCACATCAAGGATCACCTCAATCCCTGCCCGGTGGAACTCTTTCACCATGTCGCGGAACTCGTCGAGGGGGCCAAGCGGATCCTGGTGCGAACTGTAACCGGCATGGGGGGCGAAGAACGACACCGGGCTATACCCCCAGTAATTGACCAGTCCGGGCTGCGCGTCATGGGGGTCAAACTGGAACACCGGCATAAGTTCCACGGCAGTCACCCCCAAATCCCGCAGGTACGGGATTTTCTCGATCAATCCCGCATAGGTGCCCCGTTTCTCTGCCGAAATCCCCGAGGAGGGATGGCGGGTGAAGCCTGCAACGTGCAGTTCATAGATCACTGTCCTGTCAAAGGGATGCCGCAGCGGAGTATCCCCTTGCCAGTCATAAGCACGGCAATCGGTTACCACACTCTTCATGGCGCTGGCAGTACTATCCCCGAAAGCGCCTGTCCTGCGGTCGTAAGCAACAGGGGTGGCGACGGCTCGGCCGTAGGGGTCGAGCAGGACGGGGGAGGGCGCTTCGGCAGTCACGCTACAATAGGCATAGAGCTGACCAGCTCCGAGGTCCGGGATAAAGGTATGCCAGTAGTGGTAGGTTCGGTTCCAGTGCGAGTCGAGAAGAATAACCCGAGCCGGTCGCGGATCATCGACATGGTCGAACAGAAGAAGCTCCATACCGGCACAATTCCTGGCATAGACGCTGAAATTTACTCCCTCGTTACTGAGCGTCGCTCCCAAGGGAAAGCTCTTCCCCTGGGGTAAATTCCGCGCATCTTCAGAGGTCTTCGTCTGACAGTTCATCATTTTTGCATTCTCATATAACTAACCTCTCATTACAGCCCAGATGCCCATTCGTTATAGCTAGAAGCGTGCCAATGGAATTTAGCCTATTATTTCAGGTCTCTACGCAGCAAGTGCTTGCCATCCTGCGAAATTTAATGATCATGTGTTGCGAAATATCAAGTAATGTAGGTGATGTGCGAAATATCGTGGTATTGGCGGGAGGAAAGCAGATGGGACAAAGTGAATTTATCAATGGTTGCAAAATTGCCTTGAATTTTGGCAGTGACATTGAATACAAATACGACATGGACAGCACAGCCGTTGGCAGGTTTTCGTAAATACAGACGTGGTGCCGGATATTTGATAAAGCAGATCCGTTAGGTATGGAGTGAGAAAAGAGCAAAATGGTTGTTCTCGGTTGTTGATGTCGTTGGCGCCTTGACCAACAGTCAAAATCCCCAAGTGTACTGGCGTGTGCTTAAAAAACGGTTGCTTGCTGAAGGGAATGAAACCGTTACAAATTGTAACGCTTTGAAAATGAGCGCTCCTGACGGCAAGATGCGGCTCACCGACGCCTTTAGGATTATAAATGCACTGCCAACTCAAAAAATAGAACTGTGAAATCCATTCAACCCCGTTGCAAGCAAGGATAAATAATGAGCTCTTCTCATTCCTTCTTTAAAGAAAAGCGAGCTTGGTCAAAGATCAAGGATGAAGTGCTGAAAGCCTACCTTGTCCCCTATTTGGCAAAGGTATCCAGAACGCGACGGCCAATCATCGTTGCCGATTGTTTTGCCGGTAAAGGACGATTTGATAACGGTGAACCAGGTTCGCCATTGATAATCGCAGAGGCCATAGTTCACCAACTTGCTGACCCAACAACCCAAGCCATTAAAGGGGTATTCATCGAGAAAAAATATTTTAAGGAATTGCAGGCCAATATTCCACAAACACCTTGGTGTATCCCACTGGATGGCAACTACGAAGAACGGATGGATTATTTTGTGAATAATTATCCATCGCGGGATCAAAATCTTTTCCTGTATGTTGATCCTTACGGAATCAAGAGCATCTTGTTCTCGTACTTCGAGATGATTCGTAAAAAGAAAGATTTTCATTCTGTAGAGCTGCTGCTGAATTTGAATACGTTCGGTTTTTTGAGAGAAGCATGCAGACTGCTGAATTGTCCTGTATCAGAGAATGAATCTCCTGCGGATTACGAGCGTGATATTAATTCACCAGAGCGACTGGATGAGATTGCCGGTGGCACTTACTGGCGGGAGATAATCAGCAGGTATAATGTCAATCAAAAAATGCAAATAGCTGAAGAAGAGTTTATTGACAAATACTGCGAACGACTAAGAACAGTCTTCCGCTATGTTGTTAATATTCCTATAAAAGCCAGGCTCAGCCACATACCAAAATATCGAATTGTTTTTGGTACTGATCATGAGGATGCTCTGTTGCTGATGGTTGACAATATGAACAGGCGCTGGGCAAAATTCAGAGAAGAGGCCCGCAACAATCAAGGCACACTTTTCGAAATGGACTTCCCCAACCCTTCGAAACAAGGTGCTTGTCGGGATATCGAAAATGAGATAGTTTCACTCATAGATACAGGCATTGAACTGAAGGATTTGCTGGTCAGATTGGCCCAGAAGTTCGGGATTAATTTTTCAATTTCAGACTATAAAGATTGCCTCAAAAGTATGGAAGGTAATCAGATTGACATTTCACGAAACCCGCCTTTGACACCGGCAACTGGCAAGCCCAGTACGAGCTGGGAACATGCAAGAAAAGACCTATCAATAAAAATAACAAGGAGAGCGCAATGGCAACCGCCACTGCTATAGAATGGACCGAAGAAACGTGGAATCCTGTAACCGGTTGTAGCAAGGTCAGCGCCGGTTGCGCCAACTGCTATGCCGAAGTCATGGCCCGTCGCCTGCAGGCTATGAAAGCGCCGGGCTATGATAACGGTTTTGCATTAACCCTGATGCCTGAACGGCTGAATCAACCACTTCGCAAGAAAAAACCGACGCGCTTTTTTGTAAACTCCATGAGTGACCTGTTTCATGATGATGTGCCGGATGAATTTCTCGACGAAATCTTCGCAGTGATGCGTCAGACGCCGCAACATACCTATCAGATTCTGACTAAACGAGCCTATCGTTTGCCGAAATATTTCGGTTCCAAAGTCCTTCCTGCAAATATCTGGCTTGGTGTTACAGTCGAGGACCGGGAAAGTGGCATACCCAGAATAGAACACCTACGTCAGGTAAATGCCTCTATCAGATTCCTGTCAGTTGAACCGCTTCTTCAGGAATTAGGGCTGATTGATTTAAGCGATATCCACTGGGTTATTGTGGGCGGAGAGTCCGGACCAAACGCGCGGCCGATGAATCAGGAATGGATTTTGTCGATAAAAGAGCAGTGTGACAAATTCGGTAGTGCCTTTTTTTTCAAGCAGTGGGGTACATGGGGCATGGATAAGGTTAAGCGCAACAAAAAAGCAAATGGCCGTTTGCTGCTTGGTCAGACTTGGAGTGGATATCCGGCGCATGCAATGGCTGGCTAGCTATTGCATGCCTGAAATGCGTATTTTGTCCGTACGCAGTAACAACTGTTT